>MDJB01000007.1 GCA_001752465.1 Haemophilus quentini
AATCTAGCTAGTGCAAAGGATATAGAGCAATGGCTAATGCAGTAGAGACAATTAAGATTGGGAAACTATTCCAAAAGGAATTTAAAAATTACCCTAATCAAGATCGAAAAGTGATTGCTGAATTTATTAAGCATGTTTATGAATTTGGTTTTGAAGGACTTGAGGGGTTAAATAAATGCAGTGATGACGTAAGCAAAAACGATCCCGAATTTATAAAAAAAGTAAAATATGCAATTAAATATAACCTCTGGCATTACCATACAGGAATAAGGCAATTTAATACTTCAAAGCCTTTTGGGTGTAGAACTTCGGAATATGTTTTACATTACCAACTGCTAGAAGATGGCAAAGAGGTTAGGATTATTGATTATTCTTCACACCCGCCCTTTAAGTTACCAAAACAAGAATATTTAGAAATTGAATAATAAGGCTTGATGAAATGCATTGAGCCTTTTTTATTGAATTTCGGGATCAGTACGCGCGCGCGAGGGGTAAAATCGCTATGGGCTTACCTGTCAAAACCGTACATTCAACTCAATTTTTACAACCGCAAAATTAAGATTTTAGATGAAAGATGATGATGCCTAGAAACCTAAAAATTAGCCGAAAACCGCGCGCCCGAAACCCCGTGGAAAGGGGATCCCCTTAGGAGTACCTTTTAATCTCTAGCTACTAGCGATAATCATCACTCATCATTACACGACAAGCAGCAGAAACAAGATGCTTTATCCCTTCCTTTTGTGAATTAGAAAATTGGTCAAATAGATCGCATTTTTCTTTTTTGCTGGTGGCCAGAAGTGATTAAATGGCAAAAAAAGTGATAAATCACTTTCATTAATCACTTTATCACTTGTGTATCACTTGTTAATCACTTGTCTTTTCGTCTTTTATAATCAAATACTTACAGTGAAAAATGACCGTTAGAAGTGAATAAGTGATTAAACTTCACAAAAAAAATCTCCCGCGAAAATTTTTATTTTTTACAGATAACCGCCCTATCATTACCCTAACTTGAAAAACCATAGATTGAAACTTAGAATCTCAAACGGTTATGAATAGTTATTTGCAAAAATGAATAGAATTTAGGGAGCACTTTGGATTTTAGGAGTAGATTTAGGAGTAGATTTTAACTTTGAATTTTAAAGAACCCTTATAGAATAAGGCTTGAATCGCATCAATTCAGATGACCCCAGCCCAAATTTTAAATAACCTCGCCATAACAACGCCAATAAAAACAATACCTTAGAGAAAATTCACTAACGGCGATATAACTAAATAATAACTTAAAATGATCCGTGAGTGATCCGCGGACTGTTCTATTCCCTGAGTATTAAATTTCTTGGTAAGAATAATGCGTGAGACAAAATCAAAGGAGAATCTATCAAAACCCTATGTTTTTGTTCCCTTGATGGGAATCCAAGAAAAGTATTTCAATCAGAAGAATTAGCTAAATAATGGAAAGAACAGGGGTAACTTTATTTTTCAAGCGAAGTTGTATATGACGAATCAAACAACATTGTGAAAATTGATAATCAGGATTTTATAGACTTTGTTGAAAATTGTTCTGATGAACAGGGAACAGAAGAGTTTGAGCGAGCAAAAGCAATTATGGAAAAAGACTTCGCTTTTGTAACTGTAACGGACGATTAGATACGTTAGAATTAATTCAAGTAAACATTAACTTTACTGTTAAACAAGCAAAAGAAGGCGGGGCTAAAACCTCGCCTTTTGCTTTTATTGAAATGCGAAAATCTGACCGCACTTTTTAGAATGTTCGTGGAATAAAAGTTGATGATTGATACTGTGTGCGTTTTTGCGCCCAATCTTTAGCATCAGCTGATGCTTTGGCAAACTGCAAATGAGCGGCTTCTTCACTTTTTTTGTCTTGCAATATCTTCCGCCTGTTGTGGAGTGAGATTATTTACATCAATCATATTGCGCACAGGAGGAGCGACAGAAGATTTAACATCCTCAGCTACCGTTTTGCGCTCCACTGGTTTCGGATTGTATAAATCCATATCACCACCACCGGTCATATAAAGCGCTTGCCCCATCTGGCCAGCCCCCTTAAATGCAGCGATTGTATCAGGGCGTTTGAGATAATTCTCGCGTTCAGCAGAAACAGCATTGATTCTTGCAGTAATCGCATTTTGTTGCTCTTTATCTTCTGTTGCAGACAATTTTTCTTGCAAAGCATGTATTTGGCTATCATAAATACCAAGAGTTTGAGTTGCGCCGAGAAGATTTTTTTGCGCTTCTGATTCACCACTATGAGAATAACGTGCTGAAATTCGTGCTTTTGCAGCCGCCGCTGAAATCTCATTACGAGTTCTATGATCTTCAAGCTCAAACTCATGCTTGTATTTTTTATCAAGCAATTCACTATCAAAAGCACGTTGTTTGTCGGCTTCTGCCGTTTTCCAATCTAACAACTTTTGAGTTTCTTCATCTTTCCACCCTTGCTCAACATTTTTGACAATACCAGTTCCCAATCCTTGTGTCATCGCACCTAAAATTCCACCCCATCCCATAAATTACGCCCCTTGTTGCATTGGTTGTGATTTGCCATTTTGCACTTGCGCACGGCGTTGGCTTTCCATTTCAGCCACTTTGTTGATCATATCAACGTATTGCTGTTCTTCTTCCTGAGGTAACGCACCGTGCGTTGCTTCGCCAAATTGCTCAAGCGCATTCATTAAAATATCAATCAATACATCATCAATTTGCTCTTCTGGCACACCAACTTGCTGTAATAATTGCATAGCTAAATCTTTAGCGACTTGCATCATCACTTGCGGCGGAATAGTTTTGCCATTTTGTTGCGCGGCCTGAAGATTTGAAATCATCGCTTTTGCGACTAAATCTGCAATACCTTCTTTTGGTCCTTTTTCTTGAATACGCTGTTGCGCAACATTTGCGATAGCATTAATGGAATTTTGCATCAACATTTGATACATCTGCGCCATACTTCCCTGTTGTTGTGAACCCTGTGGATTTTCGACCGCACTTTGTTCTGTTGTCTGTGGTTGTGATTGTTGTGTCATTGAATCTAAAATACCCATGAATTTCTCCTATGATACGATGATATTTGCCCAGTAATTTCTTAGGTTAGGAACGTCACTCGTTTTGACCTGTTTATCATGCTCTATATTTTGCATACGATTATGCATAGTGTTAAGTATGCCTTTGGGTTGTGTATTGTCACTGCGTAAATCACGCCCAGCCATAAATTCCTTATACGCTCGGCGTTCTTTTTCAGCTAATTCATTTTGTTGTGCGATGTGGTTATTTAATGCGTTAGAGTTAAGCGTCTCTGTTAAATCACGTAATGATTTTGTCATCGTGTCTTTTTTGTTGATCGCTTTACCTAATAAACCAATCCCAGACGCCAGCATCGCACCAGGAGGCCCTAAAGTAGATAAACCTACTTGTGCAGCTGTAATACCTCTATCGATCCATTTATCGTTCGTTTCATATTTTTCCCGAGCATTCTTATAAGATTTATCAATGAAATCTACTCTTGTATCATAATACGCTTTCCCCTCTGGAGTGAGGCTATCATAATACGCTTGCTCTTGGTTGCTTTTGAATTGTCGAGATAAATCCCCAACGCGGGAAAGCCCAAGATTTGCCGCACCTTCAGCAATTTTGCCAACTGGAGTTGTTGCTGCCCCACCCACCCCACTAAAAACGCCTCCTACAGCACGACCAATTAAGTTCAATTCTTCGCCCCGTTTAATACGGTCGTGACTATTAATGGTCGTCTGGTCTCGAACGGATGAATATTGGGGATCGCTTGACCATGCATCGCCGTTATTTAATGTCATTGAACCACGTATGTTTCTATCAAATATAGAAGGAGTGCGTTCGGAATAAGGAGTATTGGAGTAACTTTTTCCAAATAAACCTCCAGTGAGTGTTTTCTGATCTTTTTCTGGAACAGCAGCACTCATTTGACCATTAGAAAGCGAATGATATTTTTCACTAATTGTTCGGCTAATTGCGCTGTAACCACTACTCCAACTAGAGTTATTTCTTCGCTCATTAAATGCATCAGTATAGACTTTGTCTTTTCCATATCTAGATTTATGGTCATTCCATCTATCTGACGTACTGCGATAACTATCACTACTGTTATCTTCTCGCCAACCACCGCCACCGGAAAAGGATGAATCAGAATCACTAGCTCGCTCATAGCCAGCTTTTTCCATTGATTCACCAAAACTATCATGCAACTCTGCCATTGTTAGCCCCTTTAGTTTCAGAACGTTTCTTCATTTCAGTCAAAATACCGCCATTTGCTAACCCAGGAGAATCATCTACTGTCAAACTTTTATACGACCAATCCGCATCTGGTACTGCTGAATATTTTGATTTCATCTGATCTTGCAGATTTAATAACTCACGTTGCTGATTGATCAAATCTTTACCAGCTTGTTTTTGTGCAAAGTAACCACCAGCACCAGCAATAACATTACCGATAATATTACTTGCTGCTTTATGGTTGTCCATCCAATCCATTGCACTTCCAGCTGTTTCCCCCAGCCATTTACCAGCGCCACTAATTGCATCCCATGCACCATCCCAAAACGCCATAACCTTTCTCCTCTTAACTAATTTGAATTGACGGAACACCTAAGCTAGGAAATGACGACCAGTTTTGTCTAGTGGTCGGAATTCCCTGCATAAACTTACTCATAAATTGAATCTCTGAATCTCGACTTGCTTTTAGCTGCTCAATCGCCTTTGTTTTATCCTCAGCTTTCATATTCGAGTTATTCAAGATCGTGGCTATTTGCGCATCGAAGTTACTGGTGATTTGCATGGTGAAATCAATGGATTTACCAATAGTGTTCGCCGCAACTTGCGCATTTAAGTTCTTCATCTCATTTTGATGATTCAAATTCGCCATATCTTTTTGTTGTTGCCGTTCAAGTGCAGTTTGAGATGCGGTAAACTGATTCTGCGCCTGATTCAATCTGCTTTGATTGTTATAAGCTAGGTCAGATTGTAATTGCGCCATTCCACGCTGATGACCACGTTCTAATTCTGCCTGCGATGCGGTGAATTGATTTTGTTGCTGATTGAGCTTACTTTGATTTTGGAAACTTAAATCAGCTTGTAAGCGAGTTTGTTTTTCCGCAAACGCATTTTGCGTATCTTGGCTTGCAATTGGCATTGCCGCATCAAGCATTGCACGTTGAGCAGATTCCACACCAATGGTTGAATTTTGCAAGCCGCGATTAGCAGCCATACGCTCTCCTTTAGCAGCCGCACTATTCATTAAAAGTGAATTGCTATTTAATAAATTGGACACATTGCCTGCCATTGTTTGTGATGTATCTTTTGTCGGCGGTTGAGTGGAAATAGTTGGGGCTTGCGGTGTTTTAGCCTTATTCACAGCATCCGTCATAGAACCTAGGATTGACATAATTTCTCCTAAAGGAAAAGGCTACTTATTCAGCAGCCTTAGTTTGAAAATCATCTGGGTATTGTTTACGCGAAAGCTCGCTTTCATACGCTGTCTTGCAATGATTCTTGTCAAAGAAAATCCCATTAATCACGCGATACAACACGCGCCAGCGTTTTTTCGGCTGCTCGGCTAACATCGCACCGCGATAAGTGCGGCTGGAAAGGGTTTCATCCGCTGCGCCACCTGTGAGGGTGTTAAACAGTTGGTCTGTGGCAATCACAACGTGGTAGCCATATTTTTTTAATTTACTTGGAACTGCCATTGTTCAATCTCCTGTTCAATGCTGATTGGGGCTGACCAATTTTTTAACGCCTTAACCGGCGGTGCTGCCGATGAAACGCTATCATCACGTACTTACCGCCGCGCCTGTTTAAAACCACAACCGAAAAAACGCTGGCGCGTGTTGTATTACGTGATTAATGGGATTTTCTTTGACCGGAATCACTGTAAAACGGCGTATGAGAGCGAGAAGAAGGGCAAGCAGCACGATATGGATTTTTAGGGTTTTCTTGAAATAGCTCAAAGCGCGTTGTAAAATGAAATTCCAATATTGACTATAACCGCATCGAAAGGTGCGGTTTTTATTGTACAAAGAGCCGATTTGACATATACTCAAAACCAAGTAAAACTGACGTGAATATAATTACCTAGATAAAAATTTTAGTAGGAATAGCTGTATGAAAAATGAAACAAGATAAATAATTACTTATTTTATTTCAAATAGTTAAATTAAAAATTCATATTCCCCCAGCCCACCAACAATCAAAATCATACGTCATTATACGACATTACAAAGCCTTGATTTTACTGAAATCAAGGCTTTTTTAACTAGGGCAAATTTGTACTCCCCAAAAAAACACTCAAATAGAGAAAGGCAAGCCCTACAAATATTTTCCAATCCCCGAAATAAGTATAGGCTCATTCCCCGAATGTATATTTTATAATAGGCTCATAATTCGTGAAGAATATCCCGCCCAAAATACTAGTCAAAACTGTGCCGTAAAATATAAATCTAGAAATTTTTATTTTCGACATAGTGATATCTTCCTTACTGTAAATTTTAGGATGATAAAAATAAGAATTTATATGTCACCATATGAGAAACTCAATTTTTCGCATTGCTACAACGCTCTATAATGTTATGAGACTTTAATATTAAAAAGGCCGTCTGAAAATTGAATCTCAGACGGCCTTTTAAGTCTTAACGTTCTACTTCTCTAAATGAACATTCTCATAAATCTGTTTTGCCAAGCGGCGACAGACTTTATGTTTAATTTGAGGGTTATTTAGTACTTTAGCAACACTTTCACCAAACTGTTCGAACAGTCCAACCAGCAAATCATCAATCCTTGTGTTGAAATAATCCATAAATGATGACAAAGGATTGTTGTTGGCGGCATCGACAATATCAGGATTCTCGCGAGCAAATTTTTCGACAGATTCAAAAAATAGCTGATCTGCTAATGTAAACTCAGTTGTAAAGGCTTCGTTCAGTTCTTTGATGAGTTTATCCAATTCTTCAGTAAGGCTCACTTGGCCAGTACCTACATCAGTAGAGCCTTTTTGTGGTTCAGCCTCTCCTTCGTTCAGTTTGATAGAGCCTTCCCCGATTTGTTGCAAGCGGTAGTATTGCAAAATCGCCATTTTGGATAAATCCAATTTTTCGCTTTGCTTGCCTCGTGGAAGTTTCATCATCAAGGCTTTGAGATAGACATAGCGTTTTTCATGTATAGAATCAGCATATGGCAGAATCTGCGAAACAAACAAATAGAGATTCAAATAGCTCTGAAGCTGGCTTTTAAAGAGCTTTTGTTGTTCTTCATTATGCTTAGGGTCGTCTGAAATATGCTTATATTTTTCAATTGCCTTATCAATGACTGCGTTAAGCTTTTTATGGTCACTATTGGTAGGCGTTGTTCGTCCGCTAAACCAAATATTTGCAAACTCATCGATATCACTTTGCGTATAAATTTTCCATTCATCCAACGTGTTGCCTAAACAGGCCAACTTCTCATCACTCGGGATATCGCCTAATGCTGTGCGTTGGTAATAAGGTTTAAAGGCATCATAGATTGCTTCATGATCGTTGACAAAATCCAGTACAAACGTATCTTCTTTGCCTTTTGCCGTACGGTTTAAACGAGAAAGCGTTTGTACCGCCTGTACGCCAGACAACACTTTATCGACAAACATGGTGTGCAATAAGGGCTGGTCAAAGCCTGTTTGATATTTATCGGCAACCAAAAGCACCTGATAATTATCACAGTCAAACTGTTCGGGCAATTCAGTTTCTTTAATACCACCATTCATGCTTGGTTCAGAATATTCTTTTTCGGTTTGTTCCGACAGAATCACTTTGCCGGAGAACGCCACTAGTGATTTAATCCCTTCATAACCTTTTTCAGCAATATACTCATCAAATGCCAATTTATAGCGAACGGCAGCTTCACGCGAACTCGTGACTACCATGGCTTTAGCATAGCCACCAATTTTATGGCGAGTTACAGACTGGAAATGCTCAATAATAATTTCAACCTTCTGACTGATTGCGCTTGTATGCAAATTCACAAAACGCATCAGCTCTTTTTTCGCTTTATGCTTCGGCAACTCAATATCGCTATCAGCAGTCCGCAATAAACGGAAATATTGTTTATAGGTCGCATAATTTGCCAATACGTCCAAAATAAAACCTTCTTCGATCGCCTGTTTCATGCTGTAGCTATGGAATGGGGTTTCACCCTGCTCGTTCGGCTCATCAAACAAAGCCAAAGTTTTCCATTTTGGCGTAGCGGTAAAAGCAAAAAAGCTCAAATTATCTTGGCGGCAACGTTTGAATTGTTCGCGCAGGATATTTTTTTGAACCTCAATATCGGCTTGTTCATCCTCATCCAGATCTAAAAATTCAGCAGCAATCGCAGCTTCAATCCCGCTTTTGTTTAAGACTTGACGCAACTCGCCGGCGGTTTCACCCGTTTGTGAACTGTGTGCCTCATCCACAATGACCGCAAAGCGTTTGCCCTCGGTATCAAGCGAAATGTGTTCGCCCTGTTTTGCCTTGGTTTGAATGCTGTGCATCACATAAGGGAATTTTTGAATCGTTGTGATGATAATCGGCACATTTGCCGCAAGGGCAGCCGTAAGCTGATGGGTATCCTTATCAATTTTCTGCACCACGCCATCGGTTTGCTCAAATTGTGCGACGGTTTCTTGCAACTGTCTGTCTAATACCACGCGGTCGGTAACGATAATCACCGAATTAAAAATCTTTTCATCATCGGCATTATGCAAAGAAGCCAAATGATGCGCCAGCCATGCAATCGTATTGGATTTGCCGGAGCCTGCCGAATGCTGAATCAGATAGTTTTTCCCTGCACCGTGCGTTTTAGTATGGGCAATCAATTTTCTTACTGCATCAAGCTGATGGAACCGCGGAAAAATCATGCTTTCACTGGTAATATAGCGAAAGCCTGAATCCGTGCGGATTTTTCGTTCTTCACGGCTCAAATGTAAAAAACGTCCAATCAATTCCATTAAACTATCTTTACGCAACACCTCGCGCCACAAATAAGCGGTTCGCACATCGTTTTCAACCGGCGGATTCCCTTTGCCATCGTTAAAACCACGGTTAAACGGCAAAAAGCGTGTATTCTCGCCCTCAAGCTTGGTGGTCATATAAACTTCTTGTGTATCCACCGCAAAATGCACCAACGCGCGTTTTTTAAATTCAAATAACTTGCCTTGAGGATTGCGCTCTTTACGGTATTGATACTTCGCATCTTCCACCGTCCAGCCGGTTGCTGACATCTCGTTTTTCAGCTCAATCGTGCTGACAGGAATACCGTTTACCGAAATCACCATATCAATCCGCTCATTATATTCAGTGATCACTTGGCGGGTAATTTTGACGATATTCGCATCGTATTGCTGTTGTGAGGTTTCATTTAAAGTGGAATTGGGGGCAAAATACGCCATTTTTGCCGTGCGGTTTGCCACTCGGAAACCATTACGCAGCACATTCAGGCTGCCTTTAATGTTTAATTCTTGATTCAGCGCTTTGATAAGCTCATCTTGCGCTTTATCTTTAAACAGCATTTCCAAACGATCCCATAATTTGGGCTGGGTCGTCTGAATAAATGCCACGGCATCAGCTGGGAAAAGTGCGGTCGATTTTTCATAATCTTTTGCCAAACCCTGTTGATAACCGCCTTCCGTTAACAGGCTGTGTTCGATTTCATTTTCAAAGTGTTGTTCGGTGTGCATCCGTTTGCTCCCATTTTATTGATTACAAGGTGGGTTTGAATCCAACTATACCCTTTATTCATCGGTGACTTTAATTTTTCCGGTTACTGCCTGCGTAATTAACGCCGTGCGGTATTCTTTCAGACGGCCTATGGTTTGATTGACCGTATCACACAAGCGGTCGATTTTGGCGGTTTCTTGATCAAGGTAATCTGCAATGGATATTTGCTCATTCTTAGGAGGAATAGAGATTTTTAACATTGCAAATTTTTCTCTTGGTAATTCCATAAATGTTGAACCTTGACCAAAACTATTCAATGTCGTCTTATTGGCATATAACCAATAATATAAATAATTCACATCATTAGGAGCTAATACTTCCAATAAAAAACAGCCTTGATTAACTACTGCAGGAAGCAACGTAATTGCTAAATGCCCAATTGGTGCACGTTTGGATAAAGCAATACTTTTAGCTGGAGCTAATGAAACACCGCAATTTTCATACCCTTCCTTCGTAATCATTTTCAGGCTGGTTGAAATTTCCTTATTTTGGTTATCTCCTAAATCCTTTGGAGTAAACCAAACAATTTCATCTCCCCAATAATCAGGCTCAGAAGTTTTTGGTGTTGCTCCGTTATGAATTTTGAAAATTTGGTTGCTATGTTTTATATCCCAATGCGCCGGCACATCCCCTAACCATTCTATGCCACTATTTTTCATCGGAGCTGCGGAATTTAAGCCTTTGGTTACGGCATGGGTAATCACGGCGGTACGCTGTTCGGCGAGCTTTTCAAGCAGCGTTTGTTGCTTATCAATCAGCGCATCGATTTCACCGAGCTTGGTGTCTAAGTAGTGGGCGATGGTAGTTTGTTCTTTCGGAGAGGGAAGAGCAATTTTTATTGCACCTACTGTATCTGTATTCAGATTTAGTTGAGTTCCCATTTTTCCTAAGCCCAAATATGGCTGCCCTGAGCTGAAAATATAATACAAAAATTTCATATTATGTTTATATTCTGGGAAGTAAACAAATCCATCGTGAATACAAGCCTTTATTTTTGTAATAATTGGTTTGCCTACACTTCCAGCGATACTTAAAAATAGACTATTGGGTTGCAAAGGAACACTAAAAGATTTACCTAAATCAGATAATCGTTGTGTTGTTTCCAACAAATACATGTTACTTGCGGTTACATCTGCAATTCTTACCCAAGCATATTCACCATCATCGTCAAAATAATCAGGATTATCAATCGGTCTTGGTGACGCTCCTCTTTTTACTTGGCTTAATCGTTTTATTGATAAAGTTTTCCAATGCTCCGGCAGTTCCCCCAACCAAGGTATACCGCTGTCTTTATATCTTTCGTATCTGTTCATTTTAAATCTCGTTGTCGATATCATCGCAGGGAAGTTTCAACTGTCCCCCACGATGATAGTTTGCAAAATCCGGAAAATTTCCGACCGCTTGTTATTGCAAATTCCCCAGTATTTGCATGATTTCTTGTTCCAAAGCGTTGATTTCGGCTTTGATAACCGCTAAATCACGCGGCGGCTGGTATTCATAAAAATGACGGTTAATCGGAATTTCAAAGCCGAGTTTGGTTTTGCCCTCATCTACCCACGCATCCGGCACATGCGGCAAGACTTCAGCTTTCATATACTCTTGCACCGTTGGACGAAGTGCGGTCAATAAATCGTCCAAATTCGTTTCATTGTCGTAGCCCAAACTTAATGGGAATGGCATTTCAGATGGCATCGGTACAAGTTCGCTATCGCGCAGTTGTGAATCGGCTTCTTTATTGCCTTTGCTATCAGTGCAGATATCAGCGGTTTGGTCACGTTCGCTTAAGGCTTCTAAAATCGCTTTTTTCAGCAGTGCGCCAATGGTGAAATCTAAGGCTTTTAAGGCTGGATTTAACACTTTTAAAAATGCCTCACGATTTTTATATAATTCATCGCCCAAGCCATTTAATGCGGCAATAATAGCGTTTTGCTGCGCAGCGCCAATGGCTTCATCAGCTTTAATCTGCGCTTCGTCTTTGAGTTTTTTGCTTTTGGCTAAATTTACAAAAGCGGTTTGTTCCCACAGTTTTTCAATGCGTTCTGCGCTGGCTTGGAAATTGAGGCGCAACGGACGTTCTACCGTGATTTTCAAATAAGCAAAATCTTGGTTGCTAAAAATCTTGCTGTCTTTGGTTTCGGCAAAATTGGCATACAGTTTGGTAATCTCTGCGATATGCTGTTCTGACAATTCGTTGCGTTTATTGCCGAGCGATTTTTGCATTTTTTGGAAATACTGTGTCGCATTAATCAGCTGCACTTTGCCTTGTCGTTTCGCGCTTTTCTTATTCGATAAAATCCAAATATAAGTATAAATACCAGTGTTGTAGAACATTTGATCCGGTAGCGCGATAACGGCTTCAAGCAGGTCGTTTTCAATTACATAACGGCGAATATTGCTTTCACCGCTTCCGGCATCGCCGGTAAACAACGGCGAGCCGTTAAATACCACGGCAATGCGCGAGCCTTGACCGTCTTTTTCAGGCTGCTTCATTTTTCTCATCATATGTTGCAAAAAGAGGAGCGAACCATCGTTGATACGCGGCAGGCCAGCCCCGAAACGCCCGTTAAAGCCTTTATCGGCGTATTCTTCTTTGACGTAATCTTCTTGGATTTTCCATTCCACACCAAAAGGCGGATTGGCAAACATATAATCAAAGCGTTTGCTTGGGTGTCCATCATGCGGGGTATAACCATTGCCTTTATCTTTGGCATTTTTTACCCCTAAGGTATCGCCGAAAATAATGTTTTCAGCAGGCTCGTCTTTAATCAATAAATCGGCACAACAGATGGCATAAGATTCGTTGTTATACTCCTGCCCGTATAAGCCGAGATTGATATTTTGGTTAAATCCTTTTAGGGCTTTTTCAGATTCGGAAAGCATACCGCCGGTACCGCAGGTCGGGTCGTAGATTTCACGGTATACGCCAGATTTAGACAATTCTTGATGATCTTCTTCAAACGCAATATTAACCATAAGGCGGATGACTTCACGCGGGGTAAAGTGATCCCCTGCCTCTTCATTTGCTTGTTCGTTAAATTTACGAATTAATTCTTCAAACAAATAGCCCATTTGCGAGTTCGAAATGATATCTGGCGACAGTGTTAATCCATGAGATTGTAAATCGCCGATAAAGGTTTGCAGGACTTTATACAGACGATTGGCTTCATCGAGTTTGTCGATTTCTTTTTCAAATTCAAATTTGTCAAAGATATCTTTGGCCTTGTAAGAAAAACCGTTGATGTATTGAATTAAATTAGTGCGGATGTGGTCCGGGTCATCCAATAAACGAGCAAGATTAAAACCGCTGACGTTATACAGCGTTTGATTGCGGTTAGAACCAATAATTGCAGTTAATTCGCGATCAAGTTGGTTATTAAAAATCTGAATCTTGGCTTTTTTCTGATTTTCTAGATTTTCTTTTTTTGCCTCATCAGTTTCTGCATTTATTTTAGCATCAAGAATACTTAACTCATTATTAAATAAAGATTGTTTTGCCTGATACTGTGTTTTCATTGCATCTACATGCTTAAATAAAATAGCATCAAAACGAGCAAGCACAATCAAAGGCAACATCACGCGGCGATATTGCGGCGGACGGTAAGTCCCACGAAGTCCATTAGCAATATTCCAGATAATTGAAACAAGCGTACTGTGATGAGGGTGTTGTTGGATATTTTCAGTGTTCATGATGATTCCTTAGTTTTTCATTAAAAGTTGTTCGGCTAAAGCATTGTTGTATTCATGACGAAGTTGAATCAATTGCTCTAAGTATTGTTTTTCTCTCTGTGCGTGTAAGTGGCGTTCAATGATCTCTTTTTGTTGCGCTAGAGTGGGGACAGCAACAGGCAATTCTTTCACTACTCCTACCGTAGTAATTGGTAGTGAACTGCCTCTTGATGCCGAAGAAAAATAATTTTTAGCAGCCATTGCATTATTTAGATACCAAACCATAAATTCCGGTAAAACTGTCCCTTCTATTATATTGATGATAATAAAAGAATTACTCGCTACGACTTTATCTTCAATATCGCCTTTAAACAGGTATGCTGCTAGCTCGCCTCGTGATGTTAATAAAATAGCATTATGCGATAAATATTGTGGTTTTGAATCGTATCGCCATTCAATACCAGTCAAAAGATCAATATCGATTTGGTGGTTTTGCTTTGATAAATCTTTTATCTGCACAGCTTTCACTTCACCATATTCCAGATAATCAATTGATTCTCTAATGGTAAAACCAGAGTTAAGCTGGGCGAGATGTTTAAGTAAAATGGTTTTCATCGTTTAGTTATCCACATCGCAAATATCATTATAATTAAAGGAAATAATACTTCCTGCGTAACGGCTGTAATCATTAAAAGTTTTAATTTTTGATCCTTCTCTTACCTGATTAAATCTGGCTTTACCTGTTTGGTTACCCTTATCCAAACCTATAACTGTTAATTCTGAATGCATAGAAAATTGGTTTTCATCAAAAACTAGCTCTAAAATAATCTCGTCGCCAACTTTTAAACGTTCTAACTTAGATTGAATATTTCTGTGGGATAGGGTTTGTACTTTAATCATAACTACCTCTCTAACTTAAATTAAAAATTTCTTGTGGATTAAACCTGATTAATTATTACAATGTGCAGTAGATAAATAAGTGAGATTTAAAATATGTAGGTATAGTATACCCATCTCGTACCTCTGTCAACTCACTTTTTCTTATACTGTAAGGTTTATAAATTTAGAAAAGATCATTACTATCTTTTCTAAATTATGAAAATAAAAACGATTAGCATATATCAATGGAGACTGCATAATTCAATAGAATACACTCCCCTAATAAAAACTAAAGCCTTGATTATCAAGGCTTTAATTTTATCTAATCATTAACAAATTCTCGGCAGCGGTTCATTTGTTGGTAAATCTAACAATCGACTTTGTCCAAAAATGCCCACTAAACGCACTTTTTTATCGGTTGTTACTTCACCAATTATAGCAGCATTTTCACCTAATGGATGACGACGAAGTGCAGTCAAAATTTCTGGTGTTTTTTCGGCTGAGGCAACAATAACAAGCTTTCCTTCATTAGCGAAGTTTAATGCTTCAAGACCAAGTAATTCACAAATTCCACGCACTTCTTGGCGAATTGGTAAGGCTTGTTCATCAATATTAATACCTAGCTGTTGCGCTTGTGCAAATTCATGCAAAACAGCATTGACCCCCCCACGGGTCGCATCTCGAACCGCTTTTACGCCATCTACTTCACGTAAATTTTCAATTAGTGGATAAAGCACCGCACAATCACTGTGAAGATCCGTTTGGATACCCAGTTTTTCACGTAAATTTAAGATTGTTGCGCCATGATCCCCAATGGTGCCGCTAACAATGATTTTATCGCCTGTTTGAATTTTATGAACGCCCCAATCCAAATTTTGAGGAATAACACCAATTCCACTGGTATTGATAAAAATCTTATCCACTGCGCCTTTTTGTACCACTTTTGTATCACCAGTAACAACCTGAATGCCCGCTGCTTTTGCGGTTTCTGCCATTGATTGAATAACTGCTTTAAGATCCGCAAGTGGCAATCCTTCTTCTAAAATAAAGCCACAGGATAAATATTTTGGTATCGCACCGCACACCGCTACATCATTTGCCGTGCCGCACACCGCTAATTTCCCGATGTTACCACCAGAGAAAAAAATGGGATCAATTACAAAACTATCCGTACTAAATGACAATGTTTCGCCTTGCTTTGCTAATTCGGTTAATGGAATTCTTGCCTGATCTTCCCCTTGCGCCAAAATAGGATTCGCAAAGGCTTCAACAAAATAATCTTGGATCAATTTCTGCATGGCAGCACCGCCATTGCCGTGCGCCATAGTAATAAATTCGCTCATTTTATTCTCTCCGATATTGATAATAGGCTGCACATGCGCCTTCGGAAGAAACCATCAACGCACCATAAGCATTATTAGGATTACAATCTGTGCCAAATAATGGGCAATCAGATGGTTTACAACGCCCAGTCAAGACATCACCACAACGAGAATTAGGATCATCTGCCACCTGTTGTGCTTGGCTTTGGAAATAAATTTCGGCATCAAATTCACGATAAGCATCCGTCAATTCCACGCCAGATTGTTCAATTTCCCCCAAGCCACGCCATTCACTGCTTGCTTTAAGCTGGAATACTTCTTGCATTGAACGTTGGGCTAAAGCATTTCCGTGATCGTCCACAATGCGTTTATATTGATTTTCGATTTCACAACGGCCATCAGCAAATTGCTGCACTAACATCACAATCGCCTGCAAAATATCTAAAGGTTCAAAACCGGTAATCACGAAAGGTTTGTGATATTTATCGACAATCCCTTGATAAGGCGATGAACCAATCACCATACTCACATGCCCTGGCGCAAGAAAACCATCAATTTTGACTTGATCTTGTGCCAGCAAGCTATGTAACGTTGGAATAATGGTGATGTTTTGGCAAACAATCCAGAAATTTTTTGTTCCTAGTTTTTTGGCTTGCTGAAGCGTCACTGCCGTGCTCGGCATCGTCGTTTCAAATCCTAAGGAAAAAAAGACGACTTTTTTATTCGGATTATTTTGTGCAATATTCAATGCATCCAAAGGTGAATACACAATGCGAACATCTGCGCCTTTCGCTTTTGCTTCTAACAGCGAACCTTTGCGACCTTTCACTCGCATTGCATCCCCAAAGGTACAGAAAATAACATCTGGTTTTAGTGCAATTTCAATACAAACATCAATACGTCCCATCGGAAGCACACAAACAGGGCAACCTGGGCCATGAATAAATTCGATACTTTTTGGCAATAGCCGATCCAATCCAAATTTAAAAATCGTATGGGTATGCCCGCCACACACTTCCATTAAATACAATGGATTCTGCGCCGTAAAGTGCGGCATTTTTTCCATCAATTTTTCAAGTTGCGCCACTAAACTACGGGCAAGTTCAGGATCGCGAAATTCATCAACAAATTTCATCGATTATCCTTGTTTACGTTGTTGTTCTAGCCAATTTAACCACTCACTGAGACCTTGTTCAGTGATAGCAGAAAGTTGAATCACTTCAATATTCGGATTCACACGTTTTGCATTGGCAATGCATTGTTCTACATCAAATTTCAAATAAGGTAATAAATCCACTTTATTTAAAATCATCAAACTTGATGCGGCAAACATATGTGGGTATTTAATCGGTTTATCTTCGCCTTCAGTCACCGATAAAATTACTACTTTCGCTTTTTCGCCAAGATCAAATTCAGATGGACAAACGAGATTTCCTACATTTTCGATAAACATAATACTGTCAGCTTGTGGTCTTAATTTCACCATTGCTTCGCTAATCATTTGTGCATCTAAGTGGCAGCCTTTGCCTGTATTTACTTGAATAGCCGGCACGCCAGTAGCGCGAATACGATCTGCATCATTTTCAGTTTGTTGATCACCTTCAATGACATAACAAGTGCAGTCATTCTTGAGGGCATTTAGCGTCGTCGTTAAAAGGGTGGTTTTGCCTGAACCCGGACTCGATACAAGATTTAAAGCTAAAATATGTTGTTTAGCAAAGAATGCTCGGTTGTGATCCGCTAGTTGATTATTTTTTCCGAGAACATCTTGCTCAATTTTTAACAAACGTTTTTGAGTATCGTCTGCATCGACTGGTTTATTGAAATGAAATGTTGAATGTGAAAAGTTTGGCGTACCTGATTGATGACTTCCTTGATCATCATGAGTATGAGGCAATTCGCCAATGCGGACTTGCTCTGGATGTCCGCAGCCACAGGTTGTACACATAAATCCTCCGTTTTAATGTGCTTATTTGGGCTGAGTTTTCAAACTGACTTTCAACAGAAATGATGTTTAAAACCCTCAAACCCCTTAGCTTTGTCAACAAATTTGCAACAAGCATAGCACAATCAAAATTCGGCTTTTTGATGAAGATCATAAACTGATAATTTCTGTGGCTAATTCGTTAATAAATCCATGATGATGGGATGAAATCAAAATGGGTAAGGAAAGTTCACGCAAAAGTACGGTCAATTTTTCAGTATTTTTTCGATCTAATCCATTGGTGGGTTCATCTAATAATAAAATTTTTGGCTGCATCGCTAAAACACCTGCAAGTGCGGTGAAATTTTTCTCACCACCAGATAAGGTATGCACCATACGATCTTTTAAACGTGTGATACCAAGACGTTCTAATTGCTGCTCTGCTATATGATACGCCTGCTCTCTGGACACATTTTGGTTTAATGGTCCAAAGGCAATATCATCCAATACTGTTGGGCCAAAAAGTTGATCATCGGCATTTTGAAAACAAATACCAATCTTGCCGCGAAAGGGAGCAAAATCTTTTTCTTCACGACAAACTTGGCCAAATAGTTTAATTTCCCCTTGGGTTACAGGAACAAATCCCAACAAAGCAAGCAGTAAAGTGGTTTTTCCTGAACCAATTTCCCCTTGTATAAAAAGGCGTTTTTGACCTTCCAAGGTAAAACTCAAATCTTGAATAATCGCTCTACCATTACGTTCTATATAAAGATTATTTACAGCTAACATATTATTTTTCTCTCTTTTTGCCGAACTGAAAACCACGACATTTTAAAGCCATTTGCGCCGTTTCAGCTTTTAGCAGGGCATGAATCAATAATAAAGCGACACTTTGAGCAGTCACATAAAGGGTTCTACGATTAAGCCCAGGACGAAATCCACGAGCGCGCATAGCAATATCCATTTTTTGACGCAATTCGCCAAGCAGTGCAATGTAACGTACGGTCAGCACAAAAAGTTGAATTAATTTTTCTGGAAAAGGCAATTTACCCATGGCTTGAACAAGCACCGCATCATTAATATTCCACAAAAAAAGCCAAAGAGAAATCAACAATAAATGAGTCCTTAAACTCAATTTTTCTGCTAATTCTATCCCTTGGAAATTGAGTTCAATGCCATTTCCGCCAATTTTCCAGCTTAATGTCGCCCACATTAAAGCAATAAAAATGACTAACGCAAACCAACGTTTAAGGTAAGGCAAAAAAGATTTTTGACTGAACTGCAGTGAAATAAAAAAGAGAGAAACTGCAAGCAAATTAAGGGGGATAAGCCAAGTGAGATCACTCAATCCACTAATGATTAGCCCCCAGATAAACAGATAAATCAACCTAAAGTGCGGTTGAAATAAACGGTGAATTTTCATTAAGAAACATTCTCGGTACGATTCATGACTTCAGGATACATTTTACCAAGCAAGGTAATCACCCCTACGCTGATAATACTATCCAAAATAAATACCGGAATATGAGAGACTAGCAAGAGCCAAACAAGATTCAGATAACTTTTTCCACCATCTAACATCAGCACAAAAGAAGCAAGCGCGCCTGCCCCGCCAACGCCAATTACGCCAGATCCAATACCGACTAATAAGCGATCTTTTAATGCCATTTGTGGCTGTAAACGAGAACGGAAAAGATAATGAGCGATCACCGCTGGCGTTGCCATCACGCAGAGGTTGACGCCTAACACTGCAAATCCGCCAAAAGAAAAGAAAATGACTTGCAATAAAAGTGCGATGAGGAATGCAGGAAAAACTGCCCACCCTAGGAATAAACCAGCCATTCCATTTAAAATTAAATGCACACTACCAATTCCTACGGGCACATGAATGGTTCCAGCCACAAAAAATGCAGCAGCAAAAAGTGCGGTGAGCGGTAAAGGTTCCGATTCTAAACGACGTAACCCCACAGCAATGCCCGCAACAGCAAGCACTGCGCCAGCTAATAAAATAGGCGTATGTAACACGCCTTCAGATAAATGCATTAAATACGTCCTTGTTTAATTTTACGCGCATTACGTAAAGCAATAAGTCCAGCAATACCAACGATATAACCGATTCCGCCTAAAATATCATGCAAATAAATTTTATCTTTTAAATGCGCAATATCTTCACGAAGAAGCATTAAATCTGCACCGCTTTGATTTTCGGCAGATGTATGAGCAGCAACTACTGACGCACGGTGTCCTTCATCGCCTTCCACTACAACTTTTAAGGTTGTATGCGGCACATCAGCAATCGAAAGCTTAAATGCGCCTTGGCGGTCTGTTTTTCCAGTTAAAACGGGATCAGCAACACCAGAGCGGAAAACTTCTAAATAAGTTTCAGCCGCTGGGGTCATATCAGAATAATAAGATTTGCCAGAGAGTGTTTGCCCATCATATTGGGCAAACACGTAAAGCGCGTGGGCATAAGCATTCGGGAGATAGCAAGCCGCAAAAAGTGCGGTTAAAAAAACAATTTTCTTCATCCCAAATCCATA
This sequence comes from Haemophilus quentini, assembly GCA_001752465.1. Lineage (GTDB taxonomy): Bacteria > Pseudomonadota > Gammaproteobacteria > Enterobacterales > Pasteurellaceae > Haemophilus > Haemophilus quentini. The sequence goes on from MDJB01000007.1 coordinate 20,105, forward strand.
TTATTGCGCATCAAAAGTTAACATATATTCTACAGAGCGACGATCGTAATCCGCATTATTTGTTACATTTTCCTCAAACTCCGCCCATACTTTATTGAAGCCTTTAGCTGGCGTAAATTGAGCGATACCTTTTTCATTGGTTAAATTGAACGGTGCATCTTCACTTACACCCACTTTAATGCCTTGAACGGGTTTACCGTTGTGTAACACAAGGATAGAAAGTGGTTTGTTCGCTTGTGCTTTTTCTTGAGGAATCAATTCGTAAGCTTGTTGATGAGATTTGAAAGATTCAGCATCCCATTTCAAAATCGCTTTACCAAATTTAACAGGATTGGTACTAAACTCTGCTGTTGGTTCTTCACGTTTTGTTTTTTCAACGTATTTACCGCTTGGTAATTTTGACCATACACCATTATCGAAATGAACGAATACTAAATCTGATTTAGGCATAAGATAGGCTTCGCCATTTCTGAATTGATAGTCAATTGCAGTTAATTTTCCTTGCGCATTTAAGGCTTGGATAGATTTAAGTTTAGATTCTGGATAGGTTTCAGTTTGTTCATGTCCAAATTTCACCACGTATTCACCTTGGGCTGAAGCAGGTTCAAGCCAAACATTGTGAGCGTTAGCAACAGACATACCTAAAAGTGCGGTTAATCCCACTGCGATTTTTTTTAATTCCATTTTGGATGCTCCTTGTTTGTTTTTGTTTAAGAAAATCTGAACGCATGATAAAATATGAAGTAACTTTAGAGTCAAGTCATTTTTAAGGAAATTGATGAAAATTGGAGCACTTGCTAAAGCCTTAGGCTGTACCGTAGAAACCATTCGTTATTATGAACAACAAGGTTTAATCCCGCCCCCAAAACGCACTTCAGGCAATTTTCGGCAATATAATGGAGAACATTTGCAACGTTTATCATTTATTTGTAACTGCCGAAATTTAGATATTTCATTAAGTGAAATAAAAAGCCTACTGAATTTAGAAAATGCCTCAAAACAACAAGCCGAAGAAATAAATCGTGTGTTAGACAAACATATTAAAGAGGTGGCAACAAGGATTCACGAACTCGCCCATTTGCGGATGAAATTAATTGAATTACGTGAAAAAACAGTCTCAAATGATGAAGATCCAATGAAATTGCTATTGCAACATAGTGGCGTGAAATTTGTGCGATTAAAATAACCGCACTTTTAGATTATGGCTGACTAGATAAACGCTGTTTTGCTTCCTTATTGCCTAATTCAGCGGCTTTCTTCAACCATTCCAATGATTTTTCAGGTTGGTTTTGCGAGCGATAAATATTACTTAGCATCATCATTCCATCCGTATCCTTAGCCCGAGCTGTACGTTCAAAAAGCTTAATGGCTTGCTCTGTATTTTGTTTGACGTAATCGCCACGTAGATACATAACGCCAAGGTTATTTAGCCCTTTCACACTGCCCTTCTCTGCTGCTTCGCTAAACCACCAATAAGCCTTTTCGTAGTCTCTCACCGTGCCACGCCCAAGATTATATAACATTCCTAGATTGCTTTGAGCCGTTATATTTCCTTCTAACGCCATCGGATACATGATATCGAAAACAGAGATCCATTGTTGTTTATTGGCAAAGTCTTGTGCCAAATTCATTCTTGCTTGATCATCCATTTTCGAACTCGCTGTAATATCAACGGTTTTCATCGCCCAAATAGGCAAGCTACAAGAAAGTAATACTGTATGAAAAAATAACTTCAGTTTCATTTATAAAGTTGCTATTAAAAGTAAAATAAAAAACACAGCAGTAATGGCAAATTCGGTTAGTCCAACTTGCATAACAGAGAGCTTTTTAGTGGGCAGATAAACCGCTCGCACTAATCCAGGGACAAAAGCTAATGCTAAAATAAATTGTTGCGAAACCACAAAAATCAGCACACATAATAAGTGAAAAATCACTGACGCCCCAAAATAACGTGGATTTTTTCGCTCACGCATCATTGATTTCACATAAAGCGTTGTTCCAATAAAAAATAATGTTGGATAAATCGCCACCCAAAGTATTTTTTCATCAAAAGTACGGTCAGAAAAATAATACGATCCCATTCCAGCTAGAGCAAAAATTAAGATCCCCGCCAAGTCATTCCATAAGTTACGCTCATCTTTTTTCTTAGTGAAATAAATGTTTACCGCAACAAACGGCAGCATAACAAACATAAAATACAGCACTTGCCAATTATAAATTAACGCGGGAATCGCAAAAATAACAGCGGCAGCAAAATAAATCACAGACCATTTTTTGTATAACTCAAGATTTTTACCTTTAAACAAATTCAAAAAAGGATAAGTCATCAAATAAAGCGAAAACCATCCTAATAATAAGAATAAGTGCGCCCATACAGGATTAGCAAGTAACATGCCGTAAATAAAAGGCACCAATGCCATAACAATAGCGCCATGCTGATTAGAGATAAGCAGTTTCATAATGACTAAATAATTGAGAATAATTATCGGATATTCTAGCCTAGTAAAGAGGATTTTACAAAGTAGTAAACGCTATTTAGAATAGAAGAAAACACCCCAAAGGAGAATCCTATGACAATTCAACGCATTTTACCCAGCTCACGTTTAAGTGGAAGTTTCAATTCATAACAACCTCGCCTATTTTGCAGGGCAAGTTCCAGAGCTAACCATCGAGCAAAATGCCTACGAACAAACCAAAGAAGTATTAGGTTTAATTGATAAATTGTTAGCAGAAATTGGCTCCAATAAAAGCAACATTTTAACCGCGCAAGTTTTCTTGGCTGACATGCAAGATTATGCACAATTAAATCAAGCTTGGGATGAATGGGTCGATCATGTTAGCCCACCAAGTCGAGCCACAGTCGAAGCTAAATTAGCGGATCCTCGTTGGAAAGTTGAAATTGTTATTATTGCAACGTGTTAGTTTTTAAGCCGAATAAACAGGAGAATATTATGGAAAATTGGACAAATGAAATTTGGGTAGCGATTGGTATCGCTTTTATTGTTGGATTATTTATTGGTTACATTATTGTGCGTTTAACCAAAGGCTCTGTAAAACATCAAGCTAAAACAGAGGCTGAATTAAAAACAGTTAAAACCCAACTTGATACACAAAAAGCGCAAATCGAAAAACATTTTGCAGAAAGTGCTGAATTATTCAAAACCTTAATTAACGATTATCAAAAACTTTATCGCCACTACGCAACCTCCTCCAATAATTTACTTGGCGAAAAAGATCACAAAGGTTTATTCACCCAACAGCTAATTACTGCAACAGATAAATCTCAAAATGAACAGCCAAGAGATTATTCTGAGGGCGCATCAGGCTTATTTAAAGAAAATAAAGAAGAAAATTAAAAAGTGCGGCTAAAAATAGAAATGTTTTTAGCCGTTTTGATATAGTAACAATTTATTGTTCTCTTATATCACTCATAAAACCTAGATAAAACAAAACTCCGCGATTAGTTTCGCGGGGTTATGAAAGGGTTAGATGGTGCGACTAGCTGGACTCGAACCAGTGACCCCCACCATGTCAAGGTGGTACTCTAACCAACTGAGCTATAGTCGCACTGTATAAAGTGCTTGGCATTATAGATATTTTTAATCTGAAAACAAGTATTTTTCTTAAAACCCGATATAACTGGCAAAAAAGTAAACAGTATTGTCTTAAATAACAGGGCTGTTTTTGATTTCCCCAATTTTTAAGCGTATAATACGCACCGATTTTTCATCTGGCTAATATATAGCCAAGTAAAAATAGTATCTTTAAAATTTTGTAATAATTGACGGAGTAAATAATGTCTAGAAGACTAAGAAGAACGAAGATTGTATGTACTATGGGCCCATCAACTGACCGAGATAACAATCTTGAAAAAATTATCGCAGCGGGTGCTAACGTAGTTCGTATGAACTTCTCTCACGGTACACCTGATGACCATATTGGACGTGCTGAACGTGTACGTTCTATCGCGAAAAAATTAGGTAAAACCGTGGCAATCTTAGGTGATTTACAAGGTCCTAAAATTCGTGTTTCTACTTTTAAAGACGGTAAAATTTTCTTAAGCGTTGGTGATAAATTCATTCTTGATGCGGAATTACCAAAAGGCGAAGGCACCCAAGAATCTGTTGGTTTAGACTATAAAACGCTTCCACAAGATGTTGTTCCTAGCGACATTCTTTTATTAGATGATGGCCGTGTTCAATTAAAAGTATTATCAACTGATGGTGCAAAAGTTTTCACTGAAGTTACTGTTGGTGGTCCATTATCAAATAATAAAGGTATCAACAAACTAGGCGGCGGTTTATCTGCAGAAGCATTAACAGAAAAAGATAAAGCCGACATTATTACAGCTGCACGTATTGGCGTTGATTTCTTAGCCGTTTCTTTCCCTCGTTCAAGTGCTGACCTAAATTATGCACGTGAACTTGCACAACAAGCTGGTTTAAATGCAAAAATCGTTGCTAAAGTTGAACGTGCAGAAACAGTAGCTACTGATGAAGCGATGGACGATATCATTTTAGCATCTGATGTTATCATGGTTGCTCGTGGTGACTTAGGTGTAGAAATCGGCGATCCTGAATTAGTCGGCGTACAGAAAAAATTAATCCGTCGTTCACGTCAATTAAACCGTGCGGTAATTACAGCGACTCAAATGATGGAATCAATGATTAGCAATCCAATGCCAACTCGTGCCGAAGTGATGGACGTTGCAAACGCAGTATTAGATGGTACTGATGCAGTTATGCTTTCTGCAGAAACTGCTGCTGGTCAATATCCTTCTGAAACAGTAGCAGCAATGGCTGGCGTATGTTTAGGTGCAGAAAAAATGCCAAGCATTAACGTTTCTCGTCACCGTATGGATAAAGAATTTGAAACCATTGAAGAATCTGTTGCTATGTCTGCAATGTATGCAGCAAACCACATGAAAGGTGTTGCAGCAATTGTCACTTTAACTAGCACAGGCCGTACTCCATTATTGATGTCACGTATCAGCTCAGGTTTACCAATCTTTGCTTTATCTCGTAATCAAGAAACCTTAAACCTTTGTGCACTATACCGTGGCGTAACCCCAGTTTATCATGGTGAAGATAGCCGCACAGAAACCAGTGCAAAAGCAGCACTTCAATCATTAAAAGAAAAAGGTTACTTATCTACTGGTGATTTAGTGCTTGTTACTCACGGTGGTCAAGGTGCGACACAAACCAACGTATGTCGTACATTAATTGTTGAATAATCAACAATCTAAATACGTTAAAATGAAAGAGCGGTGGATTTTTCCACCGTTTTTTATTTCCTTTTTCCACCGCACTTTTCACTTAAACCTAATAGATATTTGCGGTATCATAGATGATATTCTAGTATCGAAATAAGTCCTATGGCATCACAACCTCAAATCAAATCTTCTGACAAAAAAACGGCACAAATAAGTATTCCACCGCACTCACTTGAGGCTGAACAAGCCGTGTTGGGTGGAATCATGCTGAGCAATCAACATTGGGATGGCATTGCTGAACGTGTGATTGCTGACGATTTTTATACTTTTCAACACCGTCTGATTTTTACAGAAATGGAACATCTAATGCGTAATCAATCGCCTATTGATTTAATTACGCTAGATCAAGCCTTAAGAAGCCGTGGTGTAAGCGATGAAGTGGGTGGATTTGCCTATCTAGCAGAGCTTTCCAATAATACGCCGAATGCGATTAATATTTTGGCTTATGCAGATATTGTGCGCGAGAAAGCCATATTACGAGAACTTATTTCGGTAGGAAATCGCATTGCTGAAAATAGCTATTCTCCCAAAGGGCAAGACATTAAGTTAATTCTTGATGAGGCTGAGCGTGAAGTATTTGCGATTGCAGAAAAACGGACAACTTCTAGCGAAGGTCCACAGAATGTGATCAATGTGCTGGAAAGTACTATTGAAAAAATCGATATTTTAAGCAAACTTGAAAATCATTCAGGCGTAACGGGCATTACGACTGGTTTCACTGATCTTGATAAAAAAACGGCAGGTTTACAACCTTCTGACTTAATTATCGTTGCAGCACGTCCGTCAATGGGTAAAACCACTTTCGCCATGAACCTTTGCGAAAATGCCGCAATGGCAAGTGAAAAACCTGTTTTAGTATTTAGTTTAGAAATGCCCGCAGAACAAATTATGATGCGTATGATCGCATCGCTTGCTCGCGTTGATCAAACTAAAATTCGAACAGGTCAAAATTTAGATGAGATCGAGTGGAACAAAATTGCCAGCGTAGTTGGAATGTTCAAGCAAAAAAATAATCTTTATATCGATGACTCTTCAGGCCTAACGCCTACTGATGTTCGTTCGCGCGCACGCCGAGTTTATCGTGAAAATGGTGGATTAAGTATGATTATGGTGGATTATTTGCAATTAATGCGCGCACCGGCATTTTCAGATAATCGAACACTAGAAATCGCAGAAATTTCTCGCTCCCTCAAGGCGCTAGCCAAAGAATTACAAGTGCCAGTCATCGCCCTTTCTCAGTTAAATCGTACTTTAGAACAACGTGCAGACAAACGCCCTGTAAACTCAGATTTACGTGAATCGGGCTCCATTGAACAAGATGCAGACTTGATTATGTTTATTTATCGAGATGAAGTCTATAACGATAACTCAGAAGATAAAGGTGTTGCAGAAATTATTATCGGTAAACAGCGCAACGGCCCGATTGGTCGAGTGCGGTTAAAATTTAATGGACAATTATCACGCTTCGACAATCTCGCCGAACAACGTGAATATCATGATGATTATTAAGGAATAACAATGAATGTAAAACCGGCGACAGCGAAAATTAGCTCGCACGCCTTAAAACAAAATTTAGAAATAATTAGACAAAAAGCACCAAATAGTAAAATCATCGCTGTGGTTAAAGCAAACGCCTATGGTCACGGCGTTGTGTTTGTCGCATCAACTTTAGAACAAAATGTTGATTGCTTTGGCGTGGCTCGTTTAGAAGAGGCTTTGGCATTACGTTCCAATGGTATTACTAAACCGATTTTATTACTTGAAGGCTTTTTTAATGAACAAGATTTGCCCGTCTTAGCGGTCAATAATATCGAAACTATCGTACATAATCGTGAACAATTGGAAGCATTAAAACGTGCGAATTTACCAAGCCCAATTAAAGTTTGGTTAAAAATAGACACAGGCATGCATCGTTTAGGTGTTGCATTAGATGAAGTCGATTTTTTCTATAATGAACTTAAAAAACTTCCATATATTCAACCGCACTTAGGCTTTGTCAGCCATTTTAGCCGCGCTGATGAATTAGAATCCAATTATACCCAACTTCAAATCAACCGTTTTTTATCCGCCACAAAAGATAAACAAGGTGAACGTACTATTGCGGCATCAGGCGGCATTCTTTTCTGGCCTGAATCTCATCTGGAATGTATCCGCCCTGGTATTATTATGTATGGGATTTCACCAACCGATACCGTCGGTGCTGAATTTGGTTTAACGCCAGTGATGAATTTAACTTCATCATTAATTGCTGTTCGCAACCATAAACAAGGTGAACCTGTTGGGTACGGTGGCATTTGGACAAGTTCGCATGATACAAAAATCGGTGTTGTGGCTATTGGCTATGGCGATGGATATCCTCGAGATGTGCCTGAAGGCACGCCTGTTTATTTGAATGGTCGTATCGTACCAATCGTTGGAAGGGTTTCAATGGATATGTTAACCGTTGATTTAGGACCTGATAGCCAAGATCAAGTCGGTGATGAAGTAATTCTATGGGGTAAGGAATTACCTATTGAAACCGTAGCTAAATTCACAGGAATTTTAAGCTATGAGCTAATTACAAAATTAACACCGCGTGTTATAACTGAATATGTTGATTAATCTGTTAATCGCTGCATTTTCTGAAAAGAGGGATTCACTCCCTCTCTGATAGAAACCCTAGAAAGTGCGGTTAAAATTTTGATTATTTTTAATGAAAGGAAATACCATGAAAAACATTAACCCGACTCACACCCATGCGTGGAAATCTCTCGAAGCACATAAAGCTGAATTGTCAAATACCACCATCCAAGATTTATTTAAACAAGAAAAAAATCGTTTTGACGATTATTCTTTAACATTCAATAACCAAATTCTTGTAGATTTTTCCAAAAACAACATCAATCAAACAACCCTTTCACATCTTCGCCAACTTGCTCAAGAATGCTCTCTTGATAGCGCAAAAGAAGCTATGTTTACCGGTGAAAAAATCAATCGTACTGAAAATCGGGCTGTACTACATACCGCACTACGCAATCGCTCTAATACCCCGGTGCTTGTAGATGGTAAAGATGTCATGCCTGAAGTGAATGCTGTGCTAACTAAAATGAAAGATTTCTGTCAGCGTATTATTTCTGGTGAATGGAAAGGCTATACAGGCAAAGCGATTACGGATGTTGTGAATATTGGTATTGGTGGCTCTGATTTAGGCCCTTATATGGTAACTGAAGCGCTTCGCCCATATAAAAATCACTTAAATATGCACTTTGTTTCAAATGTCGATAGTACACATATTGCGGAGACCTTAAAAAAAATCAATCCAGAAACCACTCTTTTCTTAGTAGCATCTAAAACGTTTACCACTCAAGAAACTATGACAAATGCGCAAAGTGCACGTGATTGGTTACTAAAAGCCGCGAAAGATGAAAGTGCGGTTGCAAAACATTTTGCAGCTCTATCAACCAATGCCAAAGATGTAGAAAAATTTGGTATTGATACCAATAACATGTTTGAATTTTGGGATTGGGTTGGCGGTCGTTACTCTTTGTGGTCAGCTATTGGTCTTTCAATTGCACTATCAATTGGCTTTGAAAACTTTGAAGAGTTATTGAATGGCGCGTATGAAATGGATAAACATTTCCGCTCTACTCCAATTGAAAAAAATATTCCAACTACTTTAGCATTAGTTGGTTTATGGAATACCAATTTCCTTGGTGCACAAACAGAAGCGATCTTACCTTATGATCAATATTTACATCGCTTTGCGGCTTATTTCCAACAAGGCAATATGGAATCAAATGGTAAATATGTGGATCGTGATGGAAATGTCATTAACAATTACCAAACGGGCCCTATCATTTGGGGAGAACCAGGTACAAATGGACAACATGCGTTCTATCAATTAATTCACCAAGGCACCACTTTAATTCCTTGTGATTTTATCGCGCCAGCCCAAAGCCACAACCCATTGGCAGATCATCACAATAAATTACTTTCTAACTTTTTTGCACAAACAGAAGCATTGGCATTCGGAAAAACAAAAAAGGAAGTCGAGGCTGAATTTGTAAAAGCGGGGAAATCTTTAGATGATGTAAAAAATATTGTTCCATTTAAAGTATTTACGGGTAATAAACCAACTAATTCGATTCTCGTTCAAAAAATCACGCCATTTACCTTGGGGGCATTAATTGCTATGTATGAACATAAAATCTTCGTACAAGGTGTAATTTTTAATATCTTTAGCTTCGATCAATGGGGTGTAGAACTAGGCAAACAACTTGCAAACAGAATTCTTCTTGAATTAACAGACTCTGAAAAAATTGCAAGTCATGACAGTTCAACTAATGGGTTAATTAATCAATTTAAAGCATGGCGTTAATTGTTTATTTAATATAAAAGATTTAAACAATTATAATTTTATATCGAGGACTAAATTCCATATTTATTATAGGATTTAGTCCTTTAAATTTATCTTTAAGATGTTATGAATATACGTAAAATTTTTAATTAATTGTTTTTTGTATTTTTAATAATAAAAAAATCAGCGCCTTAACTGATTAAGACGCTGATTAATAATATATTAGGCGTTAACGCTATTAGTTATAGCACAGAAACATTTAAGTTTGAACCACCACCAACAATACGAACTCGGCGACCAGCTACAAAACTGCTGGCAGCCTTTTGAACGACAACGATCTCTTGACCATTATCTTTCTTAATTACAAGTTCAGCACCGTTTACTTGACTCATTTTTTCTTCGATTTTGCTTCCAGCTACTGCACCGCCAATCGCACCAACTACTGCTGCAATAGCTTGACCACGACCACCGCCAATTGCACTACCTGCGATACCACCTAAAGCACCACCACCAAGCGTACCAACTACACCTTGATTATCAGCTTGGATTTTAACAGGACGCACAGAAACAATCGTACCATAAGTAATTGAACGAGCTTCTTTAGCTTGAGATGCGCTATAAACATCACCACTGAAAATATCAGTATTTGCACAACCAGTTACACTAAAAGCAACTAACAGTGCTAATGCCATATTTGTTTTTTTCATATAATATTCTCTATATTAGAAAGGAATTAAAGTGGGTTTCTTGGAGAAAAAGTTGAAATGTTTTTAGTATTACCATTGTCAGATACTAAAACACAAGCACCAACAACTAAAGTTGAATCATACTTGTGAGTAAGCTCAACTTGCTCTCCATCCTGTTGACGACCTGAACAATCATTTTTACGGATGGTTAATTTAAGATTTTCACCTTCCATTTGGCTAAAAATGATTTGGCCTTTATAAGCATTTTCATCTTTTTGGAAAGAAGAACAAGCGCTTAAACCTACAGCCGCTAAAACCGTTAATGCAAGAGATAATTTTTTCATTTTGCTAAACCTCGAGTATTTTCTTTATAGAATAAGGATGAACCTTAATACAAGTATGATTTGATGTCTTATCAACAAAACTTACTGCAATAGATGGATTAGGCAATCTCTCGCCATCCACTTTAGGCTCACTCACTTTAATAGTTAATTGAGTTAATTCGCTCCATAAAAAACGCATATTAATACGCTGTACCCATTCATTTATCAATTCATTCGGTAAAAATGGCACTACAACCTCAATATGCTCCCAACCTTCTACGGGATACTCCTTATTTTTAGGGAACGGAAGTTCAATAACATCAACGAACTGATTAGCAAATTTCACTGCTTTTTCTAACTGAATTAGATAAATCTTGCGCCCGTTGACAATGTTATCGGATAAAATTCTACCGTATTTCAATAAAAGTGTCAGCCAGTCTTTTGCATTTTGTTCATTATTTACACGCACAGCAAGATGATCAATTTCATAATTTGAAAAATCAATTAACATTATTTGAGCTAATTGTTGAATTTTTTTTTCAAATTCTGCCAAATCAGAAAAAAGTGCGGGTGATTTTTCCTGTAAATTTGTCATTTTGTCCCTTTGAGAAACTCATAAAGAACGGTATCATAGCCGATTATTTTCATTATTCAATTTGAACATAGGAAAAAACGTGAATATTCAATCTATTTTATCCGACAAAATCAAACAAGCTATGATTCTTGCTGGAGCAGATCAATCTTGTGATGCACTTGTTCGTCAATCAGGGAAACCACAATTTGGCGATTATCAAGCCAATGGCATTATGGCTGCGGCGAAAAAATTAGGTTTAAATCCACGAGAATTTGCTCAAAAAGTTTTAGATAATGCTCAACTATCTGATATTGCAGAAAAATTAGAAATCGCAGGACCCGGCTTTATTAATATTTTTTTAAATCCAACTTGGCTAACAACAGAGGTTTCAACTGCGCTTTCCCAAAAGAATTTAGGCATTCAAGCTACGGATAAGCAAACTGTTGTGATTGATTATTCATCGCCAAACGTAGCAAAAGAAATGCATGTAGGTCACTTGCGCTCTACTATCATTGGTGATGCGGTTGTGAGAACCCTGGAATTTTTAGGTCACCATATCATTCGTGCAAACCATGTTGGTGACTGGGGAACGCAATTCGGAATGCTTATTGCGTATCTTGAAAAAATGCAAAACGAGCATGCGAGTGAAATGGAATTACAAGATCTTGAAGCCTTTTATCGCGAAGCTAAAAAACATTACGATGAAGATGAAGTTTTCGCTGAAAAAGCACGTAATTACGTCGTGAAATTACAAGGTGGTGATGAATATTGTCGAGCGATGTGGAAGCGTTTAGTTGACATCACCATGCAACAAAATCAACACAACTATGATCGCTTGAATGTGACTTTAACCGAAAAAGATGTGATGGGTGAAAGTCTTTATAATCCAATGTTACCAAGCATCGTAGAAGATCTTAAAAAACAAGGCTTAGCTGTAGAAGATGATGGTGCATTGGTTGTTTATTTGGATGAATTCAAAAATAAAGAAGGCGACCCAATGGGCGTGATCATTCAGAAAAAAGATGGCGGTTTCCTTTACACTACAACCGATATTGCTGCAGCCAAATATCGTTATGAAACATTAAAAGCTGATCGCGCACTTGTTTTTTCAGATACTCGCCAAAGCCAACATATGCAACAAGCTTGGTTAATTACTCGTAAAGCAGGTTATGTACCAGACAGTTTCTCTTTAGAGCATAAAAACTTTGGGATGATGCTTGGTAAAGATGGCAAACCATTTAAAACCCGTACCGGCGGTACTGTGAAATTAGCCGATCTATTAGATGAAGCGATTGAGCGCGCCACTGTATTAATTAATGAAAAAAATACAAATTTATCTAATGATGAAAAAGAAGCCGTGATTGAGGCTGTCGGTATTGGTGCGATGAAATATGCAGATCTCTCCAAAAACCGTACTACTGATTACGTTTTTGATTGGGATAACATGTTAAGCTTTGAAGGTAACACTGCGCCTTATATGCAATATGCTTACACCCGAATTCGTTCTATCTTTAATAAAACAGATATAAATTCGACCGCACTTTTAGCTGCACCTTTCACGCTTGAAGATGATAAAGAAAGAGCGCTTGCAATTAAACTTCTACAATTTGAAGAGGCGGTACAAACTGTTGGAAAAGAAGGCACACCACACGTGCTTTGTGCTTATTTATACGAACTGGCTGGCATCTTCTCGTCATTCTACGAGCATTGCCCAATTTTAAATGCTGAAGATGAGTCCGTAAAATTAAGCCGTTTGAAATTAGCATTATTAACGGAAAAAACCTTAAAACAAGGTTTAGAGTTACTCGGTATTAAGACCGTAGAAAAAATGTAATTTAGATAATTAAAATCCCTTTCTTACGAAAGGGATTTTTTATGCTTATTTTTAGAATAAAAAAAGTGCCCCAATGGGGCACTACTCGGAAAGCAAAATAGATGTCGGCTATTTGAGATAGCACTTGTTTTTAGTGGTTTCAGAATAAAGAAATCCGATCAGTTATGCAAATACATATTTTTAGATTTGTGAAGTTGGTCACGATTTTTTTATAAAAAAACTAAAAACAAATATATTTCTAATAAAGTGCGGTGAAATTCTATTAAAATATTTCCGCACTTTACGCCCCTACTTTAGAGAATATTCTTTTCTCCACGAGACACGCTAATCAATCCAGAACGAACAATTTCCAACAATGTGGTTTCTTCTTTCAATGCAGAAATAAATGCATCAATTTTATCTTTGGTTCCACTTAATTGAATCGTGTAAGATTTAGGTGTGACATCTACAATTTGACCACGGAAAATATCGGCTAAACGTTTAATCTCATCGCGAGATGAACCTACAGCTCTAACCTTCGCTAAAACAATTTCACGGACTATATGCTCTTGCTCACTCAAATTAATCACTTTAAACACATCCACTAATTTATGGAGTTGTTTCTCAATTTGTTCCAATATTTGTGCATCGCCCACCGCTTCAATAGTCATTCGAGAAAGTGTTGGATCATCCGTTGGTGCCACCGTTAAACTTTCAATATTAAAGGCACGTTGGGAGAATAAACCAACAACACGCGATAAAGCACCAGACTCATTTTCGAGTAAAACAGATAAAATTCTACGCATTAGTTTGTCTCCTCTTTCGGTTTATTTAAAATCATTTCATTCATTGCACCACCACGAATTTGCATTGGATACACATGCTCAGATTCATCTACATTAATATCCACAAATACTAATTTATTTTTAATGCTGAATGCTTCTTTCAATTTACTTTCAAGTTCATCGGGCGTAGCAATTTTTATACCGACATGACCGTAAGATTCTGCCAATTTCACAAAATCAGGCAAGGAATTCATATAGGTTTGCGAATGGCGACCAGAATAAATCAAATCTTGCCATTGTTTTACCATTCCCAAGAAATGATTGTTCAAACAAATAATGACAACTGGAATGCCATATTGGGTTGCGGTAGAAAGCTCTTGAATATTCATTTGAATACTTCCATCACCAGTAACACAAACAACCGTTCCTTCCGGATGAGCCAATTTCACGCCTAACGCAACGGGTAAACCAAATCCCATGGTGCCAGCACCGCCAGAGTTAATCCAATGACGAGGCTCATCGAATGGATAATGTAACGCAGCAAACATTTGATGTTGCCCTACATCAGAAGCCACATACGCCTGTCCTTTAGTAAAACGATATACCGCTTCCATGACTTGTTGCGGTTTAATCACGCCAGAAGTGCGGTCAAATTCCAAACATTTTTTCGCTTTCCATTGGTTGATTTCTTGCCACCAACTTTCAAGATCTGTTTGAGATTTTAATCCCTCTTCATTCAATAAACTCAAAAACTCTTCCAATACATTTTTCGCATTTCCGACAATTGGAATCGCTGCTGGAACATTTTTAGAAATCGAGGTCGGATCAATATCAATATGAATCACTTTGGCATTTGGGCAATATTTTTCTAAATTATTTGTTGTGCGATCATCAAAACGAACGCCAATTCCCAAAATAAGATCACTTTCGTGCATTGCCGTATTGGCCTCGAAAGTACCATGCATCCCTAACATACCTAGGAATTGTTTATCCGTACTTGGATAAGCCCCTAATCCCATTAATGATGAGGTAACCGGTAAATTTAAACGTTGTGCAAACTGAATTAACTGTTGACTACATTCAGCAGCAATTGCGCCACCACCGACGAAAAGTATTGGTTTCTTCGCCACTAAAAGTGCTTTTAATGCTTTCTTAATTTGGCCTTTGTGCCCATTTACTGTCGGATTATAAGAACGTAACTCGACAGATTCAGGGTATTCATAAGGATATTTGAAATTCGGATTTACAGTATCTTTTGGAATATCCACCACTACAGGACCCGGACGACCTGTTGAGGCAATATAAAAAGCTTTTTTCAATATAGATGGAATATCTTCCGCTTTTTTGACAATAAAGCTATGCTTCACAACTGGACGAGAAATCCCCACCATATCACATTCTTGGAATGCATCTCGACCAATTAAATTACTCATGACCTGACCAGAAATAATGACCATAGGCACAGAATCTGTATAAGCCGTTAAAATCCCTGTGATTGCATTTGTTGCTCCAGGCCCCGAAGTCACTAGCACACATCCAACTTTACCTGTAGAACGTGCATAGCCATCCGCCATGTGCACAGCCGCTTGTTCATGGCGAACTAAAATATGTTCAATACCACCTAGCGTATGGATCGCATCATAAATATCTAATACTGCCCCACCAGGATAACCAAATAAATACTCTACGCCTTCATCGCGTAAAGATTGAACCACCATCTCTGCTCCAGATAACCTCTTCATTTTTTACTCCTAAAACGAACCGCACTTTCAAAAGTGCCCATGCTTTGTATCAATGATTTACATCATACTAAGCAAAAAGTTTTTGTCTAGTCTACATAACAGCTAAAAACGCAAATAAAATAGAATAAAAAATCAAACAATCATAAAAAATTAGATTTTTATAAAAAAAATAACAATTTTAAATAAAAAAATGCGACCTTATATCGCATTTTATAAATTTATCAAAATTTTATATTTTATTTAGATTTTGAGCAAGATCACATTTTTAACGTTTTTTCACTGCAAATACGATTAAAAATAATGAAACCGCCGTCGCTGCAAAACCAGCTAAACCAGAATAAGTGAATCCAACTACGATGTAACCGATAGCCGTTGCAGTTGCAACTGTTGCAGCATAAGGAAGCTGAGTAGTCACATGATCTATATGGTTACATTTTGCACCAGTTGAAGATAAAATCGTTGTATCCGATACTGGCGAACAGTGGTCACCACATACAGCTCCCGCCATTACTGCTGATAAACAAGGGAGTAATAATTCTGGTGCCGTATTTGCAGCCATAGCCGCTGCAATTGGTAACATAATACCGAATGTTCCCCAGCTTGTACCAGTTGAGAATGCCATTGCAGAACCAAGAATAAATAAAATTACTGGTAAGAATTGCATTGGGATATTACCGGAAACAAGAGAAGATAAATATTTACCAGTTTGCATATCCCCAACGACTTTATTAATTGTCCACGCAAAGAATAAAATCGCAATGGCACCAACCATTGATTTAATACCTGCAATCCAAGAGCGTGCATATTCTGGAACACTTACTTGACGATCAATAATAATCAATAAAGTAGAAACTAGAATCGAACAAGTGCCACCCACAACTAAAGAAGTTCCAACAACAGTATTTTCAAATGCACCTAAAATGCTAAATTCTTTACCATCCGCTGCTAATGCTGATGTACCAGTGTAAATCATCATTGTAACCGTTGAAAAAATTAAAACTAAGATAGGTAATACGAGATTACGTACGTGACCTTTTACACCAGTTTCTTCTTCTAATTCATCTTCAGAATTTTCCAAAGCTAATTTTTCATGACGTGCCATTGAAGCAATATCAAAGGAAAAATATGCCACAAAGAACACCATGATAATTGAGAAAATTGCATAGAAGTTCATTGAGCTCATTGCCACGAATGCACCAATTGGTGTGTACTCAGTAATCGAATAAGTCGCTAATAAACCGCCTACTAAGGTAATAATGTATGCGCCCCAACTTGAAACTGGCATCATTACACACATCGGTGCTGCCGTTGAATCCAAAATATAAGCAAGTTTCACACGAGAAACTTTAAAACGGTCTGTCACTGGACGAGCAATTGCGCCTACAGCAAGACTGTGGAAATAATCGTCAATAAAAGTAACAAAAACTAATGATGCAGCTAATAATTTAGCACCACGACGACCTTTAATACGGTTTTGTGCCCATTCAGCAAATGCACGATTACTACCTGATACAGTTAAAAGTGCGGTTAGAACACCAAGCAATAATAAGAACAAGACAATGTTCATATTAGAATTAATTGCGCCATCAGCATAAACAAGTGAAATCACGTTGCTTGATAGATAACTGAAAGATGAGCCAATATTCCAGCCACCTAACATTAACGCACCAATAATAATCCCTGCACTGAGGGACACCAATACACGACGAGTTGCAATGGCCAAGACAATCGCCAATAAAGCTGGAATGATTGACCAAACTGAAGATGAAAAATCGATAAGTTCCATTAAGAGATACCTACAATTAATGGAGAGAACGGAAAGCAAAGGACAGAATAAGACCAGAACAACCGTAGCGCTCCATAGTTAATCAAAAAAACTATGACAGTGTCGCCCCTTTCAAGTACGCCACCAACCAAACAAAACGACTTTTGTTTGATTTCGGCAATCATTCCTTTCTTTTTTCTTCATCGTTATCCACTCTGAAAAAATACTTATAATGATTGCACCTCTACTTTTGTAGTGAGTAAAGAGATTACCGTAAAAAAATCTAAACGCCAACAGATTTTATAAAATTTTTTATTAGATTAAATTAAAAATATAAAAAATAAACACAAAGAAATTTAAAGATATAATACCTGCTCCGACCATTTATTTAAAATAGATATTTACAATAAATATTATTTTCCCTATTATTAAATAAGTTTTCCATACACAAGATTATTTTATCGAGGTTTATTATGAGCGAATTAGTAAAAGGTTTGACAAATCTTCGTAGTTTACGTGCGGCTGTACGCGAATTAACTTTAGAACAAGCGGAAAGCGCTCTTGAGAAATTACAAACTGCTATTGAAGAAAAACGTGCTAATGAAGCAGAATTAATTAAAGCAGAAACAGAGCGAAAAGAGCGTTTAGCGAAATATAAAGAATTAATGGAAAAAGAAGGTATTACACCTGAAGAATTACAAGAGATCTTTGGTACAGCAGCAACATCTGCTAGAGCAAAACGTCCACCTCGCCCAGCAAAATATGCATTTATTGATGAAAATGGCGAGCGTAAAACATGGACTGGCCAAGGTCGCACACCACGCCCAATTCAAAATGCATTGAATTCTGGTAAATCATTATCTGATTTCGAAATTTAATTTTTCTATTTGAAACTAGAACCCATTTTTATGGGTTCTATTTTTTTATCTAAACGTAGCACACAACATTATGATCGAAAAAAAAATATTACTCACCGATTGTCCCGATGATAAAGGTCTAATAGCTAAAATAACCAACATTTGTTACAAACATCAACTAAACATTCTGCATAATAATGAATTTGTAGATTTTGAAACCAAACATTTCTTTATGCGTACAGAATTGGAAGGTATTTTTAACGAAGCTACTTTATTAGAAGATCTAAAATATAGCTTACTTGAAGGAACGCATTGTCGATTAATTGGTACAAAACGTAAACGAATCGTTATTTTAGTCACAAAAGAAGCTCACTGTCTCGGCGATATTTTAATGAAAAATTATTATGGTGCGCTTGATGTAGAAATTGCAGCAGTAATCGGCAACCATGATAATTTACGCGAACTCGTTGAGCGCTTCAATATTCCATTTCATTTAGTTAGCCATGAAGGCTTAACTCGTATTGAGCACGATAAATTATTAGCTGAAAAAATTGATGAATATACGCCAGATTATATTGTTCTCGCTAAATATATACGTGTACTAAATCCTGAATTTGTTGCTCGTTATCCAAATCGAGTGATTAATATCCACCATTCATTTTTACCCGCTTTCATTGGCGCAAAACCTTATCAACAAGCCTATAAACGAGGTGTAAAAATTATCGGTGCAACAGCACATTTCATTAATAATGAATTGGATCAAGGTCCCATTATTATGCAAAATGTCATTAATGTGGATCATACTTATAGCGCTGAAGCAATGATGCGCGCCGGTCGTGATGTAGAAAAAACCGTGTTAAGTCGTGCCCTTGATCTTGCTTTACACGATAGAATTTTCGTTTATAAAAATAAAACGGTGGTGTTGTAATGGAAAAAATCACCCTTACGCCAATAAGTGCGGTTGAAGGAACAATTAATTTACCAGGTTCTAAAAGTTTATCGAATCGCTCATTACTCTTAGCTGCCTTAGCTAAAGGCACAACAAAAGTAACCAATTTATTAGATAGCGATGATATTCGACATATGCTTAACGCCCTCAAAACGTTAGGTGTACGCTACCAACTTTCTGATGACAAAACTATTTGTGAAATAGAGGGATTAGGCGGAGCATTCAATATACAGAAAAATCTTTCGCTCTTTCTTGGCAATGCGGGGACGGCAATGCGTCCATTAACCGCTGCGCTTTGCTTAAAAGGAACCTCTGAAATTGAAATCATCTTAACGGGTGAACCTCGTATGAAAGAGCGACCAATTCTCCATTTAGTCGATGCTTTACGCCAAACGGGTGCAGATATTCGCTACTTAGAAAATGAAGGTTATCCTCCAGTCGCAATTCGCAATAAAGGGATAAAAGGTGGAAATGTCAAAATTGATGGTTCTATTTCATCCCAATTTTTGACCGCATTTTTAATATCTGCGCCACTTGCAGAAAATGACACAGAAATCGAAATTATCGGTGAACTAGTCTCTAAACCCTATATTGACATCACCCTTGCGATGATGCGAGATTTTGGTGTTCACGTTGAAAATCATCACTACCAAAAATTTCAAGTTAAGGGAAATCAATCCTACATTTCACCTGGAAAATATTTGGTAGAAGGTGATGCATCATCGGCATCTTACTTTCTCACAGCTGGCGCCATTAAAGGAAAAGTGAAAGTAACGGGAATTGGCAAAAACTCTATTCAGGGCGATCGTTTATTTGCTGATGTATTAGAAAAAATGGGGGCAAAAATTACTTGGGGAGAGGATTTTATTCAAGCCGAACGTGCTGAATTGCATGGCATTGATATGGATATGAACCACATTCCAGATGCTGCAATGACGATTGCAACCACGGCTCTTTTTGCCAACGGCGAAACCGTCATTCGCAATATTTATAACTGGCGTGTGAAAGAAACAGATCGTTTAACAGCAATGGCAACCGAACTGCGTAAAGTCGGTGCAGAAGTCGAAGAAGGTGAAGATTTTATTCGTATTCAACCACTTGCACTCAATCAGTTTAAACATGCTGATATTGAAACTTATAACGATCACCGCATAGCGATGTGTTTTTCTCTAATCGCTCTGTCCAATACACCAGTGACGATTTTAGATCCTAAATGTACTGCCAAAACCTTTCCAACATTCTTTAGTGAATTTGAGAAAATCTGCTTAAGAGATTAAATTAAAAAGTGCGGTAAATTTCAAAAAAGTTTTCAAAATTAACCGCACTTTCATTCCATTCTAAAAAAAATCCTAAATCAAAATTATTTATACCGTTTTTTCACCGCACTTTTATCTTGCTCACGTAATCGTTCTAGTTTTTCCTTAATCTGAATTTCCATACCTCTATTAGTCGGAAAGTAATATTGAGTATCTTTTAATTCAGGCGGGAAATAATTTTCACCTGCAGCATAAGCGTTAGGTTCATCATGAGCATAACGATATTCAGCACCATAGCCAAGCTCTTTCATTAAATTAGTCGGCGCATTGCGTAAATGTGGTGGAACATAGTAATCAGGCAAATCTTTCGCCTGCTGTTTTGCAGTGTTAAATGCGGTATAAACCGCATTACTTTTTGGGGCTACCGCAAGATAAATGATGGCTTGGGCGATGGCTCGCTCTCCTTCATAAGCCCCGACTCGAGTAAAGCAATCCCAAGCAGCCAATGCGACTTGCATAGCGCGAGGATCTGCATTTCCCACATCTTCTGAAGCAATGGCAAGTAATCGTCGCACAACATACAAAGGGTCTCCACCCGCTGTTAAAATTCTTGCATACCAATACAGCGCAGCATCTGGAGCAGAACCTCGAACAGATTTATGTAGCGCAGAAATTAAATCATAAAACCGATCGCCTTGTTTATCAAATCTCGCTTGGCGTTCACCTAAGACTTCTTTTAATAAAGTGCGGTCAATTTTCTTTCCATTTTCAGTTTTATCCGCCATATCCACCATTAATTCGAGGCAATTCAAGGCTAATCGAGCATCTCCATTGACATATTTGGCAAGTACTTGCAGTAAATTCTCTTCTAAAAGTAACCGCTCTTTACCCAATCCTCGTTCAGGATCTTCTACAGCTTGCTGCAAAACTTGTTCAATTTCAGCCGTTGTGAGTGATTTCAGCACATACACTCGGGCACGAGAAAGCAACGCATTATTTAGCTCAAAAGAGGGATTTTCTGTTGTCGCCCCAATAAAAATAACAGTTCCGTCTTCAATGTGCGGTAAAAATGCATCTTGCTGGCTTTTATTAAAACGATGGACTTCATCTACAAACAAGATAGTTTTACGATCGGCAAGACGATTTTGTTTTGCACGATCAATCGCCTCTCGAATTTCTTTGATACCACTCGTCACCGCAGAAATTCGCTCTACTTCTGCATTAATGCGTTGGGCAATAATTTCTGCAAGCGTTGTTTTTCCTGTACCTGGTGGCCCCCAAAAAATCATAGAATGAATATGCCCAGCTTGAATAGCTTTACGCAGCGGCTTACCTTCACCAATAAGATGAGTTTGCCCAAAATACTGCTCTAGACTCGTTGGACGCATCTTGGCTGCCAGTGGACGAAAATCATTTTCGGCAAAATCAAAATTGAGGTTAGACATGTTTATTTCTCACAAAATTGAAGGGCGTATTTCTACGCCCTTATTTAAAATAATAATTTATTATTTTTTACGTTGGTCATCCACTTCAACGCCTTTTTCTGGCTTGAATTGGAACAAGCTATCAGACAACGTTTGATTAGTAATGTTACGTAAAACATAAAGATTGGTTTGCCCATCTTTCTCTGTCGTACTGAAATTTCTTAATACGCCATTGACATCGACGCGAATATCAAATTGCTTGATATTACTTTTTGAAGATTTGGGTTTCAATACGAAAGTATCCACTTGTTGCATAACCGAATATTGATCCCAATGGCTTTTATCGTTACTTGTAAGCAAGACGAAAGGTGTATTATTTACCGCATCTTTCACCCATTGTGCTGTTACTTGTTGAACAAATGGATCGTAGAACCATAAGGTTTTACCATCAGAAATAATCTGGGTTTCTTGAGGTTTTTTAGTATCCATACGGAATAAATTTGGACGTTTAATTTGGAGTTTGCCACTTCCCTTTTGAACATTTTGGCCATTTCCAGATGTCACTGTCTGCACAAATTCAGCGCTTAACACATCGACCTTAGCTAAACGCATTTGCAATTCACTTGCCGCATCAGCCAATGCCAAATTACTCAAACCAAGTAAGGCAAGTGCGGCAAATTTTAACGTTGTTTTTTTCATTTTACTTTTACTTTCCTTTTAAATTAGTACTCAGGACGACGTGATAAAATCTCACGCTTACCATTTTGCATTGAGCTTACAATCCCTTGTTCTTCCATTTGATCCATAATACGCGCTGCTCGGTTAAAACCTACGCTGAATTTACGTTGAATAGAAGATACTGAGGTTGTACCGGTATTAATAACAAAATCCATTACTTCATCAAAGAGTGGATCTAATTCCCCACCGCTTGATATCCCTTTTTCCACACTTTCCTCATCGTCAGCACTTTCTAAAATGCCATCGATATAGTCAGGTTTACCACGTGCTCGCCAATCATCCGCAATACGAATAACTTCATCATCACTCATAAAGGCACCATGAACACGTACCAAATCCAATGAACCTTGCCCCGAATAAAGCATATCACCACGCCCTAAAAGGGCTTCTGCGCCCCCTTGATCAAGAATAGTGCGTGAGTCAATTTTACTAGCCACCGTAAAGGCAATGCGACTTGGAATATTTGCTTTAATTAATCCTGTAATCACATCTACGGAAGGGCGTTGTGTGGCTAAAATTAAATGGATACCAATAGCTCGCGCTTTTTGTGCCAAGCGAGCAATAAGTTCTTCAATTTGCTTACCCGCGACCATCATTAAATCAGCAAACTCATCGACAATAACCACAATATAACTCAATTTTTTCAATGCAGGTGGCATTGCATCCATTGTATCGCCCGGTCGCCAAATTGGATTAGGCACAGGCATTCCCATTGCTTCATATTCATCGATTTTTTCGTTAAAGCCTTCAATATTGCGTACACGTAGCGCAGAAAGCAATTGATAACGTCGTTCCATTTCATCTACACACCAACGCAACGCATTAGCGGCTTTTTTCATATCTGTTACAACAGGCGTTAACAAGTGCGGAATATCATTATAAACTGAAAGTTCAACGACTTTAGGATCGATCATGATGAATTTCACATCTTCTGGTTGAACACGATAAAGTAAACTTAAGATCATCGTATTCACGCCAACAGACTTACCTGATCCCGTTGATCCTGCTACCAACAAATGTGGCATTTTCGCTAAATCAACAATCACTGCCTTTCCGCTAATATTTTTACCTAAAGCCATTGGCAAAGTGGCATGAGTATCACGGAATTCGCTACTGTCTAACACGTCACGTAATGGCACCATTTGACGGTGAAGATTAGGTGTTTCAATACCAATATAAGGCTTACCAGGAATAGCCTCTGCCACACGAATCGAGCGGAACATTAATGCACGCGCCAAATCGGTATCAATACTGGTTACTTTTGACGCTTTCACCCCAGGTTGTAATTCTAATTCATAGCGAGTGACAACAGGGCCAACAAGCACATCTTTTACAGTCGCTTTCACATTAAAATTACGTAATTGTTGCTCTATACGTTGAGACGTTTCAAAAACTTCTTCTTGCGTAATATTTTGTTCCACTGCTGGATGTTTTGACAATAATTCTAAACTTGGTAACGGTGTACTAGGCTTTTCACGTTTAGTTGTTTGCTGTTGGAATGCAGGATGAATCAAGCTACCGCTATAACCTTTATAGTTAGGCGATTCTTCTTGATTTTTGTCTAATTGAACATCCCTCATATCATTCTCTAAGGATACCTTAAATTTCAATTCATCATCACCCAAACGGACTTTTTCATCAGCTTGAACATCAAAATTATTATCCGCCATTTCCGTATTCAAGGATTCATGAGTCGGTTTTAATGAAACTGTTGGCATTTCATCATTTGTAAGCAAGGAAACCTTAGTAAAATCATCCGCACTTTGATTCATTGAGACATTGTCCTGAACAGCAGACTTTATCGGTTTATTCCAAACTGGCACAAAATCATTTTTACTTACCGTTTGTCCATGCGCGTCGCTCGATAAATTCACGCTAGGCAAGGCTTCAGATTCAAACTCAAGAGAGAACTGAGGTTTTACACTCTCTTCAGGAGAAACTTCATATTCTGATTTAATAGAAAACTCTGGATTTAAACCATGGATATTAATTAAATGCGAAGGATGCTCAACTGAGTTGTCTTCTACCTCTAAAGACGATTTTTGAGTTTCAATCTCACTATTTTGTTCTACATTAAGATTATTTTGATCTGGATTTTCTGTTGCTGAACCATCTGATTTTACAATCACAATTTGCTCTAATTCTTCCGTTGATTTTTCTTGCTCAACATTTTCTTCCTGCTCATTTTTCATTGTCAACCAATGATAAAAGGCCACAATCAATCGAATTAATGAGGCGCCAGAGCAGAAAATAAAACCGATTAAAGCAAATGTAAAACCAATTAAAACCGATCCGAATTTACCTAATGCTGAATAAAGCCAATTTACAACAAGTGAACCGCCCAATACGCCACCACTTAAATAAAAGGCATTGCTTGACAAAAGCAACATACTCATCACACAAAGCCCAATAATCAGCATTATAAAGCCAAAACTACGTAAAATAATTCGAGTACAGGAAAGGTTTTTAACTGCTTTTGTTTTCAATAAATAGACTGGTACCAAAAAAGCCGTAAAAGGAATAACATGGGCGACATAGCCTAAGAAAACAAAAGAAAGATCAATAATCCACGCACCAAATGCGCCGACTTTATTAATTGTTTCACCATGCGAACCAGCCGTTGCCCAAGAATTATCAAGCGGAGTATAACTTGACCACGCAATAATTAAATAAAGCCCGAAAAGTGCAGTCAATCCAAGCAAAAGTTCAGCTAAATACTGTCTTGGTGTAAACCGTTCTGTTATTTGTTTAATCATATTATTTCAATACAAGGAAATTGGTTTGTTTTACTTCTTCCATCACAACATAAGTACGAGTGTCATTTACACCTGGTAAACGCAATAATGTTGTACCTAGCAATTTTCGGTATTCAGCCATGTCTGCAACACGAGTTTTTAATAAATAGTCAAAATCGCCCGATACCAAATGGCATTCTTGAATTTCTTCCAACTCTTGAATCGCAGCATTAAACTCCTCAAATACGTCAGGTTTTCCACGAACTAACGTTATTTCCACGATCACAAGCAAAGGCGCTTCCAATAATTCAGGATTCAACAACGCGCGATATCCCATAATTACGCCTTGTTTTTCTAAACGTTTAACACGTTCTAAACAAGGAGTGGGTGAAAGCCCTACTTTTTTCGACAAATCAATATTAGAAATTTTACCGTTGCGTTGTAATTCATTAAGAATTTTTATATCAATCGCATCCAGCGCTTTATTCAGTTTTTTTTCCATTTTCTTATTTTTCTTTGAATAAAAAGTATGTTTATTTTAACAAATTTTGCTAACGTTTTCAGTACAACGGGATTAGATAATTCATTTCCATTGAGACTATTAATTATTTCTAATGGAAGTATTTAGAAATTGTCCAATACAGCTAGCGCATCGGAAAGTTTCTTCACTGTAAAAACTTGCATATTTTCGACCGCACTTTTCGGCTTGTTACCAAAAGGAACAATAGCACGTTTAAAGCCATGCTTTGCCGCTTCACTAATACGCTCTTGTCCACTTGGCACAGGGCGAATTTCTCCCGCTAATCCAACTTCACCAAAAATCACTAAATCTTGTGGCAAAGGGCGATTACGAAAACTAGAAATTAATGCAATCAACAAAGCCAAATCCGCACTTGTTTCACTCACTTTTACCCCCCCAACGACATTGACAAAGACATCTTGATCAGCCATTTGTAAGCCACCATGTCGGTGTAACACCGCCAATAATAGCGCTAAGCGATTTTGCTCTAATCCCACCGCAACACGACGAGGATTCGCTAGCATTGAATGATCCACTAAGGCTTGAATTTCAACTAAAAGAGGACGCGTGCCCTCCCAAAGTACCATAACGGAACTGCCTGATGTAATCTCATCACCTCGACTTAAAAAGATCGCAGATGGATTTTTTACTTCTCGCAAACCTTGCTCGGTCATACCAAATACGCCTAATTCATTCACCGCACCAAAACGGTTTTTATGGCTACGCAAAGTACGATAGCGAGAATCGGCTTCGCCTTCTAATAGTAATGAACAGTCAATCGCATGCTCTAACACTTTCGGCCCAGCAAGGGTACCGTCTTTCGTTACATGCCCCACCATAATAATGGCGACTTGTCGTGTTTTCGCATAACGAGTGAGGAAAGAAGCACATTCACGCACTTGCGCTACACTTCCTGGTGATGATTGAATATCTGCCAGATGCATTACTTGAATGGAATCCACCACTATAATTTGCGGCTTCAACTGATCCGCTAAATTACAAATCTGTTCCACAGAGGTCTCTGACAACATTTTTAATTGATCGTTTGGCAATTCCAATCGACTAGCGCGCATCGCAACCTGTTGTAACGACTCCTCTCCCGTTACATAAAGTGCGGTCATATTTTTCGCTAAACCACACATGACTTGTAATAACAAGGTACTTTTCCCTGCACCAGGATGCCCACCAATTAAAATCGCACTGCCTGGTACGATCCCGCCCCCCAGTACGCGATCTAATTCATTAAAGCCACTGGAAAAACGTGGAGTTTCTTGCAAACTAATTTCAGAGAGCGTTTGAATTTTTGCCTGAGTTTCACCTGCGTAGCCACTAAAACGATCGTTTTTTGATTTTGCCGTGGAAATTAACCGCACTTCCGTGATTGTATTCCACGCTTTACAAGCCGAACATTGCCCTTGCCAACGAGAAAACTCCGCACCACAATCGTTACATACATAAGCTGTTTTCGGGGCTTTAGCCATTTTTCATCCTTCTCATTCTTTAACCTAGTATTTATATACCTATGGCTAAATATCGTTATATTGTTCAGGGCAAGCTGACATAATGCCTAGAAATATAGCTTACCCATTTGCACGGTTGATTCGCATTACGCTGAAAATCTCATTAATTTGATCATTCGCTCAAAATAAACTCGACTTTTCAAAAGTGCGGTCAATTTTTCAATAGTATTTTCATTGTTTTTCGTTTCACTATGAAAACGAATCAAATCACGGATTTCAGCAAAAATTTTCTGATTGCTTTCTAACAAAGCAGGTAAGAGCGTTTCTTTTTGTTTCTCTGTTGCCACTGCTTCTAGGATTTTTCCATTTTCATCATAATAATGATAAAGATTAAAAAATGCCCCAACTCGCTCCACTGTTTTCATAAAATCTTGGCTAAAAAGTGCGGAAGAAAAGGATAAGGTTTCTTCCAAAAGTTTCTGTTCCATTTTCAACACTGAATTAAATTTTGCACCAAAATCTACCGCACTTTCTTCTCGTTCTTCTTTTAAGAAATCACGCCATTTATTTAACCAATCTGTTAAAAATTGTTTTGAACCCAGCAAATAACCACGCTTTGCTTTACTTGCGCTACTAAAATAAATATCTCTTTCGAAAGGCAAAGTTTCCACAAAATCAAAAAGATCCTGCACATTGCCAGATTTCAATTCAAACTCAATTTCACAAATCGGTTGCTCAGATTCGCCTACAATAATTTTGCCTTGATCAAAAGCCACTTCAATTTTGGATTGTTGAAATTCAACTAACCAAAAAGTGCGGTTAAAATCTGTGGAGAAAATAGGTTGTAGTGTCGAACTAGGTAATTGTTCAAAAGGATAAAACTCTCTTAATTGGGCATTAGTTGGCGTTTCTTTTTCGGTTAATGATAAATTATATTCTGGGCGACTATGCAATCCACCAACAACTTCGCCGTTGGTTTTAAGCGTTAATGTAAGTTCTTGATCTTCTTGACGAATACGTAATCCCATCTTTTGTTTAGCAAGAAAATGATCCGGATAATCATAATAAGTATTACCCAAAAATAAATCTTGATGATCTAAAATCGTAAATTTTGCAAGATATTGTGGCAATTCAATACTGATTTGTGGCGAGATCGCCAATTTTAATTCAATTTCTTGTAGCATAATATTCCTTATTCAAATTAACTGTTTGAATATACAATACAATAAAAATAAATCAAGATTTTTGTGGTGTTTTACTTTACATATTAAACAGCTATAAATGAATTTTTATTTATTGTGCAGTATTTTCCTATAATTAAAATATAGGAAATTATAAATGAAAGGTTATTCAAAAATTATGTGATAAATTTTCATTATATGAAATTGAATAAATTGGAAATCAAATATTTATATTTATAACTGAAAGGTTTCATTTAAGCGGAGAATATGATTCGAACTGTTCTCAAATCTATACTAAAAAGATTTGGATAATATATGGAAAATACTAGCCAAGAAAAAATTAGGTGAAAAAGTCATCTTTTTCACCTATCTAACATTTTATGAGTTTTTCTATACAAAATTTATCCCTCTTTCGGATAAAGCACTTCAGCATTAATCCAATTAACCCAAGTGTTTTCCAATAATGGAATTAAGGGGGTGCTATCTTCAACTACAGTATTTAAGGCAGATAATACCTCTTCTAAAGACGAAGGTTGTTCTTGTATATAACTTAATAGCCAAAAGTCAAGTTCAGATAAGCGTTGTTGCAGAATATTAAAATCGCTATCCCGCCATATAACAGCTTGCATAGGGTTTTCATCAAATTGTTTAAAATCGCTTGATAAAAAATCGACTTCATAGCGTTTTAAATAAGCTGCATCAGATAACTGCATTACGCTATGCTTATTCCACTCAAATTTTTCAGGTACTTTTGCTAAAGAAACTTCTGCAAGTAACTGAGTATTTTCAAAATCCATCAATGCCAGTATTTTGGCATCAAAACTCTCTTTTTCTTGACAAAATAAGAGAAATTCTCCAGCAATATCCTGAAAATAAGGCGAATGTGATTTTCCTGTTAATACAAACATTTCTTTTGTCTGAAACCAACTCTCAGCAGAAACGTGTTTAGGTGCTTCAACAAAACAACGGTCAATAAAACCAAAGATGTTATTTCGAACTAAGCGAGCATAAACAGCAAGGCGATTCGGAGCATAACCATTTAGAGGTTGAGCATTAGCCAATCGAACTGCTGTGGCAAGTGCTTTTTGTGTTTCAATAAGCGAAGGTTTAGGCTGCATAGGATATTACCTCTTTTTGAGCATATTTTTGCTGTAGTTGTGCAATATGTTCAACTTCAGCATAAAGTTCTGCAAATGGAGGGAAATTGAAATCACGCTCTAATAATGTTGGCGGAATGGCAGGTCGTCGTTGATAGGCATATTCTAATAAATCCCACACAGTACCTTTTACTGCCTCACCGTGCGTATCAATTAATAACTCTGGTAAATGGCGATATGCCCCTTTTATTTTATTAAATGATTCTCCTTCTAAATCCTCCACAACTTGTGCTGCAGAATGTTCTTCATCGTGTCCTGCAATATGAATGTAATTGACACGTTTCACATCTACTTGATCTAAAAAAACATAAGGATCGAGTAAACCGTGATTGACGCCATTTACATAAATATTATTCACATCTAAATGAATACCACAATCCGCTTCTTGTGCAATAGCATTTAAAAATTCTACTTCATTCATTGTGCTGGTGGGAGAGTGTAAATAATAAGAGGTGTTTTCTAATGAAATTTGTAATCCTAAAAAATCTTGCACATAACGGATTCTCTGTGCTACGTGTTTTACAGCTTCTTCAGTAAATGGCATAGGTAATAAATCATATAAATGCCCTTCACATTCACAATAACTCAAATGTTCAGAAAAAAATGTCGAATTATATTGAGTCATTAATGCTTTAGTATTTTTTAATAACTCGCGATCAAGTGGTGCTTGCCCGCCTAATGAAAGTGATAGTCCGTGTACCGCAAGTGGATATCTTTCAGCGGCTTGATCAAATTTATAACGAGCAGCTCCTCCCATTTTTACCCAATTTTCTGGAGCAACTTCCATAAACTGAATCGCATTATTTGATGATAAATTCAAAAAATCATCCGCTAAATCTCGACGATACCCTAATCCTGCACCTTGTAACATAATTATTTACTCCTTTTAATACAACACTGGTGTAAATTTACACCAGTGCTATGTGTGGCATCTAGATTTAAATACGATTATTTAGAGCCGCATTTACCTTCACCACATTTACCTTCTGAGGCTTTCGTTTCGTTTGCACCACATTTGCCTTCTCCGCATTTACCTTCTGCAGCTTTTGTTTTCACACATTTATCACCTACACAAGGTGTTACAGCTTTATCCATACTGCTTGATTTTGGCTCAGCGTGTGCAACAGTAGCTACTGTCATCGTTAATGCTCCTGCTAATGCGGCTAAAGTGGATAATTTTTTCATTTAAATCTCCTAGAATTTGATATTGAATATATAGTTAGAGGAATTTCAACCAGCTTTTAGTTGGATAAACCTTCTTAATAAGCGTGTCTAAAGAGAGTTTCCCTGCTCCCTGCGTAATTAAGATTAATAAAGTTACCACATAAATTAAGGATAATTTATAACCATTATCACAAACGTTATAACCTGAATCGGCGTGAATGCTATACCACGCGACAGAGATTAAAATCGTTAAACTTAATGCACTAAAACGAGTTAGTACTCCGAATATTAGCAAGAAAGGGAGAATTAATTCCGACCCCATTGCAACGTGCCAATTAATATCAGCAGGAATAAGATTAAACGGAAAAGGAAAACGATCTTGTATTTCAGTAAACCAATTTTGACCATTCCATTTTTCTAACCCAGCCTCTAAAAATTCCCACGCAAGAAAAAAGCGTAAAATCAATAAACTCACGCCGCTGCTAATACCTTTCATCTTACAATCCTTCATTTTTTACCTTTCAAATTTTCTCGCTTTTAAAGCGAAAAGTGTATTGGACCACTTATCTTACCACACTAGGAAATATTACCCAGTTATTTAGTTAGTCGAAGATAAACCTTCTTTCTTACAAATTTTTTTGAAAAATTTTAAATATCAACAAAAATCGGGTAATATGCGCACGAATTTTTAACCCCTTATGGAGTAAATCACTTATGGCAATGAATAATATTCTCGGATTATTTGCCCATTCGCCTTTAAAACCATTGCAAAAGCATTCGGAAAAAGTCACTGAATGTTGCGATCTTTTAATTCCTTTTTTTGAAACCACCTTCTCAAAGGATTGGGAAAAAGCGGAAGAAAAACGCTTAGAAATCTCTCAGCGTGAACGTGAAGCGGATAGCTTAAAACGTGAGATTCGTTTGAAATTGCCACGTGGTTTATTCTTACCTATCGATCGTACTGATCTCTTAGAATTAGTCACGCAACAAGATAAATTAGCAAATTTTGCTAAAGATATTGCAGGCCGTATGATTGGGCGTCAATTTGGTATTCCTGAAGAAATGCAGGAAGAATTCTTACATTACGTAAAACGTAGTTTAGATGCAATTCATCAGGCTCATCGAGTAATCGAAGAAATGGATCAACTTTTAGAAACTGGTTTTAAAGGCCGTGAACTAAAATTAGTTAACGATATGATTCAAGAACTCGATGCAATTGAAGATGATACCGACCAAATGCAGATCAAATTGCGTAAAATGCTTTACACCATCGAAAGCCGTTATAACCCAATTGATGTGATGTTCTTATATAAAATTATTGAATGGGTTGGTGTGCTAGCTGACCAAGCACAACGTGTTGGCTCACGCATTGAATTAATGCTGGCGCGTTCATAATCAACAAAACATAGGAAATTAACTATGGAAGTTATTAGTCAATATGGTTCATGGTTGGTGTGGATTACAGCAGCCTTCGGCTTTTTTATGGCTTTCGGTATCGGAGCAAATGATGTTTCAAATTCAATGGGTACATCTGTAGGATCTGGTACTGTAACAGCCAAACAAGCAATTATTATCGCATTAATTTTTGAATCTGCTGGCGCATATCTAGCCGGTGGTGAAGTAACAGAAACCATTAAAAGTGGCGTAATCGATCCAATGCAATTTGTGGATACGCCCGATATTTTGGCACTAGGTATGCTATCTGCTTTATTTGCCTCTGGCGCTTGGTTATTTATCGCAACGAAAATGGGCTGGCCGGTTTCAGGTACTCACACTATCATCGGTGCAATTATTGGATTTGCATGTATTACGATTGGCCCAGGTGCAGTAGATTGGTCAAATATTGGTAGCATCGTTGGTAGCTGGTTCATCACGCCTATCATTGCAGGTATTCTCGCCTATGCAATCTTTGCAAGTACGCAAAAACTTATTTTTGATACCGAACATCCTCTAAAAAATGCACAAAAATATGGTCCTTATTACATGGGGATAACCGTATTTGTGTTGTGTATCGTAACCATGACAAAAGGTTTAAAACATGTTGGTTTAAATCTTTCCAATAAAGAAACTTTAGTCATTTCACTTGTCATTAGCCTTGTAGGTATGCTGTTTTTCCACTTCTATTTTAAAAGCAAAACATTCACTCAATCTGCAAGCAAAGGGACTTTTGGTGCGGTAGAAAAAGTCTTCAGCATTTTAATGTTATTAACCGCCTGTGCGATGGCTTTCGCTCATGGTTCGAATGATGTAGCTAATGCAATTGGTCCACTTTCAGCGGTGGTATCAATCGTAGAACAAGGCGGTAAAATTGTTTCAGGTGGAGCCCTAACGTGGTGGATTTTACCACTAGGTGCATTAGGTATTGCTGTAGGCTTAATTACTATGGGACAAAAAGTAATGGCGACTGTTGGATCAGGGATCACCGATTTAACCCCAAGCCGTGGCTTTGCCGCTCAATTTGCCACCGCGATGACCGTTGTAGTTGCATCTGGTACAGGTTTGCCAATCTCAACAACACAAACACTTGTTGGGGCAATTTTAGGTATCGGTTTTGCTCGCGGTATTGCGGCACTCAATTTAACGGTTATCCGAAATATCATTAGTTCTTGGATAATCACTTTACCAGCTGGCGCATTCTTCGCAATTATTATCTTCTATTTACTGCGTGCAGTGTTTAATTAATTTATTGCAACAAAAAGTGCGGTTTATTTAGCCGCACTTTTGTTGTTTTTATTTTTAAGGAGAAAGCATGAAAAAAATCTACAATACACTTCTATCTTGCGCCTTACTTGGTACAGGTATTGCAACTGCCCATGCAGAAACACAATATGTTACTGAAAATCTCAGTACTTTCTTACGCCGAGGTGCCGGTGAACAATTTAAAATTGCAGGTTCAATTCAAGCGGGCGAAGCAGTGAATGTATTAGATCGCCAGGGTAAATACACACTCATTCGCGACAATAAAAATCGTGAAGCTTGGATTTTAAATTCAGACTTAAGCAACACGCCAAGTAGTAAAGAAGAAAATCCAAAATTAAAAGCTCAAGTTCAAGAATTAACCTTAAAACTTAGTCGTTTAGATGGCGATTGGCAACAACGTACCGTAGAAATGCAACGTCGAACCAAACAAGCTGAGCAACAAAGTGCGGATCTTTTAGAACAAAATTCACAATTGAAACGTGAACTTGAAATGACCAAAAATAAAAATCGTGATTTAGAAGCGATGCTTGATGCAGGTAAACGAGAAATTGCGATTCAATGGTTTATTTATGGCGGTTCAGTATTGGGCGTAGGCTTACTCTTCGGTTTACTCATTCCTTATGTGTTACCAAAACGTCGCCGTCGTGATGGTTGGGCATAATCACGAATGAAAGTTTATTTGGTTGGTGGGGCTGTTCGCGATCAATTATTGGGTTTACCGGTAAAAGATCGTGATTGGATTGTAGTAGGCGCAGACCCCGCTACTCTACTCTCTCTCGGTTATCAACAAGTAGGCAAAGATTTTCCGGTTTTTCTCAATCCTAAAACAAAAGAAGAATATGCGCTTGCTCGAACAGAACGAAAATCTAGCGCAGGTTACACTGGCTTTATTTGTGATTTCTCCCCAACAATTACATTAGAACAAGATTTAATTCGACGAGATCTCACTATTAACGCCATGGCTCAAAGCGAAGACGGTGAAATTATCGATCCTTATGGCGGAAAACAAGATTTAAAAAATCGAATTTTACGCCATATTTCTCCCGCTTTTTCAGAAGATCCTTTACGTGTATTGCGTGTGGCACGCTTTGCAGCCCGTTATCATTCTCTCGGTTTTAAAATCGCATCAGAAACACTATCCCTAATGGCGGAACTTGCCCAATCGGGAGAATTACAACATCTCACGGCGGAACGCGTTTGGCTAGAAACAGAAAAAGCCTTAAACGAAAAAAATCCTGAAATTTATTTTGAAACCTTACATAAAACAGGTGCATTAAGAGTTTTATTTACTGAAATCGATGCCCTTTATGGTGTGCCAAATCCAGTAAAACATCATCCAGAAGTGGATAGTTTTATTCATACCATGTTGGTATTAAAACAAACGGTTAATTTGACTGAAAATAACCCTATCTTAAATAAAAGTGCGGTCCGTTTTGCCGCAATTTGTCATGATCTTGGCAAGGCTCTTACGCCTCAAAATATTCTTCCTCATCATTATAGGCATGAGCAAGCTGGCATAAAACCAACTAGATCATTGTGCAAACGCTTGAAGGTTCCAAGTTATTTTCAAGAACTTGCAGAACTAACTTGTGAATTTCATACGCATATTCACAAAGCCTTTGAGCTTCGAGCTGAAACCGTCATAACGCTGTTTAATCGTTTTGATGTGTGGAGAAAACCACAACGCTTTCAAGAATTTCTACAAATATGTCTAGCTGATACTCGAGGTAGAACCGGTTTTGAAAATAAAGACTATCCACAAATAGATTATATGAATCAATTATTACACTCGGCAAATGAAGTAGATGTACAGCAAGTTATTGCAGATGGATTTGAGAAACAAGAAATCAGAAGTGAATTGACAAAACGAAGAATCTTAGCGGTTAAACAAACAAAAACGAATTACCAAAAAAATTAACAAATAAAAGTAACTTTACTCAATTAAACTAAATCCTTAAAATACGCGAGCTTATTAACTTGATGAATAATATGAAAACGTTTAAATTTCTCACCGCACTTTTTGTAATCAGCATACTTACAGCCTGTACGATGGATGCTGACCGTCCAGTTAACGTGCAATATATCGATAAAACCGACGCCACATGGCAACAGCATTTACAAAAGATTCAAAAAATTCAATCCTATCAAGCTAAAGGACAAATTGGTTATATCAGTCCTACAGAACGTTTTTCTAGCCGCTTTGAATGGCAATACCAAAATCCAAAATCTTATACGCTTAAACTCTATTCTTTAATCAGTAAATCTACTCTTTGGATTCAAATGCACCAAAGCGGGATGACAATTTCCGATAACAACGGCAATCAACAATCTGCAGCCAATGCGAAACTATTATTACAAGAGATTATTGGAATGGATGTGCCATTAGAACATTTAGCATATTGGTTGAAAGGCCAACCGGCAATGAATGCGAATTATCAAGTCGGTACTAATCATTTACTTGGCGCATTTACTTATCATGTGGATGGTTCTCAATGGACAGCAGATTATCTCACTTATCATTCAAATAATTCGATGCCTGAAGACATTCTGCTAAAAAATGACAGCACGAAACAAACTCTAAAAATTCGCGTGGATGGCTGGATTTACTAATGAATACATTAATGAAATCACATCAATTTTCTACCGCACTTTGTCAAAATACAACACAATCAAATGGGAAGCCATTGCGCTTCCCTAGCCCAGCCAAACTGAATTTATTTCTTTATATCAACGGGAAATTGCCGAACGGCTATCATGAATTACAAACACTTTTCCAATTTTTAGATTTCGGCGATTGGTTAGAAATTAGTATCCGTGAAGAAGATAATCAAATTGTTTTAACGCCAGAAATTCCAAATCTAAAAACGGAAGATAATCTAATTTATCGGGCTGCAAAACTTTTACAAGAAAAAGCCAATATTCAATTGGGTGCAAATATTCATTTAGATAAAATTCTTCCAATGGGAGGCGGTGTTGGTGGTGGTTCATCCAATGCAGCAACTGCATTGGTCGCATTAAATTATTTATGGCAAGCCAATTTATCCATTGATGAACTGTCAAAATTAGGATTAACACTAGGCGCAGATGTGCCAATATTTGTACATGGGCACGCTGCTTTTGCTGAAGGTGCCGGGGAAAAAATTACCTATTGTGAACCTGCTGAAAAATGGTTTGTTGTATTAAAACCTGATGATTCAATATCGACGGCTGTGATATTTCAAGATCCAAATTTACCACGTAATACACCTAAAAAATCCCTAGAACAACTTTTGAGTGAACCTTATGTAAACGATTGCGAAAAAGTTGTGGTAAATCATTATTCAAACGTTGAAAAAGCGTTAAACTGGTTGCTACAATATGCGCTGGCAAGATTAACAGGAACGGGAGCATGTGTTTTTGCTGAATTTGATAATGAAGCAGAAGCGCAAGCGGTATTTAGACAAAAACCAGAAGCATTTTTTGGCTTTGTTGCGAAAGGACTCAATGTTTCTCCCTTGCACGCAATGTTGAAGCAGCTATCATCAACTTATACTCATCGACAATCTAAACCTGAGGTTTTATAAAATGCCTGACATTAAACTCTTCGCGGGTAATGCAACACCTGAACTTGCAAAACGTATTTCTGAACGTTTATATATTTCGCTAGGCGATGCTACGGTCGCACGTTTCAGCGATGGTGAAATCCAAGTTCAAATCAATGAAAATGTGCGTGGTGCGGATGTATTTATCATCCAATCAACTTGTGCGCCAACCAATGATAACTTGATGGAATTGATTGTGATGGTAGATGCATTACGTCGAGCATCTGCTGGTCGTATTACTGCCGTGATTCCTTATTTCGGCTATGCTCGCCAAGATCGTCGTGTTCGTTCGGCTCGTGTACCAATTACCGCTAAAGTTGTGGCAGATTTACTTTCAACTGTTGGTATTGACCGCGTATTAACCTGCGACCTACACGCAGAACAAATTCAAGGTTTCTTTGATGTTCCTGTGGACAACGTATTTGGTTCTCCAGTTTTAATTCACGATATTTTGAAAAAATCTGATCTTGAAAACCCTATTGTTGTTTCCCCAGACATTGGCGGTGTTG
This sequence comes from Haemophilus quentini, assembly GCA_001752465.1. Classification (GTDB taxonomy): domain Bacteria; phylum Pseudomonadota; class Gammaproteobacteria; order Enterobacterales; family Pasteurellaceae; genus Haemophilus; species Haemophilus quentini. The sequence goes on from MDJB01000007.1 coordinate 57,632, forward strand.
TGCGTGCTCGTGCGGTAGCTAAATTATTAAACGATACCGATATGGCCATCATTGACAAACGTCGTCCACGCGCAAACGTAGCACAAGTGATGCATATTATCGGTGATGTTGCAGATCGTGATTGTATTTTAGTAGATGATATGATTGATACTGGCGGTACACTTTGTAAAGCGGCAGAAGCATTAAAAGAACGTGGTGCAAAACGTGTTTTTGCTTATGCAACTCACGCCGTTTTCTCTGGCGCTGCAGCCAAAAACTTAGCCAGCGATGCCATCGATGAGATTGTTGTTACTGACACCATTCCATTATCAGAAGAAATGAAAGCTATCGGTAAAGTTCGCGTGCTTACCCTTTCTTCCATGCTAGCAGAAGCCATTCGTCGCATTAGCAACGAAGAGTCTATTTCTGCGATGTTTAACTAAATTAAAATTTTAATAACAATCCGCACGTAAAACGTGCGGTTTTTTAGGCTCCCCTATAAGAGCCTATACTTCACAAGCCCCTCAAGGGGCTTGTGAGAACTGACAACCGCGTCTAATTATTTCCTTGATTACCCCTTAAAGGGGTCAACATGTTCTTTCGTTGATAAATTATCTTGAACCATATCTTCTTTTTCTTGGTTT
>MDJB01000008.1 GCA_001752465.1 Haemophilus quentini
ATAGCTCGGTAAATACTCCATAGCGTTGCATACTTGCGTTTTTCGGTGTTGGTCTGTTGATTTGTATTAGTCATTTTTTCAGTCGCTCCTTGCTCGTTTAATTCAACATTCCGCCCATTTCGGTAAATGTCAGTTTTTCATCTTGGCAAAATTGTTGTTCAAGGTGTCGCATGGTTTCTTGTTTGGTATCAGTGGAAAGAATTTCAGCAAGTGGAATAAGTGCGCCATTTGCTTTCTTCATCGGGTTAAATGCAATGCTATTTTCAGAAAGTGCGGTAAGCTCTTGTTGCATTTCCTCATTAATCAGTAATGGGGCTTTTGTGCTTTGTTGAAGAAAAGCAACCATTATCAACGCCTCTTGCATTGTGTCAGCGTCAATGCCTAACGGTAGAAAATCACCTACTTCAAGCCATAAGACGGCATTTATTCCCCAATCCTCAGAAGTAACCGTTAAATGTGGAAATTGCGCCTTTGAATAAGTAATTGAAATCGGGGTATTAATTAAATCTTTACGCCCTTGTTCTGTTGTGCAGTCTTTGCAATCGGTCATTTTTAATTTCTCCTTAGTCGTTATATTGATGATTTTGGCTTACTTCATTTTGGTGCAGTACATACACGCCCACACGGTGCGATAATCCGCTTGAATCGGTTTCTTTGCGGTAAAAGGTATCAATATGAAAACCTTTATCTCTGAGTTCCTTAATGCGTGCTGGTGGAAAGTAAATTCCTAACTCTCGCAATTCGTTCGTGCTGTATGGGCGAGCATATAAACACTGCAAAATGTATTTCTGTTGTTCATAGGTGCTAGTCGTATTGATTGCCATAGTTCCGCCTTAGCTAACTCTACATTCGTTAGCGAGTTTTAAAACGTAAGCATTAATTTCAGATTCAAGGAAACAAGTCGCCCCGTTTGCGACCTTGATTGCCTTAGGGAAATCAGGGCGATAGCGTTTGGCTTTTGGATTGCGCCAGTCGTCTAAGGTGGTAAGGCTCACGCCTAATCGTTCAGCAGTTGATTTACGTCTTAAAAAGCGTGGTGCTTGTTCTGTGTCGTTTGGTGGTGTGATAGTTTTGTCAGGCATAAATCCCCCATTATGTTGTAGATAGATACATATACCGCCTTATAGTGTCATTTGCGGTTCGAGGGGTATTGTGGGGAATTGAATTTTTATAGGTGGTAAGTTACCAAAATCTTTTGGTAAGAAGTTTTGGTAAGAGAGTTTAAGCCTTGTTCTTACTGGGTTTATGCAATTTTGATAAGAAGTAAATTTTTTGGTAAAAAGTGGTTAGAAATAAAAAAAAGGCGGTGTTATTCCGCCTTAGTGATAAGATTAAGTGATTCTCTGATTCTTGGTCTGATTGTGTCATTTGTTCGCGTCTTGGTTTCTGGTTGTAGTAACTCTATAATTTCTCTCTCTATATCTTTGCTAATCGCACTTTGATTAATTCCGCCATTTCCTTTTTGATACTTTTGTTTATATCCTGCAAGAAGATTAGAAAGTGCACCAATCATCAATAAATGAGTTTCTCGCTCCCTAACATCGTAAGCCTTAGCATTTTCTAAAACTGGTTCAGAATCTACCACACCTTGTTGTAGCTTTTGTTCAAGCTCTGCCATTCTATCTTGTTGTGCTTTTAATTCCGCCTTTAAGCGTTCATTTTCAGTTTGCAGTAGTGTGTTTTTGGCTTTTTCTTCCTGTAATTCGGTTGAATTTATAGAAAGATCTGATTGGTCTTTAAGTTCTATGATTTGACTATTATCTCTAGCGACTTCTAAAGGTTTCCGATATGGTGGCACATTCCACTTCAAGCCGTAAGTTCTTGCCCATTCTTCAGCTACCTCGTGAGTTAGAAAAACATCTTCAACATAGCCGTTTATATCGTTTTCAATTCTAGCGCGAATATAGCCTCTTTCCGCGGATTGTTTAATTGCCTCTTTAATAGTTTCATAGCGTGGGTGCTGGTGGGCGTTCCAATCTTTTGGCCAAATATCTAAAATCAGGCAAGCGACATCGTGCAAAGATAATTCGGGGAATAATCTATAATCCTCTAAATAGTCATTGTCACTATTTTTTACACTAATAGTTCTCCCTAATATATTTTCAATTTCACTACGATTTATAAGCAGTGTTTTAAAGTCATTTATATCCATAATATCGCCCTAAAATGGAATCTGTTCATCGAAAAAATATTCATAGCCATTGTTTTCTGATACAAATTGAAGAGACCTTTTAAAATTATTATCGTCTCTTTCAATACTAGGCTTTAAACCGCCATATTCTTTGTATAATTGAATGTATCTATCACCTATGATTCTTAAAATATCATTGGCTGTATTAGTGTAATCAAACCCAGTTTGAGACTTTGCCCACTCAATCAATTCATAAAGGCTTATATATTCGCCTCTATTTTGGCTAATTTGTTGTAATTGATTCGACTTGGCTTTATCCAGTAGTGATATGCCCGAGTCTTTAATTTGTTTGGCAATTTCAACGCGTCCAACAAATAGTTGATCAATATTTGAAACACCAACAGAATTATTAATAACAACATCTTTTAGCCTGCCTTTTACATTATCAAACCCATCTGCAAAATAGTTTGTCATTGGTTCATAGATATAAAAAGGATCACTCCTTTTATCAAAAATTGTGCAATAACAGAAAGAATTTGTATATTTCCCATTTTGCCGAAATCCAAATAAAAGGCTTTCTAATTTATCAGCCACTTGGCTTACAGTTTTATTTGTGTAAACAGATATAGATAAAATTAAATCTTTAAAACTGATCAAAGGTTCTGCATGATTTTTGAATGATGATAAAAATTGATCATGATTGCTCACAAAAACGCCCCTTAACGTTAGCCCTTATTAGTAGGAGTGCGACAAATAGCAATAAGGGTTACTATCTTTCAGTGTGGGTAATTAGTCCGCACCTAGTCGCACTTAATTTTATATACTCAACCGCTTATCAGGTTTACGCCTGTTTCTGCGGGTTGCTGTGCGTTTATTATTTTACCTGATATTTTGTACAGTTCAAGTGTAAAAAATCTTCGCTTTCCTTACCTGCCACCAGCATTTGAAATTTCATCTCTATTCTTCACTCTCCAATTAGCCTTATTTCCCTGTTATTTTGGTTAAAAAATAACTTTGCTCACTTCATGTATCACTTTATCACTTGTTAATCACTTCTCTTTTTACTCTATTTTCTTCTTTAAAATCAAAAAGATATAAATGGTAGAAGTGAATAAGTGAATAAGTGATTAAGATTTATAAAAAAAAATCACAAGGGGTATATAAAAAAATAGACAAAAAAATAACCGATAACGTTACTTGTTATCGGCTATCGGTGGTGGCTTAAACAACCATTTTCAAATGATGCTTAGGCAATGCACCGTTTGAGCATTCCTCAATAAAATCGCCCCATACCTGTAAGAGTTTAAAACGCTGCTCTAATCGTTCCCCACGGTCATAGGCTGCCTTGATTCTGTCTGATTTCATGTGCGATAGAGCAACCTCGATTAATTCGCTGTCATAGCCTTTATCATTCAAATAGGTGCTTGCGATAGCTCTCAATCCATGTGCAACTAATTTACCGTGATAACCCATGCGCTTTATTGCAGAATTTGCCGTTTGTGTGTTTACGTGGGTTTGAGGGTTCTTTGCGCTAGGGAATAAATAAACCTTACTTTCACTTCGTTTTTTAATTTCTCGCAATAATGCCATCGCTTGCCGTGATAGAGTGATTTTATGCTCACGCCCTTTGTCTGTTTCTTTAATCCCTTTTTTGATGTAAATCGTCCATATTCTCGCTTGCTCATCAATATCCTCATATCTTGCGGTAGCCGCCTCATTTGGGCGTGTCATAGTGAGCATCTGCCATAGAATTAAAAAACGAGTCTGTAAGTGAATTTGAGCATTGTTTAAGGTGTAAAGAAATTCCCCTAAATCTTCTGGCTTAATGGTTTTAAAGTGTTCTACCGTAGGGCTATCAAATTCTTTAGATATTTTTTCGGTAGGGTTGCTTGATATGTAGCCTCTATGCAAGGCGTAAGACATTATTTCATTGTGCTTTTGAATGGTGCGCTTAAGTTTCTCTAGCGTTCCCTCATCTTGATAGCGTTTGAACGCTTTCAGTGCCATAGGGGCAGTAATTGCAGAGATAGGCAATGCGCCAAAGTGCGGTAAAAGATTTCTTCTTATTAGGCTGGCCACGTCTTTTTGATAATCCAAAGAAAAGTTCTTTTTTGTTTTACGATATTCGAACCACGCCCACGCCATCGATTCATAAGTATTAGCTAAATCATCTGTCTTTGTTTTGTGTAGGTGCTCCCTGTGGGTTTTAGGATCTATATTTTGCGCCAATAGCGCACGATATTCTTCACGGATTGCGCGCGCCTCTGCTAACGATAAATCAGGGAATGAACCTAGGCTTATTTCAGTGCGTTTAGGTGGAGTAGTAAAAGGCTTGTAATAATTAAATCGCCATAGCTTAGAGCCATTGGGCGTTATAGATAAAAATAAACCTTGCCCATCTATTAGCTTGTAGGGTTTATCTTTTGGTTTCGCTTTCTCTATTTGTGTATTGGAAAGGGTTTTAGTAGTACGTGCCATAGTAGTACAACCTTATTTTAGTAGTATAAAACTGAGAGCGGTTGCGCCCAGTGTTTGCAAGGGGTTTCAGCGTTTTAGGAGTATAATTTTTCCCTCGTTAAAAAAGATCCTACTAAATCTACTCCTAAAATTCTAGGGTTAAATAGTGTTTTATAGTGGCGTATAGGGAATAAAAAAGCCTTGATTCCAGTAAAATCAAGGCTTTGTAATGTCTTATAATGACGTATGATTTTGATTGTTGGTGGAGCTGGGGGGAGTTGAACCCCCGTCCGAAATTACTCTACCTTCAGTACTACACGTTTAGTCTCGTCTTTAATTTCACTTAAGCATGCGGACAGACACGCTAAACTTAAGCTAGTTTGATTCAATTTAGTGCTTCGATCCTCAAACAGTGGCTTCCACACGATCTCGTTTTGGTTTGACTCCGCGTTATCCCCGTCTTACGAGCGGAAGCTAGGGCGCGAAGGCTAAATGCAGGTTATTAAGCTGCTAAAGCGTATTGTTCGTCGTTTGCGACTATTTTTTTGCGGTTTATTTACGAGGCCTACCGCACCTCGACGTGCACCTTGGGCTTCGCTAATCCCGTCGAATCCAGAATCAGCCCCAAAACTGTGCGTTAGTCTAACAAAAAAAGAAAGGTAGGGAAAGTCGAGATTGATTGAATTGCTGCGTTAAAGGGCATTTATAAAATATCAAATTGCTAGGCTATTAATTTTAATGTATATTTAAACAGTTATTTACTTGATTAATATTAGAAAATATTTAACCGCACTTTTTTTATGCTACAAGATAAAAAAATTATTCACATTGATATGGATTGTTTTTACGCATCGATTGAGATTCGTGAAAATCCTAATTTGCAGGGAAAGCCTGTTGCTGTGGGTGGTTCTTCTCGTCAACGTGGTGTATTAACAACTTGTAATTATGAGGCGAGAAAATTTGGTTTGCATAGTGCAATGCCAACAGCTCAAGCCATAAAAAAGTGTCCTAATCTCATTCTTGTGCCCGTGAATATGGCGTTGTATAAACAAGTTTCGGCACAAATTCATCAAATCTTCCAGCGCTACACTGATATTATTGAACCACTTTCTTTAGATGAAGCTTATTTAGATGTTACGCACTGCCAAAAATGTTCTGGTTCTGCTACTTGGATCGCACAAGAAATCCGCCAAGCAATTTTTAATGAGTTGAATTTAACTGCCTCCGCAGGTGTGGCGCCTTTAAAATTCCTTGCCAAAATAGCTTCGGATATGAATAAACCTAATGGGCAATTTGTGATTAAGCCGAATGAAGTCGAGGAATTCATTAAAACCTTATCTCTAAATAAAATCCCTGGCGTTGGTAAAGTGACATCACAACGATTACTCGATATGGGATTAGAAACTTGTGCTGACATTCAAAACTTTGATCAAATCGTCTTATTAAATCAATTTGGTAAAGCGGGTAAACGTATTTGGGATTTTAGCCACGGCATTGATGATCGTGAAGTACAAGCCCATCGTGAACGTAAATCAGTTGGCGTAGAACAGACGTTGATTGAAAACATTCACACAATTGAGCAAGCTTCAGCCTTATTGAATAATCTTTATCAAGAGCTAATTCGTCGCCTTGAGCGTGTTAGCCGTAATATACCGTTATCTGCATTCCGTAAAATTGGCGTAAAGCTTAAATTTGAAGATTTTCAAGTAACTACTTTGGAGAAAACAGGTTTGCCCCTTTCTTTGGAGAGTTTTCAGCAATTACTTCCTCAAATTTTTATGCGAGCAAAAGGGCGAAAGATTCGTTTGATTGGACTACATGTCAATTTACCTGAAGAAAATAAACAAGAACAAATGAGCCTCTGGTGATATAATCTCGCGGTTTTTTAGGAGTCGATACCATGGAACATAAATTAGAAGATATTATTGCAATTTTTAATCAATGTTTTGAAGAGGAATACAACACTCGCTTAGTCAAAGGCGGTGATGAACCCATTTATTTACCCGCAAATGATGAAGTGCCTTATAACGCGATTTATTTTGCGCGAGGCTTTTACAGCAGTGCATTGCACGAAATTGCCCATTGGTTAGTGGCAGGCAAAGAACGTCGTAAACTAGAAGATTTTGGTTATTGGTATGAGCCAGATGGACGTTCTGAAGAACGTCAGCGTGATTTTGAAAAAGTTGAAGTTAAACCGCAAGCATTAGAATGGATTTTGGCAACGGCAGCAGGTTTCCGTTATTTTGCTAGTGCGGATAATTTGAATGGCAATCCAGGTGATACACAGCCTTTTAAACAAGCCGTGTATGAACAAGTGAAAATCTATGCGGAAAAAGGTTTACCAAAACGAGCTGAAACGTTACGCCATGCTTTTGCTATTTTTTATGGCACAGAAGATCGTATTGATTTAAGTAAATTTGATGTGACGCGTATTTAAAGAGCGGCGATTTTTAACTGCACTTTTGACACTGTCAATTCTCCCTAAAATCGGCTAGAATACGCCGATTTTATTTTCGGTGACTTACAAATGATGAAAGATTCCATTATTGCAAAATTAGAAAGTTTAAAAGAACGTTATGAAGAGCTAGAAGCCCTATTGGGCGATGTTTCTGTAATTAGTGATCAGGATAAATTCCGTGCGTATTCTAAAGAATATTCGCAACTTGAAGAAGTGGTGAAATGTTTTAATCGTTGGACGCAATTAAATCAAAATATTGAAGAAGCTGAAATATTGCTCGACGATCCTGAAATGAAAGAAATGGCGCAAATGGAAATCGAAGAATCCAAAACGGAAATTGAAGAAGTGGAACAACAACTTCAAATTCTTCTACTGCCGAAAGATCCTAATGATGAATATAACTGCTATTTAGAAATTCGTGCGGGAACTGGCGGTGATGAGGCGGGTATTTTCGCCGGTGATTTATTCCGTATGTATAGCCGTTATGCTGAAAGTAAACGCTGGCGTGTAGAAATGCTAAGTGCTAACGAAAGTGAGCAAGGCGGTTATAAAGAGGTGATTGTTAAAGTCACTGGCGAAGGTGTGTATGGTCAGTTGAAGTTTGAATCTGGCGGTCATCGTGTGCAACGTGTACCAAAAACAGAATCACAAGGGCGTATCCACACGTCTGCTTGTACTGTCGCGGTAATGCCAGAATTGCCAGAGTCTGAAATGCCAGAAATTAATCCAGCAGATTTGCGTATTGATACTTATCGCTCATCAGGAGCTGGTGGTCAGCACGTAAATACAACGGATTCTGCGGTTCGTATTACACATATTCCAACAGGTATTGTGGTGGAATGTCAGGATGAGCGTTCACAGCACAAAAATAAAGCGAAAGCAATGTCGGTATTAGCGTCACGTATTGTTCAAGCAGAGCAAGAACGCCAAGCTGCAGAACAAACAGATATGCGCCGTAACTTATTAGGTTCGGGCGATCGTTCTGATAAAATTCGTACATATAATTATCCGCAAGGTCGAGTCACAGATCACCGTATCAATCTCACAATTTACCGTTTGGATGAAGTGATGAATGGTAAAATTGATGAACTGATTCAGCCGATTATTACCGAATATCAAGCGGATCAGTTGGCGGCATTGTCTGAACAGAATTAATGATAGGGACATCTGATTTCAGATGTCCTTTTTAACTTTACAGGGAAATAAAATGATCATTGAAAATCAAAAAGATGCTGAATTTTCTTCTGCTTTCAAGCCTTCTCAACCCGCTCAAGCGAGCCGTTTTAAACGTTGGCTTGCAAGTATGATTAATGGGCTTGTGCTTTGGATGATGGTTGGTCTCGGTTTTGCGTTGGGGGATTTTGCCGGTGTAGTGGGGACGATTGTATATGCTGGTTTTCAGTTATATTTCATGAAAATTTATGGTCAAACAATGGCAAAACGCTGGTTAGGCTTGCGAGTATTTAATTATCATACCCATCAACCTGTTGAATTTGGTAAATACATCGGTCGTGAGATTATTGATATTTTATTGGCATGGACGAGTTTCTTATTGATTATTAGCGGTATTGTTGCACTTGTGCGCGATGATCGTCGTTCTTTAACGGATTTAGTGGCTGGCACGATTGTGTTAAAAGACGAAAAATAATGAATTATAAAGAATGGCTGGCACAAGCAATGGTGGATTTAGCACAAAAAAATCCCACTGAAAATAGTAAAATTGATGCGCTTGTGCTTCTTCAACATGCTACTGGCAAATCGCGTACGCAAATCCTTGTTTTTGATGATACTGAGATTGATGAAAAAGTGCGGTTAAAATTGACCGCACTTTTAGATCGTCGTCTAAAAGGCGAACCTATCGCTTATATTCTTGGTGAAAAAGAATTTTGGTCGTTGCCGTTAAATGTCTCAAAAGGCACCTTGATTCCAAGACCAGATACTGAAATTTTAGTGGAAAAGGCATTACAAATTGCCTTAGAAAAATTACAAGAAAATCCACCGCACTTTCGTATTCTTGATCTCGGTACTGGCACAGGCGCTATCGCGTTAGCATTAGCATCGGAGCTTTCCTCTATTTGTCAAAAACGACAAATTTCATTAGAAATCATTGGTGTTGATCTTATGCCTGATGTTGTGGAGTTAGCTCGATCTAATGCAGAAAGAAATCAGTTAAATGTACAATTTTTACAGAGCAGTTGGTTTGAAAATATAACAGGGCAGTTTGATCTTATCATCAGCAACCCGCCTTATATTGATGCGCAAGATGAACATTTACGTCAAGGAGATGTGCGTTTTGAACCCCTTTCCGCATTAGTTGCCAATGATGCGGGCTATGCTGATTTGCGTCATATTATTGAATTAGCGCCGAGTTATTTGAATTCTAATGGCGCATTATTGCTTGAACACGGATGGCAACAAGGCGAAAAAGTGCGGTCAATTTTCCAAGAAAATCATTGGGAAATGGTTGAAACCGTGCGTGATTATGGCGACAATGAGCGCGTCACTTTAGGTTTTTGGAAGAAGTAATGAAATATTATCGACGTGCGTTATACGATCAATTTGTGCATTTTTATAATACTATCTCAGATGATGGATCATCAGAAGCACAAATTCGGGGAAAAATTGGCGGGTTTGTACGTCGAGCGCGTAAAGAAATTTCGCCAGATTGGCCGAAAGAAGAGCAAATTCATCAGTTATTACAGCTATTTTATGGTGATTGGGGCTTTCATTGTGATTCAGAAGAGTATTTCTATGCACGCAATTTATATTTGCCTTATGTGTTGGAGCATCGCAAAGGAATGCCAGTGACGCTTGGGGCAATTGTACTTTATTTAGCCGAGGTGTTAGATTTACCAATTTATCCTGTCAATTTCCCAACACAGCTCATTTTACGTGCCGAAGTAAGAGATGAAGTGGCTTTTATTGATCCTTGGGATGGTACTTATATATCGCAAGAAAAATTACAGCAACTTTATGAAGGTGCATTTGGCTTCGGAGTGCAAATTCAACCTGAAGAACTTGATAGAGCCGATCTTTCTTTACTTTATTCTCGTTTTGAGCAACTAGCGAAGAATGCGCTCATCCGCGAAGAGCATAACGACATGGCATACCGTTATATTGAGAATTTACTGATTGGCAATGATGAAGATCCTTATCATATTCGCGATCGCGGTTTAGTTTTAGCTCAGATGGGGGCCTATCCTTCAGCATTGAAAGATTTAGAATTTTTTGTGGAACGTTGTCTGGAAGACCCAACTGCAGCTTTAATCCGAACTCAACTTTTAGAACTTAAGGGCGAGATTGATAAAGATTCTTTTTCCCTCCATTGATTTAAGGAAAATTTATGCAAAATAAAATTGTAAAAATCGGCAATATTGATGTTGCAAACGACAAACCTTTCGTACTTTTTGGCGGAATGAACGTACTTGAAAGCCGAGATATGGCAATGCAAGTCTGTGAAACTTATGTGAAAGTGACAGAGAAACTTGGCGTGCCTTATGTGTTTAAGGCTTCTTTTGACAAAGCGAATCGTTCGTCTATTCATTCTTACCGTGGCCCAGGCATGGAAGAAGGCTTAAAAATTTTCCAAGAATTAAAAGATACCTTTGGGGTAAAAATTATTACAGATGTACACGAAATCTATCAATGTCAGCCTGTTGCTGATGTTGTCGATATTATTCAGCTTCCAGCCTTTTTGGCGCGTCAAACAGATCTCGTTGAAGCGATGGCAAAAACAGGCGCTGTGATTAATGTGAAAAAACCACAATTCTTAAGCCCAGGTCAAATGGGCAATATCGTGGAAAAAATCGAAGAATGTGGTAACGATAAAATCATTCTTTGTGATCGTGGAACAAACTTTGGGTATGATAATTTAATTGTGGATATGCTTGGCTTCAGCGTTATGAAAAAAGCATCTAAGGGTAGCCCAGTTATTTTTGATGTAACCCATTCACTTCAATGCCGTGATCCATTTGGGGCGGCATCAGGTGGCCGTCGCGCACAAGTCACTGAATTAGCTCGTTCAGGTTTAGCTGTAGGAATTGCTGGTTTATTCTTAGAAGCGCATCCAAATCCAAATCAAGCGAAATGTGATGGCCCATCAGCTTTACCACTTTCCGCTCTTGAAGGCTTTGTATCTCAAATGAAAGCGATTGATGATTTAGTAAAATCTTTCCCAGAATTGGATACCTCAATCTAAGAAAATATTTAAGCAAAAGTGCGGTTAATTTTGACCGCACTTTGTATATAAAAGGAGAAGTGATGAATATCGTCTTTTTAGATAGTACGGCTATCCCGAAGCATATCCCTATTCCTCGTCCAAGTTTTGCGCATACTTGGACTGAATATGAGCATACATCTTCTGCTCAAACGATTGAAAGAGCGAAAGATGCTGATATTGTTATTACGAGCAAAGTCATTTTTGAGCGAGAAACGTTAAAACAATTACCTAAGTTAAAGTTGATTGCGATTACTGCAACCGGTACAAATAATGTTGATCTTGTGGCAGCAGAAGAAATGGGCATCGCTGTGCGCAATGTGACTGGTTATTCCAGCACGACAGTACCAGAACATGTCATGGGATTAATTTTCGCTTTAAAACATAGTTTAGCAGGTTGGTTACGCGATCAAATGGAAGCAAAATGGTCGGAAAGTAAACAGTTTTGTTATTTTGATTACCCAATTACAGATGTGCGCGGTTCCACATTGGGCGTATTTGGTAAAGGTTGCTTAGGGACAGAAGTGGGACGTTTGGCTAATGCCGTGGGAATGAAGGTGCTTTATGCAGAACATAAAGATGCCTCTGTTTGTCGTGAAGGTTATACGCCTTTTGAGGAAGTATTAAGACAAGCGGATATTGTGACGTTGCATTGCCCATTAACTGAAACAACCAAGAATTTAATTAATGCAGAAACCGTATTCAAAATGAAAAAAGGGGCATTCTTGATTAATACAGGACGAGGGCCTTTGATTGATGAAGTTGCCTTAGTTGATGCGTTAAAAACGGGGCATTTAGGCGGAGCGGCTTTGGATGTAATGGTAAAAGAGCCGCCAGAAAAAGATAACCCATTAATTTTAGTTTCAAAAACTATGCCTAATTTAATTATCACACCGCATATTGCCTGGGCGAGTGATAGTGCAGTGACAACATTAGTTGGCAAAGTAATGCAAAACATCGAAGAATTTGTACAACAATTAAATCAAAAATAATGAATTTTCCTATTTCTCTTTATATTGCACTACGTTATTGGCGTGCGAAAAGTGCGGATCGTTTTGGACGATTAGTGACTAATCTTGCAAGCATAGGGATTGTGCTAGGTGTGATGGCATTGATTATCGTGCTTTCTGTGATGAATGGATTAGAAGGTTATCAAAAACAACAGGTGCTATCTTCCATTCCTCACGCGATTGTGAGTGAAGAACAGCCCATTTCTACAGAAAAAACATTAGAAAATTTACCGCACTTTGTCCAAAAAGCCGTGCCGATCAATACAACAAATGTGATTTATCAAACGACAAAAGGCGTGAGTGCAGGACAAATCATTGGTATTCAATCATTTTCTGATGATCCTTTGGTTGAATCTTTTGATCAGGCTAAATTTAATGAAATTTTGCCTAGTGGGGAATTTAAACTAGTCATTGGTGATCAACTGGCGCAAAAATTGGGCGTGAATGTCGGGGATAAAATCCGTTTGATGATTACGGAAAATAGCCAATATACACCATTCGGTCGCGTGCCAATGCAGCGTTTATTTACGGTTAGCGATATTTATTATGATTATGGCGAAGCATCGGGTTATGAAGCCTTTGCTAATATTACAGATATTGGTCGCTTAATGCGTATTCAACCGCAGCAAGCGCAGGGCTATCGTTTATTTTTGAATGATCCGTTCCAAATTACAGAACTCCCACAACATTTCCCAACACAAAAAATCACGGATTGGCGTGTCCAAAAAGGTGAATTTTTCCAAGCGGTGAGAATGGAAAAAAATATGATGGGATTGCTGATTAGTTTGATCATTGTCGTGGCGATTTCCAATATCGTCACCTCTTTAAGTTTGATGGTGGTGGATAAACAAGGGGAAATTGCGATCCTGCAAACTCAGGGCTTAACAAAATCCCAAGTTCGTTCAGTATTTATTTATCAAGGATTACTGGTGGGATTTGTTGGCACATTGCTCGGTGCTATTTTAGGTGTCTTAGTCACCTTGAACTTAACGGAGATTGTAAGTGCGGTAAATCCACAGGGTGTTTTTTTACCGACAGAATTGTCATTTATTCAAATGATTTTTGTCATTGGATTTTCCTTGTTGCTTTCTTTACTTTCTACACTTTACCCAGCTTATCGAGCAGCAAAAGTAGAACCTGCCGCTGCCTTGCGATACGAATAAGTTTTTTAATGATAAATGAATGATGGATGAACAATCACTTTTAGCTTTTGATACACAACATATTTGGCATCCTTATTCTTCAGTTTCTTCTGATATGCCACTTTATGCGGTAGAACGTGCAGATGGCGTGATGATAACCTTAAAAGATGGACGTTGTTTGATTGATGGCATGTCTTCTTGGTGGGCAGCGTTGCATGGTTATAATCACCCTCGTTTAAATGCGGCGGCACAGAATCAGTTGGCAAAAATGAGCCATATTATGTTTGGCGGTTTTACCCATGAACCCGCGGTGGAATTAGCCCAATTATTGGTACCAATTTTGCCAAATGGATTAGATAAGATCTTTTTTACTGATAGTGGTTCTGTTGCTGTAGAAGTAGCGATGAAAATGGCTATTCAATATCAGCACGCTAAAGGGGAAGTACAACGACAAAAATTCGCCACTATCCGTTCGGGTTATCATGGCGATACTTGGAATGCGATGTCTGTGTGTGATCCAACCACAGGAATGCATCATTTATTCCATCATAGCCTGCCAGTACAATATTTTCTTCCTCAACCCAATATTCCATTTAATGAACCTTGGAATGATGGTGCGATTGAACCTTTAGCTGATTTACTTAAGAAAAAAGGGAGCGAAATCGCCGCACTTATTTTAGAGCCTGTCGTGCAAGGTGCGGGCGGTATGTATTTTTATTCGCCAACTTATTTAGTGAAAGCGCAAGCGCTTTGTAAACAATATGGTGTATTGCTAATTTTTGATGAAATTGCCACGGGTTTTGGCCGTACTGGGAAATTATTTGCTGCCGAGCATGCTGGGATTTCGCCAGATATTATGTGCATCGGTAAAGCCTTAACAGGTGGTTATTTAACTTTATCGGCAACCATTACGACTACTGAAATTGCGCAAACTATTTGTCGCGGTGAGGCTAAATGCTTTATGCACGGCCCCACTTTTATGGCAAATCCATTGGCCTGTGCGATTGCAGCAGAATCTATCCGTTTATTGTTGGAAAGCCCTTGGCAGCAAAATATTCAGCGAATTGAGTCTTCCTTAAAACAACAGCTTTCGCCTTTAGCTGAAAAAGATTACGTCAAAGAAGTTCGCGTATTAGGGGCGATTGGGGTGGTTGAAATGAAAAGTGCGGTAAATATGAAAACTTTAGTCCCACGTTTTGTGGAACAAGGTGTTTGGATTCGACCTTTCGGAAAATTGGTTTATGTGATGCCTCCCTTTGTGATTAAAGATGATGAACTTCAGAAATTAACAAAAGGCATGATTCTGGCTTTAACTCAGGAATATGAACATTAGGATAAAAAATGGATGCTTTCAAACAGCAATTGGAAAAGCTTAGCACACAAAATCAATATCGTTCAATTCCAGACTTAGTTCATCAAGGACGATATATTACGCGAGAAAATCGCAAAATGTTGAATATGTCATCTAATGATTATTTAGGTTTGGCATCAAATGAAAATTTGCGCCAGTCTTTTTTACAGCAATATGGCGATAATTTTCCTCCTTTTACCAGTTCTTCGTCTCGTTTATTAACAGGAAATTTTCCTGTTTATACCGATCTTGAGCAGCTTATTGCTCAATGTTTCCAACGAGAAAGTGCTTTATTATTTAACAGCGGCTATCACGCTAATCTTGGTATTTTACCGGCGTTGACGACAACAAAAAGTTTAATTTTGGCAGATAAATTAGTGCATGCCAGTATGATTGATGGTATTCGTTTAAGCCAATGTGAGTTCTTTCGTTATCGTCATAATGATTATGAACATCTAAAGAGTCTGCTCGAAAAAAATGCCGGAAAATTTGACCGCACTTTTATTGTGACAGAATCGGTTTTTAGTATGGATGGCGATGTAGCTGATTTGAAGTATCTTGCTCAATTAAAAAAACAGTTTCCAAATACTTATCTTTATGTGGATGAAGCCCATGCAATAGGTGTTTATGGTAAAAACGGATTAGGTATTGCTGAGCGAGCTAATGTGATAGCTGATATAGATTTATTGGTTGGTACTTTTGGCAAAGCCTTAGCTTCAATGGGAGCTTATGTCGTCTGTGATCAAATATTAAAAGAGTGTTTAATTAATCAAATGCGTCCATTGATTTTTTCAACCGCACTTCCGCCGTTTAATGTGGCGTGGACTCATTTTATTTTTGAACGATTGCTACAATTTTCAAAAGAAAGAACGCATCTTGAGCAGTTAAGTGCATTTTTACGCCAAGAAGTGGAGCATAGAACGCAAATAATGCCAAGCCAAACTTGCATCGTTCCCTATATTTTAGGTGAGAACGAAAAAACTCTTGCCAAGGCGAAAGATCTGCAAGAGCAAGGTTATTATTGCTTGCCGATTAGACCACCGACAGTACCAAAAGGTACATCCAGAATACGATTATCTTTGACGGTAGATATGACAATGGATGAAGTAAAACAGTTTGTGGCATGCTTATAAGGAAATAATGTGAAAACGAAATTTTATGATCATCAAGGTGAGCATTTAATAGTTTATTTTGCTGGCTGGGGGACACCTCTTGATGCTGTGGCTCATTTGATTTTGCCAACAAATCATAATTTATTAGTTTGCTACGATTATCAAGATTTGAAGTTAGATTTTGATTTTTCTACCTATCAGCAAATTCGTGTAGTGGCATGGTCAATGGGTATTTGGGTGGCAGAGCGAGTATTACAAGGAATCACCCTACAATCTGCCACAGCAGTGAATGGAACAGGTTTACCTTGTGATGATAGCTTTGGTATTCCCTATGCTATTTTTAAAGGTACGCTAGAGAATCTCACAGAAAATACTCGTTCAAAGTTTGAACGTAGAATCTGTGGTGATAAAGTATCTTTTGAACGTTATCAACAATTTTCTGTACGACCATTTAACGAAATTCATCAAGAACTCACCGCACTTTTTGCGATGATTCAGAAAGATAAACGTGCCGATCTTATTCACTGGACAAATGCATGGATTAGTTCTCGCGATAAAATTTTTATGCCGGCTAATCAGCACCAATATTGGGCATCGCGTTGTGCCGTTCAGGAAATAGAGGGTGAGCATTATGTATTTTCAAGATTTACCCACTGGTCGGCATTATGGAATTATTAACTTCCGTAAATAAATCGTGTATTCAACAAGCCTTCCAAAAAGCCTTCCAAAAAGCCTTAAATAGCTATGATGAACATGCGCTAATTCAACAAAAAATGAATATTAAGTTAATGATGCATTTGCAAGACTATTTACCAAATGGATCATTAGATAGTGTATTGGAGCTAGGTTGCGGTTCTGGTATGTTGAGTACGTTGTTGCAGAAACAGATTTCAGCCAATTATTGGTTATTTAATGATTTGTGCGATGTGTGCTCTCTACTCGCTGAAAAGCTGATTCAACCCTTTGATTTTTCTTGTGGTGATGCAGAGAACTTTCCTTTTCCACGACGATTTGACTTGATTGCTAGTGCATCAGCTGTACAGTGGTTCCATCATCCTGACAATTTTATTTCCCATTGTAAAACAGGATTGAAACCTAATGGTTTATTGGCGATGACGAGCTTTGGCGAAGATAATTTAAAAGAGATTCGCCAAATGACGAATGTGGGGTTAAGTTATCCGAATTTATCTCAATGGCAAAATTGGTTAGCCAATGATTTTGAGCTTTTATGGTGTGACGATTTTAATGTAATACTAGACTTTGATACGCCATTGGATGTACTCAAACATCTGAAATATACCGGTGTAACAGCGACTAACCAGAAAAATTGGACAAGAAAAAATCTCAACAAATTTATTGATGACTACTTACAGGCTTTTAGGTTGCCATCGGGTAAAGTGCGGTTAACTTATCATCCATTGTTTTTTATCGCACGTTATTCTCGTGCTGGAAATTAGTAAGGCGTATTTATGGGCAAGGTTATTTTTGTATCGGGCATTGATACCGATGTAGGTAAAACAGTTGCAACAGGCATTTATGCTAAAAAGTTGATGGAACAAGGCTTTTCCGTTATTACACAAAAAATGATTCAAACAGGCTGTAAAAATATCGCTGATGATTTGCTTGTACATCGAAAGATTCAAGGGATTGATTTGACGGAAGAAGATTTACAAGGCGACACCTGTCCTTATCTTTTTGAATATCCTTGTTCTCCTCATTTAGCGGCAAAGCTCGAAGGGCGAGAAATTAATGAAAAAATTATTGAAAAATCCACCGCACTTTTGGCAGAAAAATATGATTATGTGTTGCTGGAGGGGGCAGGTGGATTAATGGTGCCCTATTGCGAAGAGGCGACGACGTTAGATTATATCCAGTCAAACAATTACTCTTTGATTTTAGTGACATCTGGAAAACTAGGTAGTATAAACCATACATTATTAAGTTTAGAGGCTTGTCGTACTCGCGGTATTTCAGTATTAAGTGTAATGTATAACGGTTACCCAGAATATGATTCTATTATTAGTCAAGAAACCCAACGCTATTTAAAACGTTATCTTGAAAGATATTTTCCTGAAACAGGATTTGAATACTTTGGGTGTATTGAAATTTAAGCTCAAGGAAAAGTGTGATAGACTCGCGCCAGTTTTTAATGAGATGATTTGTTGCTAAAGTGCGGTTAAAACGAGTAAAAAATGAATAACTATTTATTAAAATGCGAAAACATCAATAAATTTTATCAGGAAGGTGAAAATCAAACGCAAGTATTAAAAGGCGTTTCTTTTTCTATGACACCCGCAGAGTTGGTTGCGATTGTAGGAAGCTCAGGTTCAGGGAAAAGTACTTTATTGCATACTTTAGGGGGACTTGATCAGCCAAGTAGTGGGGAAGTGTTTATTAATGGACAATCCTTGCAAAAAGCATCGGCTAATGAATTAGCTGCTTTGCGTAATCGTTATTTAGGATTTGTGTACCAATTCCATCATTTAATGGCGGATTTTACCGCACTTGAAAATGTGATGATGCCGATGTTGATTGGTTATCAAAATAAAACAGAAGCGAAAGATTGTGCCGAAAAAATGCTAAGTGCGGTGGGATTAAGTCATAGAATTACGCATCGTCCATCAGCGCTTTCTGGTGGGGAACGTCAGCGCGTGGCGATTGCACGTGCTTTAGTGAATAATCCATCGTTAGTTTTAGCGGATGAGCCCACAGGGAATCTCGATCACAAGACCACAGAAAGCATTTTTGAACTCATTCAACAACTTAATCAAGAGCAAAATATCGCTTTTTTATTAGTCACTCACGATATGGGGCTTGCTGAAAAATTATCACGCCGTTTAGTCATGCAAGATGGTATTTTGAAGGAAGGTGCATAATGAATACGCCGTTTTTTATTAGTTGGTGTTATCAACGTGGCAAGCAGAAAAATCCTTTAGTTGCGTTAATTGCAAAATTTTCTGCAATTGGCATTGCGCTGGGGGTTGCAGTTTTAATTGTTGGTTTAAGTGCGATGAATGGTTTTGAGCGTGAGCTTAACCAACGAATTCTTGCAGTGGTTCCTCATGCAGAGATTTTATCTGCACCGAATGGAACGGAGCCGACCATTCATCATTGGCAAAATTTAGAAAAACGCTTACAACAAAATGCCCAAATTAAAGGTATTTCCCCTTTTGTTAGTTTTACTGCATTGGTAGAAAATGGCTCAAAACTGAAAGTGGTTCAGGTGAAGGGTATTGAAAAACAAGCAGAAGAACGAGTGAGCTCTCTTGGTAATTTTGTACAAGAGCAAGGCTGGGATAAATTTGGGAAAGAAGGTGGATTAGTCTTGGGATCGGGGATTGCTAGAGAACTTGATGTAAAAGCGGGTGATTGGGTTACTTTGCTTATTTCTCAGCAAAATGGCGATGAACAACTTGCTCAACCAACTCGTGAACGCGTGCAAGTCACTGCAATTTTACGTTTAGATGGGCAACTTGATTACAGTTATGCCTTATTGCCGCTTGCTCAAGCACAAGAATTTTTAACTTATAAACCTGATCAAATAACAGGTGTTGAATTGAAATTAGATGATCCTTTTTCTGTGAAAAATCTGGATTTGTCCATGCTTAATGACTATCCACAGATGCTTTATATTCAAAACTGGATTGGTAAATTTGGTTATATGTATCGCGATATTCAACTTATTCGAACTGTGATGTACATCGCGATGGTACTCGTGATTGGGGTGGCTTGTTTTAATATTGTTTCTACGCTGATTATGGCGGTAAAAGATAAGCAGGGCGATATAGCCATTATGCGTACGCTTGGGGCGAATAATGCGTTCATTAAGCGTATTTTTATTTGGTATGGCTTACAGGCAGGAATGAAAGGTTGCTTAATTGGTATTGTGTTGGGCGTTATACTGGCATTAAATCTTACAACCTTTATTCAGGGTATTGAGTGGGTTATCGGTAAGAAATTATTATCGGGCGATGTATATTTTGTCGATTTTTTGCCAAGCGAGTTACATTGGTTGGATGTTTTGATGGTTTTAGTTGCAGCGCTTGCATTGAGTTTAATTGCTAGTCTTTATCCAGCAAGTAGGGCCGCTAAATTACAACCAGCCCAAGTATTAAGTAACCATTAATTTTGTGAATACCGCATGAAAGTGCAGTATTTTTTTGTCTTTTATTCACTTAATATTTCACTTTATTTGGCTTGCAAGCATACGTTAAAGATAGTTTAATAACGAACTTGTAGGTTTTATTCTTAAAAAAATACAATGAACTAGTTTACTAGTGCAAAAAATAGGTGTAGATTACCTACATAATTAAAACACAACATTTGAAAGTTTGAGAGTGATATATGGCTAAAGAGAAAATTGAAATTGTCGTGGCAAACGACGATACGCGAATTGAAAAAGTCGATCAGGTGTTACCACCCATTGCCTTATTAGAAAAATACCCAGCTAGTGAACATGCTGCGGCATTAGTGAAGCAAACTCGTCATGAGGCACATAATATTATTCATGGTAAAGATGATCGTTTATTAGTGATTATTGGTCCTTGCTCTATTCATGATCCTAAAGCAGCGATTGAGTATGCAAACCGTTTAAAACCATTACGTGAAAAATATAAAGATAGCCTTGAAATTATTATGCGTGTATATTTTGAGAAACCACGTACAACTGTGGGCTGGAAAGGTTTAATTAACGATCCGTATTTAAATGATACTTATCGTTTAAATGATGGTTTACGCATTGCAAGAAAATTACTTTCTGATATTAATGACTTAGGTGTGCCATCTGCTGGTGAATTTTTAGATATGATCACGCCACAATATGTTGCAGATTTTATGAGCTGGGGCGCAATTGGTGCGCGTACGACTGAATCACAGGTTCACCGTGAGTTAGCCTCTGGTTTGTCTTGCGCGGTTGGTTTTAAAAATGCAACCAATGGTGGCGTGAAAGTCGCTTTAGATGCAATTGGTGCAGCAGAAGCACCTCATTATTTTTTATCAGTCACTAAATTTGGTCATTCTGCAATTGTTTCAACTAAGGGAAATGAAGATTGCCATATTATTCTACGTGGCGGAGATAAAGGACCAAACTTCAATGCTGAAGATGTGGAAAAAGTGTGTGCAAATATTGAGAAATCTGGCCGAATCCCTCATGTAATGATTGATTTTAGCCATGCCAATAGCTGTAAACAATACAAGAAACAAATGGATGTTTGCCAAGATGTGTGTCATCAAATCGCATCGGGTTCTAAACAAATCTTTGGTGTAATGGTGGAAAGCCATTTAGTGGAAGGTCGTCAAGATTTAGTTGATGGCAAAGCACAGACTTATGGACAAAGTATTACGGATGCGTGCATTGGATGGGAAGATTCTAAAAGATTATTGCAACAACTTTCTGATGCTGTTATTGCTAGACGTAAAGTGACGAGTAATTAATTGAAATATAATCTAGATACTAGATAGAAGTGCGGTTTATTTTCACCGCACTTTTTTATTCGCCTTTAACTACGCCGCCCATTTCATTTTATCGCGGCGTTTCATTTGATGAATTGTATTGGTTACTGTGCCGACAATAGGTAAATTCGACCAATCTTTTGTATTTATATTTGGTGTAGCGGAATCCAATGCCATGAAAAGGTAATTGCCGCTATGCGCCATAAATTCATAGACATGAAATTCGTTATTTTCTTCTAGCACAACAAGATCACCTGAATAAAGATCGTCATTTTTTTCGACGATTAGCATATCTCCAGTTTCAATTCCCCAAGCTAACATATTTGGATTGGTGACATGAATAAAACAGGTCTGCTTTGGACGTTTGATACAATAAAGATTCAAGTCTAGTTTTTTATTGAATTTAAGGCTGTCATCCATATCACTGAAAAAAGGGAGTGGATTATAAGAAAAATCCATTTCATATTGCGCAGTCAAAGTTTGGTTGTTCATTCTCTTATCTCCTGTTAAATAATATGGATAAATAACCTTTCACCTTGTTTTTTTGTACAGCTAAATTTTACTGTATGTTTCATACAGGGTGTCAATAGGTTAAATAAAAAATTTTTTTATAAGTATGTTTTTAGAAAATATCTAACAAATTTAGAAAAAAGTTCACTTATTGGATAAAAAATAACAAAAAATATTTTCTTTCAATAAGAATTTACGCTATCTTTAATTCCCTTGTAGGTGGATTGGTAACAATCTGAAGTTAAATTTATTAAAAAGAAAGATAAAAGTATGAACACATCTCGTTTATTTCGTCTGTTATTCCAGGGCAATTTAGTAAAAAGAATTGCAACTGGTTTAGTTCTAGGGATCATTATTGCGTTTGTTGGAGCTGCACTTGAAGGTGCTTTAGGTTTTAATATTGCGGAAAAAGTAGGCGTTTTAGGTACCATCTTTGTTAAAGCATTGCGTGCTGTTGCACCAATTTTGATTTTCTTCCTTGTTATAGCTGCACTTGCAAACCGTAAAATTGGTACGAAAAGCAATATGAAAGAAATCATTGTGCTTTACCTTTTAGGCACATTCTTGGCTGCATTTGTTGCTGTTATTGCTGGTTTCGTATTCCCAACGGAAGTGGTTCTTGCAACCAAAGAAGATGCAAGCTCAGCACCGCAAGCTGTTGGTCAAGTTTTATTTACCCTTATATTAAACGTGGTAGATAATCCATTAAATGCGATTTTCAAAGCAAACTTTATTGGTGTATTAGCATGGTCTATCGGTTTAGGTTTAGCCTTACGTCATGCATCTGATGCAACTAAGAACGTATTATCTGATTTTGCAGAAGGCGTATCAAAAATTGTTCACGTCATTATTTCTTTTGCGCCATTTGGTGTATTCGGTTTAGTGGCTGAAACCTTATCTGATAAAGGATTAATCGCATTAGGCGGTTATGTGCAATTACTTGCAGTATTAATCGGTACAATGTTATTCACTGCTTTTGTTATTAACCCAGCATTAGTTTATTGGAAAATTCGTCGTAATCCGTACCCATTGGTATGGACTTGTGTACGCGAAAGTGGTGTAACTGCATTCTTCACTCGTAGTTCTGCGGCAAATATCCCCGTGAACATCGAATTAGCAAAACGTTTAAACCTTGATGAAGAAACTTATTCTGTTTCTATTCCATTGGGTGCGAACATCAATATGGCGGGTGCTGCAATCACGATCACAATTTTAACGTTAGCTGCAGTACACACATTAGGTGTGGAAGTATCTTTTGTTAGTGCGATTTTATTAAGTATCGTGGCTTCTCTTTGTGCTTGCGGTGCATCTGGTGTGGCAGGTGGTTCATTATTATTAATTCCATTAGCATGTAGCTTATTTGGTATTTCTGATGATGTAGCAGCACAAATGATCGGTGTTGGTTTCATTATTGGTATTTTACAAGACTCAACTGAAACAGCATTAAACTCATCAACTGACGTATTATTTACTGCGGCAGTATGTATGGAAGAAGAACGTAAAAACGCAGCATAATTATGATGCAAATAAAAGAGCGGGCTATGCCCGCTTTTTTTATATGATTTTATATGCAAAGTGAGGTCTATTTTGATAGACTTCTGCTACGTTTTATTTCCCTACTAATAGATAAGAAAAATGAACCACTTAATTATTTTTGCTCATCCTAATTCAGCGCGTAGTTTTGGACGAGCGATTGCCAATCGTATTGAGGAAATCAGTCAAGAGAAGGGTGTAAATGTATTTTTTCGTGATCTTTATGAAATGAATTTCAATCCAATTTTATCTCATGAAGAATTGCAGAATACTAGCAACGGTATTATTCCAGAAGATATTCAGCAAGAGCATGATTTTATTCTTCAAGCGGATTTAATTACGTTGGTTTATCCCCTTTGGTGGATGGGCTTTCCATCAATTTTGAAAGGTTATTTAGATCGCGTATTAAGCCATGGCTTTGCCTATAAAACGGAAAATGGCGAATCAGTGGGTTTGCTCAAAAATAAGCAAATGCAGCAATTTATTACGATTGGCAGTAATGTTGATAAATATAAAGAATTTGGTGTGGATAAATCTCTCAATCATTGTTTAATTAATGGATTATTTAATTACTGTGGCATTGAAAATGTTGAGTTTGAATTATTCGGTGATATTCATTTAATTGATGATGAGGCGCGTAAAGCAATGATTGAACTTACTGCTCAAAAAACAAGAGAAAAATTGACCGCACTTTTAAAGGAAAAAGCGTAATGTCTGAAAAACAAATTAATAATTTCTCATTAATTAGTCGATTATTCGGTAATCTTTTTTATCGTTCTCCTAACGATGAAGTGCTAGCAGGCGCGTTTGCTTGGCTACAACAAAAAGGTTTGAGTCAAGTTTGGGCGCTAGATACTGATAAAGAAAGTGAATTAGCGCTGAATAGCCTACAAGCTAAAATTGATCTCGATTTATTGAACCAAGAGTATCAAAAATTGTTTGGTACAAATGGAAAAGTAGTAACCGCTATTTCAGCTTACGAGATTGATGTTGAAGAATTTGTTAATTTTCGCCTTGTACGCAACATGCCAGAGGTGGAAAGTGCGGATCATTTTGCTTTATTATTGCTCACAGCCTCTTGGCTTGAAGATAATTCAGATTCTTTAGTGGCTCAACAAGAATTCTTTGAAACCTTTTTATTGCCTTGTGCAGCGAAGTTTTTAACTGAAGTAGAAACTCAAGCAACTTTGCCTTTTTATCGTGCATTAGCCCTTCTTACACGAGAAATATTGGCGGCGATGGCGGATGAATTGGAAGAAGAGTAGAGCAGTATTTTGCTTTCCTCTAAGTATTGAGGAAAGCAAGCAATATTTTATAGATAGGTTACAAAATCTTTTGTATCGATAACACGGCATTCACGTTCGGCTTTTTCCATGCCTGTGCCAATCATGACTAAAGCAATCACACGATCTTGTTCACGACATCCGAAAGCTTCACGTAATGCAGTGCCATTAACCCATTTCCCTGAAATCCAAACATTATCAAATCCTTGTGCTTGTGCAGCCAGTTGTAATCCATAAGTTGCACAGCCTGCACTCAACATTTGTTCCCATCCAGGTACTTTAGCGATAGTTGGATCGATTTTTGCTATGACACCAATGACCATTGGTGCTCGATGTGCTAAATTTTCAGCTTTCTTTAATTTTTCTTCACCCAAATCAAATTCCACAACGGCTGCTTTAAGTAGCGTTTCCAATTTATTTAATCCATCATTTTCCATTACAACAAAATGATAAGGATGTAATTTTCCATGATCTGGTGCGTGCATTGCTGCTTGGAGAATAAGTTCAAGCTGTTCAGCATTAGGTGCAGGTGCGGTCAATTTTTTGTTTGATTTTCTTGTTGTTAAAAGAGTTAACGCATCCATTTTATTATCCCCTATAAGTAAAGTGCGGTGGATTATAGCATAGTTTTTGACAATGCTTTGTGATACGCTAGCGCAAATTTTTTAAAGGTAATTTGTATGTTTCGAGTATTAAAATTATGTTGGAAAGCGCTGTGTTTCATTCGTGATCTTGTGATGAATGTTGTGTTTTTAGGTTTTGTACTATTGCTAGTGGCGATTATTGGCTTTTCAAGCGGTGGAAAAAAATCTACAACATTAACAGGGGAAGGCGCATTATTAGTTAATTTAGATGGCTATCTAGCGGACAACCGTGATGAAACACTTCGTTGGCAAGATGCATTAAGCGAATTGAATGGCGAGCACGTTCCTCAAAAAATTTCGACGTTTGATGTGGTATTTGCCATTAAACAAGCGGAAGATGATCCTAAAATTAAAGGATTAGTGCTCGATCTTAATTATTTTGAAGGGGCAGATTTGCCCGCATTAGATTTTATTGGTGGTGCTATTCGTCATTTTAAAGATACAGGAAAACCAGTGATCGCCTATGCGGATAATTATTCCCAAGGACAATATTATTTAGCGAGTTTTGCGGATGAAATTTATTTAAATTCAATTGGAAGCGTGGATATTCATGGTTTATCACAAGAGAATTTGTATTTTAAAGAAATGCTCGACAAATTAGCCGTTACACCACATATTTTCCGCGTAGGGACTTATAAATCAGCGGTTGAGCCATTTTTACTCAACGATATGTCGGCTGAGGCAAAAGCAAATATGCAGCGTTGGTTAGGTGAAATGTGGAACAACTATGTTTTATCAGTCAGCGAAAATCGCAAGATCAAGAAAGATAATGTTTTCCCGAATGCGAAACAATATTTATCGGATCTTAAAGCGTTAAAAGGCAATAGTACCGCTTATGCCCAACAACGTGGATTAGTAACCGATGTTGTAACTCGTTTGGATTTAGATAAAAAACTTACCGCACTTTTTGGGAAAGGGAGTGACGGAAAAGCAAATCTCATTGAACTTGATGATTATTTGACTCAACTGCCTGATCGTTTAGAACATTACAATGTGCCAAATAAAATTGCAGTCGTGAATGTTGAGGGAACGATCATAGATGGTGAAAGTGATGAAGAAAATGCTGGTGGTGATACCATTGCACGAATTCTCCGTAAAGCTCACGATGATAACTCCGTAAAAGCTGTTGTTTTACGAGTCAACTCACCGGGCGGTAGTGCTTTTGCTTCTGAAATTATTCGTCAAGAAACAGAAAACTTACAGAAAATCGGAAAGCCTGTGATTGTTTCTATGGGGGCAATGGCAGCATCTGGTGGTTATTGGATCTCATCCACTGCGGATTATATTATTGCCGATGCAAACACCATTACGGGCTCTATCGGTATTTTCGCGATGTTCCCGACTTTTGAAAATAGCATTAAGAAAATCGGGGTGAATGCAGATGGTGTTTCAACCACTGAATTAGCTAATACATCCGCGTTTTCTCCGTTAGCAAAACCAGTGCAAGATATTTATCAAACAGAAATTGAGTATGGTTATGACCGATTTTTAGAAATTGTCAGCAAAGGCCGTCAAATTTCAAAAACACAAGTAGATAAACTTGCTCAAGGTCAGGTTTGGTTAGGCAGTGATGCATTCCAAAATGGTTTGGTGGATGAGATTGGTTCTTTTAATGAAGCGGTCAATAAAGCAGAGCAATTAGTGAATCAACGTCAAGATACTGCAGTACAAGATTTTAGCGTGGAATGGTTCACTGATGATAACGTTAGTTTAATTAGCACCTTATTGCGCGATACTAAAAAAGGGGCACAAGATCAGTTGGTTAAATGGCTTGGTGTACCAGCTCCAATTCAAAAATTACAAAAAGAATTGAATGTATTAACTAAATTTAATGATCCTAAAGGTCAGTATTTGTATTGTTTGAATTGTGGGAAGGTTAAGTAATAATTGAAAAAGGGCAGAATTAAATCTGCCCTTTCGCTTATAAAATATACGCCTCTTGAATATGATGTGGTTTTTGGTCTTCTTCTGGAGGAAGTTTCATATACTCTCCATAATATTGCGTTAAGTGTTCGTGATATCCATTCATTACTTGAAATTGTCGCCCCTCAAATTCTTTATAAATAACGTGATTAAAATATTCCTTCGGCATATAAGATTTTTGCCAACCACCGTAGTCAGATAATACAAGACCAATATAATCGCATTGTTTTATCGGATATTTTATTTGAAATTGTGCTAAATTTTTTTGCATTTTGGAAAATAAAAAGTGGCTTAATTTGTCAAGTATCGTTCTTTGCAAAGTATTTTCTTTTGATCTTAACCATCTTTTCTTGCAAGAAGAAAATCGAAGTTTAATTCTTCGGTGCTTTTTCATTAGTGGGTAAATGATCTTTGGTTCATTCGGTACACCATCGTAGATAAATATATCCATAAACATTGGGCTTTTTCTTCCCTTAGCATCTGTTATTTGAGTGCGACAATCGAAAATTTTTGCCATTTCACCTGTATATTGAGCAAGAATATCCTCCGCAGTTTCCATATTGTAGTATTCGTGAGTTTCTTGAAACCAAACATCAACAAACCTTTGATATTCATCACGGTGCATATAAACATCAATATCATCATCCCAAGGGATAAAGCCTTTGTGGCGTATTGCGCCGATTAATGTTCCACCACCAAGAGAATAGCTAATTTTATATCGTTCACACAGTGTGTGGAAATAATCTAAGATGTCTAGACAAACTAGCTGTTGCTCTCTAAGTGTCAATTTTTTCATTATTTTTCCTTGTTTGGTGTAAGTTTTTGTAAAATATGCTGATAATCATCAAGGTTATCCATCTCAAATATATCATCGCAGTTAAGTTGCTCTGTATGAACATTTAATTTCTCTATATATTCCATCGGAATAGTATCCCAATAAAGTTTTGGATTTTTTAACCGCACTTCACTTGTGTATTCTTTGAGCAAAGTTAGAATGATATTGCAATCCCGAGTTGTCCAATAAGATACCCCTGACAAGCTAGGTTGGTTTAATGATCCAATCTCAATACGCATTACTTGTCCATTATTATTTAAAATCGGTAGCCACTCATTATGAGTTTTAGAACGGATAACCGTGAAATATTTGCTGTGTGATGGCTTAGTTAGAAAAATATTACGATTAAGTACAACATCCGCATCAATAACATAACAATCATTAAAGAAGTCTTGAGCTAGTGAGAAGGAATAAATACTATTATATTCCCTATATTTTTCATTATGAATTAGAGTGCAATTATATTTTTCTTGTAGATAATTGAATTGTTCGTGTAAATATCCTGTAACAATGACAATATTATCGATATTGGCTTGACGTAGAAAAGCGAGTATTCGTTCTAAATTAGGTATTCCATGAATATCTAATAGTGCTTTATGGGTAGTTTGTGTGATTTCTTTAAAGCGGCTGCCTAGGCCTGCAGCTAAAATGATTGCATTCATTTTTGTTCCCCTTTGTAATAAAGTGTAACGATCACTCCTGCACTTAATAATAAGGTGAGTAGTAAGGTAATGGGCTTAATTGGCTGTTTATAGAGCAGATAACCAAGTCCAATTGCCCATACAGAATATGTGATATTTAATGCCATTGCTTTGATTGGTTTTAACAGATAAATCGCTTGGTAATAGCAGCAGTAAGATAATGCACCAAAGATTATTACACCAGCAATTTGTACATAATTAAAACTAAGTATATCTAGTGAGAAATCTTTCAAGGAAAGAATAAATAGAATCAATAAATAACCAATAGTTGAACCACATAGTCTTAAAAAATACACTTGAAGTCCAGAGAGAGAACGCATTGTATAGGAGGATATCACTATTTCAGATGACCACCCCAATATACAAATTATTAAAAAAATAAAACCGATAGTATTAAAGGTTATTTCTTGTTCTACTTCAATAGCAAGCAACGAAGAAGAAATAATAGCCAAGGCGAATCCGAATTGGGCTGTTTTGCTAATTTTTTCTTTTAGAATCCAATAAGACATCAGTGCGGCTAAAACTGGGAATAGAGAAGAAAGTGGCGCAGCATAATATATCGTTAAATAATGAATGCTTAATAAATATGCAGACATCCCCAATGGTCCGCCTAATACTCCCGATAATACGGGAGACCAAAAAATCTTTTGAAAATTAACCGCTCTTTTTCGCCACAATGTTATGCCTATTGCAAACAATGAAAAAAAATCAATTAAGAAGAGTAATGAAATTACTTTTCCTAATGCAGTGAATCCACTTAGTGGTAATTCGTTATATAATAGCCCAGATAATGCCCAAAATATAGCGGATAGTATGCCAAATAGATAACCATGCATCATGGCAATTCCTCTAAAAGTTTAAATGCCGCGTCTAATCGTTTTAATGCATAATCGCCAAAATCCTCACCATGTTCTTCTTTTACTTTTGTCCATAAAAACCATAGCACATTTTGGCAGAAACGATGAATTTTCAATCGGTTATGAGCTGTTTGAAGTTCTGTTGAATTGTATTTATTTGTATGATTGCAATAGACTTCTAATAGAAAATCAGCAGCTTCTATTGATAAATTACCTTCCTCAATAATCGTCGCTATATCAAATAACGGATCATTTAAGCCTGAATATTCCCAGTCGATAAAAAATAACCTGTCGTCTTGCAATAGCATATTTTCAGGGACTAAATCATTATGACATGGACGTAAAATTAAGCCCTTATTGATATTTTCAAACTGCCAGAATACGGTTGAAAGTTTATTCATTCTAGGATCTGCTTGAAAAAAAGCGGATTTGTTTTCTAACAATGAAAAATACTGGCGAAACTCATCAAATACACTAAACACATTGCGGAAAATAAATTCACTGTTGTGTAAACGATATAAATTATTCGCAACTTGAGACAAACAACTTTGTTCGTTTAATTGCGTTTGACTTAAAGGCTTGCTATTTTCTAAATAACGAGTCAGTTTTACCCCACTTTTTGCATCCAATACGGGAGTTTCTACATTTAAACCAGCACGATATGCCTGTGCATTATTGAATGCCTCATATTCACGATTAATAAGTGATAAATTAACGGCATTAGGGATTCGCAATACAAACTTCATCCCTGAAATATCAAGTACAACATTTTGATTGGTCATTCCCCCAATATAAGAAAAAGGAATGGAATGTTGATTAAGAAAATCAAACAGTTTTTCTGGTTTATAGCAAGTTTTAACAAATTCTATAATTTTATTGATTGATTGATTGATTGCATGGCATTTTTGTATTCATTCTTATATTTACGTTTTATTTAATTTTAACACTTCAAAGCTCTTTTTGTAAGATATTGAATCTTATCAATTTATTCAACTTTCGAACCTTTCAACCACTTTCTCACCCAAGCTCGGTTAGCTGAAAGATTATGTAATATAGCTTCGCTTATAGGCAATGGCTCTCCATAAATGATTGAAGCTAAGGTTTCACCTAAGAGTGGGGCGGAGGTAAGCCCACGAGAACCTAAGGCAGCCGTTAAGAAAAGATTCTGAAAATTGGCCGCACTTTGAATAGGTTGTTTACGGCGGCAGAGGTTGAATAAATTATAATAATCCACTTGTTGCTGTTCAAAATTAGGTACGTTTCCAACCATCGGGGCAAGATCTCTTATAGAGCAGCG
Organism: Haemophilus quentini; assembly: GCA_001752465.1. Taxonomy (GTDB): domain Bacteria; phylum Pseudomonadota; class Gammaproteobacteria; order Enterobacterales; family Pasteurellaceae; genus Haemophilus; species Haemophilus quentini. Next base: position 30,912 of record MDJB01000008.1, read on the forward strand.
GATGCCTACACGAGCGAGATTGCCTGATGTATCCACATCTTGCGTCCAAGATTGGGCGATATTTTGTTGGAGTTTTTGTTGATTTTCTTGTTGTTCTTGTTCGCTAAAATGGCGATTAACGTTATCACGAACATGGCTTGCGCCGATGCAATGTGAGGTTTTTAATTGATCGGCTGGGGTGAGATAACCATCATAACAAAGCACAGATTTCAGTTTGAGTAAGTTTTCTGATGTTGGAGTTTGGCTAACTTGTCCGCGGATAGGGTAGAGTGGTAGCTTTTCTGTTTGAATAAAATCAGTAATTTTATATCCGTTCGCAAGAATGATGACTTCATGGCAGTATTTTTGGCCTTGCGTATTTTCTAGTTCCCAATTTTTTTCTTGTTGATAAAGTGCGGTAATTTTTTGTGAGGTTTTAATAATTACACCTTGCTTTTCAAGAAATGAAAAGGCATTTTGAACAAATTGTCTTGGTGCAAGCCAAGCTCCTTGTTCAATCCAACCGCCTTCGCAATTAAGCGGTAATCCCACTTTTTCACTAAGTTGTTCAGCATTCAGCATTTGGAAGATTTCGTTTGGCAAACCAAGCTGAGAAATCTTTGTTAATTTAATCGCACTTTTTTCGTTGTAAGCACATAGCGCCACGCCACAAAATTCGTGTTCAAACGCTATGTTTTGTGCGATTGCCCAATCAAGTAATTGGCGACCGTAACTGAAAGCGCGCAGGTAAAAATCAACGGTGAGCGCATTATCATCGCTAAGTTGCGGATAAAATGCGCCTTGTTGATTGCCTGAGGCATTGAGTGCGAGCGCGTCATCCTCACAATAAATGGTAACCTTTGCCCCTCGTTTTACTAAGGAAATGGCAGCACAAAGAGAAGCAATACCACCGCCGATAATAGCGACATCTTGTTTTTCCATTTTCGCAGGCTGAGCAAGATACCAAGGTGTCGAAAGTGCGGTCGATTTTGATTGTATTTTTATCCCACTTAAACATTCTCGCTTTTTGCCGAAGCCTTTACGTTTTGTCACATTAAAGCCACCGGATTCAAGTCCTTTTCTGACCGCACTTGCTGCGGTGAAGGTGGCAAAAGAACCATTGGGTTTCGTGAAACGAAACATCAAGTTATAGAGCTCATCATTCCACATTTCAGGATTTTTGCTTGGAGCAAAACCATCTAAAAACCAAGCATCAATACATTCATTCATATAATCGCCAAGTTGTGGCAAGTTTTCTGATACATCACCCAGCCATAAATCTAACGTGGTCTCTTCAAAATGAATACGATGACAACCTAGAATCAATGAAGGCCAATAACGTTGCAAATGAGCGCTTAAATCTTCAAACTGCGGATAGGCAAGATGAGCTTGCGAAAGTGCGGTGATTTTTAGCGGATATTTTTCAAAGGAAATAAAATTTAGGCGTTTTAAAGGATGATTCTCGTGTTGCTGGCGAAATTCACGGAACAATTTGGTTGCAGCAAAGAAATTTAATCCTGTACCAAATCCTGTTTCGGCGATGACAAAATTAGCCTCGTTGTGGCTTATCCAACGTTCCCAAAGTTGATTACCCTGTAGAAAAACATAATTTGTTTCTGCCAACCCATTTTCGTTAGAAAAATAGACATCATCGAATTGATCTGAGATGGGAATATGGTTTTGATTGAAGTGAATCTCAGCATGTTGGACGCTAAAGGTCATTTTTTATTCCTTCCTTGCCTAATGAAATTTGCGTATAATAACGCGATTTTCTAAACTGGTCGAACAAATGAATTATTGCTTGAAATATTTTTATTTCGTAGTAATTTTGAGCCGTTATTTTTACATATAAAACAATAAGGAAGAAGCAATGAGAAGAGCTGTAATTACAGGCTTTGGGATTATTTCAAGTATCGGTAACAACAAAGAAGAAGTATTGGCTTCATTAAAATCAGGGAAATCAGGTATTGAAGTTGTGCCTGAGTTTGTAGAAATGAATATGCGTAGCCATGTTGCCGGAACAATCAAATTAAACCCAAGCGAGCACATTGATCGTAAAGTGTTCCGTTTTATGGGTGATGCAGCGGCTTATGCTTATCTTTCTATGCGTGAAGCGATTGAGGATGCTGGCTTAACAGAAGATCAAGTTTCTAATGATCGTACTGGTTTAGTGATTGGTGCAGGTACAGGTTCTGCACATAATCAATTAGTGGCTTGTGATGCGGCTCGTGGTCCTCGCGGTGTAAAAGCGATAGGTCCTTATGCTGTAACGAAAACCATGGCATCAAGTGTTTCAGCTTGTTTGGCAACACCTTATAAAATTCGTGGTGTGAACTATTCAATCAGTTCTGCTTGTGCAACCTCTGCACATTGTATTGGTCATGCGGTTGAATTAATTCAATTAGGCAAACAAGATGTGGTTTTCGCTGGTGGTGCGGAAGAGATTTCTTGGGAATGTGCTACTGAGTTTGATGCAATGGGTGCGGTTTCAACTAAATACAATGAAACCCCGGAAAAAGCATCTCGTGCTTATGATGCAAACCGTGACGGTTTCGTTATCGCAGGTGGTGGCGCAGTGGTTGTTGTAGAAGAGTTAGAACACGCCCTTGCACGTGGTGCAAAAATCTACGCTGAAATCGTGGGCTACGGTGCAACCTCTGATGGTTACGACATGGTAGCACCGAGCGGTGAAGGTGCGGAACGTTGTATGAAACAAGCGATGGCAACTGTAGATTCACCAATAGACTACATAAACGTACATGGAACCTCAACTCCCGTGGGTGATGTAAAAGAATTAGGCGCAATCAAAAATGTATTTGGTGACAAAATTCCAGCGATTTCTTCAACTAAATCAATGACCGGTCACTCTTTAGGTGCGGCGGGTGCACACGAAGTAATTTACACGTTATTGATGCTTGATAATGATTTTATTGCACCAAGTATTAATATCGAAACCTTAGATGAAGTCGCTGAAGGCTGTAACATCGTTACTGAGACGAAAGAAAATGCAGGATTACAAACTGTCATGTCAAACAGCTTTGGTTTTGGTGGTACAAATGCGACATTAGTTTTTAAACGTTATAACGGTTAAAACGATTCTATGAAAAAAGCCACTTTCGATTGAAAGTGGCTTTTTTGTGTAATTTAAAAAGAAAAATTAAGCAAGGATACTAAATTGTTCTTTCATTAATGCTTCAAAATCAGTGCAACCACCAATTGGTTTTTCATCAATAAAGATTTGTGGTACGGTTTCTACTGGTTTACCAACAGATTTTGATAAATCTTCTTTAGTAATGCCTTCTGCGTGAATATCCACATAACGATAGTCAAAATCAGCAACTTCGCCTTTTAATTTTTCAGCAAGGTTTTTTGCACGCACACAGTAAGGGCAGCCAGGACGACCAAAAATAACAACGAACATAAGATTTCCTTTTTTGAGTTAAAAATTCTAGGCAATTCTACCTGATTTTTATCGTCTACATAAAGTGTTTTTATTCGTGTAATATAAGGAACATCGTAGACAATGAGTTAAATATTATGAAATTACTAATGCTTTGCCGCGAACCTCGTCTTTACAGTTGCCGACGCTTAAAAGAAGCTGCGAAACACCAAGGGCATCAGATGGATATTTTAGATCCGAATCGTTGCCTATTAAAACTCTCACAAAATCCACCGCACTTTCAGATTTTTTATCAAGAAAATTCAGAGTCGAAACCTTATTTATTGCCCGATTATGATGCCATTTTGCCTCGATTTGGCACAACGAGTACGCAAATGGGATGTGCAGTCTTACAGCATTTTGAAGGAAAAGGGACTTTTTGTTTAAATTCATCTCAGGCATTTTTAAATGCACGTGATAAGTGGAAAAGTTTACAACTTTTGCTGAAGGCTGGTGTTCCAGTTCCTAATTCACTTTTAAGTGGAGGTGAAGTGCAAGCTCAGGCGACGATACCTCATATCAGTTCGCCGACAATTTTAAAAACGCTAAATGGTTCACAAGGAATAGGGGTGATTTTGGCTGAAAAACTACAAAGTACGGTGAGCATTATGGAAGCTTTTAAACAAACCAATATATCTATGTTGCAGCAAGATTTTATTGAAGAAGCGGGCAATGCGGATATTCGTTGTTTTGTGATTGGTGATCAAGTTGTAGCAACGATACAGAGAATTGGACAAGATGGTGAGTTTAGAGCGAATTGTCATCGTGGAGGAAAAACCGAAAAAATTACCCTAAGCGATGAAGAAAAGCAGCTAGCCATTCAAGCAACAAAAGCCATCGGTCTAGATATAGCTGGCGTGGATTTAATTCGTTCGAAAAATGGATTATTGGTTTTAGAGGTAAATGCAAGTCCAGGCTTGGAAATGATTGAAAAAACAAGCGGGGTTGATATTGCATTACAGATGATAAATTATGTTGAAAAGCAGATTTATTTGAATAAGAAAAGTAAATAAAATTTGATATTTGTAAAGCCTTACTATTCATACCAATTTTTATACACCTCTTCTAATGACCTAGCTATCAAAAGTGCGGTCATTTTTCTTTGAGTTTTTTAAGCGTATTAAAAAACTAGCTAAAACCTGTTTTATATCAAAAAATCCACAGAATTTATAAGCCTATGTTCTTTATTTAGGCGTATTATATTACTCGGAATGAGTAATTCATTCTGGTTATCTAAAATAAGGACATTACTATGGCAATTAAAAAAGTGATTACTGTCTGTCCGTATTGCGCTTCAGGTTGTAAGATCAATCTATTGGTTGAGAACAACAAAATTGTGGGTGCTGAAGGTGCAAACGGTAAAACAAACGAACGGGAGCTTTGCCTGAAAGGATATTATGGCTGGGATTTCGTGCATGACACAAAAATCCTCACTCCTCGCCTAACTCAACCGATGATTCGCTACAAACGTGGCGAGCCGTTCACGCCAGTGAGCTGGGAAGAGGCTATTTCCTATTCTGCAAAACGTTTACAAGAAATTAGAGAAAAATATGGCAACGAGTCAATTATGGTAACGGGTTCTTCTCGTGGACCAGGTAACGAAGTGAATTTCGTTATGCAAAAATTTGCTCGTGCGGTATTAGGCAATAACAACATTGACTGTTGTGCACGTGTCTGACATGGCCCATCTGTAGCAGGTCTGCTCAAATCAGTGGGTAATGGCGCGATGTCCAACTCAATCGTTGAGATTGAAGACACTAAATGCGTATTTATCTTTGGCTATAATGCCTCAACATCTCACCCTATTGTAGCGCGTCGTATTAACCACGCAAAAGCAAAAGGGGCGAAAATTATTGTTTGTGACCCTCGTAAAATTGAAACCGCTCGTATTGCTGACATTTATGCGCCACTTGCCAATGGTAGTAACGTCGCATTTTTGAATGCAATGATGAACGTGATTCTTGAAGAAGGATTACAAGATCAAAAATTCATTGATGAACATACCGAAAATTTCGATGCGTTCTATGAAACTGTAAAAGCTTATACACCCGAATCAACTCAACACATCACTGGCATTGAGCCTGAAATGTTGAGAGAAATTGCCCGCACTTATGCGAAAGCAGAAACAGCGACAATTCTTTGGGGTATGGGGGTATGTCAGTTCCGTCAAGGTGTGGAAACTGTACGTGCGTTGGCAAGTTTAGCAATGTTGACGGGTAATCTTGGTAAACCAAATGTTGGTGTAAACCCTGTGCGTGGTCAAAACAACGTACAAGGCGCATGTGACATGGGGGCTTTATATAATACTTTACCTGGTTATCAAAGCTATGCGGATCCAGAAATCAACGCTAAATTTGCGAAAGCATGGGGCGTACCGTCTATTCCAACTAAACCGGGCGTACCATTGAGTGAAGTGCCACATGCTGTGGCAGAAGGTAAACTCAAAGCATTCTATATTATGGGTGAAGATACTTTACAAACTGAACCTGATTTGAATGCCATGAAACAAACCTTTAAAGATCTTGAGTTTATTATTGTTCAAGATATCTTTATGACTCAAACGGCAGCGGAAGCGGATGTGATTTTACCAGCAACATCTTGTGCTGAACACGAGGGTGTTTATAGTGCGGCTGACCGTGGTTTCCAACGTTTCTATAAAGCGGTGGATCCTGTGGGTGATGTGAAAGACGACTGGGAAATCATTAGTCTTATGGCACAAGCTTTGGGTTATCCAATGCATTACAACAACACCAAAGAAATTTGGGATGAGTTGCGTGAGCTTTGCCCAATTTATAAAGGTGCAACTTACGAAAAAATGGAAGGCTTGGGTTATATTCAATGGCCATGTACAGATGAAGGCCCTGAAGATCAAGGCACTACATACTTATATGAAGGTCAAATCTTCGACCGTCCAAATGGTAAAGCTGAATTCTTTGCTTGCGACTGGGAACCACCAATGGAAGAAGTTTCTGAAGAATATCCATTAGTGCTTTCTACCGTGCGTGAAGTTGGTCACTATTCTTGCCGTTCAATGACGGGTAACTGCCGTGCACTTGCTGCGTTGGCAGACGAACCAGGATTTGTTCAAATGAACGACCAAGATGCGAAAGCTTTAGGCATTAAGAATAATGAGCTTGTTTGGATTTCTTCATCTCGTGGTAAAGTAATCTCTCGTGCTGATGTAAGTTCTCGTACTAACAAAGGTGCGTGTTATATGACTTACCAATGGTGGATCGGAAAATGTAACGAACTCACAGCTGAACATTTAAATCCAGGATCTCGTACTCCGGAATATAAATACAGCGCGGTGCGTATCGAAAAAATTGAAGATCAACGTTGGGCTGAGCACTATGTTGTAACTGAATATACTAAGCTCAAATCTCGTTTAAAAGAAACCGCACTTGTGGCTTAATTATAATATTTATCATGATTAGGACAGGCTTTATGCCTGTCTTTTTTTATGCTTAATGAAATATGATATGGGTAAGAATATTGGAAATGCTAAAAAAGAACGGTTTATTCAAAAGCAATTTCTTTAATACGTAATTCATCACCGCTTTGTCGTTGCAAGTGTATGCTGCCACAATTTGGACAAGAATCATGATGAGCTTGTATCTCAACTAATTTTTGACATTGCCAACACCAGGCTTGTGCTGCAATAGGAATGAGATGAAGTTTACAGCCTTCAGCAGCTGTACCTTGAAAGGTTATGTCAAAACAAAATTCTAATGCGTCTGGTTCTACACAAGAGAGTGCGCCAATTTCTAGCCAAAGATCTGTCACTTTTTTTATATCGTGACTTTTACATTGCTGTTCCACTATTTCTAGAATATTTTGACAAAGAGATAATTCGTGCATAGTTTTTCCTTTTATTTTTCTTCCTTAAAATAAATGCCTTTATCAATTTAAGATAAAGGCATTTTTTAAAACATTGTCAATTTTAACCGCACTTTACGCTAGCATATTTACAACTGCAAATGAGATTTTCAATAATGCTGCGTTGATTAGGTCGATAAAGAACGCACCTACCATTGGAACGATTAAAAATGCTTTGTGTGATGGCCCAAAACGGCTGGTGACAGCTTGCATATTTGCGACTGCAGTTGGAGTTGCCCCCAAACCGAAACCACAGTGACCTGCGCTTAATACGACAGCATCATAATCTTTCCCCATTGCACGATAGGTGATGAAGATTGCAAAGGCAGCCATAAATGCAACTTGAATAGCAAGAACGACTAATACATCAACAGCTAAACCTGCAAGTTCCCAAAGTTTTAACGACATTAAAGCGATAGCTAAGAAAATAGATAAACCTACGCTACCTAATACATCAATAGCTGATTCAGCTACTTGGAAGCGGAAAATGTTCGTTAGAATATTGCGGATAATAACACCGGTAAATAAACACCATACGAAAGTTGGTAATTGAAGTGCTGTACCTTTTGTTTGCGCATCTAAATATTGACCGATAAGCAAACAAATAGACATCATTGCAATAGTTTCAATTAAAGAACGTGAAGTAATTTTACGTTTGTAAGTTGGATGTTCAAAGGCTTCTTGGATATCATCAACTTCATCATTTTCAGGGTTTTCACCTTGTTTTTGACGATTTAATAAGAAACGTGCAACAGGGCCACCGATGATACCACCAAAGACTAAACCAAAGGTTGCACAAGCCATCGCTATTTCAGTTGCACCTTGTAGATTAAATTGATGAACGAATGTATCAGCCCAAGCTGCACCCGTACCGTGACCGCCAGTTAATGTTACCGAACTAGCCAATAATCCATATGCGGGATGAATACCTAATGCTAATGAACCAGCGATACCAATAATATTTTGACAAATAATCAGTAAACCAGCGACAAATAAAAATACGATAAGTGGTTTTCCGCCTTTAATTAAACGGGAAAAGTTTGCGCTTAAACCAATGGAAGTGAAGAACACTAACATCATGGTAGTTTGTAAATTTTTATCAAAGTTAAAGGATGTTCCATCGACTTTATGCCAAATTAAAAGACCAATGGCAACGATAAAGCCTCCAACAACTGGCTCTGGAATGTTAAATGCTTTTAATACATTAATTCGTTTAACTAGAAAAAAGCCCAAAAGCAAGACTAAACTTGCTAATGCAAGGGTTTCATACGTGCTAAAAGTATGGCTCATAAATTGGATCTCCCTATGTTGTGTTTAAATTATGTGTTGTGTTGCGGTTCGATTACTACTATTTCAACATTGGTATGTAATCCACGTGGTAATGTCGAACCTTTTCTGCCTCGTTCAGCACGGAACTTCTGCAGATCTTCCGGTTTTAATACAATTTTTCGTTTTCCGGAATGAAATTCAAGACTTGTTTGATCTGAAATGAGCAATAATCTCACTAACAATTCACTGCGTTCTTTTGCATTTGCTGCAGGAATTGTAACAATTTTATTGCCTTTGCCTTTTGATAATGCCGGTAAATCTTTTGCCGAGAAAATCAACATTCTGCCAGCAGATGTCATAGCGACAACAAGTGCGGTGGCACTCGCCAGCGTCTTAGGCTCCATCACTTTGGCATTTTCTGGTAAAGAAATCAAGGCTTTTCCTGCTTTATTGCGTGCAATTAAATCTTCAAATTTACAAATAAAACCATAACCCGCATCAGAAGCCATCAATAATTCTTGCTGTTCGCTGGCCATTACGACATATTCAATGGTCGCACCAGCTGGTAAATTTAGTTTACCTGTGAGTGGTTCACCTTGCGAACGTGCGGAAGGTAATGAAAGCGGATCGAGTGCATAACTCCGCCCCGTACTATCAATAAAGACAACGGCTTGATTGCTTTTTCCATAAGCGTGAGCTCGATAGCTATCGCTAGCTTTGTAGCTCAATGATTTAGGATCAATATCGTGTCCTTTGGCACAACGTACCCAGCCCATTTCTGATAAGATGACAGTGACAGGCTCTGCGGGTGTCATTTCACTTTCAGAGATCATTTTTGCCTCTTCACGTTCGACAAGTTGAGACATCCGTGGGCTTGCATATTTTTTTGCATCTTCTTGAATTTCTTTTTTGATAAGCGTATTCAAACGACGTTCTGATCCTAAAATTGCCTCTAAATTTAACCGCTCTTTTTCAAGTTCATCTTGTTCAGCTTTGAGTTGGTTTTCTTCTAATTTCGCTAAATGACGTAAGCGTAAATTTAAAATGGCATCAGCTTGTTCATCGCTTAAATTAAAGCGTGCCATAAGCTCTACTTTTGGCTCATCTTCATGACGTATAATTTCGATAACCTCATCAATATTTAAGAAGGCTATCATCAAACCTTCTAAAATATGTAAGCGAGAGAGTACTTTATCTAAGCGATATTGAAGGCGACGAGTTACGGTTGTGCGACGGAAGGTAAGCCATTCATTTAAGATTTCTAATAAGCCTTTTACCGCAGGTTTATGATCAAGTCCGATCATATTCATATTTACACGGTAGCTTTTTTCAAGATCTGTTGTAGCAAATAAATGTGCCATTAACGCATCAGTATCGACGCGATTTGAGCGAGGAACTAGCACAATTCGAATTGGATTTTCGTGATCGGCTTCATCACGAATATCTTCTAGCATTGGCAGTTTTTTTGCCGTCATTTGATCGGCTATTTGTGCAATGACTTTTGAGGGAGAAGATTGATGTGGAAGCGCAGAAATAATGATTTCGCCATCTTCTTTTTTCCAAGTCGCACGCATTTTTATTGAGCCACGACCTTGTTCATAAATTTTACAAATTTCTGATTTGGGCGAAATAATTTCCGCTTCTGTTGGAAAATCTGGACCTTGAACAATTTCAAGTACATCATCTAATCCCGCTTTGGGATTATCTAGCAACATTACTGCAGCATCAGCAATTTCGTTAATATTGTGTGGTGGAATATCTGTCGCCATACCCACTGCAATACCTGTTGTGCCATTCAATAAAATATGAGGTAAACGAGCAGGTAAATATTGTGGTTCGGCCAAGGTTCCATCAAAGTTTGGCTGATAATCTACTGTTCCTTGTTCGAGTTCACTCAACAAGATTTCAGAGATTTTAGAAAGGCGTGATTCCGTATAACGCATGGCAGCAAAAGATTTTGGATCATCTGGTGCCCCCCAGTTACCTTGACCATCTACGAGCGGATAACGATAAGAGAAGGGTTGTGCCATTAATACCATTGCTTCATAACAAGCGCTGTCACCATGTGGATGGAATTTACCGAGTACATCACCGACGGTACGGGCAGATTTTTTGTATTTTTCCGTGGCATTCAAGCCAAGTTTAGACATCGCATATACAATACGGCGTTGAACAGGTTTTAAACCGTCACCGATAAAAGGCAACGCACGATCCATGATGACATACATGGAATAGTTGAGATAAGCCCTTTCGGTGAAGGTGCGTAGAGGCATTTTCTCAATGCCTTCATAATTGATATTTGTCATTTTGGTTTCTGTTAATTGAATATATTCTTAATTTATTAAAATTTGGATTTGCTGAGATTAATTTAGTCTAAACAGATAAATCAACCTGATCGCCTTTCGCTTGTAACCAATTTTTACGGTCTTCGGAACGTTTTTTCGCTAATAACATATCCATGAATTCTAATGTATTCGCGCCTTGGTTTTCCTCTAAATCATAAGTTAATTGAACAAGGCGACGAGTGTTAGGATCCATTGTTGTTTCACGCAATTGCGATGGGTTCATTTCACCTAAACCTTTAAAACGTTGAACATTAGGTTTGCCTTTTTTATTTTTCAACCGATCTAAAATCGCCTCTTTTTCACTTTCATCTAATGCGTAGAAGACTTCTTTATTTAAGTCAATGCGATAAAGTGGAGGCATTGCTACATAAACGTGACCGTCTTGTACCAATTTCGGAAAATGACGTAAGAACAGGGCGCAGAGTAGGGTGGCAATATGCAGACCATCGGAATCAGCATCCGCGAGAATACATACTTTGCCATAGCGAAGTTGTGATAAATCATTGCTGTCAGGATCGATCCCTAGAGCAACGGCAATATCGTGAATTTCCGTTGAACCTAATACTTGATCAGGTGAAACTTCCCATGTATTTAAGATTTTTCCACGTAACGGCAAAATCGCTTGATACTCGCGATCACGCGCTTGTTTTGCTGAGCCGCCCGCAGAGTCGCCCTCCACTAAAAATAATTCCGTTTTTTCTAAATCCTGTGAGCCACAATCTGCTAATTTCCCTGGTAATGCAGGGCCACTAACGAGTTTTTTACGTACGACTTTTTTGGCTGCTCGTAATCGGCGTTGTGCGGAACTAATGGCAATTTCTGCTAATTTTTTAGCGTCTTGTACGTTTTGGTTGAGCCATAGACTGAATGCATCTTTTAAAACACCGCTGACAAAGACTGCACTTTGGCGTGATGATAAGCGTTCTTTAGTTTGCCCCGCGAATTGCGCATCCTGCATTTTAAGGGAAAGAATGTAAGAACAACGATCCCAAATATCATCAGCGGTAAGTTTTACGCCGCGTGGTAATAGATTTCTAAATTCGCAAAATTCACGAATGGCATCTAACAAACCTTGGCGTAGGCCATTAACATGCGTTCCGCCTTGAATAGTCGGAATTAAGTTTACGTAGCTTTCGCCAATCAGTTCACCGCCTTCTGGTAACCAAAGTAATGCCCAGCTAACCGCTTCATTTGTTCCTTTAAATTCACCAACGAATGGTTTTTCCGGAAGCGTTTCAAAGCCGTTAACTGCTTCGATAAGGTAATCGGAAAGACCATCTTCATATAACCAAATGTCTTGAGTATTGTTTACTTTATCAATGAATTTGATTTCAAGCCCTGAGCAGAGTACCGCTTTCGCTCTTAATAAATGGCGTAGGCGGCTAACGGAAAATTTTGCGCTGTCAAAATATTTTGGATTCGGTTTGAAGTGAACGCTTGTTCCCGTTGTGCGTCTGCCACAAGTCCCAATAACTTCCAATTCTTCTACTTTACTGCCGTTTTCAAAGGCAATTTTATACACTTCACCATTGCGTTTGACTTGAATATTCACACGTTCAGAAAGTGCATTTACCACAGAAATCCCCACACCGTGTAAACCACCAGCAAATTCATAATTTTTATTGGAGAATTTACCGCCCGCATGTAGTTTAGTCAGGATTACTTCTACGCCAGAAACACCTTCCGTAGGATGAATATCCACAGGCATACCGCGACCATTGTCTGTGACTTCAATGGATTGATCTGGGTGTAAAATTACTTCAATTTTTGTGGCGAAACCCGCAAGGGCTTCATCCACGCTGTTATCAATAACTTCTTGTGCGAGGTGATTCGGACGAGTGGTGTCTGTATACATACCGGGGCGAATTTGCACCGGCTCGAGATCTTTAAGAACGGTAATTTCTTGAGCTGAATAATTGGTTGTCATGGTTAGATGAGTTGTTAATTTTTTAAATTTAAGAAAATTCTATCAAAAAGTGCGGTGATGTTCGACCACACTTTTAATCGTATAAACTAGGCGTATTTTCATCTGGACGCGTTTTGAAACGACGATGTAGCCACATGTATATCGTTATGTCCTTAATTATTTCCTTTTCAACGATTTGATTCATTCGAGCAGCAATCACCGTTTCATCTTGTAAATCCGTAAAATCAACGGGTGCTGAAATGCTCACAGTATAGCCTGAACCATCTTTATTGCGTAATGGCGCAAATGGAATCACTTTGCTATTTGGTGAGGATTTTAATAAATAATAACTACCAGTGGTTGTGCAAGCATTGGGCACTGCAAAAAATGGTACAAAAACGGCATTTTTTCTGCCGTAATCGTGATCTGGCGCATACCAAATGGTTTCTTCGTGACGTAAAGCTTTGATCATTCCGCGTAAATCTTTACGATCAAGCATATCTTTATTAGAGCGTAAACGACCTTGCGTTTGTAGCCAATCAAGTAAAGGATTATCATTTGGACGATAAACGCCAATGCCGGGATGGTGCAAACCAAGAATACGTGCGCCAAGTTCTAGCGTTAAGAAATGAACACCGACGAGAACAATTCCATCTTTTTGATTTTCTTTTAGATAATGTAAGCCTTCAACTTTCGACCATTTTTTGATACGTGAATCTGACCAAAACCAAGCCATGCCAGTTTCGATAATTGCCATGCCTACTGAACGAAGATTTTCTTGTAAAATCGCCTCACGCTCGTTTTCAGGCATATCAGGGAAACAAAGTTCAAGATTGCGGCGTGCAATGGCAGCTCGACGTTTACCCACTTTTAAATGTGAAAACAGCCAACCGATACCATTACCAATATGGCGCAAAATAGGATAGGGAAGACATAAAATACTTCGCCAAATTGCCACGCCTAGCCAAAAAAACCAGTATTTGGGGGCTAAAAAGTGCGGTTGAAATTGAGGGAGTTTTTCGTTTTTCATTGTTCTTTCCACGTAAGTTACGGGGCGTAGTTTATCGTAAATTTGAGTTGTGGTAAAATCGCCACAATTTTGGTTATTCAAATAGAGAGATTTTAAAATGGCTCAATATTCAGCAGAATTTAAGCAAGCAAAAGTACTCGTATTAGGCGATGTGATGCTTGATCGTTATTGGTTCGGCGCAACCAACCGTATTTCACCAGAAGCACCAGTGCCAGTAGTTCGTGTACAAGAAAATGAAGAGCGCGCGGGTGGTGCAGCAAATGTGGCGATGAATATTGCTTCACTCAATGTACCAGTTCAGTTAATGGGGCTGATTGGACAAGATGAAACTGGTTCTGCACTTTCCCACTTATTAGAAAAACAAAAAATCGATTGTAATTTTGTTGCATTAGAGACCCATCCAACCATTACCAAATTACGTATTTTATCTCGTCACCAACAGTTACTTCGCCTTGATTTTGAAGAAGATTTCAATAATGTAGATTGCAAGGATTTATTAGCGAAGTTAGAAAGTGCGGTGAAAAATTACGGTGCTTTGATTCTTTCTGATTATGGTAAAGGCACGCTTAAAGATGTTCAGAAAATGATTCAAATTGCACGCAAAGCGAATGTTCCTGTGTTGATCGATCCAAAGGGAACTGATTTTGAACGCTATCGTGGTGCGACATTATTGACACCAAATATGTCTGAATTTGAAGCTGTTGTGGGTAAATGTAATACAGAAGAAGAGATTATTGAGAAGGGTTTAAAATTAATTTCTGATATTGAATTAACCGCACTTTTGGTGACGCGTTCTGAAAAAGGCATGACATTATTACGCCCAAATCAAGAACCCTATCATTTGCCAACCGTTGCAAAAGAAGTATTTGATGTGACAGGAGCCGGTGACACTGTAATTAGCGTATTAGCAACCGCATTAGCAGATGGACGTTCTTTTGAAGAATCTTGCTACTTAGCCAATGTGGCCGCTGGAATTGTGGTGGGTAAATTGGGGACTTCAACGGTTTCGACTGTGGAACTTGAAAATGCTATTCATGCTCGCCCTGAAACTGGGTTTGGCATTATGAGTGAAGCTGAATTAAAAGATGCTGTCGCACAAGCTAAAGCGCGCGGTGAAAAAATTGTGATGACTAATGGCTGTTTCGATATTTTGCATCCAGGGCATGTTTCTTATTTAGAAAATGCACGCAAATTGGGCGATCGTTTAATTGTCGCGGTAAATAGTGATGATTCAGTTAAACGCTTAAAAGGTGACAGTCGCCCAATTAACAATCTTGAAAATCGTATGGCGGTACTGGCTGGTTTGGCATCCGTGGACTGGTTGGTGCCATTCACTGAAGATACACCACAACGTTTAATCGGTGAAATTTTACCAGATCTTTTAGTCAAAGGCGGCGATTACAAACCTGAAGAGATTGCTGGCGCAAAAGAAGTTTGGGAAAATGGTGGCGATGTTAAAGTGCTAAACTTTGAAAATGATTGTTCAACAACAAATGTGATTGAAAAAATTAGGATATTAAAATAGTAGACTGTAGGAAATAGAATTGTCTGTAAATATTGCATCTACGATTTTTTATGTTGTTATATAAATATAATTAGACATATTTTTACTGAATACTACTTTTTAGAGATGTACATGGCTGAAATGTTAGAACAGCAAAATATAATTGAAGAACCTGAAGCACAATATCATTTGTTTTCAGAAAATAAGCACCTAGTGCAGAATACAGTAAGTTTTACCTTTATTGATCTTTTTGCTGGAATTGGTGGCTTTAGACTAGCAATGCAAAATTTGGGTGGAAAATGTGTTTTTTCTAGTGAATGGGATGAGCAAGCTCAAAAAACGTATGCTGCAAATTTTGGAGATATTCCTTACGGTGATATTACTTTAGAAGAAACGAAGGCTAGAATTCCTAAAGAATTCGATATCCTTTGTGCAGGCTTTCCTTGTCAGGCTTTTTCTATTGCAGGTAAAAGAGGTGGATTTGAAGATACCAGAGGAACGTTATTTTTTGATGTTGCTGAGATTATTCGTCGTTATCAACCGAAAGCCTTTTTTTTAGAGAATGTGAAAGGATTAATTAATCACGATAAAGGACGTACGCTTAAAACTATTTTAAACACATTGAGAGAGGATTTAGGTTATTTTGTACCAGATCCTGAAATTGTAAATGCTAAAGATTTCGGTGTGCCACAAAATAGAGAACGAATCTATATTGTGGGATTTCATAAAGATACAGGGGTGAATTCATTTAATTATCCAAAGCCGACCAATCAGTCAGTGCGTTTTATTGATATTCGTGAAGATAAACCAGTTGCAACGAAATATTATTTATCAACCCAATATATTAATACATTACGGAAGCATAAAGCTCGTCATGAAAGTAAAGGTAACGGCTTTGGATATGAAATTATTTCTGATAATGGAATAGCGAATGCAATTGTTGTTGGTGGCATGGGAAGAGAGCGTAATTTGATTATTGATCATCGAATTATTGATTTTACCCCAACGACTCGGATTAAAGGCGAAGTTAATCGAGAGGGGATTCGTAAGATGACTCCAAGAGAATGGGCCAGATTACAAGGTTTTCCTGATAGTTATGTAATTCCTGTTGCAGATGCCTCGGCATATAAACAATTTGGCAATTCTGTTGCTGTGCCAGCTATTCAAGCAACAGCAAAACAAATATTAAATGAATTAAACATAGGTAAATAATATGACTACTAAAGGACGAAAGGTTGTCACTATTATCAAACAAATAATAGAAGAATATCCTATTAACAAAGAGTGGACTGCAAGTGAATTCATTTCTACTTATTGGGGTATTTATAAATCTGATTATAAAGAAGATAATTCGGTAAATGGGGGAGTGTTTGAGCAATTACTTGTCCTTTCATTGCTTAGAGAAGGAATCGGTCCCGTTTATGTTCAAGCAAAACTTGCTTTTGTACCAAATGTAATTCTTGATATTGTACTCTATAATCGTAGAACGCCCATCACTATTAGTGCTAAAACGTCATTAAGGGAACGTTGGAAACAAGCTGATCTTGAGGCTGTTGCAACAAAATATGTTCATAGAGATGCAAAGTGTTATCTTTTAACGCTTTCTGAAAGTGAAGTCAAAACTAGACGAGCAGATAGAAATAGTTATATGGGAATTGATAAATTTATTCTTGCTCACACTACAGAGTATGATCAATTTATCAATGAGTTAAAACAAATTAAAATTTCAGAGAGTGAAACTATTAAAATTATTGAAACAGATCATCATGTTTATAATAAAGAAATAGCCAATGAAATGTATAGAATTTCACTATAGTGGTAATAATTCCTAGCTACATGCTTTCAAATTTTACAATTGATTCAAGACAAACAAATCAGAATGATGGGTTATTATCAGAATAAACCTTGCATTTGAGTTTATTCACCGCTAGAATGCAAGCTCCTTGTCATCGCTGAGTTAGAGATCGGCGAATGATGTATTAACAACACTACCTTTTAGGAGTAAAAAATGTCTCTAAGTACTGAAAAAAAAGCAGCAATCGTTGCTGAATTTGGTCGCGATGCGAAAGATACTGGTTCTTCTGAAGTTCAAATCGCACTATTAACTGCACAAATCAACCACTTACAAGCTCACTTTGCAGAGCACAAAAAAGACCACCATGGTCGTCGTGGTTTATTGCGTATGGTTTCTCGTCGTCGTAAACTTTTAGACTACTTAAAACGTACTGATCTTGCTTTATACCAAAGCACTATCGCTCGTTTAGGTTTACGTCGCTAATTTTTATTACGATAGTAAAAAATCAAGCCCTCGAATCTCGAGGGCTTTTTTTATGATTTTATTTTAATTTTATAGGCGCTCTTTAGACTAGCATCAAAATAAACAAAATATTTGGTTTATATATTCTTAACTTGCCATCTTCTAATTTTTACATAATAAACATACATCTAATTTTAGTTGTTTGTTATGAAATTGCTGTAATGTACTACGATGACCTACGCTGAGAATGATCATTTCGGGCAGACGCTCTTTAATTGTTTGGTAGAGTAAATGCTCTGTTGTTTCATCTAATGCGGAAGTCGTTTCATCGAGAAATACGACATCTGGTTTAGTGAGTAAAATACGAATAAACGCCACTCTTTGAAGTTAACCAGGCGATAAAATTGCTTGCCAGTCATTTTTTACATTAAGCGCGTGTATATATTTTCCTAGCGCACAATCCTTCATGGTTTGTTCTAATTCTGCGTGATTTGGATTGATATTTGGATAACAAATTGCTTCTCGTAAAGTACCCTGCGGCATATAAGATCGTTGTGGCAGGAATAAACTTCCCATGCATGGATGCTCCGCAATACCTATGGTTTCAAAAGGATAGATTCCTGCAATTGCTTTTAGCAGCGATGTTTTTCCTGTTCCAGATGCACCTTGAATCAATAGGGCATCTCCATTTTCTAAATGAATATTTAAATTATTGAGTAGTACATTACCTTGTTCATCTTTAATGCCAAAGTTTTTTAAGGCGACACGATGAGAACAATGAAAAGAATGATGAACGTTTTGTTTATCTAATTCATCCATTCTTGTTATAAAACCATAAAGACGATTTAAGCGAGCTTGATAGAGTGTGAATTGCTCATAGAACAAGCGGAAGAATGAAAGTGCGGTCATTAATCGGTTAAATGCTTGGACTGTTTGATGCATGTCTCCCAGTTTTATTTGGCCAGAAAAGAAACGTGGCGCTTGTAACATTAAAGGCAATAATTTGGCCACGCGAGTTACTCCAGAGTTGAAACTATTTAAGCCCAACATTTTTAATACAATGGACCAACGGTTATGGATAATTTGACGGAATTGATGTTGTAAGAAAGTTTGTTCTTTTGGTTCGCCATTATAAAAAGCAATGCTTTCTGCATTGTCTCGTACACGGATTAAGGAATAACGATAATCGCCATTGAGTTTTCTTTCGTAAAATTCAGCTTAATTAGAGGGCGACCAATCCAAACAGACATGAGTGTTGCAAAAATAATAAAGGCATAAATGAAGAAAACGACGCCTTTTTCAATATTAAATCCAAATAAAGTTAACACACCAGAAAGTGACCATAAAATAATCGTAAATTCAATGGTCGTGAGCACTGAGTTAATCACGCCTCGTATAATTTGTACGGTACTGGTAATAAATTCTCTCGCATCTTGTTCAATACGTTGATCGATATTATCTGGTAAATCTCGTTCGTATTTTAGGCGATAGTATTTTTTCTTATTTAGCCAGCTCTTAACAAATGTTGCATTAAGACTTTCCAACCAACGAATTTCAAACACTTGTTGAAAGAAGTAATCAGGAATGGCATGTATAACTTGTGCTACCACAAGAAGAGCATTTAGTTTTGCAAAGAACCAAAATTTCTCAATGTTTAATTCTTGCATTGAGCTATACAATCCATTGTAAAAAAATGAATTAAGCACGCTAAATCATACTTCCAACAATATCATTATAAATAGCACTAACAACATTAAAATTAGTTTAATGCTGGTTTTTTTATTCATTGATGGAGAGACAATACACCAGAATTTTTTGCCGAAAGTAGTTTGTTTTAAGGCTAACATTGTTACGCTAAAGCACAATATCACCCAAAAAAGTGCGGTTAAAATCCAGTTTAAACTATTATTAAGTTCGGTTTGCCAGTTCATTTATTATCCATAAAGTCAAAACAAAAAGGGCGAAATATTCGCCCTCATATTGTGCGCTCAATTAAAACTCAACTTTAGTGTTGAAGATAAATTCACGTCCATAACCTAATGTAACAGGGATTAACGTGTTTGTTGCATTACCAGAGGTGGATGGATAGTAAGTTTTATCTGTTAAGTTTTACCGTTAAGTTGGAAAGACACTTTCTTGCCAGAGATTTTAGTATCGTAAGCAATAAAGGCATCATATACCACGGCATGAGGTAGTTTATATGCTTTCGTATAAGTATTGTTGTAGGCATACCAGGAACCTAAATAACGAGCGCCTCCACCAACACGGATATTGCCAAAATCAAATTCACCTACGTTATAAGCGAGGAATAGGGAAGCTTGATGCTTTGGCACACCAGAAAGTTGTTGATTTACTGCATTAGGATAAAGCTCATTTTCAAGTGATTTTACTTTGGTGTAGGTATAGTTAGCCGCTATGCTTAGGCTATCCGTAATTTGACCATTAAGATCGAATTCCGCACCACGAGAACGTTGTTTGCCCACGATATTTAATTGTGCATTTGAACCCGAACCAACAGCCTCAGCCACATTACGTTTGCTGATATTGAATAATGCTAGTGTCGCATTAAAGCCTGAGTTTTCGTATTTTGCACCAATTTCAAAAGATTTACCTTGTTCTGGTTTTAAATCTCCACTAACGGGTGTCGCCACACTCATTTGTGGACGGAAAGACTCCGAGTAGTTTGCAAAGGTCGCAATATGTGGGGTAAATTTATATACGGCACCTAATTGATACAATAATTTACCATCGTGTTGATCGGTATTTCCGGTTTTTGTTAGATTTTGACCTTTTTTACAGTTTGCCGCATTTAAGCAATGACGCCCTGCAAATTGATCAAAATACTCATAACGTAAACCGCCCGTCATAATAAAGTTATCTGTAAAGTAGGCGGTATCTTGAATATAAACACCAACAGTTTTGAGATAGTTATATTGATAGGCGTTGCCGTTACCATTTTTATGTTCCGCAACAGGGCTGGTATAGTTTGGATTATCAATATTGATATCAGAATTCATGATGCCTTGGTTATAAATAGGTCCGATATCGCGGATATTATGCATGACATCCACACCAGCTACAAAACGGTTAGCAATATCACCAATACCAAATTCACCAGCGATATTTAATGTACCGCTATGAATACGTTGATCGCCTTGTTGTAGTTCAATGGCTCGGCGTACATGACGCACAATTAATTCAGGAGAGATTATCCCACCAAATTAATAAAGCAAGGTAAAGCACCTTGCTTTTTTTGTACTTAAAAATCAGTATTTTAGAGCATTTTGGCACTCAATTTAACGCATAGTAACGCATAATGACCGCAGATTTTGGTAACACACGAGGGAACAAGATGGTAAACTAATTTAAAATCTTGTTACCAAATGGCAATTTTTCATGGCGATTATTACTAAACCTTTAACAAACACCGAAGTAGAAAGAGCCAAGCCCCAAAACAAGGAATACAACCTAATGGACGGGCAGGGGCTTTTTTTACGTGTAAAACCCACTGGCGCGAAAACGTGGCTTTTTAACTATTAC
>MDJB01000009.1 GCA_001752465.1 Haemophilus quentini
AATCTAGCTAGTGCAAAGGAGCTAGAGCAATGAGTGAATTATTTGATGAGCTTATAGAGGGGCTAAATGCCTATAAAGACTTTACACAGGGGAAAATAACGCTAAGAGTAGAGACTCGCGAACGAATCGAACCTGCAAGCATTACGGCAGAGGAAGTGAAAGCTATTAGAGAGAAATTAAACCTTTCTCAAGCTGTCTTTGCGCAGAAGTTACGAACCAGTGTAAGAACCTATCAAGGTTGGGAGCAGGGCAAAACCAAACCTAGCGCGCACGCCTCTTTATTGTTGCGTATGGTGGATAAAGCACCGCAAACCTTTGAGCTTATCGCTGGGATATAATAATCAATCATCAACGCTATTAATGATAGAACGCCTACTTTAGGCGTTTTTTTATTGAGTTTTGCGACCAGTACGCGCACGCGAGGGGTAAAATCGCTATGGGCTTACCTGTCAAAACCGTACATTCAACTCAATTTTTACAACCGCAAAATTAATATTTTAGATGAAAGATGATGATGCCTAGAAACCTAAAAATTAGCCGAAAACCGCGCGCCCGAAACCCCGTGGAAAGGGGATCCCCTTAGGAGTACCTTTTAATCTCTAGCTACTAGCGATAATCATCACTCATCATTGCACGACAAGCAGCAGAAATAGTATAAAGTTTTATACATTTTTATACATTGAACGTATAATTATACAAAGAGAGTATAAAATAATATAAAGAGGCTAAAAATGACACAGGCAGACCCGCTTTATTTCCCCCGTTCTGAATTAGCAGAGCGGTTATTATCAAGTCTAAAAGACGGAATATTGCACGCTATAACCCTTTTTGCTCCCCGTAGAATGGGAAAAACCCAATTCTTGCTTAATGACGTAAAGCCGAAAGCAGAGAAATTAGGGTTTAATGTGTTCTATTTTAGTTTTATGGATCGCACTAGTAACGAATTGGGCAATGTTTTTACGCGCGAGTTAATACATTTTCTTGATGAGGTGGACGGTAAAACTAATAACTTGTTTGATAAACTAAAAGCCATTGACTTAATGGGTGTAGGCGTTGAATTACAAGATAAAACTCAAACTAAACTTGATGAATTAAGCCTTGTTCAGATTATTAATGCCATTACAGAATCTAGCAATAAACCCGTTTTAATGTTACTTGATGAAGTTCAAGAGCTGGCGAGAGTGAGCCATACAGTAGGTCTGATTCGTTCATTGCGCACTGGTTTAGATATAAATCAACAAAAGATAAAAGTGATTTTCACAGGGAGTAGCACAAATGGATTGCGGGCAATGTTTAATGACAACAAAGCACCGTTTTTTCATTTTGCACACCCTTTAGATTTCCCAAATTTAGGCAAGGATTTTACTGATTTTCTAGCCGATATTTATCACAGCAGAACAGGGCAAGAAATCGACAAGCGTCAGTTTTATGAACTCTTTGAACGATTTAATTTTACCCCTCTTTATATGCGCTCAATCGCTCAAGATATGATTATCAACCCTAATCTATCACTTAAACAGGCATCAGAATATAGACTTGCTCAAATGAGTGAATTAGGCGACCATATGAAGATATGGAGCGAATTAAGCTCAATAGAGCAGGAAATATTAAAGAGCGTTGTAAATGGCGAAAATGCGCTATATAGCAAAGAAAAACGATCCTATTTTGCTAAGGCGTTAGGAGTAGAAGATATTAGCTCAAGCACAATACAAGGGAAAGTGAGAAAGCTAGAAAGAAAAGAGCTGATTACACGTAACACGAACGGCACAATAAAAATAAACAGCCCATATTTTCAAACGTGGATTAAGGAAAACAGCCAAGCAAATATCAAATAATAAAGTGCGGTCAAATAGATCGCATTTTTCTTTTTTGCTGGTGGCTAGAAGTGATTAAATGGCAAAAAAAGTGATAAATCACTTTCATTAATCACTTTATCACTTGTGTATCACTTGTTAATCACTTGTCTTTTTGTCTTTTATAATCAAATGTTTACGATGAAAAATGACCGTTAGAAGTGAATAAGTGATTAAACTTCACAAAAAAAATCTCCCGCGAAAATTTTTATTTTTTACTATAAAAGATAGTGAGCTATCATTACGTGGTTAAGATGTTTAAAGTTTGATTTTTGGCACTGGTAAATCATCATTTAGGGTTGCTCTCAAATTTGCTTAAAAAGCAATCAAAAATTAACGAAAAAATTTTTTTAGTACCATATTTTGTACTATATTTTTGATGCTAAAAAATAATATCCTTGTTTTTCATAATGTTACAGCTGAAATTCAACTCCCATTCCCTCCGCTAATCCTGTATATTTCTTCAATATTTCATTTTTATCATTTCTATTTTTTATAAAAATAAATAGCGGTCAAAACCGTTTTTAATTTTGACCGCCCTTTTTGATTAATACTGGATTACTTTGCTGGAATGTCCGCTAATACTCTCGTCAATAAATCCCAATAGGTTTGTACCGTTGCAATTTCCACTTTCTCATCTGGTGAGTGAGCATTTCGAATTGTTGGCCCGATAGAAATCATTTCAATGTGTGGATAATGTTCTTTTAAAAGACCACATTCTAATCCTGCGTGAATGACTTTCACAACAGGTTGCTCGCCTAGCACTTCAGCATAATGTTTGCGAGTAACGTCTAAGATAACTGAATCATTTACAGGTTGCCAGCCTGGATAAGGCGCAGAAAACTCGACTTTTGCATTCGCTAAGATTGCAAGTGAGCTAAGCATTTCTGTTACAGAATATTTACCGCTTTCAATTAATGAACGAACTAAAATGGTGCTTTTTACAGCGTTACCTTCTGTTTTCAATACGCCAACACTTAATGAACTTTCTACAACATTTTTAACTACATCACTATTGCGGATTACACCGTTTGGCAATACGTTGAGTGCGTTAATTACCGTTTGAGTACTTTGTGTAGTGAATACGGTATGGGCTTTTTCTGCTGACTCTACAAAAAGTGAGAAATTAGGTTCTGCAATTGCTAATTCTTCTTTAAGAACAGCTGCTAGATTTTCTACCGCACTTTCTATGGCTTTTACATTACCATTAAAGGCTAATACGGCTACAGCTTCTCGAGGAATTGCATTACGAATTGAGCCACCACGAATTTCAGAGAGCGCAAAGTGCGGTTCATTTTGAGAGAGTTTTGCTAATACTCGCGCTAACACTTTGATTGCATTTGCACGCCCTGTATGGATATCGCCGCCAGAGTGGCCGCCACGTAAACCTTTAAGGGTGATTTGTGCGCTGTGCTCAAACGTATTGGTTTCATATTGAACTGGAATTTCGAAGTTTGCGTTAATCCCGCCCGCACAACCAATGTAAATTTCGCCAATTTCTTCGGTATCTGTATTGATTAAAATCTCAGATTGTAACCAGTTATGACGCAAACCTTTCGCGCCATCCATGCCGGTTTCTTCTGTCATTGTTAAAAGCACTTCAAGAGGTGGATGCGCTAAATCATCGCTTTCTAACACCGCTAAAGTAGAGGCTAAACCGATACCATTGTCAGATCCTAACGTTGTACCTCGTGCTTTCACCCATTCCCCGTCAATATAAGGTTGAATCGGATCTTTGGTAAAATCATGTGGATTGCCTTCATTAGCTTGCGGCACCATATCTAAGTGCGCTTGTAGAACAACAGGCGTGTGATTTTCCATTCCTTTTGTTGCGGGTTTACGAATGAGGACATTCCCCACCTCATCGCGTTCAACAAAAAAATGCTTTTCTTTCGCCCAGTTTACAATAAAGTTAGCTAACGCATCTTCATGATGAGAAGGATGAGGGATTGCACAGATTTGATCGAACCATTTCCACAGTAATGCTGGTTTAAGTATTGTAATTTCAGACATAGTCACTCCTTTTTACTGAAAAATTTCATGAAATAATAGCATAAAACGCCATTTCGGGTTATCCTTACGCAATTTTTATTTATCGATAAATTTCTAAGGTGCAATTATGAGCGAAAAATATGTGGTGACTTGGGATATGTTCCAAATGCATGCCCGCAAATTATCTGAACGTTTACTTCCGGCTTCTCAATGGAAAGGTATTATTGCGGTGAGCCGTGGTGGTTTATTTCCAGCAGCTGTTTTGGCTCGCGAGTTAGGCCTTCGCCATATTGAGACTGTTTGTATCGCTAGTTATCATGATCATAACAATCAAGGTGAATTACAAGTTCTTCATGCTGCTCAGGTGCCAAATGGTGGTGAAGGATTTATCGTTGTAGATGATTTAGTTGATACCGGTAATACAGCGCGTGCGATTCGTCAAATGTACCCTAATGCAAAATTTGTGACTGTATTTGCAAAACCTGCAGGTGCAGAATTAGTGGATGATTACGTGATTGATATTCCACAAAATACTTGGATTGAGCAACCTTGGGATTTAGGTTTAACCTTTGTTCCACCTCTATCTAGAAAATAATTTTTATACAGATACAGAATAAAAGAGCGGTCAAAATAAAAGAAGTTTTGACCGCTCTTTATATGAGAATTATAAATTATTCTTCATCTTCTTTTGCCCATTCTAATGAGCGTTTAACGGCTTTTTTCCAGCCTTTGTAGCGACGTTCGCGTTTGTCATTGTCGCTGTCTGGACTGAAAGTGCGTTCTACACGGGCTTTATCGCGAAGCTCGTCTAAATCTTTCCAGA
Organism: Haemophilus quentini; assembly: GCA_001752465.1. Taxonomy (GTDB): domain Bacteria; phylum Pseudomonadota; class Gammaproteobacteria; order Enterobacterales; family Pasteurellaceae; genus Haemophilus; species Haemophilus quentini. Next base: position 4,669 of record MDJB01000009.1, read on the forward strand.
AGCCTGTTGCTAAACCAGCAAGATAAGCAGCACCTAGAGCGGTCACTTCTTTCACGACTGGACGCTCAACATTTACATCTAAAATATCAGCTTGGAATTGCATTAAGAAGTTATTGTTTGTCGCGCCACCATCCACACGGAGATATTGTAAACGTTCACCAGAATCTGATTGCATAGCCTCTAAGACATCACGGGTTTGGTAAGCAATAGATTCTAAGGTTGCACGAACGATGTGATTACGGTTTGCACCGCGAGAAAGACCAAAAATTGCACCGCGCGCATATGGATCCCAATATGGTGCACCTAAACCCGTGAAAGCTGGAACAACATATACGCCATTACTATCAGTCACTTTTTGTGCAAAGTATTCAGAGTCAAAACTATCGTGAACAATTTTGAGTTCATCACGGAGCCATTGTATTGATGCACCCGCGATAAATACAGAACCTTCTAAGGCATATTCTGGTTCGCCTTTTGCATTACAGGCAATGGTTGTGAGAAGTCCATTTTTGGATGTAATGGCTTTATTACCTGTGTGGAGCAACATAAAGCAGCCTGTGCCGTAAGTGTTTTTGGCTTGGCCTGCATGTACGCAAAGATGTCCGTAAAGAGCGGCTTGTTGGTCACCTGCAATCCCTGCAACAGGAATACGAACACCACCTTTACCACCGATATTGGTTTGGCCGTAAATTTCAGAAGAATTACGTACCTCAGGTAACATTGAACGTGGAATATTCAAGATTTCAAGCATCTTGTCGTCCCATTGCTTGGTGTGAATGTTGAATAACATGGTACGAGATGCATTGGTATAATCTGTTACATGCACTCGGCCTTGAGTCAGTTTCCATACAAGCCAAGTATCAACGGTACCAAATAATAATTCGCCTCGTTCTGCTTTTTCTCTAGCACCTTCAACGTTATCCAAAATCCATTTTACTTTTGTACCAGAGAAGTAAGGGTCAACCACTAAGCCTGTGGTATTACGAATGTATTCCTCATGACCATCGTCTTTTAATTTATCGGTAATGTCTGCTGTACGGCGGCATTGCCATACGATAGCGTTGTAAACAGGTGTACCAGTTGCTTTTTCCCATACAATGGTGGTTTCACGTTGGTTGGTGATACCGATAGCGGCAATTTCATCAGATGTAATGCCCGCTTTTGCAACGACTTCGTTTAAGGTTGAGCTTTGAGTTGCCCAAATTTCCATTGGGTTATGTTCTACCCAACCAGCTCGAGGGTAGATTTGGGTAAATTCACGTTGTGCAATTTCAACCACATTCGCATTATGATCTAATAATACTGCGCGAGAGCTTGTTGTACCTTGGTCTAATGCAATGATGTATTTTTTGTCTGTCATAGTATTACTCCTTCAAATAATTATTCGCAGCCGCAATTACAAGGTAAATTGCCGCCAATTGCTTTTTTGTATAACCATGCACCAGCTAATGCGCCTAAAACAGGTGCAACCATTGGAACGATAAAATAAGGGATTTCACGTCCGCCAGTTAAAGCGAGTTCGCCCCAGCCAGCGAGATAAGCAAAGAATTTTGGTCCGAAGTCGCGTGCTGGATTCATGGCAAAACCGGTTAAAGGGCCCATAGCACCGCCGAGAACTGCGATTAATACACCAATTAGTAATGGGGCAAGTGGACCACGAGGTACACCGTTTCCATCGTCAGTTAATGCCATAATTAATGCCATAAGAATTGCAGTAATCACAAATTCCACAGCAAAGGCTCCACCAATGCTTAAACTTGGATAAGGATAAGTGGAGAATGTACCCGCAAGGCTCAAACTTTCTTGTGTACCACGAACAATATTGTGGGCTGTTTCATAATCGATAAAAACATTACGGTATAAGGCATAAACTAATGCTGCAGCAAAGAATGCGCCGAGCATTTGTGAAATGATGTAAGGAATTACTTTTTTGCCGTCAAAGCAAGCAAATTTCCAAAGGGCAATGGTTACTGCTGGGTTTAAATGAGCGCCAGATAAACCAGCTGTTGCATATACTGCAAGAGCAACGCCCATCCCCCACATAATGCTGATTTCCCACAAGCCAAAACTAGCGCCTGCTACTTTTAGTGCTGCAACGCAGCCCACACCAAAGAAAATCAATAAGGCTGTACCTAAAAACTCGCCAATACAGTTAGCTTTTAATGATTTATCCATAGATCACTCCTTAGAAGTGCGGTTGAAACGAAGGGTGTTTTCCCTAAATAAAAGGGAAGAAGAATCTATTAAAAAAGAATACGGAGTGTTTTGAAATAGCCTCCTTATTTGAATTCTAGGTTAGAACACCTAGATTGATTATGATGTTACTCTGTTAGAGTAGATTTTTAGTTTCTACGATATAGAAACCTATTTAACCGTGGGTATGTTTACCCACGGTTATGAGGGATATTATTTTTCCCTTTTAAGAATTCCACGCCAGTATCTGGGAAATCAGTAAATACGCCTGTTGCACCTGATTTATTCAATAATGCATCGTACATTTGATTTACGTCTGTGAAGAATTCTGGCAATGCGTCTTTACGCACTGTATATGGATGAAGTTCAACTTTGTATTGAGCAAGCTCTTTTACTAATGGTGTGTATACAATGTTGCCTGGTTTAGATTGTTCTTTATCTACTAACATATACCAACCTGGACCAACACCATTAGCATATTTCACCACTTCTGCCATTGCACCTGGTTTAAACATCCAATCGTAATCGTAGTTTACCCATTTACCTTTCGCATCTTTTTCTTGCGTTTCTTTCCAATCTGTATAAGCTACTAATTGAACTAATTTCAAATCCATGCCCATTTTTGGAAGTAATTCAGTTTTGATACGTTTTAACTCATTAAAGTCGAAAGTTTGTAAGTAAACCATATCGGTTTTCTTATCATAGCCATATTTTTTCAACACTTTGAGGGTTTCAGCTGCAATATCTTTGCCATTTTGATGGTGGAACCAAGGTGCTTTGATTTCTGGATAAATCCCTACTTTTTTGCCTGTAGATTTTTCTAAGCCTTGGATAAATTCAATTTCATCTTCAAAGGTGTGAATTCTGAAGTGTGATTTCCAAAGTGGGAAACGACCAGGATAAACCTGTGCTTGTTTGCCATCTTTGGTTTCAAAGTTTTCTGTCATTTCTAAACTTTGAATTTCTTTTAAGGTAAAGTCGATGACATAGTAACGACCATCTTTACGGTGACGATGTGGGAATTTTTTCGCTACATCAGTCAAACCATCTAAAAAGTGATCGTGAATAACCACTAAGCGACCATCTTTAGTCATTGCTAAATCTTGCTCTAAATAATCAGCATGTTGTGCAAACGCAAGTGCTTTAGATTCTAAAGTATGCTCTGGTAAATAACCGCTAGCACCACGGTGAGCAATAATGATTTTATCTGATTTCATTTGGGTGTTTGCCATGCTTGATGAATGGCTGCTACAACCTGCAAGTACACCAGCTGCTAATAAAGAAAGCGCTAAAGTTTTAAGTTTCATAAGTATTTTCTCCTTAAGAGTGCGGTAAATTTTTATGGATTTTTTAGATTTTAGTTACAAAAAAGGCGACCAAGCAATTTGCCCGCCACCTTTTTTAAACTAATTATTTAGTTCCATAGGTATCGCCTAATTTAGCTTTATGTTTACCTTCTTCAACCATTACGACTAAGAGTAATAACACTGCTAATACGCCACCGCCGATCATTACGTAGAAACCACCGTCCCATCCGTAATGTTGAGCTGCCCAACCGATAACTACAGATGCAGAAACTGTACCACCTAAGTAACCGAATAAACCGGTGAAACCTGCTGCAGTACCTGCTGCTTTTTTCGGTGCTAACTCAAGAGCATGTAAACCGATTAACATTACAGGACCATAGATTAAGAAACCGATTAAAGTCATTAAAATGAAGTCAGTTAATTGGTATGGGTTTTGATACCATGCGCTGTAGTTCGCTAACTCAGCTTCTGGTGTAGCTGGGTTCATCCAGTACGCAACAACCGCTGCAGTAGTTAAGATCATGAAGATGAAACCTGTTAAACCACGTTTACCTTTGAACACTTTATCTGATACCCAACCACATAATAATGTACCTGGAACTGCTGCTAATTCATAGATTGTGTATGCCCATGCGGTACCTTTGATGTTGAAGTGTTTTACTTCGCTCAAGTAAACGGGAGACCATTTTAATACGCCGTAGCGGATTAAATATACGAATACGTTAGCAATCGCGATGTACCATAACAATTTGTTTTTTAATACATAAGTTACGAAGATTTCTTTTGCAGTTAAATCGTTTTCGTAAGTTTTTTCGTTATAGTCATCAGGGTAATCATTACGCCATTTTTCGATTGATGGTAAACCACAAGATTGTGGAGTATCGCGCATGACGAAGTACACAGGAATTGCACAGATCATTGCTGCAATACCAGGGTAGTATAAAGATTGTTGCCAGATGTCTTTTGCTTGCGCTTCAATACCGTGAGTGCTGAAGAAAATTGCACTAGCTAATAACACCATTGCACCAGGCATCATACCACCGATATTGTGCGCAGTATTCCAAATTGACACGATAGTACCGCGTTCAGATTTAGACCACCAGTGCACCATAGTACGACCACATGGAGGCCATCCCATACCTTGGAACCAACCATTTAAGAAGATCATCGCCCACATGATAGCGATGCCAGAGGTTGCCCATGGGAATAGACCCATTAAGGTCATACATAAACCAGATAGTAATAAACCAAATGGTAGGAATACACGAGGGTTAGAACGGTCAGACATACCAGCCATTACGAATTTTGATAAACCGTAAGCAAGACCAGCTGCAGAACCGATTACACCAAGCTCAGCTTTTGTATAAAGACCAGCTTGAATTAAACCAGGTTGTGCTAAGTCAAAGTTTGCACGCACGAAATAGTATGCGGCATAACCAAAGAAGATCCCTGCGAATACTTGCCAACGTAAGCGTCTATACGTGGAATCAATTTTTTCCGCTGGAAGTTCCGCAATATGCGGAGCGGGTTTGAATGGTCCAAACATAATTTTTTTCTCCAACTTTTAATTATGTGTAAGTTTTATCCACCCTTTATTAGACAGTAAGGGATGGGCGCATGATAAAAGAAAATAAAAAATAAGGAAGTAAAAAAAGTAAAAAATGTGAAGTGTTTCACAAAATTTTTACACCATTTGAGCGAAAGCGAAAATTATAGTGATCAGTATCACAAAATTGTTTTCTTTTGCACTCAAAATGTTGTTAATTTGGTCGCACTTCTCTACAATGCCTGTGATTTTTATATTATTTTTTTGTTAAATTTTGGGAATTGGGGGTAAACATGGGATTATCGCCTAGCATGTACAAAGATGTTGGAGATTTCTCGCCACTCAGTACCGATGTCATTATTATCGGTGGTGGCGCAACGGGTGCAGGTATTGCGCGTGACTGTGCACTTCGTGGCATTGATTGTATTTTATTGGAACGCCGAGACATCGCAACGGGTGCGACAGGACGTAACCACGGATTATTACACAGTGGTGCACGTTATGCCGTGAACGACCAAGAATCTGCTGAAGAATGTATTAAAGAAAACCGCATTTTGCGCAAAATTGCGCGTCATTGCGTAGATGAAACGGAAGGCTTATTTATCACGTTGCCTGAAGATTCTCTCGACTATCAAAAAACCTTCCTTGAGAGCTGTGCAAAATCTGGAATCGATGCGCAAGCCATTGATCCGGATTTAGCTAAAATTATGGAGCCTTCTGTAAACCCAGATTTAGTGGGGGCAGTTGTTGTGCCAGATGGTTCTATTGACCCATTCCGTTTAACAGCCTCTAATATGATGGATGCGACAGAAAACGGCGCAAAAATGTTCACTTATTGCGAAGTAAAAAATTTGATTCGTGAAGGTGGAAAAGTGATTGGTGTGAATGTGTACGATCATAAAAATCGTAGAGAACGCCAATTTTTTGCACCACTTGTTGTGAATGCTGGTGGTATTTGGGGACAAGGGATTGCGGAATATGCTGATCTCAAAATCAAGATGTTCCCCGCGAAAGGTGCATTGCTCGTAATGGGTCATCGTATTAATAAACTTGTAATTAACCGCTGTCGTAAACCAGCTGATGCGGATATTCTTGTTCCAGGCGATACAATTTGTGTTATTGGTACAACGTCAAGTCGTGTTCCTTATGATCAAATCGATAACATGCAAGTGACGCCAGAAGAAGTAGATATTCTTTTCCGTGAAGGTGAAAAACTTGCACCGAGCTTGCGTTATACTCGCGTATTACGTGCTTATGCTGGGGTGCGACCATTAGTTGCAAGCGATGATGATCCATCTGGTCGTAATGTGAGTCGTGGTATTGTGCTACTTGACCACGCAGAACGTGATGGCTTAGATGGCTTTATTACTATCACTGGTGGTAAGTTAATGACTTATCGTTTAATGGCTGAATGGGCGACCGACCTTGTTTGTGAAAAACTCAATAAAACGGCACGTTGTGTAACTGCAGAGCAACCTTTGCCTGGCTCTACTGAAAGCCGTCAAGAAACCAATCGAAAAGTCATTTCATTACCAAGTACCATTCGTTATTCCGCCGTGTATCGTCATGGTTCACGCGCTACTCGTTTGCTTGAAAAAGAACGTTTAGATCGTTCAATGGTGTGCGAATGTGAAGCGGTGACGGTGGGCGAAGTTCGTTATGCGATTGATGAACTAGGTGTAAATAACATTGTGGATTTACGCCGCCGTACTCGTGTTGGTATGGGGACTTGCCAAGCTGAGCTTTGTGCATGTCGTGCTGCAGGCTTAATGAACCGTTTTGAAGTGGCAACACCAACTCAATCAACCACTCAACTTTCTGCCTTTATGGAAGAACGCTGGCGCGGTATTGAGCCGATTGCTTGGGGTGAAGCTATTCGCGAAGCCGAATTTACATCTTGGATGTATGGTAGCGTATTAGGTTTAAATGATGTGAAACCGCTTGATGAACAAGCACAACAAGGGACGGATAGCAATGAATTTTGATGTAGCCATTATTGGCGGTGGTTTGGCGGGTTTAACCTGTGGCATCGCTCTTCAACAACGCGGCAAACGTTGCGTGATTATCAACAACGGTCAAGCAGCCATTGATTTTGCATCTGGTTCTTTAGATTTATTAAGCCGTATACCATCAACTCCAAATGGGGAAAGTCGTGCGGTAGAAAATTTAAAAGAAAATATCACCGCACTTCGTAATGAATTACCAGCCCATCCTTATAGTTTATTGGGCGCAGAGAAAGTGCTTGCTAAAGCACAAGATTTTGAACGTTTAGCCAATGAATTAAATCTTGATTTAATTGGTTCTACGGAAAAGAACCATTGGCGTGTAACAGGCTTAGGCAGTTTACGTGGTGCGTGGCTTTCACCAAATAGTGTGCCAACTGTACAAGGCAATGAACGTTTTCCGCATAAACGTATTGCTGTGCTTGGTATCGAAGGTTATCACGATTTTCAACCGCAACTTTTAGCGGCAAATTTAGTGTTAAACCCACAATTTGAGCATTGTGAGGTGACCAGTGGTTTCTTAAATATTCCACAATTAGATGAACTTCGCAAAAATGCTCGTGAGTTCCGTAGTGTAAACATCTCTCAACTTCTAGAGCACAAACTTGCATTCAATGATCTCGTTAAAGAAATTATTGAATCAGCGCAAGGTGCAGAAGCCGTATTTTTACCGGCTTGTTTTGGTTTAGAAAACCAAGAATTTATGACCGCACTTCGTGATGCAACTAAGCTCGCATTATTTGAATTACCAACATTGCCACCATCATTACTCGGTATGCGCCAGCGTATTCAATTACGCCGTAAATTTGAATCTCTTGGTGGTTTAATGATTAACGGTGATAGTGCATTGAGTGCAACATTTGAAGGAAATCAAGTACGTTGTATCAACACTCGTTTGCTCGAAGATGAAGAAATTACTGCAGATAATTTCGTACTGGCTTCAGGAAGTTTTTTCAGTAAAGGACTCATTGCTGAATTCGATAAAATTTATGAGCCAGTTTTTAAATCCGATATTATCGGTGTTGAAGGGTTTAACGATAAAGATCGTTTCACTTGGACTGCTCATCGTTTTGCTCATCCACAACCTTATCAATCTGCTGGTGTGGCAATTAATGCTCAATGCCAAGTGAAAAAGAGCTGTCAATATTTAACGAATTTATATGCCGTCGGTAATGTAATTGGTGGGTTTAATGCGCTTGAGCTTGGTTGTGGTTCGGGTGTCGCAGTTGTAACTGCCTTGGCGGTTGCTGATGAAATCTTGGCGAAATAGGGGGAATAATATGGATAATAATATTCAACGACTCATTGATAGTGCAAAACAATCCCTTAATTCACCTGAAAGTCATAAATATATCGACGAAAGTTTTGAAAGCTGTATTAAATGTACGGCTTGTACCGCTGTTTGTCCGGTTTCACGTAACAACCCACTTTATCCTGGTCCAAAACAATCTGGTCCAGATGGTGAGCGTTTACGCTTGAAATCAGCTGAGCTTTACGATGAAGCACTTAAATATTGTACCAACTGTAAACGTTGTGAAGTGGCTTGTCCGTCTGATGTGAAAATCGGTGATTTAATTGTGCGTGCGCGTAATAACCACTTAGCGCAGTCTAAAAAACCGTTAATGAATAAATTGCGTGATGCGATTTTAAGTAACACGGATGTAATGGGGAAAATCAATACGCCATTAGCGCCCATTGTAAACACCATTACGAGCCTAAAAGCCACCAAATTTATGTTGGAAAAAACGCTTAAAATCAGTAAAGAACGTACTTTACCTAAATATGCGTTTGGCACGTTCCGTAGCTGGTATATGAAAAATGCGTTACAAGACCAACAAAAATTTGAGCGTAAAGTCGCGTATTATCATGGTTGCTACGTTAACTATAATAATCCGCAGCTTGGTAAAGAATTCCTTAAAGTGTTCAATACGATGAACATTGGGGTGATGTTACTGGAAAAAGAAAAATGCTGCGGTTTACCATTAATGGTGAACGGTTTCCCTGAACGTGCACGTAATATCGCACAGTTCAATACCGATTACATTGGAAAAATGGTAGACGAAAATGGACTAGACGTGATCAGTGAAGCATCAAGCTGTTCACTTAATCTGCGTGACGAATACCATCATATTTTAGGTATCGACAATGCTAAAGTGCGTCCGCATATTCATATGGTGACGCCATTCCTATACCAACTGTTCAAAGAAGGTAAAACATTACCGTTGAAACCACTCAAACTTCGAGTGGCTTATCACACCGCTTGTCACGTAGATAAAGCAGGCTGGGCACCTTATACTTTGGAAGTGTTGAAAAAAATTCCTGGTTTAGAAATCATTATGTTACCTAGCCAATGCTGTGGTATTGCAGGGACTTACGGTTTTAAATCAGAAAACTATGAGGTTTCACAATCTATTGGTAAAAATCTATTCGATAATATTAACGAAGGTGGGTTTGATTACGTCATATCGGAATGCCAAACCTGTAAATGGCAAATTGATATGTCATCTAACGTGACCTGTATTCACCCATTAACCTTACTTTGTATGTCGATGGATGCTTAACAATAAGAAAAATGCACTTTGTAATGAAAGTGCATTTTTTGTTTTTATAGGTAGAAAAAAGAGCGGTAAATTTTATTTGTATCCCAAAAGCTAGGCTAAGCAAACCAACCATTGAGGTGAAGATTTTATTACGGGTAAACATTACACAATCAAATTTAAAATAGGGTCTCCAACCAATTCTGAATAGGAAAATGAGTATCAGAGATACTGCTAGTTTTTATAATAAATAAGCTCAATGGATCAAACCAAGGCTGGCGTATCAAATGGCGACTTATCGATGAATTTAACTGAAATTAAAAGGACTGAATTCGACACAATATCGTCACCAGTCCTTAATTAAAGAGTCTAGGTTTTGGGGCAAATCAATTTACAGAATATTTGAAAATTCCTCTAACATTTCTTTTGACCATACGCTTGATTGGACTTCACCGATATGTTTTTTACGAAGTAAAAGCATCGCTAAGCGAGATTGACCGATACCACCGCCGATAGTTAATGGCAATTTCCCGTTTAATAAATCTTGGTGCCAATCCATTTTTAAACGGTCTTCATCGCCTGTTAAGCCAACTTGTAAACGTAATGCACTTTCATCTACTCGGATACCCATTGAGGAAAGTTCAAAGGCTTTGCCTAATTGGTCGTTCCATACCAAAATGTCGCCATTTAAGCCTTTATAGCCATTTTCAGATTCGGTTGTCCAGTCATCATAATCTGGTGCACGACCATCGTGAGGTTTACCATCTGAAAGTTTGCCGCCAATCCCGATCAAAAATACTGCGCCGTATTCTTTACAAATTGCGTTTTCACGTTCTTTACTGCTTAAATCTGGATAGCGTTTTACTAAATCTTCGCTGTGCACAAAGGTAATGTGTTTTGGAAGAATTGAAGGTATATCAAAACGTGCTTCTACGGCTAATTCCGTTAAACGAATAGCACGATAAATAGAATTTACCGTTTCTTTTAAGTATGCAAAATTACGACGACCTTCAGGAATCACTTTTTCCCAGTCCCACTGATCCACATAAACAGAGTGAGTTGGGTCAAGAGAATCTTCATCTGGGCGTAATGCTTTCATATGAACAAACAAGCCTTCGCCTTCTTTAAAGTGGAAGCGAGCCAATGTATGGCGTTTCCATTTCGCAAGGGAATGAACAACTTCAAATATGGCATTTGGAATACATTTCACATTAACCTGCACTGCTTTTTCAATGCCAGATAAGTTATCTTGCATTCCGTTACCCACTTGGCTCAAGATAGGACCTTGCACTTCAATAATGCCAAGTTGTTCAATAAGATTTTGGGTAAAAGTGTTCTTCACAAAGCTGATTTCTTGTTGTTGTAAAATAAATGTCTTTTTCATTTTGATAACCTTTTTTAAAGAAAAATAATATTTTTGAGTATTATTCAGTAAATGATGATTTTATTTCAAGTATTTTGTTTACTTTTTTTTTTAGTTGAATATTATCTAATTTTTTGGGAAAAAATTAAATAAAATCTAAAGGAGAAGGTTTTATGCACAACATCGATAGTTTAGATCAGCAAATCTTACGTGTACTCACCAAAGATGCGAGAACTCCCTATGCCGAAATGGCTAAAAACTTTGGTGTCAGCCCGGGAACGATTCATGTGAGAGTTGAAAAAATGCGCCAATCGGGCATTATCGAAGGCACGAAGGTGATCATTGATGAGCGCAAATTAGGTTATGACGTATGCTGTTTTATCGGCATTATTCTAAAAAGCGCAAAAGATTATGACAAAGTGATCAAAAAGTTAGAAAGTTTCGATGAGGTGGTGGAAGCCTATTATACAACGGGCAATTACTCGATTTTCTTAAAGGTGATGACTCACACAATCGCAGAATTACATTCTGTTTTGGCGACCAAGATTCAGTTAATAGATGAAATTCAGTCCACTGAAACCTTGATTTCAATGCAAAATCCAATTTTGCGAGATATTAAACCTTAAAAACATAGAAATTGCGGTGAAATTTTTATTCAAATTTATCCTGATGTTTAAATTTCAATAAATCTCTCCGCTCTTTTTTGTTTGGGCGACGATCAGGATGGGGCATTGAAAGTGAATTGTTTTTTCTTGCCCACGCGATTTCTTCTCTTTTTTTCACGCTGTTTTCGGTTTCTTGATAGAGTAATTGTGCTTCTGGCGCACCTCGGCGTTGATCGCTTAAGGCGATAATTTTTATTTCTTTTTCTTCGTTTCCTTGGCGAAGTTTTAACATTGCGCCCACTTCCACAATTTTACTTACCTTCGCGCGTTGGTTGTTGTAATGCACTTTACCACTTTCAATCATGGCTTTGGCAATACTACGTGTTTTGTAAAATCGTGCAGCCCACAACCATTTATCTAATCTGACTTCTTTTTCTTCCATTTGTGAATTTCTCTTTTGCTATTTTGTGGTACAGTTTGTCCCAATCCTATCATAAAATAAAGGAAAACTTATGTTATCCGATTCATCCAAAAAATCACCTAAAATTCTTACCGCACAAGTCGTTGCTAAGTCTCGTTTATTTGAAATTAAGTCTGTTGATTTAGCGTTTTCTAATGGGGAATTACGTACTTATGAGCGTTTCAAACCAGGTAATCAACAGGTTGTTATGATGGTTCCCATTGATGGAGATGATCTGTTATTGATTCGCGAATATTCAGTTGGCACAGAACGTTATGAATTAGGATTTCCTAAAGGCGGCGTAGATAAAGATGAAGAACCGAAAGATGCAGCAAATCGTGAATTAAAGGAAGAGTTGAGGCTGAGGGCTAATAAAATTGATTTCTTTTGCGTACGGTGACCAATCCAAGTTATATGCGTAGCGTTATGCATATTTTTGTTGCTCAGGATTTTTATCCTTGCCAGTTAGAAGGTGATGAGCCAGAACCGTTAGAAATTGTCCGCTTTCCGTTGTCAAAAATCGATGAATTACTTGCAGAGCCCAATTTCAATGAAGCTAGAAATTTGACCGCACTTTATTCTTTGAAAGATTATTTAAGCCAAAAATAATAGGCTTAATTTAATTATCGTTCTCTCATTTTCCCCTTTTGAAGGGGAAAATCATGGCTAGCCAGATGAACATCACTCTGAGTTAGCCTTCTTCGCTTATCTATAAATAAAATATCATTCAAATATTCCCCTTTTTATTAAATATTTTCTAATAAGCTCAAATTTCCCTTTAAAAAACTTGAAAAAATACTCGATTTTTGACAATGTTTAGGTGTTTTCTTTTTTTACTCAAGGAACATTTTTATGCATAACGAAAACTTAAAAGAATTGACCGTGCGAGGGATCATCCTCGGCGCATTGATTACGGTGATTTTCACTGCATCCAATGTGTATCTCGGTTTAAAAGTGGGGATGACATTTGCTTCATCTATTCCAGCGGCCGTCATTTCTATGGCGGTACTCAAATTTTTCAAAGATTCCAGTATTCTTGAAAATAACATGGTGCAAACACAAGCATCTTCAGCGGGAACACTTTCTTCTGTGATTTTCGTCTTACCAGGCTTATTAATGATGGGTTACTGGCAAGACTTCCCGTTCTGGCAAACTATGTTGATTTGTGCTGCGGGTGGTACATTGGGCGTGTTATTCACCATTCCATTACGCCGTGCGATGGTGGTAAACAGTGATTTACCTTACCCTGAAGGTGTAGCGGCTGCAGAAATCTTAAAAGCGGGTAATCATGCAGATGGCGTGAAAGATATTGCTTACGGTGGTGTTTTAGCGGGATTAGTTGCATTTTTAACTAATGGTTTACGCATTATGGCTGATGGCGCAAGCGCTTGGATTCAAACTGGTAAAGCAGCTTTCCAATTACCAATGGGCTTCTCACTTGCCTTACTTGGTGCGGGTTATTTAATTGGTATCGTAGGTGGTATTGCGATGTTGATCGGTGTTATTTTGACTTGGGGTGTGGCTGTGCCATATTTCACTATGTCTGGTGATATCGCAGCAGATGCAAGCTTAATTGATGCCGCAATGGTGGTTTGGAAAACGAAAGTACGCTTTATTGGTGTAGGTACAATTGGTATCGCAGCGATTTGGACATTACTTATTTTAATGAAACCAATGATTGAAGGGATGGTACATTCTTTCCGTATGTTGAAAGGTGGACAGGCTGAATCTGAGCATCGCGTTGATATCGACCTTTCTCCAAAAACGATGATTTATATCTTAATCGCGACAGTTGTGTTAATTGTTATTTCATTACATCACTTTATCGCATCTGCACCGATTTCACCTGAGCTTTCCATTTTATTAGTTGTAGTTTGTACTTTCTTAGCGGTATTTATCGGCTTCTTCGTAGCTGCAGCTTCTGGTTATATGGCGGGTTTAGTGGGTTCATCTTCAAGCCCAATTTCTGGTATCGGGATTATTTCTGTTATCGTGATTTCATTGGTGTTGGTGTCAATCGGTAATGCATCTGGCTTATTTGAAACCGTAGATGGTCAGAAATTTTTGACCGCACTTACACTCTTTACTGCGTCAATTGTATTAACCACAGCAACGATTTCTAATGATAACTTGCAAGATTTAAAAACCGGTTTATTAGTAGATGCGACACCTTGGCGTCAACAAGTAGCATTAATTATCGGCTGCTTTGTCGGTGCGCTTGTTATCGCACCAGTATTAGAAATCTTATATCACGCGTATGGTTTCAGCGGTGCGTTGCCACGTCCAGATATGGATCCTTCACAGGCTCTATCTGCACCACAAGCAACATTAATGACCACCATTTCTCAAGGTATTTTCACAAATAAATTGGAATGGACTTACATCTTAACTGGTGTAGGTTTAGGTGCTGTGTTAATTACGATTGATGCATTCTTGAAAAAAGTCAGCAATAAAGTCTTTGGCTTGCCAGTTATTGCTGTGGGGATTGGTATTTACTTACCACCATCAATTAATATGCCTGTTATTGTTGGTGCATTCTTAGCGTGGATCATGACTCGTCATATTGCAAAACTTGGTAATAAAGAAGTGTCAGCTAAAGCAGAACGTTTCGGTACGCTTTTCTCTGCAGGTTTAATCGTAGGTGAAAGTTTAATGGGTGTCATTTTAGCATTCATTATTGCGGCTTCTGTTACCACTGGTGGTTCTGAAGCGCCATTATCCTTAAATCTTGAAAATTGGGATACTATTGGCGAGTGGTTAGGTTTAATCGTATTTATCGTGGGCATTGTGATTTTTGCATCTCGCGTATTGCGTGCGAAAAAATCTGATTAATCTTTAAATTTATTTTAGAATAGGCTACCTTTTAGATAGCCTATTTTTTTATTATGAAATCTTATTTAAAAACACTTATTTTTTTCCCTCTGATTTTACAGGTAATCGTCACCGCACTTTTGATTTGGTTCGATGATGATTCAAGTGGCGTTATCGTTCCTTTTTCTAGCTATGCTCTCACAGCATTTCTTCTTGCCACCATTCCTGCATTTTTAACCGCACTTTTAGCCGCAAAATTCCGTTACACACGTTATAACATTGCTTCGATTGTATTAGTTTCATCGATCATTTCATTTGTTTACTGCAATATGGCATCTTATTTTTATTTGCTATTGCTCGGCGAACAAGACATTTCCTTTTGGAGCTGGTTGACCGAAGGGGGATTATCCCTCGGGCTAATAAGCACATGCGGAATGGTGTTTTATGCTCTATTTGTGATGCCGTGGTTGCTGCCAAAAACAAGAGAATAATTTTATGCTGACGCTAAACGAACATTTACTTAATCAAGTATTGCTGATGGCTTATCAAGCGGGTAAGCATTTGCAACAGTTTTATCAAAAACAAGTTCATGTTGAATTGAAAGAAGACAACACACCTGTGACGGAAGCGGATCTTTTTGTGAGTCAATTTTTAACCGAAAAATTGACCGCACTTTTCCCTAATGTCCCTGTTCTTTCGGAAGAAAATTGTCATATTTCCTTTGAAGAACGTAAAAATTGGAAAGAATATTGGTTGATTGATCCTCTTGATGGCACACAACAATTTATTAATCGCACCGATCAATTTTCTGTTTTGATAACCTTAGTTCGTAAAAATAAACCAGTATTAAGCATTATTCATGCACCAATTTTATCGACAACTTATTATGCAATGGATAATTTCGGAGCGTTTAAAAAACAACTGGATCAGGTAAAAAAACTCACTAAAAACACGACAAATTTTGACCGCCCTTTACGAATTGCGGTAGGTGCAACCACTTCACAAGAAAAAGTGCGGTCAATTTTGCCGAAGGATTTTCCTTATGAATTTGTTGTGGTTGGTTCAAGTAGCTTAAAAAGCGGTTTAGTGGCTGAAGGTGCAGTAGATTGTTATGTTCGTCTAGGACAAACAGGCGAATGGGATACCGCTGGTGCTGAAGTGCTGCTGGGTGAAACTCACGGTGCCATTTTTGACTCTCATTTTGAGCCTTTAACCTATAACCAACGTGAAACCTTGATTAATCCGCATTTTGTCATGGTGGGCGATCAATCGCTCGATTGGCGTTCTATCTTTCAATTTAATTGATTGGTTCGATTGGTTTTTTTCTCTAGAATACGGCATTATTTTCGACATTACTCGGAATCTTATAAGGAATAATTATGCAAACTGATAATAACTGTATCGTCATTTTTGGCGCGTCTGGTGACTTAACTCACCGTAAACTCATTCCAGCCCTTTATAATCTCTACAAAATCGGGCGTTTGAGTGAAAACTTTTCCGTTCTAGGTGTTGCACGTTCTGACTTGAACGATGAAACTTTCCGCGAAAAAATGCGTGAGGCGTTAATCCATAATGAAGAAACAACACCAGAAACCTTAGATGCTTTCTGCTCCCATCTTTATTACCAAGCTGTGAATACTTCGGATGCTCAAGATTATGGCAAACTTGTTCCACGCTTAGATGATCTTCATGATAAATATAAAACTTGTGGTAACACGCTTTACTATATGTCTACTCCGCCAAGTCTTTATGGAGTGATTCCTGAGTGTTTGGCTGCACATGGTTTAAATACGGAAGAATATGGCTGGAAGCGTATTATTGTTGAAAAACCTTTTGGTTACGATGAAAAAACAGCGCAAGCGTTAGACGTACAAATCCATCGTTTCTTTGAAGAACACCAAATTTATCGTATCGACCATTATTTAGGTAAAGAAACCGTTCAAAACTTGCTCGTATTACGTTTTTCAAATGGTTGGTTTGAACCGCTTTGGAACCGTAATTTCATTGATTATGTAGAAATTACTGGTGCAGAATCTATAGGCGTGGAAGAGCGCGGTGGCTATTATGATGGTTCTGGCGCAATGCGCGATATGTTCCAAAACCATTTATTGCAAGTATTAGCGATGGTGGCAATGGAGCCGCCAGCGATTATTAATGCGAATTCAATGCGTGATGAAGTGGCAAAAGTGATGCATAGTTTGCGTCCATTAACTGCCGAAGATATGGAGAATAACCTTGTTTTGGGTCAATACACTGCGGCTGAAATTAACGGCAAAATGGAAAACGGCTATCTAGAAGAAAAAGGTGTACCAGCAGATTCTCGCACTGAAACCTACATCGCATTGCGTTGTGAAATTGAAAACTGGCGTTGGGCTGGTGTGCCATTCTATGTCCGTACGGGTAAACGCTTACTGGCTCGTGTGACTGAAATTGTGATCCATTTTAAAACTACGCCACATCCTGTATTCAGTCAAAATGCACCAGAGAATAAATTGATTATTCGTATTCAACCTGATGAAGCGATTTCAATGCGTTTTGGTTTGAAAAAACCAGGTGCAGGTTTTGAAGCGAAAGAAGTATCAATGGATTTCCGTTATGCAGATTTAGCAGGCGCACAAGTATTAACCGCTTATGAACGCTTATTGTTAGATGCGATGAAAGGCGATGCCACCTTGTTTGCTCGTACTGATGCTGTGCATGCCGCATGGAAATTTGTGCAACCGATTTTAGATTACAAAGCTAATGGTGGTCGTATTCATGAGTATGAAGCAGGCACTTGGGGTCCTGTGGCTGCCGATAAATTAATTGCAAAACAAGGCAAGGTTTGGCGTAAACCGACAGGTTTAATGAAGAAAAAAGTTTAATTCATCTAATGTAGGGTGGGCTTTAGCCCACCTATCTTAATATCGAACATAATAAATTGTGGGCTAAACCCCACTCTACGGAAAATCAATGAACTATATCAGCTTCCCAACGGCTCAACACGCAGTCGATAAAATTGCACAAGAATTTGTGATTTATAGCCAATTAACTCACCCTGTGCATATTTCCCTTTCTGGTGGTTCAACGCCTAAGTTGCTATTTAAAACTTTAGCCAAATCACCTTATGCAGAACAAATTAACTGGAAAAATCTGCATTTTTGGTGGGGAGATGATCGTATGGTTCCGCCATCTGATCCTGAAAGCAACTATGGCGAAGTGCAAAAACTTTTATTCGATCATATTCAAATTCCAGCAGAAAATATTCACCGAATTTGTGGCGAAAATGAACCGCACTTTGAACTAAAACGCTTCGAAGAAGAATTAAGTGCGGTCATTCCAAACGGTGTTTTTGATTGGATTATTTTAGGTATGGGAACTGACGGTCATACCGTTTCTCTCTTCCCACATCAAACCAATTTTGATGATGAAAACCTTGCGGTCATTGCAAAACATCCTGAAAGTGGTCAAATTCGCATTTCTAAAACAGCTAAACTCATTGAACAAGCCAAACGCATTACCTACTTAGTAACGGGCGAAAGCAAAGCGGATATTTTAAAAGAAATCCAAACGACTCCAGCAGAAAACCTACCTTACCCTGCTGCAAAAATTAAAGCAAAAAATGGCGTGACGGAATGGTATTTAGATAAAGCGGCGGCTAAATTGCTATAACAGGTTGGCATCAAATATTACAGGCTTGCAAAATGATAGACTACAAAGTGAATGAACCGATTTCAGTTAAACAATTTATTGAATTGCTAAATAAAACAACGCTCGGAGCACGCCGTCCGTTAGAGGATGAAAAACGAATCGCAGCGATGTTGCATCATGCGGATTTATTAATCACAGCTTGGGATGGTGAACAATTAGTGGGCATAGCACGTTCCGTGACGGATTTTGCCTATTGCTGTTATTTATCTGATTTAGCGGTTGATGAACAATATCAAAAACAAGGTATCGGTTTACAGTTAATTGAACATACTAAACAAGCCTTACATCCACAAGCCAAAATCGTGCTGTTATCGGCGCCACAAGCCGTGGATTATTATCCGCATATTGGATTTACTCAACATATGAGCGCATGGACGAAGAGTTAATTTATTAGCATTGTACGGATTAAAATAAGATATAGATGAATCAGATTCGGAGCGATTTTAATGTTGAATTTAGATAATAAAAAATTCGTTGCTGTTGAAAATACATCAAATGGTGAGGTGAGTAGCCAAACAGAATTTCATTACCATCAACAAGGTAAAATGATTTGGGCCGAATATGGTGGCGGTGAAATTTTAAAAGGCTTTTTAATTGGGAAATGGATTGACAATACTCAAATTGAATTTACATATCAACATTTAAATCAATCTCTAGAAAATCGTTTGGGGCGTTGCTGTACAACATTTTCTTTAGAAAATAGTAAACTCATCGGTCATGAAAAATGGCAGTGGCTAGACACGTTAGAGCAAGGCAGCTCTTTAATTAGAGAAATTTAAAAGAAGTTTTGCTATAGAATATCTGAGACAACCTTCTTATACTTTACAATAAATAACTAAATGATAGGTGCATCCGTACCTCACAAACAGGAGAAAACAATGTCAGTAAAAGGCGACATCGGTGTTATCGGCTTGGCCGTAATGGGGCAAAACCTCATTTTAAATATGAATGATCACGGCTTTAAAGTGGTGGCATATAATCGTACCACATCTAAAGTGGATGAATTTTTACAAGGTTCGGCAAAAGGCACCAATATTATTGGCGCATATTCTTTAGAAGATTTAGCTGCTAAATTAGAAAAACCACGTAAAGTGATGTTAATGGTGCGTGCAGGTGAGGTAGTTGATCAGTTTATTGAGGCATTATTACCGCACTTAGAAAAAGGCGACATCATTATCGATGGCGGTAACTCAAACTACCCAGATACAAATCGTCGTGTAAAAGCATTGGCAGAGAAAGGTATTCGCTTTATTGGCTCGGGGGTTTCAGGTGGTGAAGAAGGCGCGCGTCATGGACCATCTATCATGCCTGGTGGTAACCACGAAGCATGGCCATATGTTAAACCAATCTTCCAAGCAATCTCTGCTAAAACAGAACAAGGCGAACCTTGCTGTGACTGGGTTGGTGGTGAAGGCGCAGGCCACTTCGTGAAAATGGTTCACAATGGTATCGAATACGGCGATATGCAATTAATCTGTGAAGCTTACCAATTCTTAAAAGAAGGTTTAGGCTTAAGCTATGACGAAATGCAAGCTATCTTCGCAGAATGGAAAAAAACTGAACTTGATAGCTATCTAATCGATATCACTACCGACATTCTTGGTTATAAAGATGCCGATGGTGAGCCATTAGTTGAAAAAATCTTAGATACCGCTGGTCAAAAAGGGACAGGTAAATGGACGGGTATCAACGCATTAGATTTTGGTATTCCATTAACCTTAATCACTGAATCTGTCTTTGCTCGTTGCGTCTCTTCATTTAAAGATCAACGTGTTGCCGCTAACCAATTATTTGGCAAAACAATTCAACCTGTTGAAGGCGATAAAAAAGTTTGGATTGAAGCGGTACGTAAAGCCTTATTGGCGTCAAAAATCATTTCTTACGCACAAGGCTTTATGCTGATTCGTGAAGCCTCTGAACAATTCGGCTGGAACATCAATTACGGCGCAACAGCGTTATTATGGCGTGAAGGTTGTATTATCCGTAGCCGTTTCTTAGGTAACATTCGTGATGCATACAAAGCGAACCCAGATTTAATCTTCTTAGGTTCAGATAGTTACTTCAAAGGCATTTTAGAAAATGCATTAAGTGACTGGCGTAAAGTGGTGGCAAAATCTATCGAAGTAGGTATCCCAATGCCTTGTATGGCGTCTGCAATCACTTTCTTAGATGGTTATACTTCAGCACATTTACCAGCAAACTTATTGCAAGCACAACGTGACTACTTCGGGGCGCACACTTACGAGCGTACTGATAAACCACGTGGCGAATTCTTCCATACTAACTGGACTGGTCGGGGTGGGAATATAGCCTCTACCACTTATGATGTGTAGTTAAAAATATTGATAAAAATTACCGCACTTTGAGATATTAAAGTGCGGTAATTTTTTATCTCTTTTTTGTTTATATTTGGGAAATAAAAAACGGTGCTATTTCAGCACCGTTCTTTGTTATCGAATCACATTTTAAAGAATAACGTGAGAAAGACCTAAACCGATTAATAAGCAGAAAAGCATGCTCAATAAACCAGGAATCATAAAGCTGTGGTTTAAAATGTATTTACCGATTTTGGTTGTACCTGTGGTATCGAAGTCAAGAGACGCAATGATTGGGCCATAGTTAGGGATAAAGAAGTAACCATTTACTGCCACAAATACACCGATTAATACTGGTGCTGGGATACCTAATGCGATACCAAGTGGGAACAATGTGGCTACTGTTGCACCTTGGCTGTTTACTAATACTGAAAGTACAAATAGCGCGAAAGCAAATGCCCATGGTGCAGTTTCAACTAAGCCTTTCACCATTTCTTTTACTTCAGTCATGTGCGCTTGCATCAATGTATCGCCTAACCATGCAATACCGAAGATTGCGATTACTGCACGCATGCCAGCGTGGAATACAGAACCTTTAGTGATTTCAGTGCCATCAGGTTTACAAGTTAAGATGATTAATGCACCAATCGCTAGCATAATGATTTCGATAGTGTGCGCCATACCCATTGGTTTGCCATCGAATACTGGACGTAAAGATGGAACTGCCCCCATGATTACAACAAGTAATGCACCAAATAAGAATAAAAAAACAGAAATTTTAGCGGTTTTTCTCACTTCTACTTCTTTAACTGAAGTGGTAGAAGCAAAAGTATCTGCATATTTTGGATCATTTAAGCGACGTTGATATTCCGGATCATCTTTTAATTCTTTACCCATTTTGTTTACAAATAAACAAGCAATAAAAATACCTAAGATGGTTGAAGGAATAGTTACCATTAATACGTCGCCAAGATGGATGCCTTGAGGTTCAAGGTAAGCAACGACCGCTACAACAGCTGCCGCAATAGGGCTTGCTACGATAGCAAATTGTGATGCGATTACCGCCATTGACATTGGACGTTCTGGACGGATACCATTTTGACGGCTCACTTCAGCGATAACTGGTAATACAGAATATGCTACATGGCCAGTGCCCGCTAAGAAAGTGAATAACCAAGTTACTGCTGGAGCGATAAAAGTAATGTGTTTAGGATTTCGACGCAAGATTTTGGTTGCGATTTTGATCATATAGTCTAAACCGCCAGCTGCTTGCATTGCCGCTGCCGCTGCTACTACAGCCATAATCATAAACATAACATCAATAGGTAAACCTGCTGGTTTTAGACCAAAGCCAAAAGAAAGAATAGCAAGACCTAAACCACCAAATACACCTAAACCGATACCACCTACTCGTGCACCCACAAAGATACACAATAATACGATGGCAAATTGTAGTAAGAACATTGCAGACATACTGCCCCCTAAGTTAATGAAAAAACATCTTTGTTTTATTTGTTAAAACAGTGCTTAATATAGCAACAAATAGGTATCGATTCCATAACATGGATCAATCAATTGTGGTCAAAAGTGCGGTTATTTATAACCGCACTTTTGTTTATTACAATTGATCTTAGAAGTCTTCGAAATATTGTTGAATTACTTTTGGATCTTTAGTTTGAGTTAAAGCTAATTGCAAGAGCACGCGGGCTTTCTGTGGATTTAAAGTACCTGATGCTACAAAGCCATATTTACTATCATCAACTTCAGCATCACGAGTTGTATAGCCAGTTGGTACACGAGAAGAACGAACTACAACGACGCCATCTTTCGCAGCTTTTTCTAAGCGATCTAAGTGTGCAGCATTAACATTTCCATTGCCAACGCCAGCAGATACAATCCCTTGATAGCCAGCGTTGAGTAATGCATTTAGTGGTTCAACTGGTGCATTTGAATAGGCATAAATAATTCCCACTTTTGGTAGGCTATCTAATTTTTCTACGTTAAACGGAGTGTTGATGGTATGTTTGCTTTCTGGGGAACGTTCATAGTCCACTTTGCTGTTATGAATATAGCCTAGAGAACCATAATTTGGTGAATGGAAAGTTTGCACTGCGGTCGTACTGGTTTTTGTGACATCGCGAGCACCTAGTACTTCATTATTCATTGCGACTAAAACACCACGACCACTCGATTTTTTGTCTGCTGCGACAACAACTGCATTGTAAAGATTTAATGGACCATCAGCACTTTTTTCTGTTGCAGGACGCATAGCCCCTACGAGAACAATCGGTTTTTCACATTTTGCGGTTAAATCTAAGAAATAAGCCGTCTCTTCCATGGTATCTGTACCATGGGTAATGACAAATCCATCAGTACTTTTACATTGAGCATTGATGGCTTTTGCAAGTTTTAGCCAGACTTCGTCATTCATGTCTTGTGAACCTATTTTTACAATTTGCTCACCTTTAATGTTGGCAATATTTTTCATTTCTGGTACAGCTTCAATTAAAGTATCAATACTTAATTGTCCAGCTTTATACGCAGAATTTACCGAACTTTGCCCGCTTCCTGCAATGGTACCACCCGTTGCCAAGATAGTAATATTTGGCAAGTCTGCTGCATTTGCTATTGAAATACCTAGACCAAATAAAGTACATAAGGCTAATTTAGTTAATTTCATAGATTTCTCCTAATGAATAAAAATTCCTTTCTAATGATCTAACTAAATTGAGCCATTCTGAATAATGAAAAAGTAAATTTATGATCCCGATCACATAATTTTTTGTTGATTGTATAACCTTTATGCAAGTACGGAATTTAAGCATAATTTTTTTGAAAGATAATCCAAGTGCGGTTATACTTGAGCCCTATTTTGACGTACTTAATCAGTAGAGAAAACAATGCAAGAATTTATCCCAATGGCAACAGAGTTTGCTCAAAAACATACTCTTTTAGTGGTTTCTTGGTTTGCGATTTTAGTGATGGTAATTTATACCTTCTATAAGGGCGCAACGAGTAAATTTAAAGTCATCACTCACAATGAGGTGATTCGTTTAATAAATGCGGATGAAGCTATTGTGGTGGATTTACGTAGTATTGAAGAATTTCAACGTGGTCATATCATTGATAGCATTAATTTACTTCCAAGCGAAATTAAAAATCAAAACATCGGTAAAATTGAACAACACAAAGAGAAAGCAATTGTGTTGGTGGATATTAACGGTGTTTCCGCACCAGCTTCAGCTACACTTTTAGCGAAACAAGGTTTTAACCGTGTGTTTGTGTTAAAAGAAGGCATTTCTGCATGGGCAGCGGCAAATTTACCTTTAGTTAAAAAACATAAATAATAAGGAATAGAAAATGTCAGAACAAAAACAAGATGTTGCAGCAACAGAAGAACAACAACCCGTTCTTCAAATTCAACGTATTTATGTGAAAGATGTATCTTTTGAAGCACCGAATCTTCCACATATTTTCCAACAAGAATGGAAACCAAAACTTGGTTTTGATTTAAGCACAGAAACAACCCAAGTTGGTGATGACTTATATGAAGTAGTATTAAACATTTCTGTTGAAACTACACTTGAAGATAGTGGTGATGTCGCATTTATTTGTGAAGTAAAACAAGCGGGCGTATTCACTATTAGCGGTTTAGAAGATGTTCAAATGGCGCATTGTTTAACTTCTCAATGCCCGAATATGCTTTTCCCTTATGCGCGTGAATTAGTGTCTAACTTAGTAAATCGCGGCACGTTCCCTGCGTTGAATTTATCTCCAGTAAACTTTGATGCATTGTTTGTTGAATATATGAATCGTCAACAAGCAGAAAATGCAGAAGAAAAATCTGAAGAAGGTCAAACTAAACACTAATTAAGTAGTAAAACAAAAGGCAAGCTAGGAATCCTAACTTGCCTTTTTTGTTGTTAAAGTGCGGTCAATTAATAGCTTGAATTGATTAACACTTCTTCACCGTAGCCACCTAAAGTCGGCATTGGTTGATAAGTTGAGTTTGCTGCACGCATTAAACGAATACCACGAATACCCGCTTCTTTAGCTGCTAATACATCATCATCGCTGTCGCCATAGTGAATGGTAACTTTATGTGCAATAATGCCTGGGGTTTTGTTGTATTTAGTTGTGCGTTCACGTCCGCCCATAAATTCAACAGGGTGCATATTTTTAATATCAAACGCTTTTTGTAATACAGGTGTTACGCCATCCACGTTCCCTGTAGTACGACCTGTAATAAAATAAATTTGGTCTCCACGTTCTTGGTGCATTTTGATCAAATCAACGCCGATTTGTTTTGGAATTGAGTATTTGTCGCAACCTGCGTTAACTTCATTCCAGAAATCTTGGTTTTTCAAGTAGTCTTGTTTACCTGGAGAATATTTTTGTTGACCATAATGGAAACAAGGGCTGCTGAAAAGTACGGTGTCATCAATATCAAAGCTGACATTAATTGGGCCTTTGCCTTCTAATTCTTTTTTGATTTGATCTACTGAGATCCAGTGAATTGGTTGTTCTTGCAACATTTCACGTGCATTTGTACCTGATTGAGTATAAGGCTCAGTTTTTCCTGCCATAGCTGGAATTGCTGCTGCGGTTAATAAAGCTACGACAGATAGCTTAATCATATTTTTCATAAAAACTCCTAGTTAGATGGTCATTGAATGCTATGCATCATATACATTCTATGTTTTATATCAATTTAAAGCAAACGTTTGCTATCTTGAAGTATGATCTGGCTCACATTTTTTGATTATTTTTGGCGAATAAATAGGCAAAAGAGTATTTTTCCTTGAATTTTGTTAATTTACCGCCATATAACGAACAACTTTTCACTTTATAAAGGACAGAACAATGACAACGATTGTAAGCGTACGTCGCAATGGGCAAGTCGTCGTAGGCGGTGATGGACAAGTTTCTTTGGGTAATACCGTCATGAAAGGCAATGCACGAAAAGTGCGCCGTTTATATAATGGCAAAGTGATTGCTGGTTTTGCGGGCGGTACTGCAGATGCATTTACACTTTTCGAATTATTTGAACGTAAACTTGAAATGCACCAAGGGCACTTGCTAAAAAGTGCGGTGGAATTAGCAAAAGATTGGCGTACAGATCGTGCACTCCGTAAGTTAGAAGCTATGCTAATTGTGGCAGATGAAAAAGAAAGTTTAATCATCACGGGTATTGGCGACGTGGTTCAACCAGAAGAAGATCAAATTTTAGCAATCGGATCTGGTGGTAACTATGCGTTGTCTGCAGCACGTGCATTGGTGGAAAATACCGAACTTTCTGCTCGTGAAATTGTTGAAAAATCTTTGAAAATTGCTGGTGATATTTGCGTGTTCACAAATACCAATTTCACTATTGAAGAATTACCGAATTAAGGAAAAAGCTATGTCTGAAATGACTCCTCGCGAAATAGTTTCTGAATTAGATCAACATATTATTGGTCAAGCTGATGCAAAACGTGCTGTGGCGATTGCGTTGCGTAACCGTTGGCGTCGTATGCAGCTTCAAGAACCTTTGCGTCATGAAGTGACCCCAAAAAATATTTTAATGATTGGCCCGACTGGTGTGGGTAAAACTGAAATTGCGCGCCGTTTGGCAAAATTAGCTAACGCGCCATTTATCAAAGTAGAAGCAACGAAATTTACCGAAGTGGGTTATGTGGGGAAAGAGGTGGATTCCATTATTCGTGATTTAACGGATAGTGCGATGAAGCTTGTTCGTCAGCAGGAAATTGCGAAGAACAGAGCGCGAGCTGAAGATGCGGCTGAAGAGCGTATCTTGGATGCTTTACTTCCTCCAGCAAAAAATCAATGGGGAGAAGTTGAAAGCCATGATAGTCACAGCAGTACTCGCCAAGCGTTCCGTAAAAAATTACGTGAAGGTCAATTAGATGATAAAGAAATCGAAATTGATGTGTCAGCGGGCGTGTCTATGGGTGTTGAAATTATGGCTCCTCCAGGCATGGAAGAAATGACAAACCAGTTACAATCATTGTTCCAAAATTTGGGTTCAGATAAAACGAAAAAACGCAAAATGAAAATTAAAGATGCGTTGAAAGCGTTGATTGATGATGAAGCAGCGAAATTAATTAACTCTGAAGAACTTAAACAAAAAGCGATTGATGCGGTAGAACAAAATGGTATTGTCTTTATCGATGAAATTGACAAAATTTGTAAGAAAGGTGAATACAGTGGTGCTGATGTATCACGTGAAGGTGTGCAACGTGATTTACTTCCGTTAGTGGAAGGCTCGACCGTTAGTACCAAACATGGAATGGTAAAAACCGATCACATCTTATTTATTGCGTCTGGTGCATTCCAAGTTGCTCGCCCTTCAGATTTAATTCCTGAGTTACAGGGGCGTTTGCCGATTCGCGTTGAACTTACCGCATTAAGTGCGGCTGATTTTGAGCGTATTTTAACGGAGCCAAATGCCTCTTTAACCGAGCAATATAAAGCTTTGATGGCAACAGAAGGGGTGAATATTGAATTTACAACCGATGCAGTGAAGAAAATTGCTGAGGCTGCATTCCGTGTGAATGAAAAAACGGAAAATATCGGTGCGCGTCGTTTGCATACGGTAATGGAACGTTTAATGGATAAAATTTCTTTCAGCGCAAGCGATATGAATGGTCAAACGGTCAATATTGATGCGGCTTATGTAGCGGATGCACTTGGCGAAGTGGTTGAAAATGAAGACTTGAGTCGTTTTATTCTTTAATGATAAAGATCTTACATATAAAAGTGTGGTGAATTTTGGATCTATATCCCAAAATTGAACAGTTAATCAAATACTGAGTTCCGTATTGTACGGGACTCAGCTTTTTTATAAGTCTATTAATGGGACAAAATAGAGTTTATTTTGCCCAACTCGAAATTCTGTCACATCGGTGCGAACTGTTTTTGGGGAAGCTCAAGGTTAACCGCACTTTATTGTTAGATAAGAAACTTAAAGAATCGTTAATAGCTGGGCAAAATCATCAAACACCCAATCTGGATTGGATTCACTGATAGGGATATTGTAATTGTAACCGTAAGTTAAACCAACAACTGCACAGCCCGCAGCGTGACCTGCGATAATATCATTTTTAGAATCGCCTACGAAAAGCACTTGGCGTGGTTCAAAACCAAATTTTCCGCATAAATAATAAAGCGGACCTGGATGTGGTTTAATAGCAGGTAAAGACTGACCGCCTAACATTTCACTAAATAAATGATCAATTCCAAATGCGGCCAATACTGGCTGAACATGTCTTGTGGGTTTATTGGTAACAACTGCTAAGACATAACCTTTTTCTTTCAAGGTTTCTAAAGTTTCTTTTACATTTGGATACAGGCGACTGACATTACATAAATTCTCGCCATAATAAAAATTAAAACGCTCTGTTACCTGTTTAATCTCTTCTTCAGTTAAAACTCTTCCTGTTTGTTTTTGCGCCCAATCTAACGCACGGGAAATTAATACAGGTGCACCATTACCGATCCAAGTTAACACTAATTCTTCTGGCGCTTGCGGTAAATCAAACTCAGCTAAGGCTGAATTTACGGATAGCGCTAAATCAGGCAGGCTATTTACCAAAGTGCCATCTAAATCAAAGCCAATAAGTTTAAATTGTGTATTCATTGTTTTTCTCTGTTCTATTGCAATCGCATTTCATTAAAACGACGGTTATGCGCTCACACTCGCTAACTGTGTA
The DNA here is from genome assembly GCA_001752465.1 of Haemophilus quentini. Lineage (GTDB taxonomy): Bacteria > Pseudomonadota > Gammaproteobacteria > Enterobacterales > Pasteurellaceae > Haemophilus > Haemophilus quentini. Next base: position 33,211 of record MDJB01000009.1, read on the forward strand.
CGCATTTGGTCAATAACTTGTTTATAATCTGGCTTACCAAAAATTGCAGAACCTGCCACGAACATATCTGCCCCCGCCGCCGCGATTTCCGCAATATTATCAACCTTCACACCGCCATCTACTTCAAGACGAATATCATAACCACTTTCATCAATGATCTTACGAGCCTGTTGTAATTTCTTCAATGTTGCTGGAATAAAAGATTGTCCGCCAAATCCAGGATTCACTGACATTAATAAAACCACATCCACTTTATCCAAAACGTAATCTAAGTAACTCAACGGCGTCGCAGGATTAAAAACTAATCCAGATTTACAACCACAATCACGAATAAGCTGCAAAGAGCGGTCAATATGTTCGCTAGATTCTGGGTGGAAAGTGATGTAGTTCGCACCTGCTTTAGCAAAATCGGGAATAATGCGATCGACTGGTTTTACCATCAAATGCACATCTATCGGTGCAGTAATGCCATAATCACGTAAAGCTTGACATACCGCAGGCCCAAAAGTGAGATTAGGTACATAATGATTATCCATAACATCAAAATGAATAACATCCGCGCCTGCATTAAGTACGTTTTGTACATCATCACCAAGACGAGCGAGATCGGCAGAAAGAATTGATGGGGCGATAAGATAAGGTTTCATAAAGGTTCTCCATTGAGAAAATGAGTGCATTTAGTTTACTCACTTAAGTTCAAAAAACCAATAGTAATCCTGATATGAAATAATAAGATAAACAAAGAAAGGGCAGTTGAGTGCCCTTTCAGTTATTAATATAAAATAGACGGAAATTTACACGTCCAGATTTGCTCTTAACGCATTCAACTCAATGAACTCACGGCGTGGCTCAACTTCATCACCCATTAAGGTCGTGAAGAGTTGATCCGCAGCAACGGCATCCTTAATGGAAACCTTCAACATACGACGTGAATTTGGATCCATTGTGGTTTCCCAAAGTTGGTCTGCGTTCATTTCACCAAGTCCTTTATAACGTTGTACTTCAAGGCCTTTACGAGATTCTTTCACTAGCCATTCAACAGCTTGTTCAAAACTACGTACTGGTTGTACTTTTTCACCACGTGTGACATAAGCGCCTTCTTCTAATAAACCATTGAGTTGTTTATTAAGAGAAACAATTTTCGCGTATTCATTGCCGTGAACAAAATCAAAATTCAAGAAATAATCTGTATCAATACCGTGTTTACGAACTGTAATCACCGCTTCATATACTTGGCGTTCCGCGTTAAATTGTGTACGCACTGAATATTGATGTGCTTCTGTTTCTTTTGCAGTCAGTTGTTCAAAAAAAGATTTACCCCAATTTTCAACCGCACTTTCGTCTTTCATCATTTCAACAGAAATTGGCGACTGATAAATTAATCCTTGCAACACAGGCGTTGGATAATGGCGACTTAATCGACCGATAAGTTTTTGTACGCTGTTATATTCTGCCACCAATCTTTCAAATACAAGGGCATTCATTGCTGGTGCATTTGCGCTAATATGTAATTCTGCGCCATCTAACGCAAGCATTAATTCATATTGCTCCATTTCATCCGCATCTTTAATGTAGCGTTCTTGTTTTCCTTTTTTCACTTTGTAAAGTGGCGGCTGAGCAATGTAAACATAACCACGCTCAATAAGCTCAGGCATTTGACGATAGAAGAATGTTAAAAGCAGCGTACGAATGTGAGAACCATCCACGTCAGCATCGGTCATGATAATGATATGATGATAGCGTAATTTATCAGGGTTATATTCATCACGACCAATACCGCAACCTAAGGCAGTAATCAATGTTCCCACCTCTTGAGAAGACAACATTTTGTCGAAACGTGCTTTTTCTACGTTTAAGATTTTACCTTTCAATGGCAAAATTGCTTGAGTTTTACGATCACGACCAACTTTTGCAGAACCACCTGCAGAGTCCCCCTCCACTAAGTAAAGTTCAGAAAGCGCAGGATCTTTTTCTTGGCAGTCTGCAAGTTTACCTGGCAAACCTGCAATATCTAATGCCCCTTTACGGCGCGTCATTTCACGGGCTTTACGTGCTGCTTCACGCGCACGAGCAGCCATAATAATTTGGTTTACAATGATTTTTGCATCTGCAGGATTTTCCAATAAATATTCCTGCATTTTTTCATTCATCGCAGATTCCACCGCACTTTTCACTTCTGAAGACACGAGTTTATCTTTAGTTTGAGATGAAAATTTTGGATCAGGCACTTTAACTGAAATAATCGCCACCAAACCTTCACGAGCATCATCACCTGAAGTGGCCACTTTTTCTTTTTTCAGCATACCTTCGTTTTCCATGTAGCTATTTAAGCTACGGGTTAAAGCTCCACGAAAACCTGCTAGGTGAGTACCGCCATCACGTTGAGGAATATTATTAGTAAAGCAATACACGTTTTCATTTACACCATCATTCCACTGCAATGCGACTTCTACGCCGATGCCATCTTTCTCAGCTGTAAAATAAAATGGCTTTGGATGAATTGGGTTTTTATTTTTGTTCAAATATTCTACGAATGCTTGAATGCCGCCTTCGTAATGGAAATGATCTTCAGAGCCATCACGTTTATCAATTAAACGAATAGATACGCCAGAATTCAAGAAAGAAAGCTCGCGTAAGCGTTTTGCTAAGATTTTGTAATCAAAGGTTGTGATAGCAAAAATATCTGAGCTTGGCCAGAAACGAACCGTTGTCCCCGTTGCCTCTGTGTCACCAATCACTGTTAATGGCGCTTGTGGCTCACCTAAATGATAAAATTGCTCATGAACGTGACCTTGACGACGAATGGTTAACTGTAATTTATCAGAAAGCGCATTCACCACTGATACACCCACACCGTGTAAACCACCCGATACTTTATAAGAGTTATCGTCAAATTTACCACCTGCGTGAAGCACGGTCATAATCACTTCTGCTGCAGAAACGCCTTCTTCAGGGTGAATATCCACAGGAATACCACGCCCATCATCTTGCACCGATACTGAATTATCGTCATGAATTGTCACGATAATATCGGAACAATGGCCAGCGAGGGCTTCATCAATGGCATTATCCACCACTTCAAATACCATATGGTGCAAACCAGTACCGTCATCGGTATCACCGATATACATACCAGGACGTTTACGCACCGCATCAAGGCCTTTTAATACTTTAATGCTCGATGCACCATAGTTATCATTGGTCGTTTCTGACATAATTTATCTCATTCTTTTGTAAATAAAAACTAGGCGGAATTATAGCAAAAAATCGCCGTTTTGGCGATGCTTTTCGGGAAAGGAAAGATATAAAAAAAGGGCGAATAATCTCGCCCTATAACTTGTTATTTTTTCCAATTTTTTAGCGCATCAGCAAAGGCATTGCCCATCGCATTATTACCTCTTGAATTACGCTCCTCTCGCTGCGTATTTCCACGAGGTCTTGCAGATAAAGTGCGGTCAAATTTGCCGTCATTTTTGACCGCACTTTCATCTAATCGCATCGTCAAGGCAATACGTTTACGCGGCACATCCACTTCCAAGACTTTCACTTTCACGATATCGCCAGTTTTCACCACTTGATGTGGATCTTCCACGAATTTATCGCTTAATGATGAAATGTGTACTAAACCGTCTTGGTGAACCCCAATATCCACAAATGCGCCGAAGTTGGTTACATTAGTGACAGTACCTTCTAAAATCATGCCCGGTTTTAAATCAGTGATTTCTTCCACGCCTTCTGCGAATACAGCAGTTTTAAACTCACCACGCGGATCGCGCCCTGGTTTTTCCAATTCTTTGAAAATATCTTGAACAGTCGGTAAACCAAATTGCTCATCAATAAATTGTTTTGCATCAAGCTGACGTACCACACCCGCATTACCCATTAAATCTTGAATAGATTGCGCAGTGGCTTGTAAGATTTTTTCCACCACAGGGTAAGCTTCTGGGTGAACACCTGAAGCATCAAGTGGATTTTTCCCGTCTGCAATACGCATAAAGCCTGCACATTGTTCAAAAGCTTTTGGTCCTAAACGCGACACTTTTTTCAATTCGCTGCGACTTTCAAAACGGCCATTTTCATCACGATATTCCACAATGTTTTGCGCTAAAGTTTTTGTCATCCCCGCCACGCGAGCTAATAATGGTGCGGATGCTGTATTCAAATCCACACCCACCGCGTTTACACAGTCTTCCACCACCGCATCGAGTTTACGCGCAAGTTGGGTTTGGTTTACATCGTGCTGATATTGCCCTACACCAATGGCTTTCGGTTCTATTTTCACTAATTCTGCCAATGGATCTTGTAAACGACGTGCAATAGAGACCGCACCACGTAAAGATACATCTAAATTCGGGAATTCATTTGCCGCAAATTCAGAGGCGGAATAAACCGATGCGCCCGCTTCGCTCACCACAACGGTTTGCGGTTTATTTTCTTTAATTTCTTTAATCACGTCTTTCGCAAAACGTTCGGTTTCACGAGAAGCTGTACCGTTACCAATGGCAATTAATTCCACGTTATGTTTGCGGATTAAGCTGAAAATCGCCACTTGCGCTTCGGCTTCACGGCCTGTGTGTGGATAAATGGTGGTGGTATCTAATAATTTACCTGTGTTATCCACCACCGCGATTTTAACACCTGTACGCAAGCCTGGGTCCAAGCCCATGGTGCATTTCGCGCCAGCAGGTGCCGCCATTAAAAGTGCGGTCAGATTTCGAGCGAAAACATCAATGGCTTCTTCTTCCGCTTTTTCACGTAAACTTGCCATTAATTCCGTTTCTAAATGCAACGAAACTTTGATTTTCCACGTCCACGCAATCACTTGCTCACGCCATTTATCCGCAGGCTGCCCCGTGAAACGTACATCTAAATAATCACGAATAATTTCTTCGCAATAACTTTGGCGACTTCCCTCTTCCGCATCAGGATCAGCATTTAAGCTTAATTGTAAAATGCCCTCATTACGTCCGCGGAACATCGCCAATGCACGGTGAGAAGGCACATTTTTCAATAATTCTTGATGGTCGAAATAATCTTGGAATTTTGCCCCTTCCGTTTCTTTGCCTTCGATCACTTTCGATACGATAACGGCATTTTTTGCTAAATAATCGCGGACTTTCGCTAATAAACCCGCATCCTCAGCAAAACGTTCCATTAAAATATAGCGAGCACCGTCTAGCGCAGCTTTGCTATCAGCTACGCCTTTTTCAGCATCAACAAAGGAAAGTGCGGTTGATTCTGGGTCATTTTTCGGCTCATTCCAAAGTAAATCAGCCAATGGTTCAAGACCTGCCTCAATCGCAATTTGCCCTTTCGTGCGACGTTTTGGTTTGTATGGCAAATACAAATCTTCTAATTCGGTTTTACTTTGTGTCGCATGGATTTTGTCACACAATTCATCGGTCAATTTCCCTTGCTCTTCAATAGATTTCAAAATGGTTTGACGACGATCTTCTAATTCACGCAAATAAATTAAACGCGTTTCAAAATGACGAAGTTGGGTGTCATCTAAGCCACCTGTGGCTTCTTTACGATAACGGGCGATAAATGGAATGGTGTTGCCATCATCTAATAATTGAATAGCGGCAAGGATTTGTTGAGGCTGAACGGTTAATTCAGCCGCAATAATTTGGCTAATTTGTTGATTTAACATTGTCATACTTCTTTGTTATGAAAGGATTCGAGAAAAAACGAGGATAGAATACTGGTTTTAGGCTGTTGGCTCAAATATAATTCGAAAAACTTTCTTTTATTTTTATTATGGCAAAATCAAATTATATTACCCGTCAAGGCTGGAATGAGCTTGACCAAGAACTTAAGTTTTTGTGGAAAGAAGAACGCCCAAAAGTCACTCAAGCAGTCTCCGATGCAGCTGCTTTAGGCGATCGTAGCGAAAATGCCGAATATATTTATGGTAAACGCCGCTTACGTGAAATTGATCGTCGTGTACGTTTTTTAACTAAAAGATTAGAGGTGCTACAAATTGTCGATTACAACCCAAAGCAAGAAGGAAAAGTTTTCTTCGGGGCATGGGTAGAATTGGAAAATGAAGATGGTGAAATCAAGCAATATCGTATCGTCGGTTGCGATGAATTTGCCCCTGTGAAAAATTGGATATCCATTGACTCCCCAGTTGCTCGAGCTTTAATCGGAAAAACATTAGACGACGAAGTGCGGGTAGAAACGCCCTCAGGTTTTATCACACTTTATGTGAATAAAATTTGGTATGAGAAATAATTCGGAAAAATAAAAGATAGTGAATATCTAAGCACAAAGAGAAAACTAATACGCTAGATATAAACTATCTTACTTGCCTCTTTCCTTATTCGCAGCAAAATCAGCACCTTTTGCAAGCATTCTCAACTGCAAAATCACACGAGTTTTAAGTTGCTCACGTTCAGCTTTACTCATATCTAAAGCATTAGCCCCTGCAGTGAATACAATTGTTACGATACCTTCCGCTTGAACATAAGCAACATATTGCGAATATTGATGTTTATAGGAAATATATTCTGCTAACTCATCAACAAAATGCTTAATTTCACGTGCTGCCGCAGTACGAAAAGCTTGGGAAGTTCCAGAGCTTTCGCGTAATAGCAAGCGGAAAACGTTCGTACTGTTAGTGATAAATTCAAAAAATGTATCCACAGAAACAGAAATAACGCTACCGCCAGCATCAATACGTTTACGCGCTTGACGCATTAGTTGGCGCAACATCAAACCAGCTTCATCCACCATTTCCAAGCCGAGTTCATCCATATCACTAAAATGGCGATAAAAAGACGTAGGCGCAATTCCAGCCTCGCGAGCAACTTCTCTCAAACTCAAATTAGAAAAACTTTTTTCTGCGCTAAGTTGATTAAATGCCGCATCCACTAAAGCGCGACGAGTTTTTTCTTTTTGAACAGCACGAACACCAGCCATTATTTCAACCCACCTAGAATAGATTTAACTTCATCGCTGACCGCACTTGCCACACGCTCATAACGATTACGTAATGGTGAACCAGGACGATAAACCAACGCAATGGTGCGTGATGGCTCAGGCGAATAACAAGGAATATATTTCACACCTTTGCGCGAGCCTTCATTCAGTACCGCTAATTCAGGCATAAAAGTGATACCTGCATTTGCAGCCACCATATTGCGCAAAGTTTCAAGACTAGTTGCTTGGAAATGGGAATTTTCTTTTGCGCCAGCAGTGAAACAATAATCTAACGCTTGATTACGCAAACAATGACCATCATCAAGCATTAACATTTCTTGCCCATTTAACTGGTTCATTGGAAGTTTACTTTCTTGAGCCCAAGGATGATGCTCAGATACAGCAAGTAACATTTTCTCGTTGAAAATAGGTACTTCAATAAAAGCCTCAGTTTCAGGAACAGTTGCAACGATGGCACAATCTAAACGCCCTGTTTCCAATTGTTCTAATAATTGATGCGTTTGCGCTTCATAAAGAAAAACTTCTAAATCAGGGAATGCCGCTTTTAACGTTGGCACAATATAAGGAAGCAAATAAGGACCAACTGTTGGGATTAAACCGATGTGTAATGGCCCTGTCATTTCTTTACCTTGATTACTCGCCATTTCTTTCAATAATTTTACTTCTCGAAGAACTGTGCGAGCCTGATCAACCAATAACATCCCAGATTGAGTAAACAACACTTTACGGCTAGTGCGCTCTAACAAGATAATACCGAGCTCATCTTCTAATTTACGAATTTGACCACTTAATGTTGGTTGGCTCACATTACAAGAATCGGCAGCACGGCGGAAATGTTTATATTCAGATAAGGCAACAAGATATTCTAGATCACGGATATTCATGAGATTTTCCCTATAGAAAAATTCAATTAAAAGAATAGAATTAATTGATTATGACTATATCATAATTTTCCCTATAATACAGCGCGTAAAATTTAAATTAACAACCAATAGGAGAAAAAACAATGTCTAGTATGGAAAGAAAAAAAGTCCCTCAAGTGACATTCCGCACTCGTCAGGGTGATAAATGGGTTGATGTAACTACCTCTGAATTATTTGATAATAAAACAGTGATCGTGTTCTCATTACCGGGCGCATTCACTCCAACTTGCTCATCATCACACTTACCACGTTACAACGAATTAGCACCAGTATTCAAAAAATACGGTGTAGATGATATTCTCGTTGTATCTGTAAATGATACTTTCGTAATGAACGCATGGAAAGAAGATGAAAAATCTGAAAACATCACTTTCATTCCAGATGGTAATGGCGAATTTACCGAAGGCATGGGTATGTTAGTTGATAAAGAAGATTTAGGTTTCGGTAAACGTTCATGGCGTTATTCTATGCTTGTAAAAAACGGCGTAGTTGAAAAAATGTTTATCGAACCAAACGAACCAGGCGATCCGTTCAAAGTATCAGATGCTGACACTATGTTGAAATACCTTGCGCCACAACACCAAGTGCAAGAGTCTATTTCAATCTTCACAAAACCTGGCTGTCCTTTCTGTGCAAAAGCAAAACAACTTTTACACGATAAAGGCCTAAGTTTCGAAGAAATCGTATTAGGTCACGATGCAACAATCGTGAGCGTACGTGCAGTTTCAGGTCGTACTACTGTTCCACAAGTATTTATCGGTGGTAAACACATTGGCGGTAGCGACGATTTGGAAAAATACTTTGCATAAGAAGGCAAGTATTTAGCTGATTATTATTTGGGAATGTAATTTAAAGGGCGCATTAAGCGCCCTTTTCATTTGTACGATTTTATTGCAAAATTTAATAATGTGGCGGGGGTGTTTCTTCAGATTGGCTTGCAATGTTAGACGGTTGAAAATCTTTTAATTTATTTGCCATATAACGTAATTGGACTTGCATTTTATCAATATCAAATTGCTGTTGAACTAAAGCGTGATTTAATTCATCTAATAACTGTTCCTGAAATGCAATTTTCGTTTCAAGTTCCTCGATGCGATTTTCTAACATTTGTTGAATTTGCATAAATTTTCTCTAAATTCTAAAAAAAAGTTGAGAATAGATAGAAAGCCATTTAATCTATTCCTCGTACTATTCCATTCATTATAAAGGATTAACTCATATGTTAAAAATTCAAAAATTATCTATCGTAGCATTAATGGTAAGTGCGGTGATTTCTGGCCAAGTTTTTGCAGAAGATAGTGCATTCGATGAGAAAGCAGCATCTTATGCCGTGGGTACGCTCATGGGCGGTCAAATGAAAGATCTTGTAGATTCACACAAAGAAGTCATCAAATATGATAATGCTCGTATTTTAGATGGTTTAAAAGATGCCTTAGAAGGTAAAGTGGATGTTCGTAAAGATGAAAAAATCCAAAAAACCTTAGAATCTATTGAAGCAAAATTAATGGCTGCATCAAAAGCAAAAGCAGAATCGATTGCTAAACAAGCAAAAGAAGAAGGTGATAAATTCCGTGCTGAATTTGCTAAAGGTAAAGATGTAAAAACTACACAATCTGGTTTAATGTACAAAATTGAAAATTCTGGTAAAGGCGATGCAATCAAAGCAACAGATACAGTTAAAGTACATTACACGGGTAAATTACCAAATGGAAAAGTATTTGATAGCTCCGTAGAGCGTGGTCAACCTGTAGAATTCCAACTTGATCAGGTAATTAAAGGCTGGACTGAAGGTCTTCAATTAGTGAAAAAAGGCGGAAAAATTCAATTAGTCATTGCTCCTGAATTAGGCTATGGCGAACAAGGTGCTGGCGCATCTATTCCACCAAATTCAACATTAATTTTTGATGTGGAAGTATTAGACGTCAATCCAAAAACTGCAAAATAATTAATGAGTTTAATAGCGCGCGTTCTTTAACGCGTGCTTTTTATTATAAAAACGAGCGGAATTTTTACCGCACTTTTAACCTAACACCATGACTTTAAACGAAAAATATCCTTTCACTGATGAAGATCGTACTATCATAAATTCCTACAAAGCGGTCGTTGATGGTGTAAGCGCACTGATTGGCGAACACTGCGAAATCGTGCTTCATTCTCTAGAAGATATTGAACATTCTGCTATTTGTATTGCTAACGGACATAACACTAATCGACAAGTTGGTTCGCCAATCACCGATCTTGCCTTACGTTCGCTACGAAATATGCAAAGCGAAAGTGTTTCAAAGCCTTATTTTACACGAGCAAAAGGTAGCGTACTGATGAAATCAGTCACTATTGCCATTCGTAATAAAACTCAACGTATTATTGGTTTGCTTTGTATCAATATCAATTTAGATGTACCCATATCTCAATTTTTGCAATGCTTTATGCCAATGGAGCATACGAATGAAACCTCTTCAGTGAACTTTGCGAGTTCAGTGGAAGACTTGGTTGCGCAGACTATTGAAAAAACAATAGAAGAAGTCAATGCGGATCGCTCTGTTGCCAATAATACGAAAAACCGACAAATCGTTCTTTCTCTTTACGAAAAAGGCATTTTTGATATTAAAGATGCAATTAACTTAGTAGCAGAACGCTTAGATATTTCCCGACATACGGTTTACCTGTACATCCGCCAAATCAAACAAGAGCAAGAATAATGCGCTATGTTATCGCCGTCAAAAGCCCTATTTACGGAAAGCAGGGGGCATTTTTAGCTTATCAATTTGCAGACGCTTTAATCAAAAAAGGACACGAAATCTCACAGATTTTTTTCTTTCAAGATGGAGTGAGTAACGGAAATGCATTAGTGTATCCAGCCAATGATGAAGTTAATTTACAAAAACATTGGCAAATGTTTTCCGTAACCCACAATGTTCCTTTGCATTTATGTGTTGCAGCATCTCAACGACGAGGTGTCGTCGATAACTTAACCACACCAACCACAGAAGACTATAATCTTGCAGAGGGATTCACGATTGCAGGTCTTGGTGAATTTATGGCAGCAAGTTTAAAAGCAGATCGAGTAATAATCCTATGAAGATAGCCTTTTTATTTCGTACATCTCCACATGGCACATCCATTTCACGAGAAGGCTTAGATGCAATTCTTGCCGCAACAGCTTTTTGTGATCCAGATGACATTGGCGTATTTTTTATAGATGATGGTGTACTAAATCTTATTAATCATCAACAACCTGAACTCATTCAACAGAAAGACTTCATTAGAACCTTTAAATTATTAGATTTATATGATGTAGAACAACGCTTTATCTGCACGGAGTCTTTACAGAAATTTAAGCTAGAGGATAAGCAACTCATCCTATCTTGTGAAAAAATTGACCGCTCTTTATTAATAGAAAAGCTTAATCAAACAGAAAAATTGTTCACTTTCTAAGGAATATTATGCTTTATACATTTTCCCAGTCAGATTACCCCAAAACTGAACTAGATGATTACTTTTTATATATTACAGAAAAAGATGCGGTAGTATTATGGCAAGATGGTGTGCTATTGGCAGTAAAATACCCTGATTATTTTGTCAAATGTAAAGGGAATTGCATGATATTGAAACAAGATATTTTAGCAAGAAATCTCACCGCACTTTTACCTCAAAACAGCAAGATGAAACTAATTTCAATAGAAGAACTTGTTGGAATCACTGAAAATTATTCACCGCAGCTATCACTATAAAATCAAATAATCTAGTAAATACTCAAGCGAATTATCAGATATAGAATAAACAAAAAGTGCGAAGA
>MDJB01000010.1 GCA_001752465.1 Haemophilus quentini
TTTGGCTGGCTATAATAACACTGCAAGCGTTTCATCCCCCAAAACAAAGAAGCGATATTCTGTACCAACTAAATAATCTTCAACCATCACTTCTTTATCTTCGCGAAAAGCAATTTCAATCGCTTTGACAAAATTATCTCGATGTGTCACACCCTGTTTGAAAATTGTGACACCTAAACCATAATTTGTGGATTTTGGCTTAATAACGACAGCGCGTCCTTCAAATAAAGCATAATGTGCAACGGCCTGTTCAATCGATGTAAATTCCAAGCTTTTTGGTACATTAAAACCAGCCTTTGATAATACTTTCTTTGTCACTACCTTATTTTCCATAATCAATGGAGAGATATATTGATCATGACTAGTCATGTTACCATTTTTAACATATTCAAGGTGTTCACCAAATTTAAGCGCAAGAAATTGATCATTCTCATCTAAAATTTCAGTCGTAACACCTTTTTGAATTAAATCAAATAATAAAGCTTGAGTGGAGAGTTCCGTATTATCAAATGAAGATAAAGCATAAAAACATTTAAAAGCTTGAGCTTTATATTGCTTCGCAAGTTTTACCCCCAAGGCTTTATAACTTCCCTCCTGCTCAATCGCTTTGAGCAATTTTCCATTTACTGTTAGACTTGGTTCTGCCAATTGCACCAATTTTTCTTCCGAAATTTTAACCGCTCTTTCATCTGCATTGATAATTTTCAACATATCAATAATTTGGCTTAATATTGCTTCACCTTCTTCTCTAAATGCTGTTTGCTCACGAGGATCTTCAAGAGATACTTGATATAATCTTTGTTTACCAAGCTCTACTTCTTTTTGACCACTTGTCTCATCAAGCCATAACATTCCTAATAAGAAAATATGAATAAATTTTGCATCATCTAGACTGATACCATATGGCTCAAGTGGATTCAAATCAAACAAACGAAATTCTGCATACTGAACGCCTTTTTCTAGCAATTCACGAGCTTTTTTCGAACCTCGTAAACGAACATTAGAATAAAATTCTTTTTCTGCAATCAAATGACCAAATTTAACTTGAAACTCTAATGTTTCTACATAATTTTCAAGGTTATCATGATTCACCACAACATTAGATGAATTAACGTAACCATAGGGACTAAAACGTAAACTACGTACTAACTGCCCCTCTTTCAAAGGAAAATTCAGTACGCCATTTCGAGAAAAATAATTTGCTTCCACTATAGGACTTGCTGCAAGTAAATAAACTAAGATCCACTGATAGCGTAGAAAATTATTAGCCAATTTCATATATAAAGCATTCTGAAAATCTTTAAGACGAACATATTCATCTTGCAACAGGAATACAGCTTTCACAAATTCGGGTGACAACTGGAAATTGTAATGAATTCCACTTACCATTTGCCTGTATTTGCCATATTGTTTAGACAGATGCTCTCGATATTCCACATCTTCCTGTTTATCAAGCTGCGCCTCTTGAATCTCATTTTCTGGTGGTAATCCCGCAGGCATACTAAATGGGAAAATGTATTCATTTACAGGTAAAGAACGCAGCACCACCTCATGAATTGCAGAAAGCCAACGTAGGCTATCTTCCAGTTTAGCATTTGGTGGCGTAATCAACTCAAGCTGGCTTTCGGCAAAATCTGTTTGAATATAGGGATGATAAGAACGATTACCAAATACACGTGGATGAGGCGTCGTCACAATATTTCCCTTATCGTCAATACGTTGACTTTCCTTTTCTAAACCAAATTGACCTTGCTAAAAAAGTAAACCTAGTTGATATTGTTTAACCCATTGTTGTAATTTCATTATGCACTCTTTTAAATAAAAACTTTTGTTAAAATAATACCACACTAAAAGAGTCTGCTTTATGTTGAAATGGAACTGAATAGATGATTTAGTTATATAAAGATTAACTAAATAAACTAAAAGGGCCAAGTTCCTCAAATAACAGAACTCAGCCCTTAAATTATTTTTAATCTTCTATATCATCCGTTTTCTCATTCGAATATTGATCATTTCGACTACAACAGAGAATCCCATTGCAAAATAAATGTAACCTTTCGGGATGTGAATATCTAAACTTTCTGCAATTAAACTAATTCCGACTAAAACCAAGAAGGCTAAAGCTAGAATTTTCAGCGTTGGGTGTGTATCCACAAAATCGCCGATTGGTTTTGCCGCAAACATCATCACGCCAACGGCAATAATAATCGCCAAAATCATCACAGGAAGGTGGCTTGCCATACCTACCGCTGTAATCACGGAATCTAAAGAAAATACAATATCTAGCACTGCAATTTGAATTAATACGCCAAGATAACTCACTTTATTTTTTCTTTCCGATTCATGATGGTCTTGATGATTGATTGCCTCTTTAATTTCGCCTGAACTTTTTACAATCAGGAATAAACCACCGATTAATAAAATCAAATCACGCCCAGAAATTTCTTGATTAAACACAGTAAATAACGGTGCAGTAAGTTTCATCATCCAAGCAAGTGACATTAAAAGTAAAATTCTTGTCAGCATTGCTAAACCAAGTCCAACAATACGACCAGACTGGCGTTGGCTTTCAGGTAAACGCCCAACTAGGATACTAATAAAAATAATATTATCGACCCCTAAAACGATCTCCAAAGCAGCAAGTGTCGCAAGTGATATCCACGCTTCAGGATCAGTAATCCATTCAAACATAATTTTTCCTATAATAGAGTTAAATAACTCCGAAAGTGCGGATCATAATGGCTTTATGATGAAAAGCAATCGTTATTTACATTTAAGAGATAATTGATTAATCGTTTTTGAGTGTTTCAAAAATCGTTTCGGCAAGTTTAAGGGAAATTCCAGGTACAGAGGCTATTTCATCTAAGGTCGCTTTTTTCACACCTTGTAAACCACCAAGATATTTCAGTAAAGCCTGACGACGTTTAGCGCCCACACCTTCAATGGTTTCTAAACCACTTTGTGTAAAGGCTTTTTGACGTTTTTTACGGTGTCCACTTATTGCGTGATTATGGCTTTCATCACGAATATGCTGAATCAAATGCAATGCCAAACTATCATCAGGCAAATGAATTTCTTGGTCTTGTTTGCTGATGATCAGTACTTCCTGCCCTGCTCGACGATCCACTCCTTTTGCTACACCAATTAAGTGCGGTCTATTTTTATCCCATTTTACTTGAAAATGTTGGAACACATTCAATGCACGATTTAATTGCCCTTTTCCACCATCAATAAAAATAATATCGGGAATTTTGTCTTCTTCTAAATCACGCTCATAACGTTTCTGCAGCGCTTGTTCCATCGCAGCATAATCATCCCCGCCAGTAATGCCTTCAATATTAAAACGACGATAATCAGATTTCAGTGGGCCTTCTTGATTAAAGACAACACAAGATGCTACTGTTTGATTTCCCATCGTGTGGCTTATATCGAAACATTCCATACGCTTAATTTCAGGAAGATTTAACAGCTCACACAACGCTTGATAACGCTCCGACATTCGTGAAGATTGTTTAAGTTGTACATTTAAAGCCGCTTTAGCATTAACTTGTGCGAGCTGTAAGTATTTACTCTTATCGCCTTTTACACTTTCTTGAATCGTCACTTTTCTGCCTGCTTGATCCGTAAGAAGTTGCTCAAGCTCTGATTTTTCAGCTAATTGACGATCGACAATAATGCTATTCGGGATGCTTCGTCCTTGATGACCTTGTAAATAAAATTGCCCCACAAAAGTTTCGGTAAGTTCCGATAAATCCGTATTGGCCGGTACTTTTGGGAAATAACTGCGATTGCCTAGTACTTTTCCTTGACGAATAAACATCACTTGTACACAGGCCAAACCGTGCTGGTATGCGATAGACATAATATCCATGTCATCTAAACGCTCATTGGATACAAATTGTTTTTCTATAACTGAACGCACCGTCTGAATTTGATCGCGATAACGCGCAGCCTGTTCAAAATCTAAATTTCTGCTTGCCTGCTCCATTTTACCGATTAAATAATCTAACACCTGTTGATCTTTGCCTTGCAAAAATAAGCGCGCTAATTCAACTTGCTGATTATATTCTTCATCAGAAACATATCCCTGAACACAAGGTGCGGAACAACGCCCAATTTGATACTGCAAACAAGGACGAGAGCGGTTGGAATAAACGGAATTTTCACATTGGCGAACAGGGAAAAGTTTTTGCAAAAGCGATAAGGTTTCACGCACGGCTCCCGCGTGAGGATAAGGCCCGAAATATTCACCTGAAAATTTTTTAGAACCTCGATAAGAAGTGATTCTTGGATGAGGTTCTTTGGTTAATAAAATAAATGGATAGGACTTATCATCACGCAATAATACGTTATAGCGAGGCTGATAAAGCTTGATAAAATTATGCTCTAGCAGTAAAGCTTCCGTTTCAGATGAAGTTAGCGTGGTGTCAATATGATGAATTGACGCCACTAACGCCTCTGTTTTTTTACTGCTCAGATTTTTACGAAAGTAGCTTGAAAGACGTTTTTTTAGATCCTTTGCTTTTCCAACATAAATAACCTGATCTTTATCGTCATACATACGATAAACACCAGGTTCGTGAGAGACATCCGCTAAGAATTTTTTAGCATCAAACATTTTAATTCGCCGCTAAAATTGCCCGCACTTTTTCCAAATCTTCAGCGGTATCCACTCCCACAGCAGGCACTTCTTTCGCAAGCTCCACATGAATGCGTTCACCGTTATATAACACACGAAGCTGCTCAAGTTTTTCTAGATTTTCAAGTTGAGTCGGTGCCCATTGCACGTATTGCTTTATGAACCCCGCACGATATGCGTAAATGCCAATATGACGTAAGTAAGCGTCCGCAAGCTGTACTTTCTGAACATCCTGTAAATTCATAAACTGATCACGATCGTAAGGAATAACCGAACGGGAAAAATACAGTACATAGCCCTCTTTATCTGTTAACACTTTCACTGCATTTGGATTGAATAATTCCTCAGCATCATGAATTTTTACCGCAAGGCTTGCCATGTTCACGTTAAATTTTGCTAAATTATCTGCCACTTGTCGCACAATAACGGGGGGAATCAAAGGCTCATCGCCTTGAATATTGACAATGATTTCATTGTCAGGAATCGCTAATTTTTCTACAACTTCCGCTAAACGTTCTGTACCAGAATTATGATTAACCGAAGTCATACACACTTCTGCGCCAAAACTTTTGGCAACATCAGCAACATTTTCATTATCAGTGGCAATAATCACTCGACTCGCCCCAGACTGCAACGCTTTCTCAAATACATGTTGAATCATTGGCTTACCTGCAATATCAGCAAGAGGTTTTCCAGGTAAACGACTTGATGCAAAACGAGCGGGGATAATCACGGTAAATGACATAATTTATTCCTTATTCTTTAATATTTCAGCTTTATCGGCAAGCAACACTGGCACACCATTTTTAATAGGATAAGCAATCTGTTCATAACAACAAATTAATCGTTGATTTTCCTGATCATATTGCAATCGTGCTAAACAACGAGGGCAAGCGATCACTTCAAGCAACTGAGGATTAATCTTTTCAAACATTTCTGTATTGCTCCACAAGTTTGTCTATTTTGGCCCAAAAGAGCGGTAAATTTTCACTTTGTTTTTCAGCCTCAATAATCTCCGCATCGACAGGGACATACCACCAATTATCTTTGGCAAAAGATTGGCATTTTACGGCATCTTTTTCCGTCATAAAGAGCGGTTGATTTTCAGCAAGTTTTTCTAATTGAGATGCTTCAAAATGTTGATGATCTTGAAATGCTTGAGTTTGCTGTAACTGAATCCCTAACCTTTCTAACATAGTGAAAAAACGCTGTGGATTGCCAATCCCTGCGATGGCAACACCTGATTGAAATTCATTTAATTGACGTTTTTCATTGGTTGTTAAATTAATCGCAAAATGAGGCACGAGACGCATAACCGCATCTGAATACTGATTTTTTCTACCATTAGTGATCACAAAATCTACGGATTTTAATCGGCTAGGTAATTCACGCAATGGACCTGCAGGCAATACAAAACCATTTCCCAACGCGCGCTCAGCATCCATTACGACAATTTCTAAATCACGCTGTAATTGATAATGCTGTAAACCATCGTCAGAAATAATAATATCGCACTCTGCTTGGCTTAAGAGTAATTCAATCGCTTGCTGGCGATTCGGGGAAATCACAACTGGCGCATTGGTGCGTTTAGCGATCAATACAGGCTCATCTCCACCTTCAATCGGACTTGTATTTTCAGTAACGAATAACGGATAAGTTTTAGATTTGCTTCCATAACCACGAGAAATCACACCTACGCGTAAACCTCGTTTTTTTAATTCTTCCACAAGCCAAACAACCACGGGCGTTTTGCCATTTCCACCAACAGACAAATTTCCCACAATTATCACTGGTTTCGGTGCGCGATAAGAAGGCTTGAGCCCCAAAGAGAATAAGGCGCGACGAATTTGGCTAATCAACCAAAACAATAAAGAAAAAGGCGATAAGAGCCAAATAAGTTTGGAGTTGGAATACCAGAAGGGCATAGAAAATCCTTTCTAATAAGTGCGGATAAAATAACGCGAGTTTTTCAACTCGCGTTTTCGATAATCAATAAATTAGCCACTAAACTGCATACTGTGTAATTGTTTATAGGCGCCATTTTGTTCAAGCAATGTTTTATGGCTGCCACGCTCACAAATTTCACCATGATCAATCACAAGAATTTCATCCGCATTTTCAATGGTTGATAAACGATGAGCAATTACGATAACAGTACGATCTTTCTTCAATTCATCTAATGCAGATTGAATTGCTCGTTCTGACTCTGTATCTAGTGCAGATGTGGCTTCATCTAAAATTAATACTGGAGAATTACGCAATAAAGCTCGAGCAATCGCTAAACGTTGACGTTGGCCACCGGATAGGCTCGCACCGTTTTCACCAATTACCGTATCAAAACCTTGTGGTAATTTTTCAATAAACTCTAAAGCATAAGCCGCTTTTGCTGCAGCGATAATTTCTTCGCGAGAATATTTATCTTGTGCTGCATAAGCAATATTATTCGCAATGGTATCGCTAAATAAATGTACTTGTTGAGAAACCACAGCGCAGTTTTCACGTAAATTAGATAAACGATAATCTTGGATATTTACGCCATCCAGTAAAATTTCACCTTGCTCAATATCGTAAAAACGCGTCACTAAATTAGCAATGGTTGATTTACCCGATCCAGAACGCCCCACTAGAGCTACGGTTTTTCCTGCAGGCACGCTAAAAGAAATATTATTTAATGCAAGTTCCTCTTTTCCTGGATATGCAAAACTCACATTCTTAAATTCTAATTCGCCTTTCGCGGGTTCTGCTTGATAAGTGCCATTATCTTTTTCTGGTTCTAAATCTAAAATGGCAAATAAAGTTTGACATGCTGCCATTCCGCGTTGGAATTGAGAGTTTACGTTCGTTAAAGATTTTAATGGACGCATCATCGCCAACATAGATGAAAAAACCACCGTAAAAGAACCCGCACTTAGGTTATCTTCCGCAATCAACGGAGTCGTCGCTAAAAACAATACTGCCGCCAAAGCAAGAGAAGCAATGATCTGCACAACAGGGTCGGAAATGGAATCTGCGGTGACCATTTTCATGCCTTTACGACGCATATCGTTACTCACGATATCGAAACGTTCCTCTTCCACTAATTGCCCACCAAAAGAAAGCACCACTTTATGCCCTTTTAGCATTTGTTCCGTTGCAGAGGTTAATTCCCCCATTGAATCTTGTAAATTCTTACTCAATTTACGGAAAATTTTTGACACGATAGTGATCAACACCGCAATAATTGGCCCGATCACAAATAAAACAAGCGTTAATTCCCAGCTTGTGTAAAACATTACGGCCAATAGCGAAATAATATATGCCCCTTCTCGCACAATAGTAATCAAGGATCCCGAAGAAGAACTTGCAATCATCTCAGAATCATAAGTGATACGAGAAAGTAATTTACCTGTTGAATTTCTGTCAAAGAAACTCACTGGCATAAACATTAAATGTTTAAACAAGCGGCGACGCATTGTCATGACAACTTTGCCTGATACCCATGCCAAACAATAATTAGAAATAAAGTTGGTCACACCGCGTAAAATAATCATTCCAACGACAACAAAAGCCATAATTTTCAAAAATGAATGGTTTGCCTTGCCAAAACCATCGTCCAACAAAGGTTTTAACAAGTAAATCAAACCAGAGTCAGCCAACGCATTCAAAACTAATGCAATACCCGAAACAACAAGCCCCGCTTTAAAAGGTTTAATTGTTGGCCACAAACGCTTAAAAGTTTGTAAGGTTGAAAAATCATTTTCTTGTAATTTTTGCTCTTGCATAATCGCTATCTAATGGTAAAAATTGCGCGCATTGTACCTTTTATTCGCTCGATAATCCAATTACACGCGCATACCAAGGGGAAAATTCTGTGCGTGCTTGTTGGATTTCTAATCGGTCTTTAAAAAAATTTACCCGCACTTGCCCTGAAATTGCGGTATTTTCTACCGCACTTTTATAGCGTTGAAGCCTTTCTATAACCGAATAATGGGGGAATTTCCACGGATTCCAACGCCCACTAGAAATAATCGCTACATCTGGTCTAACCTGAGAAAGCAAGTATTCACTTGTCGATGTTTTACTCCCATGATGCCCCACTTGTAACACATCAATTTTTCCTAAAGTGCGGGCAAAAATTTGCTCATTTTTTACTTCAGCATCGCCTGTTAGCAAAACGCTATGCTTTCCATCATCAACTAAAATTACACAAGAATGGGGATTATCTGCTCGATCCACAATAGAATATGGTGAAAGTATTTGAAAATGTAGCCCTTGCCAATCCCAATGAAGTCCAGCAGTACAAAAAGTGCGGTGATTTTCCCCATAGTTTTTTCGTGAAGGGGTAATAAATTCTACATTGGGATACGCCTTTAAAATTGTCGAAGCACCACCTGCATGATCGTTATCATCGTGGCTCAAAATCAATTTTTCCAAAGTAACTCCTTCTCTTTGCAAATAAGGCAAAATTTCTAATTCAGCCATATTCCCCCCTTGCCATGCAGGTCCTGTATCATAGAGAATCCCTTTACCATTTTTAACAATCAGCGTTGCTAATCCCTGCCCAACATCCAACGTATCTAATTGCCAATTCGGCTTGCTCAATTGTTTAAACAACAAAATCATAAAACAAAGCGACATAATGCCGAAATAACATCGCAAAACGTTGATTCGTTCATTTTTTAGCAAAGGTTTACTGAGATTTAATGTAAAAAATCTTGCTCGTTTTACTTGCCTGGTTGATGATGAAACTTCAGGTTCTCGGTAAATACTCCAAATAATTAACATAAAAATTCCCGCACAAAGCGCGGTTAAAATCAGCGCTAAATTAAATGAAACATTAAACCAATTTCCTTGAAAAACAGAAATTAACCAAGTAATCCCTTCGGCTAGCTTATTTGCAAGTTGCCAAGCAAAAACTGCGCCGTTGGTAAAAACAGCAAATAAAATCAAGGGAACAAGGAAGAAGCTATAAAGTGGTACGGCAATAAGATTGGCTAAAAATCCACTCAGCGATAAGCCATTAAATAGAAAAAGTTGCAAAGGCGTAAAAAAGAGCAATAACCCAAATTGCAAATAAAATAAACTCAAAATCCACCGCACTTTTGGTGAAAAGGGGCGATTTTTCCATTGAAAAAGAGAAAAAGGCACATAACGATACCAGACGATCAAACAACCAACAGCTCCACAAGAAAGCCAAAAACTGACCGAAAGCGGCATTAATGGATCGCAGAAAAGCAAGAATCCGACAACCAGCATAAAAAGCTGAAGGGGTGAATAATATCGCCTCATTATTTGAACGAAGAAAACGAAAACAAGTGCTGAAATGGCACGAAAAGTTGGCACGCTAAAACCAGCCAAATACGCATAAATTAAAGCAAATAAAACACCAAAAACTAAAGGAAAATAAGGATGAATAAAACGGGTGGGTAAAAATACTTGCACAACACGCGCCAAGTAAAATCCAATTCCCATAGCCAACCCAATATGTAAGCCAGAAATGGCAATAAGATGTGCGGTATTGGTTTGTTGGTAAATTGACCAAGTGGTTTTATCTAACCAAGCCCGCTCGCCAAAAGCTAACGCGATCAATAAACCTTGTAGAGATAATCCTTCCGTTTGCCTCTTTACTTGTTGCAATTTTGCTGCACGCAATGATGAAACATCAGCAATTTTCACCGCACTTTTTACGGTTCCGACAGCCGTAATCCCCTTTGAAAAATACCATTGTTGCCGATCAAATCCACCAAAATTTAATCGCGCAGAAAGGGGGCGTAAGGAAATTTCAGCTTGCCAAATTTCCGATAATTGAGGCACCTCTTTTGCTTTCCAATTTAAAAAAATTCGTTGCTCTCGTAAGTTATCCACCAATGTTGCTGTAGCGATAAGCGTTTGATAATCCTGCTGGTGCAAAATTTCTTGGATCTCAAAAGTCACCACTTGTTTTTGAGCGGTAACGCTTTGAGCCTGTTGTAACAAGCTAATCGTCGAATGGTGTGTATAACCTAGAGATACAACAAAAAAAGCAAGAAAAACTAAGAAATTTCTACGCAAAAAAATAAAAAGAAAAATCAAAGCAAGCTCAATAACGAGAGCAACTTGCCAAGGCAATAGCAATGACTGCGGTAGAAATAACAACGTTAAATCCGCAACAATCAACAAGATAACTAAAGTTATTAAGTTTAATTTCATTTTTATCGCAATTTTAGGCTTATCGTTCTAAGCCTAAAATAGACTTATCTCTGTGTGCAAAAGGTTACTGACGTTTCTGCGATCTATATCGCAAAAATAAATGTTTCAGGAAAATTTACTTGCTAAAACAAACAACTTCTGATATTTATAGCGCCCTCAAAAATTGGGTTCCTAAAAGTGCTATCAGGAACAAACTAAAATAACAAGACAGGAAGTCGTGAAGTTCACGCTTAAATTCTGTATGTATTAGGAGTGAGAGATGTCAAAAGCATCGTTGAGCTTGCTAGATTTAGCAGGCGTAAAGCCTTATCAAATGAAAAAAGATGAAGAATATATGAGTGAAGATCAAATTCTTCATTTCAGAAAAATTCTTAGTGCTTGGCACGAGCAAATCGTGGAAGAAGCTTCTCGCACCGTTGCACATATGCAGGATGAAGTGACCAATTTCCCCGATCCCGCAGACCGAGCGACTCAGGAAGAGGAATTCAGTCTAGAATTACGTAATCGCGATCGCGAACGTAAACTAATGAAAAAAATTGAAGCAACCTTGAAAAAACTTGATACCGATGATTTCGGTTACTGCGATTGTTGTGGTGAAGAAATTGGCATTCGCCGTTTAGAAGCACGCCCAACAGCAGATCTTTGCATTGACTGCAAAACGTTAGCTGAAATCCGCGAAAAACAAGTCGCTGGTTAATTCATTCTATTGAAAAATACAAAAGTGCGGTTAAAATTAGCCGCACTTTTTTGCATTTAAAAATGCGGAAAATTTTCCCTTACCTTTTCCAACAAGAAAAGAGCTAAGTCATTTATTTCCAACTAAAAAACGGAGTAAATTATTCTTACTTATATTAAAAATTTGTTTGGCAAGAAGACAAAAAAATTAAAAGAGGTTGCCAAAACAAGTGCTCATTCTAAACGAGTTGAGCGTTCTAATAGTCAAATGCCAAAAGCGCGAGCAAAAAAATCAGAACAAACACACCGCTACGATAAAAATGTGATTAAAGCGGCTCAATTTGATATTTCACCGCGTGATTTTAGCCGTAATGCACTCACCGTAGTGGAAAAACTACAACGTCAAGGTTTCGAGGCTTATATCGTCGGTGGATGTATCCGTGATTTATTGCTCGGTAAAAAACCAAAAGATTTTGATGTGGCAACAAACGCCCGTCCTGAGCAAATCCAAAACATTTTTCAACGCCAATGCCGTTTAGTGGGTCGCCGTTTCCGATTAGCACATATTATGTTTGGTCGAGATATTATTGAAGTCGCCACTTTCCGTGCCAATCACAGTGATGCTCGCAATGAAAATCAAGCGAAACAGAGCAATGAAGGCATGTTACTGCGCGATAATGTTTACGGTACTATTGAACAAGATGCAGAACGCCGAGACTTTACGGTCAATGCGCTATATTACAATCCGCAAGACAATACCTTACGTGATTATTTTGATGGTATTCATGATCTCAAAGCAGGAAAGCTACGCTTAATTGGAGATCCAGTTACGCGTTATCAAGAAGATCCTGTGCGCATGCTACGCTCAATTCGTTTCATGGCAAAACTTGATATGTTCCTTGAAAAACCGAGCGAACAGCCAATTCGTGAACTTGCGCCTTTATTAAAAAATATTCCGCCAGCCCGCTTATTTGACGAAAGTTTAAAATTATTGCAGGCGGGACAAGGGGTAAAAACCTATCGATTATTACGCCAATATGGTTTATTTGAACAACTTTTCCCTGCATTAAGCGCATATTTTACAGAGAAAGAAGATAGCTTTGCAGAACGCATGATCGTCACCTCGCTTACTTCTACGGATGAACGTGTTGCGGATAAACTTCGTATTAATCCTGCATTTTTATTTGCAGCATTTTTCTGGTATCCATTACGCGAAAAAGTGGAAATTTTGAAAAATGAAGGCGGTTTAAATAATCATGATGCTTATGCTTTAGCGGGTAATGAGGTTTTAGATTTATTCTGTCGCGCTTTGGCTGCACCACGTCGTCACACTGCAGTTATTCGTGATATTTGGTTCTTACAGCTGCAATTATTAAAACGTACAGGCTCAGCACCAATGCGTACCATGGAACATCCAAAATTCCGTGCAGGCTTTGATTTACTGGCTATGCGTGCAGAAATTGAAGGTGGCGAAACGATTGAATTAGCTAAATGGTGGCACGAATATCAATTGAGCAATGGTGAACAACGCGAACAGTTAGTACACGAGCAACAACGCTTACATCCCAAACCAAAGAAAAAATACTACCGTCCACGCCGTCGTAAAACAACGCGTTCAGCAGAATAAGGGAAGAGATGATTACTGCATATATTGCCCTTGGTAGCAATTTGAATACACCAGTAGAACAATTACATGCTGCGCTTAAAGCGATAAGTCAGTTACCAAACACGCATTTGGTAACGACGAGCTCTTTGTATAAAAGCAAACCGCTCGGCCCACAAGATCAACCCGATTATGTGAATGCAGTTGCAAAAATTGAAACCGAGCTTAGCCCGCTAGCACTATTAGATGAATTGCAACGCATTGAAAATGAACAAGGTCGAGTTCGTTTACGTCGCTGGGGTGAGCGTACATTAGATTTGGATATTTTACTCTACGGCAATGAAATCATTCAAAACGAGCGCTTAACGATTCCCCATTATGATATGCATAACCGTGAGTTTGTCATTGTGCCGTTATTTGAAATCTCATCGGATCTGGTCTTACCTAACACTCAACCACTAGTAGATTTGGTCAAGCAATTTGATGACCATGAAATGGTAAAATTAAATCCCTAGAAATTTCACTGCACTTTTATGAACCTCAAAAGTGCGGTAGAATCTGCCCACATTTTTCTTCATTAATGACCCGTTATGGAAAGCTTAACTCAATATATCCCTGATGAATTTTCTATGCTTCGCTTCGGCAAAAAACTCGCGGAAATTCTTTTAAAATTGCATACTGGAAAAGCAATTATGGTTTATCTTAACGGTGATCTTGGGGCAGGAAAAACAACGATGACACGCGGAATGCTGCAAGGTATCGGTCATCAGGGTAATGTAAAAAGCCCAACTTATACGCTAGTTGAAGAATACAATATTGCAGGCAAAATGATTTATCATTTTGATTTATATCGTTTAGCAGATCCTGAAGAGCTCGAATTTATGGGCATTAGAGATTATTTTAATACGGATAGCATCTGCTTAATTGAATGGTCTGAAAAAGGACAAGGCATATTGCCGGAAGCAGATATTTTAGTGAATATTGATTATTATGATGATGCACGAAATATTGAATTAATCGCACAAACAAACTTAGGTGAAAATATTATAAGCGAATTTTCTAATTAATTTATTTATGAAAACTAAAATTTTATTTTTTCTTTTTTTTTCAACGTTTAGCATCTCTCTTTTTGCAGCCCCAATTACGATTGCGATTGACCCAGGTCATGGAGGAAAAGACCCTGGTGCAATCAGCCGAAACTTGGGAATTTATGAAAAAAATGTCACTCTTTCGATTGCAAAAGAGTTAAAAGCCTTACTTGATAAAGATCCAAATTTTCGTGGCGTATTAACGCGCAGCGGCGATTACTATATTTCCGTGCCTGAGCGTTCAGAAATCGCACGTAAATTTAAAGCGAATTATCTCATTTCCATTCATGCGGACTCATCTGAATCACCTGAACGTCGCGGTGCATCAGTCTGGGTGTTGTCAAACCGTCGAGCCAATGATGAAATGGGTCAATGGTTAGAAGACGATGAAAAACGCTCCGAATTACTCGGTGGCGCAGGAAAAGTACTTTCACACAATAATGACAAATATCTTGACCAGACTGTACTTGATCTGCAATTCGGACATAGCCAACGTACTGGCTATGCGCTAGGCGAACATATTTTGCGCCATTTTGCTAAAGTAACAACATTAAGTCGCAGTACGCCACAACATGCAAGTCTAGGTGTTCTACGTTCGCCAGATATTCCTTCTGTGTTGGTAGAAACGGGATTTCTTTCCAATTCAGAAGAAGAAAAAAAACTTAACTCTCAAGCCTATCGTCGCCGCATTGCTTATATGATTTATGAGGGGTTGGTTGCATTCCGCGGCGGAAAACCTAAATCTTTCATAAGAGATGACATTGTTCTGAATAGCAAACAAAATGACACAAAAAATTCAGAAAAAAATAACCGCATTTCCGAACAAAATACAAATGAAAATAACATAAAAGACAGTGGTATTCGTCATATTGTGAAAAAGGGTGAAAGTTTAGGCAACCTTGCGAATAAATATGATGTCAAAGTGGCAGACATTGTGTCGTTAAACAAATTAAAGCGCGAAACGCTTTGGATTGGTGAAACCATCAAAATTCCAGATAATGGAAAAACTCAAAAAGCACAAGATGAAAAAATAAATTCATCAAAAAATAAAGAAAGTGCGGTGAAAAAGAGTGAAAAAACGACTGAAAAAACCAATACTGTAAAAGTAGAAAAATCAGAAAATAAAACGGATAAAAATAAATCCTCAAATAAAACAAAAAAAGAGGAAACCTCATCCACTAAAAAATCGGATGAGAAAAAAGAGATTCCGCTTTACCATGTCATTCAAAAAGATCAGACAATCTATGCGGTATCGCGAGAATACAATATTTCAGTCAATCAAATTTTAAAGCTGAATCCAAAATTAAAAGATGGTAAAGCCCTAAGCGGACAAAAAATTAAATTAAGAGAAAAATAAATGCCAATTAAAATTCTTTCCCCACAACTTGCGAACCAAATTGCTGCTGGTGAAGTGG
This sequence comes from Haemophilus quentini, assembly GCA_001752465.1. GTDB lineage: Bacteria > Pseudomonadota > Gammaproteobacteria > Enterobacterales > Pasteurellaceae > Haemophilus > Haemophilus quentini. The sequence continues at coordinate 15,589 of MDJB01000010.1, forward strand.
TAGAACGCCCTGCGTCTGTAGTGAAAGAATTAGTGGAAAATAGCCTTGATGCAGGTGCAAATAAAATCCAAATCGATATCGAAAATGGTGGGGCAAATTTAATCCGAATTCGTGACAACGGCTGTGGTATTCCAAAAGAAGAATTAAGTCTTGCTTTGGCACGACATGCTACGAGTAAAATAGCCGATCTTGACGATCTCGAGGCAATTTTAAGTTTAGGTTTTCGTGGTGAAGCTTTGGCAAGTATCAGCTCGGTATCACGCTTAACGCTCACCTCTCGCACCGAAGCACAAACTGAGGCTTGGCAAGTTTATGCACAAGGTCGTGATATGAAAACAACGATCAAACCCGCATCACATCCTGTCGGCACAACAGTTGAAGTTGCCAATCTTTTTTTCAACACGCCAGCCCGCCGAAAATTTTTGCGCACAGATAAAACAGAATTTGCTCATATTGATGAAGTCATTCGCCGCATTGCTTTAACAAAATTCAACACGGCATTTACATTAACGCATAATGGGAAAATTATCCGTCAATATCGTCCTGCTGAAGCGCTCAATCAGCAACTAAAACGTGTTGCTGCTATTTGTGGAGATGATTTTATCAAAAATGCCTTACGAATTGATTGGAAACACGATGATTTACACTTATCGGGCTGGGTAGCCACACCAAATTTTAGCCGAACTCAAAATGATTTAAGTTATTGCTATATTAATGGTCGAATGGTTCGAGATAAAGTGATCAGCCATGCTATTCGACAAGCCTATGCACAATATTTACCAACCGATGCTTATCCTGCGTTTGTGTTGTTTATTGACTTAAACCCACACGATGTGGATGTCAACGTTCATCCAACCAAACATGAAGTGCGCTTTCACCAACAACGCCTCATTCATGATTTTATTTACGAAGGCATCAGCCATGCGCTAAACAATCAAGAACAACTTAATTGGCACACAGACCAAAGTGCAGTAGGAAATCACGAAGAAAATACGGTGCATGAACCCCAACCGAATTACAGCATTCGTCCTAATCGTGCAGCTGCGGGGCAAAATATCTTTGCGCCACAACATCACGAAAAATCACAGCAAAATCAACCGCACTTTTCTAATACACCAGTGTTGCCAAATCATGTAAGTACAGGTTATCGAGATTACCGTTCTGATGCACCGAGTAAAACTGAGCAACGTTTATATGGTGAATTATTACGCACATTACCGCCTACAGAGCAAAAGGATATATCGAATACAGCACAACAAAATATTTCAGATACAGTTAAAATCATCTCAACTGAAATAACTGAGTGCTCATCACATCTACGCGCCCTTTCACTTATTGAAAATCGCGCGCTCTTATTACAACAAAATCAAGATTTCTTTTTGCTTTCATTGGAAAAATTACAACGCTTGCAATGGCAATTGGCTTTACAACAAACATACATTGAACAACAGCCTTTATTGATTCCAATCGTGTTTCGCTTAACTGAATCACAATTTCAAGCATGGCAACAATATTCAGATGACTTCAAAAAAATTGGCTTTGAATTTATCGAAAATCAAGCACAATTACGCTTAACCTTAAATAAAGTGCCAAGTGTATTACGCACACAAAATCTACAAAAATGCGTGATGGCAATGCTGACTAGAGAGGAAAATTCATCACCATTTTTAACCGCACTTTGCTCACAATTAGAATGTAAAACCTTTGACGCTTTAGCGGATGCACTCAATTTATTGAGCGAGACGGAACGTTTACTGACGCAAACAAATCGCACGGCATTTACCCAGTTGCTAAAACCTGTTAACTGGCAGCCTTTATTAAACGAAATTTAGATTCTTCATGAAACCAACCGCAATTTTTTTAATGGGCCCAACAGCCTCCGGTAAAACAGATTTAGCCATTCAACTACGAAGCTCGCTTCCAGTCGAAGTGATTAGTGTGGATTCAGCACTCATTTATAAGGGAATGGATATTGGCACAGCGAAACCATCAAAAGAAGAACTTGACCTTGCGCCTCATCGATTGATCGATATTTTAGATCCGTCAGAAAGCTATTCCGCAATGAATTTTCGCGATGATGCACTACGAGAAATGGCTGATATTACTGCACAAGGTAAAATTCCGTTACTAGTGGGCGGCACGATGTTGTATTACAAAGCCTTAATTGAAGGACTTTCGCCATTACCTTCTGCTGATGAAAATATTCGCGCCGAGCTTGAACAAAAAGCGGCTCAACAAGGTTGGACAGCATTACATACAGAACTCGCCAAAATCGATCCTATTTCTGCCGCCCGAATTAATCCGAGTGATTCTCAACGAATCAATCGTGCTTTAGAGGTTTTTTACATCACAGGAAAATCACTCACAGAGCTGACGGAAGAAAAAGGCGAAGGCTTGCCTTATGATTTTGTGCAATTTGCAATTGCGCCGCAAGATCGTCATATTTTGCATAACCGCATTGAACAACGCTTTCATAAAATGATTGAACTGGACTTTCAATCAGAAGTGGAGAAACTTTATGCGCGTGGTGATTTAAATATTAATCTACCGTCGATTCGCTGCGTGGGCTATCGTCAAATGTGGGAATATTTGCAAGGTGATTACGATCACGAGGAAATGATTTTCCGTGGTATTTGCGCAACTCGACAACTTGCAAAACGCCAACTCACTTGGCTACGCGGTTGGAAAACGCCAATACAATGGCTGGATAGTTTACAACCTAAACAAGCGAAAGAAACCGTATTACGTCACTTAGATTCCTATCAAAAAGGTTAGAAAAAATGACCGCACTTTCTGCCCTCATTGAACAAAAATTACAATCTCTTGGCACAATTCTGTGCCAATCTTTTCCAGAGCTATCCCCAGAAAAAATTCACGACGCCATTCAAAAAAATTTAAACCATCCTGAACTGCCTATTTACCAATTAGGCTATGCTATGGCAATGTCTGACTTTGTGGAAAAAGTCTTGCAAAAATACCCGCACTTAGGGAAACTATGGTTGGAAAAATCGCCGTGTTTTGCAGATTGCTCTACCTATATTGAACGTTTGAATAGAGAGTTAACCAATGTACATGACGAAACCGCACTCTATCAAACATTACGCCAATTCCGTAACATTGAAATGGCAAAATTAAGTTTTTGTCAAAGTTTGAATCTTGCCACTGTAGAAGAAATTTTTGTTCATCTTTCACAACTTGCAGAAAGTTTAATTATCGCTGCTCGCGATTGGCTTTATCATCAAGCCTGTGCGGAGATGGGCACACCAATGGATGAACAAGGTAATCCGCAACAGCTTTATATCCTAGGAATGGGGAAACTAGGTGGCTTTGAACTAAATTTTTCCTCGGATATTGATTTAATTTTCACTTATCCATCACAAGGGGAAACGTCCATTGAGAATACGAATGCTCGACGTTCTGTGGATAATGGAAAATTTTTTACGCGTTTAGGACAACGCCTTATTTCTGCCTTAGATGAATTTACATCTGATGGTTTTGTGTATCGAACCGATATGCGCTTGCGCCCATTTGGTGACAGCGGTGCGCTTGTTCTCAGCTTTGCGGCAATGGAACAATATTATCAAGATCAAGGTCGAGATTGGGAACGCTATGCGATGATCAAAGGGCGAATATTGGGTGCACAAACAAAGAATCCCAACGTTTCAAAATTACAAAAAATGTTACGCCCTTTTGTCTATCGCCGTTACATTGACTTTAGTGTGATTCAATCTTTACGAGAGATGAAAGGCAAAATTGAGCGAGAAGTACGTCGTCGTGGTTTGAAAGATAATATTAAATTGGGTGCAGGGGGGATTCGTGAAGTCGAATTTATCGTGCAAGTTTTTCAACTCATTCGAGGAGGGCGAGAAATCAATCTGCAACAACATTCACTCTTAAAGATCTTGCCTGAAATTACCAAACTAGGATTAATTACCGAACAACAATTCCACGATTTACGTGAAAGTTATATTTTTTTACGTCGTGTAGAAAACATTCTACAAGCAATTAATGATCAACAAACTCAAACACTACCAACCGATGAAATAGATCAAATTCGTTTAGTCGAGGCATGTAAAACATTCACCTGTTTAAATGAAAATAATCAAACCATTGAAAAACATTATCCAATAGAAAATTGGGACGATTTTTACCTCACCTTGCAACAAAAACAAGAAAAAGTGCGAGCAGTATTTACTCAATTAATCGGTGATGAACAAGATGAGCCTTCACAAACTGATGATAGCCAATGGCAAGATTTTTTAGAATCAGATTTTGAGGATATTGAACAAATATTATTAGAGAGTGGTGTATCAGAAAATAATATTGATGAAGTTTTAGAAAAGCTTTGTCAATTCAAGGACAGCCTAAATCACAGAGTGATTGGTTCGCGTGGGCGTGATGTTTTGAGCCATTTAATGCCAATAGTGCTTGCACTCATTTTTGAACAAGAAAATTACCGCACTTTACTCCCCCGAATTCTGAACATTATTGAAAAAATTTCGAGTCGCACGACTTATTTAGAATTATTGTTGGAAAATCCTCGTGCCCTTCAGCAAGTTATTGAACTTTGTGCACAGTCTCAACTTATTTCAGAACAACTGGCTCGCCACCCTATCTTATTAGATGAATTACTTAATACAGAAGCGCTACGCTATCCATTGCCATTTACCCAATATCCTGCAGAGTTACACCAATATTTACTTCGTTTACCACCTGATGATGAAGAACAGCTTATTGATGCTTTACGTCAATTTAAACAAGTAACCCTATTAAAAGTGGCCGCAGCAGATATTTTAGGGGCATTACCGGTAATGAAGGTAAGCGGTCATTTAACCTATCTTGCTGAAGCGATTATTGAAGTCGTTGTGAATCTAGCTTGGAAACAAGTTTCCTCTAGATTTGGCATACCTGAACATTTACAAAATGATGAAAAAGGATTTTTAGTTATTGGTTATGGAAAACTGGGTGGTATTGAACTCGGTTATAAATCCGATTTAGACCTGGTATTTTTGTACGATGCCGTAGAAAGTCAAACAACAGGTGGCAAAAAAGTGATTGATAGCAATCAATTTTACCTGCGTTTGGCACAAAAGATTGTGAGTATTTTCAGCATAAATACTTCCGCTGGCGTACTTTATGAGGCAGATGTGCGTCTACGCCCGTCTGGCGATACTGGCTTAATTGGCTGCTCTCTTTCTGCATTTGCCCATTATCAATTGAATGAAGCTTGGACATGGGAAAAACAAGCTCTTGTGCGTGCTCGCCCTGTATTTGGTGAATCATCTCTTAAAGCTAAATTTGAGCATATCCGCCAACAAGTACTTTCTGCATCACGAGATATTGAACAATTAAAACGAGATGTTGTGGAAATGCGAGAAAAAATGTTCACGCATTTGTCCCATTCAAAAAATGGTGAATTTAATCTTAAAACAGATCGCGGCGGTATCACTGATATTGAATTTATCGCTCAATATTTAATGCTTGCCAATGCTCCGCAAAACCCACAACTAACAAAATGGTCAGACAACGTACGTATTTTCGATGATATGGCAGAGGCTCAAATTATTAGCCAAACAGACTGCGACACATTAAAACAATGTTATGTTGATTTACGCAATGCTATTCACCATTTAAATTTGATAGGTAAATCCTCTGTTGTAGATGAAACTGAATTTGTCAAAGAGCGGTCATTTATTCAAGCATTTTGGGATAAGCTATTTAGTTCATAAAATAGCAATTAAATCTCATTTTAATGAACTAAATCTAGCATTTCCTGTGCATTGGCTAAGGCTAATTCTGTAATTTCACTTCCGCCCAAGAGTCTTGCCAAGGCCGGTACACGTTCAGCTTGTGAAAGTGCAGTCATTTGTGTTTCAGTTTTATTATCCACAGTAAATTTTTCTACATTGAACTGATGATGGCCATGACAAGCAACCTGTGGCAAGTGGGTTACGCATAATACTTGGCAACGTTCACTTAATTGACGTAAAAGTTTTCCGACAACACTTGCTGTTTTTCCGCTAATGCCTACGTCCACTTCATCGAAAATTAACGTTGGAATAGCCGATTGATCAGAAGTTAAAACTTGAATCGCTAAAGAAATACGAGAAAGCTCACCACCAGAGGCAATTTTAGCTAACGCTTGAGGTTGTTGACCTAAATTACTACGCAAAGTAAAAATCACATTATCCGCACCGTTTGATCCTACTTTATCTAAATCCGTATTCAACTCTACATAAAATTCTGCATTTTCCATTGCAAGTTGTTTTATCGACTGCGTGACATTCTGCGCTAAGCGAGCTGCAGATTGCTGACGACTTGCTGTTAATGCTTTAGCCGTTGCTTGCATTTGTTCAAATGCGAGTTTTTCTTGCTCAATCAACATCCCTTCACTTTCAGAAAAATCTAAAAGTGCGGTTAATTCTGCTTTTAATTTTTTGTGATGTTCCACAAGATCTTCAGGTTTAACTTGATGTTTACGAGCAAGCTGTAAAGCCTGAGTAATTCTCTGTTCAATTTCTTGTAAAAGTTGAGGATCTTGCTCGATATTACTTGATAAATTTCGCACTTCACTGGTTGCTTCTTGCACTTGAATCAACGCATCATTCAACATACTTTGCACTTCAGCATATTGCGGATCAAGTTCAGCTAATTCATCAATATATTGTGTCGCACGATAAAGCAAACTATCGATATCTACCGTATCATTTTCACTTAAAATTTGCAGGACTGATTGAGAAAGTTGAGTTAACTGTTCACTGCTAGATAAACGACGCTGTTCATCTTCTAATTCCAAATATTCATTTGGTTGAAGGTTAAACTCATCTAATTCATCCACTTGATACTGTAAAAGTTGTTTACGCGCTTCATTTTCTGCCACTTTTTGTTGAAAGGTTTTAACTTGATTTTGAAGATTTTTCCATGCCTGATAATCTTCACGCATTTTCACAAGTAATTCAGGATGAGCGGCAAAATTATCAACTAACTGAAGCTGATAGTCATTTTTTAGCAATAATTGAGAAGCGTGCTGCCCATTAATATGAACAAGATATTGACCAATTTCTTTTAATTGAGAAGCGGATACTGGAGTGCTATTAATAAAAGCTTTAGAACGTCCGTCTGCATTAATCACACGACGCAAAATACATTCAGTTGGATTATCGGGATCTTGTAATTCTTGATCATTCAACCATTGATAAGCAGGATTCTGTGATTCTAGTTGGAAAGTTGCACAAATTTCTGCACGTTCTTGCCCTTCGCGTACCATTGAGGTTTCTACCCTTTGTCCGAAACATAAACCTAAAGCATCAATGGCGATAGATTTACCAGCCCCAGTTTCCCCAGTAATAACAGACATTCCTTTCGCCAATTCGATATCAAGCTGGCGAACAATCGCAAAATTATTGATAGTAAGTTGAGTAAGCATAGCAAAATCCTTTAACTGTATATCGATCATATTACAACTGATTTAATTTACAGTAAAGGTTTTTTTTACAGTATTTTAATAATGCGTTTATACTATGCTTTTTTATAAAAATTAAAATGATTTCAGCCAACCTAATTTGGTACTTAATACATTGTAATAACTATAATTTTTTAGATGAAGCAATCTGAGTTTATGCTCGCTTTTTTGAATATGCACCATGTCATCAGGCGTAAAAGGTAAGGCTATTTGACTATCACAGCCCACTTCCAATTGAGATGTATTATGCTCAGCAAAACGAATCGATATTTTGCTATCGCCATCAATAACAAGAGGACGAGAAGTTAATGTATGTGGAAACATTGGCACTAGCGCAATTGCATTAAGATTCGGTGTCAAAATCGGGCCACCAGCGGAAAGAGAATAAGCCGTAGAACCTGTTGGAGTAGAAACAATTAATCCATCAGAACGTTGTGAAAATGCAAACTTATCATTGATATATACATGAAAATCGATCATATGCGCAATTTTCGCAGGGTGGATAACCGCCTCATTCACTGCATTACCTGTCGATACAATTTCACCTGCACGCTCAATTTTTGCTTCCAATAAAAAACGTTCTTCCACAAAGAATTCTCCACGTTCTAAACAAGCTTCAAGTTGAGCATAGGCATTTTTAGGGTCAATATCTGTTAAAAATCCCAAATTACCACGGTTAATACCAATCAATGGAATATCATATTTTGCTAATACGCGAGCACGCCCCAACATATTGCCATCCCCACCAATCACGATAACCAACTGAGCTTGGCAACCAATTTCATCAAGTGTTGCAAGATTTTCTGCAGGAAGCCCCAGTTTTTCAGCAACATCTTTTTCCATCATTACTTGATAGCCACGTTCCGTTAACCAGTGAAACAAATTTTTGTGCATTTGTAGGTTAATGTCATTTCTAGGTTTTCCTACAAGCCCAATGGTTTTAAAGGAACGATATAAATTATTCATAAAATAAACCGCACTTGAATTTAACATTTTCGTCATTATATAGTTTTTTGTTAGACTATAGCTAACGACTATGGCGAACTTTGTATTTACGGAGAAAAAAATGTCAGAACAAGAACAAAAAATTGAAACACCAGAAGTAGAAAAGCAAGAAGACTCTGTTGTGGAAGAAACACAACAAACAGAGCCTTCTCAAGAACTTGATCCTTTAGAAGAAGCTATTGCGCGAGTGCAAGAGCTTGAAGAACAGCTAAAAACTCAAATAGAAGAAGCGGCAAACAAAGAACAGGATATTTTACTTCGCTCTCGTGCTGAAATTGAAAATCTTCGTCGTCGTACTGAACAAGACGTAGAAAAAGCACATAAATTCGCATTGGAAAAATTCTCAAAAGACATTTTGAATACTATCGATAACCTAGAACGTGCACTTGCCACTCCAGCAAATAAAGAAGATGAAAGCGTAAAAGCCTTATTTGACGGTGTTGAACTGACCTTAAAAGAATTAGTTTCAACCGTTGGTCGTTTTGGCGTGGAAGCTGTCGGGGTTGTCGGCGAAGCATTTAATCCTGATTTACATCAAGCCATTTCAATGCAACCCGCGGAAGGCTTTGAAACCAATCAAATTAGCGTCGTATTGCAAAAAGGCTACACCTTAAATGGTCGAGTCATTCGCCCAGCGATGGTAATGGTGGCAGCTTAATTTATATTTTGTCTAAAGAGCGGTCGATTTTTCGGCCGTTTTTATACCCATCAATAAAAATTATATGATTAATTTTATTGTTCACTCTCCCCTCGGTTCTAAAAATCAAAACTTTGATCTCGCTCACAAAATCAAAAAATATTTGAGAAAAGTTCTCAACAACTTAATTTGATATTTTTCTAATAAAATCAATCTCTAACAAAATCCTCTTACGATAAAAGGCCTAAAAACACTACATATTGTGTGTTGATTATCTTTTTAGATCTATATATAGTGCACTCCGCATTTCAAAAACACTATATATTGGAGCTATATCATGAGTAACTTTGGGGTCATCAAGCGCGATGGTTCTCGTGCGGAATTTGAGATTCAACGTATCATCAATGCCATTAAAAAAGCCGCAAGTGCGGTCAATATTTCCGATGAATTTTATTGCCAGCAAATTGGGCAAGAAGTAGGAAATGAAATTTTCACCCATCATCAAAGCGAAACTGATATTAATCAGATTCAAAAAATCGTTGAAGATAAATTGATGGCAAGTCGTTATCCCGAGGTTGCTCGTGCGTATATCGAATATCGTCATGATCGTGATTTAGCTCGCGAAAAACGTAGTCAGCTAACAAAAGAAATTGAAGGTTTGATTGAACAAAGCAACGTAGAATTACTTAATGAAAACGCCAATAAAGACGCGAAAGTGATTCCAACACAACGAGATTTGCTTGCTGGGATTGTGGCAAAACATTATGCCAAGCACCATATTCTTCCACGCGATGTAGTAGAAGCTCACGAAAAAGGTGAAATTCATTATCACGATTTAGACTACTCTCCATTCTTCCCGATGTTTAACTGTATGTTAGTAGATTTAGAAGGCATGCTTTCTCGTGGTTTCAAAATGGGTAATGCGGAAATCGAACCCCCTAAATCTATCTGCACCGCAACGGCAGTGACAGCACAAATTATCGCCCAAGTCGCCAGCCATATTTACGGTGGCACAACCATTAACCGTATTGATGAAGTGCTTTCCCCTTATGTGCAAATCAGTTACGAAAAACACCTCAAACATGCCCAAGAATGGAACGTGCCTGATGTTGAAGGTTACGCAAAAGCATTGATTGAAAAAGAATGTTTCGATGCCTTCCAATCCTTAGAATATGAAGTTAATACACTGCATACTTCGAATGGACAAACACCATTTGTGACCTTTGGTTTTGGTTTAGGTACAAGCTGGCAATCCCGTTTAATTCAGCAAGCTATTTTGAAAAATCGGATTCGTGGACTTGGAAAAAATCATAAAACTCCTGTATTTCCAAAACTGGTTTTCACTATTAAAAAAGGCTTGAACCAAACTCAAGGCGATCCGAATTACGATATCAAACAACTCGCATTGGAATGTGCATCAAAACGTATGTATCCAGATATTCTCAATTACGATCAGGTTGTCAAAGTCACGGGCTCTTTTAAAGCCCCAATGGGATGCCGTAGCTTTTTAGGTGCATACGAAGAAAAAGGCCACGAAATTCACGACGGGCGCAATAATCTTGGTGTGGTAAGTTTAAATTTACCGCGTATCGCGTTGGAGTCTAAAAACGAAGAAGATTTCTACCGCACTTTAGATGAACGTTTGGCTATTGCGAAAAAAGCATTAATGACGCGTATTGCGCGCCTTGAGAATACCAAAGCTCGCGTTGCCCCCATTCTTTATATGGAAGGAGCTTGCGGAGTGCGGTTAAAAGCGGATGAAAATGTGGCACAAATTTTCAAAAATGGGCGTGCCTCTATTTCACTTGGCTATATCGGTATTCACGAAACCATTAATGCGCTATATAACAAAGGGCATATTTTTGATGATGAACAATTACGCGAAAAAGGCATTTCGATTGTTCGCCACCTTAGCGAGGCAGTTAAACGCTGGCAAAAAGAAACAGGCTATGCCTTCAGCCTTTACTCCACGCCAAGCGAAAACTTATGTGACCGCTTCTGCCGTCTAGATACCAAAAAATTTGGCGTGATTGAAGGCGTCACGGATAAAGGCTACTACACAAATAGTTACCACTTAGATGTAGAAAAGAAAGTGAATCCTTACGACAAACTGGATTTTGAAATGGCATATCCCCCACTCGCTAGTGGCGGTTTTATTTGCTACGGCGAATATCCAAATATTCAACACAACTTAAAAGCATTGGAAGATGTGTGGGATTATAGCTACGATCGCGTGCCTTACTACGGCACAAACACACCGATTGACGAATGTTATGAATGTGGTTTCACTGGCGAGTTTGAATGTACCAGCAAAGGCTTTGTTTGCCCAAAATGTGGCAATCACGATAGCACAAAAGTATCTGTCACTCGCCGCGTATGTGGCTATCTAGGCAGCCCTGATGCCCGCCCATTTAATGCAGGAAAACAGGAAGAAGTGAAGAGAAGAGTTAAACACCTTTGATTTAACTCTCTAGCAATAGCACGCGTTTTTTAATGCGTGCTTTTTGTTTCCCACTTTGGCATTCCCAAAAAATCTCCGCTAAAATAACCGCACTTTTATCGTCTCTTCAAGGAAAGCAATATGTCAGATATTCTCAATAACCTTATTCATCTTCTTAAACTTGAAAAAATTGATGATTTAATCTTTCGTGGTGAAAGCCAAGATTTAGGTTTTCGCCAAGTATTTGGTGGGCAAGTTGTGGCTCAAGCATTATCAGCGGCAATGCAGGTGGCGCCAGAAGATCGCATTTTACATTCTTGTCATGCCTATTTCCTTGCTCTGGGAGATAGCCAATATCCGATTATTTACGATGTGGAAACCTTGCGTGAAGGGCGTAACTTTTCTGCATTACGCGTAAAAGCCATTCAACATAAAAATGCTATCTGTCATGTAACAGCTTCTTTCCAAGTGCCTGAAAAAGGTTTTGAACATCAAAATACGATGCCAAATGTTGGTGCGCCTGAAAACTTTACAGATGAAAATGTGATGCTACAAAAAGTAGCTCAAACCTTGCCAGAACCACTCAATGAAAAATTTGCGGCAGAGCGTCCATTTGAGGTACGTACCAAATATTTGAATAACCCATTTAACGGGACAAAATTGCCAGCCGAGCAATATTCTTGGTTTAAAACTAATGGTGAAACGCCGCTTGATATAAAAATTCAGCAATGTTTATTGGCTTATTTTTCCGATTTTCACTGTATTTTGACCGCACTTCATCCGCATGAAAAAGGCTTTTTGCAAAAAGGAATGAAAGTAGCAACCATTGATCATAGTATTTGGTTCCATCGTCCGTTTGATTTAAATCACTGGCATTTGCACGCAATTGAAAGCAATAATGCCTTTGGCGGTCGTGGCTTAGCACGCGGACAAATTTTCTCGCAAGATGGTCAATTAATCGCAACAACACAACAAGAAGGCTTGATCCGTTTTAACTAATAAGAGAGAAAAAATGACCGCACTTATTACACAATTTTGGCAACAAGTTGAAACCGCGCTGAAAACAGCAAATCCACAAGAAAAATGCAGTTTAGTTAATGATCTCTACGATAATCTTCTGCCACAAATTCAGTTGATTAAATTAGAAGATTTTCCCGAAGTCGTACCGCAAGATAATATTGCCGCTTTTCCTGAAAAACCACTCTTAGTTGCACCGAAAGATGTACCAAAACGTTCTTTTGCCACAGAAGAAGGCTATGCTGCCACATTGCACGCTATCGCACATATTGAGTTTAATGCGATTAATTTAGGCTTAGATGCGGCTTGGCGATTCGGGAGGAATGCACAAGAAGAACTTGGCAATGGTTTGGCTTTTGTGAAAGATTGGCTGCGTGTCGCTCGTGAAGAAAGCACGCACTTTTCCTTAGTCAATGAACATTTGAAAACATTGGGTTATCAATATGGTGATTTTGAAGCCCATGCTGGATTATGGGAAATGGCACAAGCCACCGCGCACGATATTTGGGAACGAATGGCGTTAGTTCCTCGTGTATTAGAAGCACGGGGCCTCGATGTAACCCCTGTTCTGCAAGAGAAAATCGCACAACGTAAAGATTTTGCCGCAGTGAACATTTTGGATATTATTTTGCGCGATGAAATTGGCCATGTGTATATCGGCAATCATTGGTATCACGCACTTTCTAAAAAACGTGGTTTGGATGCGATGAAATGCTTTACAGAGCTTTTACACAAATACCGTATTGTGATTTTTAAAGGTGTCATTAATACCGATGCACGTATTCAAGCGGGTTTCACTCAGCATGAGTTAGATTGGATTTATGAAGTGGAACAAACATTGAAATCCTATATTAAGAAATGATGAAATGTACGAATGTTATTTTGAAAATAAAAGTTATAAAGAAAAATTAGAAGAATTAATGCTAATTTTTGAAAATAGAACAGTAAACGGCATGGATTATCACTATCATAGCGTAAAATTTAGCGGATATTCAAAAAAGGAAGCAATCCGCCTATATCGTGAAAGATTTAATCTAAAAGGCGTAAAATTAGATCTATTTGTTGAGCCGTCTATAATTTATTAAGGGGTTAAAATATACTAGTATGGTTATTAATGCCCTGCTTTTTAGTGTTGATAATGAGTATTCTTTATCAACCTACATTTTGGGGTATTCTGTTTTTGATTGTTGCGGTTGCATCTTTTGCATATGGTTATTTTAATCAACCGCCCCCGAAAGTAAGGCGGGCGCAATATAGAGCAGCTTTGAGGGAATATAGAAAACAAAAGAAAAATTATGATGAATTGAAAAGAAAGGGGTTATTATAAACCCCTTTTTATTTTGCCTACAATTTACCGCTACTTACTAGATAGCGTTTTTTTTCTTGTAGGTATAAAAAGCAGGCTTTACTGATAAACTAACTTCTAAAATTTAGCGAAAATTAAGAATGATGAAAGAATAAAAAGACTAAGTTCGATTGAATACCGAACTTAGTCTTTTTAATGGAAGTGATTTAATGTTTGAATTTATTGCTTACGCCAAGTTGTCCCATTCGGCCCATCTTCTAATACGATGCCCATAGCGGTAAGCTCATTACGCGCTGCATCTGCGGCAGACCAATCTTTAGCAGCGCGGGCTTCATTGCGTTGTTTGATGAGTGCTTCAATTTTTGCCACTTCATCATCGTCAGAACCGGCTTGTAAGAATTTTTCTGGATCTTGTTGAAGTAAGCCTAAAATCGCACCCAATTCACGTAAACGAGCGGCAAGCCCATTGGCTTTCTCAGCATCTTCTGTTTTTAACTTGTTAATTTCACGCACCATTTCGAATAAAACAGAAAGTGCATTTGGCGTATTAAAATCATCATCCATTGCTTCACGGAAAGTTGCCACAAAATTTTCTCCGCCAAAAACAACCGCACTTTGATCCGTTCCGCGTAAAGCCGTGTATAAACGTTCCAACGCACCTTGCGCTAAATTCAAGTTTTCTTCGCTATAATTGAGCTGGCTACGATAATGTGCCGTTAATAAGAAATAACGTACTGTCTCTGCATTATAGTGATTTAATACATCACGAATTGTGAAGAAATTGCCGAGAGATTTCGACATTTTTTCTTTATCCACCATAATCATGCCTGAATGGATCCAATAATTCACATATTGGCCGCCATGCGCACAGCAAGATTGTGCAATTTCATTTTCGTGGTGAGGGAACATTAAATCAGAGCCACCACCGTGAATATCAAAATGCTCGCCAAGCTGTTTGCAGTTCATTGCGGAACATTCAATGTGCCAACCTGGACGACCTGCGCCCCAAGGAGAAGACCAACTTGGTTCGTTTTCTTTCGACATTTTCCAAAGCACAAAATCCATTGGATTTTTCTTGATTTCATTGATTTCAATACGTGCACCAGCTTGTAATTGCTCAAGATCTTGACGAGATAATTTGCCATATTCTTTGAAGCTTTCTACATCAAACATCACATCGCCATTATCCGCAACATAAGCATGTCCGCGTTTAATTAATTTTTCCACAATTTCAATAATTTCTGGAATATGATGGGTCGCACGAGGCTCAAAATCAGGACGTAATACATTAAGTGCATCAAAATCTTTATACATTTCCTGCACCATACGATCCACAAGTTGATCGCAGGTTTCTTTGTTTTCTAACGCACGTTTAATAATTTTATCATCTACGTCCGTAATATTACGCACATAAGTTAAATCGTACCCCAAAGAACGTAAATAACGGGCAATCACATCAAAACACACAAAAGTGCGTCCATGACCGATATGACACAAATCATAAACAGTGACGCCACAAACATACATTCCCACTTTATTTTCATGGATAGGTTTAAAGATTTCTTTTTCTCTCGTTAAGGTATTGAAAATTTTTAGCATTTTTAAGCTCGTAAAATGAAATAAAAACAAACCGCACTTTTATAGCACTTTTACCTCGATTGTGGAATAATACGACCCTTAATTTTTCAGAAGGAAAACAAAATGGTTACGTTACACACAAACTTTGGCGACATTAAAATTAAATTGGATTTTGATAAAGCTCCAGTTACAGCAGAAAACTTCTTAAATTACTGCAAAGACGGTTTTTATAATAACACAATTTTTCACCGTGTTATTGATGGCTTTATGATTCAAGGCGGCGGTATGGAAAGCGGTATGCGCGAAAAAGCAACTAAAGCACCAATCCAAAATGAAGCGAACAATCGTTTAAGTAACAAACGTGGAACCATTGCAATGGCTCGCACTTCAGATCCACATTCAGCGACAGCACAATTTTTCATTAACGTGGCAGATAATGATTTCTTAAATTATCGTTCAAAAGAAATGTTTGGTCACGAAGTCGTTCAAGAATGGGGCTATGCAGTATTTGGCGAAGTAGTAGAAGGGATGGATGTTGTTGATAAAATCAAAAAAGTGAAAACCGGCAACAAAGGCTTTCATCAAGATGTTCCAACTGAAGATGTAGTGATTACATCAGTTTCAGTAGAATAATTGTGAATGGCGGATAAATTCCGCCATTTTTTATCGACCTAAAGGAAAATGCACATGCCTTTCTTCGACACTCACACGCATCTCGATTATCTCCAACAATTTACTGGAGAGCCTTTGTCACAGCTTGTTGATAATGCTAAGCAAGCCGATGTGCAAAAAATACTGATTGTGGCGGTGAAAGAAGCTGATTTTAAAACAATCCAAAATATGACCGCACTTTTTCCTAATAATCTGTGCTATGGGCTTGGGCTCCATCCTCTTTATATTCAAGAACACGCCGAAAATGATTTGATGCTGTTAGAACAAGCCTTAAAAAATCGTGATGCAAATTGCACAGCAGTGGCAGAAATTGGTTTGGAACGTGCGATTCCCAATTTGCTCACCGATGAACTTTGGGCAAAACAATGTCATTTTTTTGAAAGCCAACTTTATTTGGCAAAGCAATTTAATTTACCCGTCAATATTCACAGTCGAAAAACCCATGATCAAATTTTTACTTTTTTAAAACGTATTCCATTATCTAAACTTGGCGTGGTACACGGTTTTTCAGGCAGCTACGATCAAGCAAAACGCTTTGTTGATTTAGGCTATCAAATCGGAGTTGGCGGCACCATCACTTATGAACGCGCCAATAAAACTCGTCAAGCGATTGCAAAACTACCACTTGATTCCTTAGTGTTGGAAACAGACAGTCCTGATATGCCTGTATTTGGTTTTCAAGGGCAACCTAATCGACCAGAGCGTATTGTGGAAAGTTTTAAAGCTCTTTGCGCCTTAAGAAATGAGCCCGCAGAATTGATTAAAAAAGTCACATGGGAAAATGCTTGCCAAATTTTTTCTTGATCCACGTCACATTACTGAAATTATTTTGAATTAAATACTAGAAAAAAGAAACTGAGCATAATAATATCCGCCTCGTAGAAAGTTTTTCTCAACACACAATAAGGATATATTATGTCGCAAATCTATACTCAGGTGAGAAAGTTAGCGGAACAGTTTATTGAGCCTTACGCCGACGAACTCGATCAAAAAAAAGAATTTCCTGTTCAGGCATTTAAGGAGTTAGGTAAAGCCAGTTGGTTTTCACTTTTAATTCCGAAAGAATACGGCGGAATGGGATTAACCCTAAAAGAACATGCTGAAGTCTGCATGGCGTTAGCTGAAAGTTCAGCCTCTGCTGGTCTCTGTTATATGATGAGTAACGTTGCAGTGAATTGTTTAAATCTATTCGGCAGCGATCAACTCAAACAAAAAATCTTTTCTGATATTGTTCAAAATCAAACCTTTGCCGCACTCGCCTATAGTGAATTAGGCACAGGTACTCACTTCTATATTACCGATGCAACCGCACAATTTAATGCTAAACATGCAGTATTCAATGGCTTAAAATCCATGGTGACATCGGGCAATTATGCTTCTTATTATTTAGCGCTTTTGCCTTCCGAAAATGGTGAAACTATTGATAACTGGGTGCTTCCACTTGGTACTCAAGGCTTAACTTTTGAAGCCGATAGCTGGAATGGCTTAGGTATGCGTAGCAATGTCTCTTGCTTTATGCGAATGACCGATATGCCATTAGATCGTAGCTGGCGTATTGGTGAAGTTGGCACAGGCGCAGAACAAGTATTTGGTGGCATTGCACCCGCCTTTATTTGTGGCTTGGCAGCTGTTTATAGTGGCGTATGTAAAGCCGTGCTTACTGAGGCAATTAAACATTCAGCACACCGTAAATACACATCTGGCACATCATTAGCAGAAATCGAAACCGTGCAAATTCACTTAGCTAAAATCTATGCAAACACAAACGCTGCTGTATGTGCTACGCGTGATGCGGCTCGTGCAGCCACAGAAGGTGATGCAGATGCATTGGCTAAATTATTAGCTGCCCGAATTCTCGCGAGCGAAAACGCGATTACCCTTGCACAAATTGGCATGCGTATTGGCGGTGGCAAGGCCTATAACAAAATGGGACCAATGGAACGCTATTTACGCGATGCATTAGCAAGCCAAGTGATGGCGCCAAGTGTCGATGTGCTAAATATTTGGCTAGGTAAAGCCATTACAGGTCAACAAATTCCATAAAGTGCGGTGAAAAATGAGTGAAAAATTAAAAATTGGGGCGGTAATCTACGCCCCACAAGTGACAGTGATTTGGGGCATTATTGCAAACTTTTTCGAAAAAGAAGGCTTCCCTATTGAACCCGTGTATTTCAAAGACTATAAAGGGCAAGTTGATGCGTTACTCAATAATGAAATTGATGTAGCGTGGAACTCTCCCCTAGCTTGGTTAGATGGTTACTTACGTAGTGGCGGTAAAACCTTAAATGGTGCAATGCGTGATACCGACCAAGATCGTCAAAGCTATTTAGTTGTAAATGATCCAAACATCCAATCTATTGAAGATTTAAAAAATAAAACTATTGCTTTTGGTGCAATTGATTCCCCACAAGCGCGGTTAATTCCAATCAAGTTTTTACATCAACATGGCTTGGAATTTGATCAAGATTATGTAGAAAAACGCTTTGATGTGGGTGTTGGTTTGCACGGCGATCATGTAGGCGGTGAATTAGATGCAGCCAATGCATTAAAAGATCGTCAAGTCGCGGCAACATGGATGTTAGATTTCAACTTTGAACGTTGGACAAAAGATGGCACGCTCGATCCTGCAACAGTTCGAGTACTCGCAAAAACACCATCATTTGACCATTGTATTTTCAGTGGACGCGTGGGATTAGATGAAACCAAATTCAATGCATTCACCGAAACCTTGTTCAAAATGGATTACAACAATCCAGAACATAAAGAAATGATGGATTTGGAAGGATTAAAACGTTGGGTTGCGGGCAGAACAAAAGGTTTTGCTCAATTACAAGCTGCCAATGAATATTTAAAATTCTTTTAAGATCAATATGTCATGATGGGCGTGTAATAAACGCCCATCATTGTGGATTTTCTATGAAACCTTTCACAACGTCCCTTTTAGGCTCAATGCCTCGTAGCCAAGCACTTTTGATGGCGCGTAAAAAGCACGCACTAGGCAAAATAACCACTGCAGAGCTTGAGCAAATCGTTGTTCAAGAAACGAAACAAATTGTCGAACTTCAACAACGAACTGGCATTGATATCATCACTAGCGGTGAATTACTTCGCGACAATTACCTTTCTTTTATTGCACAAAAAATTCAAGGCGCGACCTTAATGAGCATGAGTGAAATGCTCGATCACATTAAAGAAAAGCAAATTTTTGAGTCAATGCTAGAAACCTTGGATGTTCCCGCACTCTCCATAAAAAATGCGATTTGCGTAGGGAAAATCAGTTACAAACAATCTTTAGTAGCAGATGAAATGCTACTACTGAAAAATCTAACCAAGCAACCAATTAAAGCAACCTTGCCAGGGTCTTACTTAATGGCTCGCTCCATGTGGCTTTCGCCTGTGTCAGGGCAACATTATTCATCAAAAGAAGAAATGGCAAAAGATGTTGTTGCTATCTTAAAGCAAGAAATTGATCATTTATGTGAGCTAGGCGTAAGTGTTGTTCAATTTGATGAGCCTGTTTTGACAGAAATTATTTTTAGCCACCATCAAACTCGTTCATTTATGTGTGCCGCGTTAAGCGAAAAACAAGATTTTGCAGCGGAACTACAGTTTGCGAAAAGTTTAATTACTCAAATCTTTGAGTATGCAAGAAATAAAAATATCAAAACCGCACTACATGTATGCCGTGGCAACTGGAGCAAAGATGAAAGCGTATTACTGCGCGGGCCTTATACATCATTAGTGGATTTATTTGAATCGGCATTACCTGATATTTTAATGCTCGAATTTTCTACACCAAGAGCGGGAGAATTAAGTTCGTTATTAGAAAGTAAAATCTTAAGGCAAAAATGTATTTTAGGCTTAGGCGTCATCAATCCTCGTTCTGATGAAGTGGAAACCGTAGATCAGATTGTTCAACGAGCAGAAAAAGCCTTAAATTACCTTCCACCAGAGCAAATTTGGCTAAATCCAGATTGTGGATTTGCCACTTTTTCTAACCGCCCTTTAAATGGATTTGCCATTATTGAAGCCAAACTCAAGGTATTAAATGAGGCAAAATCAATATTGAGAGAACGTTATGTATAACGTACCTGAAAGTGAATGTTTTACAGCGAAATATCGAGCCGTATTACGCGGAGAAGAAATTAAATTATTCACTCCGAATGACAGCATTTCTCTCTATTCACAGGTCAATTTCGATAACCAATCGTTACAAAAAAGTGCGGTAGATTATTTTGCTGTTTCTATTTTAGGGGGCATTTTGAGCAGTATAAAAGCACATTTTGCTCAACAACGAGCCGATATTGTAGAAATGGAAGGAAAAATTTGGCTCAATCTCGCCAATCCTTTAACCTTACTGGGTGTTCGCGGCTATAGTGAGCAGCCTGTCATTAATGACGGAAAAATTAAAATTTTTATTTCATCAGATTTAACCGATGATATCTTCACACAACTCACACAAAACGCATTACACTGTTGTTTTATTTACAACACGATAACCAAAGCCTTTCCTTTAAATATAGAATTTGAGCAAGTGCTTTGATTCTCATTAAGTCGTTCATCTAAATTTCAGACAAAAAAATTGCCCCATTAAGGGGCAATCTTATCAATGCTCTAAAGTTACTTATAACTTTAAGCAACGATTAAATATGTTGGTTAATGAAGTTAGTCAATTGAGTTTTTGGTAATGCGCCAACTTGAGTTGCAACAACTTGACCATTTTTAATCAATAATAATGTTGGGATACTACGAACACCAAATTGTGCTGGTGTTGCTTGGTTGTCATCCACATTCATTTTCACGATTTTAACTTTACCTGCAAATTCAGGCGTAAGTTCATCTAACACTGGTGCAATCATTTTGCAAGGTCCACACCAAGGTGCCCAAAAGTCTAATAAAACGGGGATATCTGAATTAACTACAACACTTTCAAAATCTGCGTCATTAATGTGTAATACTTCGCTCATTTTGTTTTCCTTATTTTGTGAATGGAATCCCTATATAAGGGCTTTATTTAAACTTACAAGTGCGGTGCAGAATAACATCGTTTTAAAAAATGTAAACTAATCGTTTTAATTGCCAAAAGCTAAGACGGCAAAACAATATTTTCACACACTTTGCCCGATTTCAATTTATAAATATTTGATAAGGTCACGTCCGCAATATTCGTTAGTGCCTCTTCAGTTAAAAATGCTTGGTGACCTGTTAGCAATACATTATGGCAAGAAGATAAACGGCGGAAAATATCATCTTGAATCACTTCGTTAGACTTATCTTCAAAGAACAAATCTCGTTCATTCTCGTAAACGTCCATACCTAACGCCCCGATTTTACGCTGTTTTAACGCATCAATTGCAGCTTGGGTATCAATCAAAGAGCCGCGGCTCGTATTCACGATCATTACGCCATCTTTCATTTTTGCAAAAGCTTCGCGATTTAATAAATGATAGTTTTCTGGCATTGCTGGGCAATGAAGTGTAATGACATGGGATTTAGCATACAGCTCATCTAATTCAACATATTGTCCACCCAATTCTTCTACCACTGGATTTTTAAAAGGATCGTACGCCAAGATATTCATGCCAAAACCTTTCAGAATACGCATCACCGCAATCCCAATTTTACCCGTTCCGATTACGCCGACCGTGCGTCCGTGCATATTGAACCCAATTAGCCCCTCAAGAGAGAAATTCGCTTCTCGAGTACGCTGATAAGCACGATGAATTCGACGGTTCAGTGTCATCATCAAACCGATGGTATGTTCTGCTACCGCTTCAGGCGAATAAGCTGGAACCCGTACAACTTGAATGCCTAATTCTTGAGCGGCTTTTAAATCAACATTATTAAAACCCGCACAGCGCAAAGCCACGATTTTCACACCAAGTGCGGCTAATTTTTCTAATACTTTTCGGCTACCATTATCATTCACGAAAATGCATACTACTTCGCAATGTTCTGCCAAACGCGCGGTGCTCTCATTCAACATAAAATCAAAAAATTCTAAATAGAAATTATATTTCGCGTTAATGAGCTCAATATATTTTCTGTCATAGCTTTTCGTGCTATAGATTGCAATTTTCATGGTTTGCTCCAATTATTTTAAGTTTGCAAAAGCCTGTAATAAGTCCGCCTTAATATCTTCTACATCTTCAATACCGACTGAAAAACGCAGCAAGGTATTAGTAATCCCACGAGCTACACGCTCGGATTCTGGAATATCCATATGAGTTTGAGTAGCAGGATAAGTAATAAAACTTTCTGTGCCGCCTAGACTTTCTGCAAAAGTAATCAATTTGATGGATTTTAAGAATGTATTAACCCAAGCTTCATCTTGCAAACGGAAAGACAACATTCCACCTTTATTCGGATAAAGCACCGATTCTACTTGTGGTTGAGCTTTTAAAAATTCCGCAATAGCTTGTGCATTTTCTTGATGACGTTTCATGCGCAAAGAAAGCGTTTTCATACCACGAATAGTCAGCCAAGAATCAAAAGGTGAAAGCACCGCACCTGCACTATTTTGAATATAAGCAATGCGATCACAAAGTTCTTGCCCTTTCGCAACAATCAACCCAACAAGTGCATCATTATGACCAGCAATATATTTAGTCCCGCTGTGAATCACCACATCAGCGCCTAAATCTAATGGGCGAGAAAGCACTGGCGTTAAAAACGTATTATCCACGATCAACATTAAGTTATGTTTTTTCGCAAGTTTTGCAATTTCAACCACATCACATTCTTCCATTAAAGGATTTGATGGGGTTTCAATAAAAATCGCTTTTGTATTTGGGTTAATTGCCGCCTCAATTTCATAAGCAGATGCTGTATTAACATAAACAGGTTTTACACTATTGTTATTTTTATAAGAAAAATCTAATAGTCGATAAGTACCACCATACACATCGCTAGAAACGATCCATTCATCTGGTGCAGTAAGAAGCGTCATCAAAACTTGAATTGCAGCCATACCAGAAGAAAACGCAAAACCACGATCTCCATTCTCTAATTTAGCTATCGTTTCTTCTAATACTGTGCGAGTTGGGTTCTTGGTACGCGTGTAATCAAATCCCGTACTTTCACCGATACCATAATGTCCATAAGCCGTAGAAAGAAAAATTGGTGTAGAAACCGCGCCCGTACGCTCATCGCTGCGATTGCCTGCTTGAGCTAATAAAGTATCGATAGCATATTGTTGTGTCATAACATCCTCTAAAATAATGAAAAAATGAACCGCACTTTACGTGCTAAAAAACGTTTAGCATTTTGGCACAAAGGAAAAAGTGATAAAAGTAGAAATTAGAAAATTACATAAAATTCCATTTTTCCATCATTTTCTGTAATTTATTTAAACAAAATGAACTTTTTTTAAACGGTTAGACAATTTTTTTAAATCTGTAATTGACAGTTATCTGAATTTCCGTAAAATGCGCACAACTAACAGCGAATGCGGGAATAGCTCAGTTGGTAGAGCACGACCTTGCCAAGGTCGGGGTCGCGAGTTCGAGCCTCGTTTCCCGCTCCAATTCGTGGCGTGTTAGCAAAGCGGTTATGCACTGGATTGCAAATCCATGTAGCTCGGTTCGACTCCGGGACACGCCTCCATAATACGCAAATGTTAGTTGTCTATATGCCCGAGTGGTGGAATCGGTAGACACAAGGGATTTAAAATCCCTCGCCTTTCGAGGCGTGCCAGTTCAAGTCTGGCTTCGGGCACCATTTAAACACCAATCCAAAGATTTTAAAATTTACTTTAAAATCATCTAATTGGGTCGTTAGCTCAGTCGGTAGAGCAGCGGACTTTTAATCCGTTGGTCGAAGGTTCGAATCCTTCACGACCCACCAATAATATTCAAGTGGCGACAAAGTGGCGATTATAAATATCTAGTTTTTATCTTTACTTTTAGACCTATCTTTAAACAATGGCGATAACCGCCAGTCAATTAACTGAAATCAATTACTCCCATATTTCACACGTAAAATTTAAAAACGATTTAAAAATCATTAGGTTATATTGTTATTTCTATTATTAATGATCTATTTTAAGTGAAAAATGATGAAAAAGATTGAAATTTTTACAGTTAAGCTCTCTATTCAGTTGCATTAATGATCTCTTTTACTTCAATAAGTTAGATTAATTTTTATTTTGAAATCTAACTGAAAAAACACCAATTTTTAACGTAAATTCGGCGGGGGAGGAAGTGGATTTTCCGTGCCTTGTGTTTTTACGTGAAAAATTTCCGTGGAATTGTTTTATATTGCTTATTACGTAGATTTATTTGTTATAACAATAACTTAGATTTTCCGTGGTTGATGTCTCCGACATACATGTCGGAAACATAAAGAAAAGCCGCAACATTGTGCGGCTTTGGTTTGATATGAATTGCGGTTGTTACTCAATGATAGGCGTGAGTTTACCTTTAATTGTTTTTGCTTTGTTTGCCTGCTGGGTGAATGTACTTGCTTGATCTGGCGGAGGTGAACCTCTGTGCGTATGCGTTGCCAAGGTGCTTGCAACTTCGCCTAATAGTTGAATAGTGTCTTCCAGTAGTCTAAAAATATTCTGACCTTCTGACCCCATATAACTTAATGGAGCAATGATTTTATTTTTCTCGTCTGAAACGCGTTGCGCTAATCCTACGATTTTTTCTTGCAGTACTCCGCCTGTTCCTACGGTGCGATTGCTTGCCGTCGTGTCGTTTATACTACCTAACACGCTGATAGTGTTATTCCCACCGATAGTTTCCGTTTTATCGGAATCAATCGTCACATTTGACGTGCCTATTTGTTTTACTTCGCTGTCGGTTTCGATGTAGCGTTCAAAGGATTTATCTGTAATATTCTGATCCGTTTCTCGAATCTTATTGCCTGCGGCATCGGTGCGTTCATACACTTCGGGCCGTTGCTGTTTGAGTTGTTCTCCAGGTGCAACACTTGGTACTGTTTTTCCTTGTGCTAACATAGTGCGTACAAAAGTTTGATCGCTTCTCCCATAAGCAAAGCCCACTTCTACCATCGTGCCCACTTCAGGAAAAGCAAAATCTCCGCCTTGTGAACCTGTACTTGTTACAGGTAACGGTACTGCAGGATAAACTGGCACAGTTTTATCCTCGTTTCCGTTTTCGTCCAGTAGTTGTAACTCAACGGCATATTTCGGGCGGAATGGATCGGAAATATCCCCACCGCTTGAAGGATCAGCAATGCCGACTACTTTGGCATATTTCGGCAAATGATAACCGCCCGCCAATTCTGGGAACGTTTTTTCCATTTGTCGGCGTTCTGGGCTTTTTTGTTCTGGCTTACCATCTTTGCCTAGATTTTCCCACGACAGCACATAATCATCGCCATGCAATTCCACTTTCTGAATTTTATTGCCATTAATGATTGCACCAGGTCTAATAGCGGCTGTGATAGGAATTGTCATATCATTGCTGCCGCTTGTTAATGTCATGCTTTCGTCAAACTCAATATTCTTGCCTGCCCAGCGTGAATCTTTATGCGAACCAACAAACAAAGAACCATCTGGCGATTGTTGCCACATATAATCGGGAATTTGATATTGTCGCCCAATATTGGCTAAAAGCTGATAACCGCTGCCGTTGTGGGTGAACAATGAAATCGGCGTATCCGCATAATCTGCTTGCGGCACTTTTACGGGGATTTTTGTTTGGCTTGTAATCCATGCGCATAAATCGCGCAAAGTAATATGGCGATGAGAGCAATTTAACGGCTTTTCAAACACCGCCACTTTTTCGCGAATAAATAATTTTTTATAGCCGTTTTCGGCACTTTGTTCACGCTCAACAATACCGTCAAACCATTTGTAATAGTGATCGTATTCTCCCATCTCAAAGACCGCACTTTTTCCTACACAGTCTTTTTCTGTGCGCACGGTCACAAATCCGCGCCCAGTATTATTGAGTTCCAAAATAATCATTTCATCGGCAAGTTCTAATTCTTCGCCGTCAATAAGGCACGTTTTAATTATTTTCATTTTTGGATTCTCCCCCAAATCCAAAAAATTCACCAATCGCCTTTTCTGCCTTATCGAGGCGTGTATTTACCTTACCTGCCAAGCTCTGATCTTTATCAGTTCCTAAAATATCATCAGGGGAATTAGATTTCCCCGAATTTTCACCCGCACTTTTTGCTACTGGCGCGTTCTCACCTTGCGTTTTTACCTTTGGTTTTTTCTTGCGCTGGTCTTTTTTCTCGGCAACGGAATTGACTTCACGCAATCTAAATGAAATCGACCACCCCAACTGCCCATTTTGCTCAGTTGCGGATACCTCTCCACTAAATTGCACTTCGCGCATATTCACGGCTTCAGCCACAGTACAAGATACCCGATATTTTGTTTGCTCACCTTTGCCAGTTTCTGCTTCAGCTAAATTGAAAAGCTGCGTCAGCCACTCTTTCCTGTTGTATGGAATAAATCCCGTTACACTTAACTCTTTGGCTTTTACGCCTTTATCTGATTTTTTGGTACTTGATTTTTGACCGCTCATGTCTTTTTCTTCACGTTTGACCGAAACCGACATTAAAATATTGTTTAGATAAATTGGCGTGCCATTTAGTGCAAGTTGTACACTTGGATTACGTTTCTGCATGTTGCAACATTCCTCTAATATTGGTTAAATCTGAGCCAATAAACATTACGCAAGCGGTAAATACATTACCCGCCGTCGGCACATTCAATTTGATTTTTGTTTCTGCCACTTCGAGATAATCCGAAACAGAAAATGCATATACATTCGCCGATGTATTCAACATTTTTTCGACTTTTTCATTATTGGCTTTATCGCGTTCTTTTTTAGCGGCCTTTAACGCCTCAATCATCGCCATAGGATCTTTAGTTTTCGCAGCAACCGCTGCAGATGTCGCATTACGTAAAATACTTTGCATCGTGCGGGCGGAACCTGGCGTAATATCTGCACTATTGGAGAATGAAGGACTTGCCATAGTTGGCGTTTTTATCATTTTTGTTTCTTGTAAATCTTTACTTGATTTCGCATAGTCTAGCGCTTGCTTAAATGCGGGCTCTGGCAATAGCTCACGCACTTTTTCCAACTCTGCAATAAACTGATCAATATTGCTACTTGTCACCATAATGACCACGACATCCTGCACACCTTTAGGGCGATTCGGATCAGCATAATCAACCAACTTTGCCGCCAGTGCTTTCACGGCATTTTCGGGTGACAAATAGTGATTGGATTTTTCTTTGATGCCGTGCGACCAATTATGCACACCTAATTTAGTACCACTTACAGATAGCAAAAAAGGGGAAACAATCCCCTTTTGTGCGTTTTGTAATGTTGTTTTTGCCTGTGGGGATAATTTTAGTTTTTGTTGTTTCCACATATAAAAACCTACGCTATTAATGATTCAATATTATGATAATTAAGAATGAAAGAATCTCTAACCCACCTCACTCACAAAATCCACCTGTTCAGGGTCTGCAAAAGCAATGAGATACGCTGGAAAAAGTGACGCATCAGCAGGCATTTCGTAAAATTCTTTGAAACGGGTTGTTTCAAATGCAGAACTGGCAGTCAACACAATGCCCGCTTTCCCCACTAATTCAGGATTGACTTTCACATTAATCTGAGATTCAGTTGAGCCTGGTTTTAATGTCACTTTCTGAACCCATTGGTTTTTTGTCCCCTGTTGAGCG
>MDJB01000011.1 GCA_001752465.1 Haemophilus quentini
TACGTGCGGATTGTTATTTTCTAAATTTGATATTTAGTTTTGTCTCCAATATCAAAATGCAAAGGCATTCGCCATTTTTGTATCGCTAAAACTAAAAGTAATACGCCAGAAATAATAGAAAAAATACGTAATGCTGTAATATTATTTAACACCCACGAAAACCACAAGCAAGCCACAAATATCGGCTGTAAATTTAGCAAAGGTACGCGGAAACAAAAATATTCTTTAAAACACAAACCACCTAAAGTAAGTAACGTACCGCCAAGAGCCAAAGCGGGATAATAATTAATATAAAAAAGTAATCCTATCCAAGTAGCAAATTGAAAAAGCAATCGGAAGGATTTGAGATAAATATGTAATGAAGAGGCACAGCAAGTTGCCGCAATTAATATAAATGTGAGCGATAAATCTGGATACCAACTCATGGCAAGAATAGCCAACGCCGCTATCACAAAGCCAGTGCGATAAATAATGACAGTCAGATTATCTAAAAAATCCATCGGTGATTTAATATGTGGATCAGCCATTCTACAAAGATTCCTTTTATAAATTACAAATTAAAAAATAGGTGTTACGTCAACTCAATAAAAAGTGCGGTCAACTTAAAAACATTTTCTAAATTAACCGCACTTTGATTATTTCTGTTTAAGCTTATCAAGAATTTTTTGATGAATGCCACCAAAACTGCCGTTAGACATCACCAAAATATGATCTGTAGGTTGGGCCTCAGCAACAATCATATCGACTAATCGATCTAAATTTGCATTCCAATAAGCAGGTTGTACACATTGGTTTGCAATATCTGCAACTTCCCAAGGAAGCTGTTCTGGTTGAAGCATAAACACTTCATCAGCTCGGCCAAGCGCAGGCGCAATTTCATCTTTATGAACCCCCATTTTCATTGTGTTAGAACGAGGTTCAAGCACTGCAAGAATTCGCACGCCACCACCCACTTTATCTCGTAAAGCGGTTAGCGTAGCAAGAATAGCTTCTGGATGATGAGCAAAATCATCATAAACGGTGATGCCATTAACTTCGCCTTTTACTTCTAAACGACGTTTAGCATTTACAAAAGATCCTAATGCTTTACATGCATCTTCAATAGACACATCCGCATGATGAGCAGCTGCGATTGCCATTAAAGCATTATGCATATTATGTTGTCCGACTACATTCCATTTTACTTCTGCCACTTTTTCACCATGATGGAAAACCGCAAAATGTGAGGCATCATTTGTAATACGCTCAGCAAACCACTCATTATCTTTTCCTAAAAATTGTTGTTGTGACCAACATCCCAATACCAGAGTTTCCTTTGCACTTTGTTCACTCGCCGAACTTAGTACCAAGCCATTTGCAGGAATGGTTCGAATCATATGATGAAATTGGCGTTGGATCGCTTTGAGATCATCAAAAATATCTGCATGATCAAAACTAATGTTATTTACGATAAGTGTACGCGGATTGTAATGGATAAATTTTGAACGTTTATCAAAGAAAGCTGTATCATATTCATCAGCTTCAATAACAAAATAAGGGCTCTCTCCTAAACGAGCTGAAATGCCAAAATTACCTGCAATGCCACCGATTAAAAAGCCTGGTTTTAAGCCATTTTGTTCTAAGATCCACGTTAGCATGCCTGTTGTAGTTGTCTTCCCATGCGTACCAGAAACTGCCAATACCCAACGATCTCGCAATAAATGATCATGTAACCATTGAGGACCAGATGTGTATTTCAAATTATTTTCCAACACATATTCGACGCAAGGATTACCACGTTTCATCACATTACCAATGATTACCATGTCAGGCGCAGGTTGTAATTGTGCAACATCATAATTTGGAATAATCTGAATATCTTGCTCTTCTAAAAAAGTGCTCATTGGAGGGTAAACATTAGTATCGGAACCTGTCACGTGATAACCCATTTGTTTAGCAATCATCGCCACGCCGCCCATAAATGTGCCACAAATACCTAAGATATGAATATGTTTCATTGTACTTCTCTACTTATCAAGGAAAATGAAAAGTATAATAAAACAACTTCTATGAACTTTCAAAATAAAAGACTGTCATAAAGGCTCACATGGGCTATAATTGAGCCTTTAAAAAACGAGTACAACTCAACAAACAAAATATAATGAAGGAATTTACAATGAAATTTAATAAATCTTTTCTCTTTGCAAGCATCATCGCAGGTTCAATTGCATTAACAGCTTGTAACGATAAAGAAGAAAAAGTAGCAGAAAAACCTGCAGCAACAGAAACTACTCAACCAGCTCAACAAGCAGTACAACAACCTCAAGTAAAAACGGATGATTTAGTCACTCAAGCAAATGCAGAGTTCCTAAAAGTTGTGAATGTAAAAGTAACAAATGTTTCTGTAACAGATGATTTAAAATCGTTTTCTATCACTTATGAAATCACAAACTTAAGTGATAAAGCTATCTTAGAAGCGCAATGGTTAACTGTTTATAAAGAAAATAACCAACCATTCTATGTGGCAAATCTTCCAGCATTACAATTTGGAAAAACAATTGCACCAAAATCTAGTGAAACGGTAACATTATCAACAACTGAAGAAGCTGTGCTTTCTCAAATTCGCCCGCACTTGCAACAAGGGAAAAATATCCAAGTAGATATTATCGGGACTTCAGTACATTTTGCTGACGGTTCGAAAATTGGCTTAGTGTCAGAGCAAAAATAATCCTATAAAAAAATGCCTGTGTAAAACAGGCATTTTTTTATCCGCACTTTCAGGCAATTCGCTCAAATCCAGCTTTTAAATCTGCAATCAATTCATCTACATCTTCAAAGCCAATATGCACACGAATTAACGAACCTGTAAGGTTACGTTTAATATTTGGACGAATATGGGCAATTTCTTCAGGTTGATTACAAAGAATTAAAGACTCAAATCCTCCCCATGAATAAGCCATAGTGAAAAGTTGAAAATGATCCATGAAATTTGAGACTTGTTCCGATGTCAATCGCTTAGTTAATTCAAAAGAAAATAAACCGCTGCTACCACTAAAGTCTCGTAAAAAAAATTCATGACCAGGGCAACTTGGTAAAGCTGGATGGTACACAGTTTTTACTTCTGGTTGCTCACTCAACCATTTTGCTACTTTAATACTGCTTTCCTGATGTTGTTTTAATCGTACCCCCAATGTACGAATACCACGAGCGGTCGTATAAGCAGAATCCGCATCCACCATTTGCCCCATCAAATAGGAATGTTCTCTAAGCTGATCCCAAGTTCGCGCATTCGCAACGGCAGTACCAATCATAATATCTGAATGACCCACTAAATATTTCGTACCAGCTTGAATAGAAATATCAATGTCATGCTCTAACGCTTTAAATAGAACACCTGCCGACCAAGTATTATCAATCATAATCACAATATTAGGGTTCACCGTTCTTGCAACCTTCACAATAGTCGGAATATCTGGAATTTCCATTGTGATAGAACTCGGTGCCTCCAAAAAAAGTACTTTTGTATTCGGTTGAATAAGCGTTGCAATACCAGCACCAATAAGTGGATCGTAATAAGTTGTATCGATCTGCATTTTTTTCAGCACAATATTACAGAAATCTTGGGTTGGCTCGTAAGCTGCACCACTCATTAATACATGATCGCCAGTTTTTACAAAAGAAAGAATCGAATTAGTGACAGCAGCTGCACCACAAGGATAAAGATAACAACTGGCTCCCCCCTCCATTTCGCACATTAAATCTTGTAACGCAAAATGTGTTAGCGTCCCTCTTCTGCCATAAAATAATTCGCCTTTTGCTCTATGTTGAGTTGCGTGTTTTTTATCTTCAATACTGTCAAATACTAATGAAGAAGCTCGCTGTAAAACGGGGTTTACCGATCCTTGTGAAAAACGTTTTTTACGCCCTGCATGGACAAATGTTGTTGAGAGATTGTGTTGTTGCATATTTCCACCTTATTTTAGATAAGATTAATTGCTTTAATAGATAAAATCGAGTATAAAAATGTCGGCGTTTCAAATAGAATCTCGTCGCTATTTTGTGTGGCAAAACTTCAACTTAACTTTATATAGGAATTATGACTATGGTATTAGTAACCCGTCAAGCACCAGATTTTACTTCATCTGCTGTATTAGGCAATGGCGAAATCGTTGATAACTTCAACTTTAAAAAACACATTGCTGGAAAAGCTGCAGTAATCTTTTTCTACCCATTAGACTTTACCTTTGTTTGCCCTTCTGAGTTAATCGCATTTGACCACCGTTATGAAGAATTCAAAAAACGTGGCGTAGAAGTAGTTGGTGTTTCTATCGACTCTCAATTCACTCACAATGCATGGCGTAATACACCAACTGAAAATGGTGGTATCGGCCAAGTTAAATATGCATTAGCGGCAGACGTAAAACACGAAATTGCTCAAGCATATGGTATTGAACATCCAGAAGCAGGTGTTGCATTACGTGCATCATTCTTAATCGACAAAAATGGCATCGTTCGTCACCAAGTAGTAAATGATCTTCCATTAGGTCGTAATATCGATGAAATGTTACGTATGGTTGATGCATTACAATTCCATGAAGATCACGGTGAAGTTTGCCCTGCTCAATGGGAAAAAGGTAAAGAAGGGATGAAAGATAACCCTGAAGGCGTTGCAAAATACTTAAAACAAAACGCTGATAAACTTTAATCCGTAATTATTTACAAGAAAGCCACATAATGTGGCTTTTTTTATATTCTTAGATACTTTAGAATAGGTGTATCTCTAACACCAAGAGCGGTTCATTTCTATGAAATTTAATATTCCTATTTTCCTAACGATGTTTCGTGTAATCCTAATTCCGTTTTTCGTGATTGCATTTTATTTACCTATCGAATCCTCCCCTTTTATTACTACATTCATATTCTTTATTGCCGGTGTTACTGATTGGCTTGATGGTTATTTGGCTCGTAAATGGAAACAAACTACAAGATTTGGCGCCTTTTTAGATCCTGTTGCGGATAAAGTAATGGTTGTCGCAGCCTTGGTTCTCATCGTTGAATATCAACACTCCCTTTGGATTACGATTCCTGCCATTATTATGATTTCTCGGGAAATTATAATTTCTGCATTACGTGAATGGATGGCAGAACTCGGAGAGCGTAGTAAAGTCGCTGTCTCTTGGTGGGGAAAATGGAAAACAACCGCACAAATGTTAGCCCTAGGCGGATTATTATGGCGTTACAATAACTATATGGAAATTGCCGCTATAATCTTGCTTTACATCGCAGCCATTTTAACAGTATGGTCAATGATCCAATATTTACAGGCAGCAAAAGGTAGCCTACTAGATGACCTAAAACTCTAATTCTGGATAAAGTGCGGTATTTTCTACCGTACTTTTATTATTTTGTCTTATTTTTAATCAAACAAAGTTTTTTTTTATTTTTTCATTTGACACAAGACTATAAAACCGTAAAATACGCCCCGTTGTCACGCAGTAATGCTGATTAGTGATAAATGCGGGAATAGCTCAGTTGGTAGAGCACGACCTTGCCAAGGTCGGGGTCGCGAGTTCGAGCCTCGTTTCCCGCTCCAATTTGCCCGAGTGGTGGAATCGGTAGACACAAGGGATTTAAAATCCCTCGCCTTTCGAGGCGTGCCAGTTCAAGTCTGGCTTCGGGCACCATTTAAACACCAATCCAAAGATTTTAAAATTTACTTTAAAATCATCTAATTGGGTCGTTAGCTCAGTCGGTAGAGCAGCGGACTTTTAATCCGTTGGTCGAAGGTTCGAATCCTTCACGACCCACCACTTAAAAATAAAGCAAGCACCTAAAGGTGTTTTTTTATTATCTAAATTTCTTAGACTCACTACAAAAAAATCCCCGACTCAAAGAATCAGGGACTTTTACAATCAAATGTGTTTATTAATAACGCTCATTCCAACGTTTAATAGACTCACGAATCACTTCTTTCGCTTCTTCTACATCGCCCCAATGAGTTACTTTCGTTGAGCCTGGCTTCTTAAGTGCTTTATAGTTATTGAAATGGAACTCAATTTGTTTAATTAAGTTTGCTGGTAAATCTGCTAATGAATTGTACGCATTGCCTGTATCACGATCATCTGCAGGAACACAAACGATTTTATCATCCACTTCACCATCATCAACAAATTTCATAACACCAATTACTTTAGCCTCAAGGAATACGCCTGTTGCTAATGGTTGACGAGTGATTAATAACACATCTAACTCATCGCCATCTTCATCTAAAGTTTGTGGAATGAAGCCATAGTTAGTTGGTTTTGCAAAAATTGCTGGCTCAACACGATCTAATTGGAATGCCGCAACTTTACGGTTCCATTCGATTTTATGGCAGCTACCTTCGGGGATTTCGTTTACTACATTGATAATGCCAGCATCTACATCGCCTGGCGTTAAAATTTGATTAAAATCAGCCATTTTGTTTCCTTCATTTTATCAAGTTAAAAAACGCGACAAGTATAGCAGTTTTTCTGCTGACTCGCAGTCTCATTTGTAGAGAAAATCAGCAAATAGATTATTTCATAACTATTCATAATTTTGACCGCACTTTATCCTAAAAAAAACTCGCGCAAACGTTTACTTCTCATTTTTATGATGTAAAATAGCGCACCTTATTCACTTCAATTTTTCACTCAACTTTAAGGAACACTATGTCAACTTTAGAAAAAACAT
The DNA here is from genome assembly GCA_001752465.1 of Haemophilus quentini. Lineage (GTDB taxonomy): Bacteria > Pseudomonadota > Gammaproteobacteria > Enterobacterales > Pasteurellaceae > Haemophilus > Haemophilus quentini. The sequence goes on from MDJB01000011.1 coordinate 6,694, forward strand.
TTGAGCTCAAGCAACGTGGTTCAACTGTTCGTCAGGAAATTATCGCGGGTTTAACCACTTTCTTAGCAATGGTTTATTCTGTAATCGTGGTACCCAATATGCTAGGTGCTGCAGGTTTTCCTGCGAAATCTGTCTTTATTGCCACCTGTTTAGTTGCAGGCTTAGGCTCTATCTTAATCGGTTTATGGGCAAATGCACCAATGGCAATTGGTTGTGCAATTTCTCTTACTGCTTTTACAGCATTTAGCTTAGTAATTGGTCAAAAGGTCGCCATTCCCGTTGCGCTAGGCGCAGTATTCTTAATGGGGGTTGTGTTTACCTTAATTTCTGCCACTGGTATCCGTGCATGGATTTTACGTAATTTACCATCCAGTATCGCTCACGGAGCAGGCATTGGTATCGGACTCTTTTTACTTTTAATTGCGGCAAACGGCGTTGGTTTAGTCGTCAGCAATCAAGCTGGCTTGCCAGTAAAATTAGGCGATTTCACCTCATTCCCAGTCATGATGTCCTTAATTGGTTTGGCGCTCATTATCGGCCTTGAAAAAATGAAAATTAAAGGCGGTATTTTATGGGTAATTATCGCTATTACTATCGTAGGTTTAATTTTTGATCCAAATGTAAAATTTGGCGGAGAGATTTTCAAAATGCCAACCTTTGGTGAAAATTCTCTTTTCTTACAATTAGACTTTATGGGCGCACTACAACCTGCAATCTTGCCTGTGGTATTTGCTTTGATGATGACTGCCGTATTTGATGCAACGGGCACTATTCGCGCAGTTGCAGGTCAAGCCGACTTGCTTGATAAGGATGGTCAAATTATCAATGGAGATAAAGCCTTAACTTCAGACTCAATCAGTAGCTTATTCTCAGGTTTATTCGGTACAGCACCAGCTGCCGTTTACATTGAGTCAGCAGCAGGAACAGCAGCAAGCGGTAAAACAGGTATTACTGCAATCGTTGTTGGGGTGTTATTCCTATTAATGCTTTTCTTCCAACCATTAGCTTTCTTAGTGCCTGGATACGCAACTGCCCCAGCATTAATGTACGTTGGTTTATTAATGTTAAGCAATGTAAGCAAATTAGATTTCGATGATTTCGTTGGCGCGATGAGCGGATTAATCTGTGCAGTATTTATCGTGCTTACCGCCAATATCGTAACAGGAATTATGTTAGGTTTTGCGGCATTAGTGATTGGAAGAATCGTGAGCGGCGATATTAAACGCTTAAATGTAGGTACTGTGATTATTGCAATCGTACTCGTTGCATTCTATGCCGGCGGTTGGGCGATTTAATAACAGAAATAAAAAAGGGGAAAATCCTTCCCCTTAATTGTAATCACAAAAGTGCGGTGAAATTTCACCGCGCTTTTTTAAGCTCTGTACTACTCTTTCTTCAATAAGAAAATACCGTGATCAGATAAATTGACATAAGCTTGTTTTAAATCGGCATTAAAATCTTCTGGCTTACAATTCACCAATAAATCTTTTCCAGCCCAATTTGCGACCACTTCCCAATGGTTGCCCATATAGACCGCACTTTTAATCTCACAACGTTGAGCATCACTGCCCTCTGCGGCAAGATAAATTGCTTCTGGGCGAATACCAACTAAGCATTCACCATCGGGTAAATTAAACTGTGCAGCATCCTTTAAAAGCACATGATAGCCATTAATATCCACCACGCTATTTTCTAATTTTCCATCGAAAATACTGGATTCACCCATAAAGTTTGCTAAGAACAAAGAATTTGGTCGGAGATAAAGCTCTTTCGCTGGCGCTTTTTGCATAATTTTACCTTTATGCATAACGATAACTTCATCAGATACCGCAAAGGCCTCTGTTTGGTCGTGTGTCACATAAAGCGAGGTAATGCCTAAACGTTGCTGCAATTCACGGATTTTTTCACGCATTGAACGACGTAAGTTTGCATCCAAATTACTTAGTGGTTCATCAAACAATAGGACTTTTGGTTTTAACACTAACGCACGTGCTAATGCCACACGTTGTTGTTGACCACCTGAAATTTGATCTACAAAACGGTCTTCAAAACCCGCTAAGTCCACCAATTCTAAAGCCTCTTTTACACGCTGAGCTCGTTCTTCTTTGCCAATGCCTTGCATTTTTAAGCCGTAGCCCACATTATCGCCAATGCTCATATGCGGGAATAGCGCATAAGATTGGAAGACGATACAAATATCTCGATTCTGAATAGAAGATTTTGTTACATCTTCGCCATCAATAAAAATTTGGCCTGATGTTGGATTTTCTAACCCTGCAACCAAACGCAATACAGTTGTTTTGCCACAACCTGATGGCCCTAACAATGTCACCATCGTGCCACGTTTGATCGTTAAATCTAAATTATCAATGACAACCGCTTTACCAAATGCTTTGGTGATATTTTTTAATACTAAGAAATCATTATTACTCATAATTTTTACCTACAACTTAACGAGTTAATTCATTTTTTTCGCTTTAGAACGAGAGATACGTGTATCGCCTACAATCCAGTCGAAGAATAAAATAATTGCCATCATGACAACAATTAAGATTGAGCCGTATGCAATAGCAATACCATATTCGCCATCTTCAACGCGATTTAGGATATAAGCTGTTGCAACCCGAGTATCTGCTGTCACTAAGAATATAATTGCACTCACTGTCGTCATTGCACGAACGAAGCTGGTAACAAGCGCTGAAAGCAATGCGGGTTTTAATAATGGCAAGACGATATACCATAAGGTTTTCCACGAACTCCCTTTTAAAGAAAGCGATGCTTCATCAAGAGATTTATCAAGCTGACCTAACCCTGCAATCGCTGCTCGCATACCAATTGGTAAGTCACGCATAACCATTGAAATGATCACGATAATGCCTGTACCCGTAATATAAAGTGGTGCATTGTTGAAGGCTAAAATGTAAGACACCCCAGCCACAGTACCCGGCACGGCAAAACAAAGCATGGTTAAGAACTCAAGGGATTTTTTACCTTGGAAATCTTTACGCACCACAATGTACGCAATCAATAATCCAAAGAATGCGGTTAATGGTGCGGCAATACCTGCATAGATTAAGGTATTGATCAGTGACGGCCACGCGCCATCGCTCAATCCTTGCCCGAATAACATGCCATAGTTTTTCAAGGTTAAAGTGTAATCTACGCCCCAGTTTACAGTGAAGCTTCCGTAGAAAATACTTCCATAAAGCGCCATATTAAAGATGACCCAGAATCCAAGCATACCAATGATGGTATATTTCAAACCAGTTGGAAGATCTTGCACATCACCACGATAAGATTTACCTGAAACGGTGACATAAGAGCGGTTACCAATCCAAATGTATTGAATGATAAAAATCGCTAGAGAGAAAATTAATAATATTGAACCTAAGGTACTTGCTGATGCGTAATCTAATTGTGAACCTGCAATATAGAAATAAATCTGTGTTGCAATCACATCAAAGCTACCACCCAATACCAATGGATTACTAAAATCTGCAAGGGATTGGATAAATACAATTAAAAATGAGTTCGCCAATGCTGGGCGTAACAATGGGAAAATGATGTTATAAAAAGTTTGATAGCGATTGGCTCGTAACGTATAAGAGGCTTCTTCAATAGAAGGATGTACCGATTTCAATGCGCCATCTAAAATCATAAAAGAAATCGGAGCAAATGCGAGAATCTGAGCAATCGCAATCCCATTAAAACCATACAGCCAGTTATGATTGGTGAAACCAAAATTCGTACTTAAAAATTCGGTTACATAACCAGAACGGCCAAGCATTAAAGTTACCCCTAATCCCACAACAAATGGTGGCGTAACAATTGGCAAAATAGAGAAAATTTTTCCGATAAATGCCGTTCTACGAGCGATACGCGTAGTATAAAGCGCAAAGGCTAAACCAAATACAGTCGAAACGACTCCCACAAAGCCCGATAAGAAAAGCGAATTGGTAATTACCCGAACAATATAGCTCTGCGTTAAAATACGCATCACTTGCTGTGGCGCAAACGTGTCACCGTCATAAAACATTGAAACGAAAATCACCAATGTTGGATAAACGATAAAGAAGAAAATGAGCAAAATAATGCAAAGCAAAGAAGCGATGATAAATTTATCACCTTGCATCACTTTTAGCTTTGCCAATGAAAGTGTTGCTAATGCGGTATAGCCCACAAGTAACACGATCACAGAATAGCCCATGCTGATTTTGCACACCGTCGCACTGATAAACATAAACAGCACAGAAAGTGCGGTCAAAAATAGCTCTGTTTTTGCTTGGGTTTGTTGTGGCAATCTAAATAACGGCAAAGCGCCATACACAATAACAGGCAGGAACCAAGCCCAAGTTAAATTGAAAGAAGCCCAGCCCATTGCATCTAAATATTCATCTGAAGTACTTTCAAACAAACCGTAATCAAGTGCATTGGAAGGCAGGAGCGCAAACGCCAATAAGGATAAAATAATCCAAAAATAAGCAGAATGCATTATGGAAAGTTTTTTTGCGTTCATACAACCTCGCATAAGGTAAAAAAACGAAGCGATATGCGACATATCACTTCGTTAGTGACATCATTATTTGGCTAATTTTACTTCATCAACCCATTTTGTGATTAAGCGTTTACGTAAATCAGTCGCACCGTATTTATCAAAATCATAGTTAATTAAATTAATAGATTTAAAATCTAACGCATAAGGCGATTGTTGTGCAGTGGTGTTGGTTAAAATGGAATACGCTTCACCTTTTTGCCAAGTTAGTTCTTGCGCCTCTTTGGATAACGCCCAATCAACAAAAAGTTTCGCATTATCTAAATTACGCGCACCTTTAATAACACTCACACCGCCAATTTCATAGCCAGTACCTTCACAAGGTACAACTAATTCTACTGGCGCGCCTTTCGCTTTTTCTAAAGAATATTCATGTAAGAAACCAATGCCAATTGCCGTTTCTCCTCGCGCTGTATTACGTGTTGCTGTATTACCAGATTTGGTATATTGCGATACGTTTTTATTCAACTCTTTTAAGAATTTAAACGCCTCGTCTTCTCCCCAAAGTTGCATATAAGTTGCTAGCTGAGTGTAACCCGTACCAGAACTTTGTGGATCTGCGGCTTGAATTTCATTTTTGTAAATTGGGTTAGCTAAATCCTTCCAGCATTTTGGAATAGGTAAATTCAATTTTTTCAAACGCTCTGGATTTACCCCAAAACCTAACACGCCTAAATAAATGGCTGAAGAATAATTCCCTTTCATTTTGGCTGGATCACGGAATTTTTCTACGATCTGAGGAAGATTGGATGATTTATAAGGTTCTAATAACCCCATTTCCCCTGCTTGAGAATGAGGATCCATCGTTCCACCATACCAAACATCACCTTGTGGATTATCTTTTTCAGCATCAATTTTCGCTAAAATGGTTCCCGTGCCACCACGAATAAAACTTGTTTTAACATCAAATTTTTTCTCAAATGCCATCGCTTCTTGCTCGCACATCGTATTTTGCGCACTGCAATAAATGACTAGACGTCCTTTTGCAAAAGATGGATTACTTAACACTAATCCACTTAGCATCACACCAGACAAGGTTACTGCGATTTTTGATAGTTTCATCTGATTATAACTCCCTTATGAATGAAGGTTTTGCAATATCTTAGAGGGAAAACGAAATCACATTAAAAATACGAAAAAGTGCGGTCAAAAACTTCAGTATTTTTTACCGCACTTATTCAGCGCTATTTCGCTAATTTAACTTCTTGTACCCATTTTTCAATTAAGGCTTTACGTTGTTCTGTTGCACCGTATTTTTCAAAGTCATAATTGATTAATTTAAGTTTATTTGGGTCAAACACGGTTGGTGATTGCTCTGCGGTCGTGTTAGTTAAGATTTGTAAAGAATCCCCTTGTTTCCAAGCTAATTCTTGACCTTCTTTTGATAAAGCCCAATCGACGAATAATTTTGCATTATCAATATTACGCGCACCTTTTAAGATACTCACGCCACCTAACTCATAACCAGTTCCTTCGCAAGGCACGACTAATTCTAACGGTGCACCATTGCGTTTTTCTAATGCATAATCATGTAAGAAACCCACACCAATTGTCGCTTCACCGCGCGCAGAGTTACGTGATGGCGTGATACCCGATTTGGTATATTGAGACACATTAGGATGCAATGCTTTTAAGTATTCAAACGCCTCTTTTTCACCCCATAATTGGACGAAAGTTGCCAATGCTGTGTAAGCTGTACCCGCACTTTGAGGGTCTGCAATTTGAACTTCGCCTTTTAAGCGTGGATCTGTTAGGTCTTTCCAGCATTTTGGCACTTCTTTAATACCTAATTTTGCCAAACGTTCAGTATTCACACCAAAACCTAAGATACCCATATAAATTGAGGAAACATAGTGGCCTTTCGTTTTCGACGGATCACGGAAACGTTCTACGATTTCATCAATGTGCTTGGATTTATAAGGCTCAATTAAGCCTAATTCTGCAGCTTGAGCTTGAGGGTCAAAAGTACCGCCGAACCAAACATCCGCTTGAGGGTTATTTTTTTCAGCTTCAACTTTAGCAAAAGTACTGCCTGAACCATTACGAATAAAAGATGTTTTCACATCATATTTTTCGCCAAATGCTTTCGTGGTGGTTTCGCACAAAATATTGGTTGCACTACAGTACACAACTAAACGACCTTTAGCGTTAGCAGAACCAGAAATAGCCAATCCTGCTGCTAAAAGTGCGGCAGAAACAGAAAGAGAAATTTTGTTGAATTTCATAATACATACTCCTTATTGGATAGAACGTTAAAATCCTACTCGAAAAATGGAAATAATACCGTGATGAAGCTCACACTTTTTAAAATTCAAATGAAAAAATAAACGTGAAATTCACCGAACTTTTCTTTATAATTGCACGAATTTTCCTTGCATCAAAACACGATTATGTCAAATCCCTCTTGTATCATTATCGCCATCACAGGTGCATCTGCATCAGGCAAAAGTTCTATCGCTTCCACCGTTCACAAAGAGCTCTGTAATGAATTAGGTTGCCAAGAAATTGGTATCATTACTGAAGACAGTTACTATAAAGATCAAAGCCATTTAGAAATGACTGAGCGCGTAAAAACAAATTACGATCATCCAAGCTCTATGGATCGCGATTTGCTCATTCAACATTTAAAAGATTTAAAATCAGGAAAATCTGTTAATGTACCTGTTTATAGCTATGTTGATCATACTCGTACGGGTGAAACCACAACATTTACCCCAAAACGTATTGTGATTTTAGAGGGGATTTTACTGCTTACTGATGAACGCGTTCGTCAACTTGCGGATATTTCCGTATTCGTGGACACGCCATTAGACATTTGTTTTATTCGTCGTTTACAACGCGATATGGAAGAACGTGGTCGCTCCCTACAATCGGTTATTGATCAATATCGCGCAACCGTGCGCCCGATGTTCTTACAATTTATTGAGCCATCTAAACAATATGCGGATATTGTCATTCCTCGCGGTGGTAAAAACCGTATTGCCATCAATATGTTAAAAGCTCAAATCCTTCATTTATTGAATCAAAAATAGGAAATCTTATGCGCCTTTGCGATACTGATATTGAACGCTATCTCGATGATGGCATTATTTCTTTAACTCCTCGTCCAAATAATGACAAAATCAACGGCGCGACGATTGATGTTCGCTTGGGTAATTCTTTCCGCGTATTTCGTGAGCACTCGGCGCCTTTCATTGATTTAAGCGGTCCGAAAGAAGAAGTGTCCGCCCAGCTTGAATCTGTAATGAGCGATGAAATTATTGTGCCTGAAGACGAAGCATTTTTCTTGCATCCAGGTACTTTAGCGTTAGCAACCACACTTGAATCAGTGAAATTACCCGTCAATATTATAGGTTGGTTAGATGGTCGATCTTCTTTAGCACGTTTAGGCTTAATGGTACACGTCACTGCACACCGTATTGATCCGGGTTGGGAAGGAAAAATCGTGTTAGAATTTTATAATTCAGGGAAATTACCATTAGCATTACGCCCAAATATGGTGATTGGTGCATTAAGTTTTGAAATATTAAGTGGCGAAGCGAAACGACCATACAGTAGCCGCAAAGATGCAAAATATAAAAATCAACAAAGTGCGGTTGCGAGTCGTATTGACGAAGACAAGGAATAATCGATGAAAAAGTTCGCGCTTAGCGTAGGGATCGTCGCTTTGGCGATCTTTTCTTTTTTATATATTCAACTTTACCGTGTGCAAAGTGACATTGTTGAACAACTAGCACAACAAAATATTGCGGTTCAATCAGTCAATTTATCTCTATTTCCACCCGCACTTTCTCTTAAAAATATAAAAACTACGCAATTTTCAGCTCAAAAAATTGAAGCTAAACTTAATTTCTTGCCTCTTTTGTATGGTAATACAGCACTTCATTCACTGAATATTCAACAGCTCAAATTAACTCAAAACACACAAAATCCTGCCAATGTATCGATGGAGGTTTCGCCTTTTTCGTTAAAACAGCTTTTATCAAAAAAAGTAATATTGAATGGCGAAAACCATATTCGCATGGAATTTAACAAACCTATTTATGGAAAAACAAAAACTTTCCATTTTTCTTTCCACAAAGCAAATTTAGACTTATCAACATCAGAATCTGCCCTACTTCAATTTGTAGATGCAAACCTAAATAATCAGCCTATCGGTTATATTGAAACCCACACAGCCCACCAACAAATAGTGACCTATATAAAACCACAATGCGATAACGATTGTTTAGCCGTATTGAAATATCAACAAATTGGCAACCAAAGTGCGGTCAATTTTTCAGGCAAATATTTCCCTGTTAAACGCTTATTCACGCTGTTAAATTTGCCAGAAATGTTAAGTGGACACGCCGATTTTAATCTTGATTTCAGCTTTTCATCTTCTGCGCTTATTCAAGGCAAATTAAATTTTTTAGCACAAAATGGCGAAATTCTTGGTGTGAATCTATTGGATATGGTGGCACAATATTTCCCGATTAATTACAACAATGATTTGTTAAAAAACAAAGAGTTAAATACTCGCTTTGAACAATTTTACTTACAATTATTTCTCCAACAAAATCAAATTATTGCTGAAAAAATCGAATTAAAAACACCCGCACTTTTGGGACAAGGAAAAGGCATTATTGATTTAAGCCGAATGGAATGTAATGTGGATATCAATTTACATTCTACGGATCAACGCTATCAAAATTTGACACTACCAATCAATTTTTTTGGTAACTGCAGTTCACCACAATATAAAATTAATTTTACGAAGAAATTCCGCCATCGATTAATTGATGCGATTAAAGAAAAGTTACGTTAATGTCGTTATATTTAAAAGCTGAAAAAATCCAATCATGGCGCGTGCTTATTATGGCTTGCGCAGGATTTATTTTTAATACTACAGAATTTGTACCCGTTGCAATGTTAAGCGATATTGCACAAAGTTTTAATATGCAAACTGCTGATACTGGTTTAATGATGACAGTTTATGCTTGGACGGTGCTAATTATGTCTCTGCCTGCGATGCTCGCTACAGGAAACATGGAACGTAAAAGCCTGCTAATCAAACTTTTCATTATATTTATTGTTGGGCATATTTTATCGGTCATTGCTTGGAATTTCTGGATATTACTTCTCGCTCGAATGTGTATTGCATTAGCACATTCAGTGTTTTGGTCAATTACCGCTTCACTTGTGATGCGCATCGCACCTAAACACAAGAAAACTCAAGCATTAGGAATGCTCGCTATTGGCACCGCTCTTGCCACCATCTTAGGCTTACCGATTGGACGAATTGTCGGACAGCTCGTCGGTTGGCGGGTCACTTTTGGCATTATTGCAGTACTGGCATTATCCATCATGTTTTTAATTATTCGATTATTGCCAAATTTACCAAGTAAAAATGCTGGCTCTATTGCAAGTTTACCCTTGCTTGCGAAACGCCCATTATTACTTTGGCTTTATGTAACAACGGCAATCGTCATCTCAGCACACTTTACCGCTTATACTTACATCGAACCATTCATGATTGATGTCGGGCACTTGGATCCAAATTTTGCCACGGCTGTATTATTGGTTTTTGGTTTCTCAGGTATTGCCGCAAGCCTATTATTTAACAGATTCTACCGACTTGCTCCGACAAAATTTATTGTTGTTTCGATGGGATTATTAATGCTCTCTCTATTGCTACTCCTCTTCTCTACCGAAACAATGATAGCAATGTTCAGCCTTGTGTTTATTTGGGGAATTGGCATTTCTTGTATCGGACTATCTCTACAAATGCGCGTACTGAAACTTGCTCCAGATGCAACCGATGTTGCCACGGCTATTTACTCGGGCATTTTCAATGCAGGAATTGGAGCCGGCGCATTATTTGGAAATCTTGCTACAACCTATTTAGGATTAAATGAAATTGGTTATACGGGCGCAGCATTAGGTTTAATCGGTTTTATCATTTTTATTACAACGCACTTAAAATATCGCCATACGTTTCTTCTGCAAAACAAATAAAAAAATAACCGCACTTTAGTTCTCCAAAAAGAGTTTTAAAAGTGTGGTTAAATCTTGCTAAGTTTTATATATCTCGAATTTAACGTTTCGCTTTTTTAATAAACTTCATCAAACGTTTACGTTTACGCAATTGGTTTGGAGTAAGTTTATTTTTACGCCCCGCAAATGGGTTCGAGCCTTCTTGGAAAAGAAGACGAATTGGTGAGCCAATAATTTTCAAACTCTTACGATAATAATTAGATAAATAACGTTTATAAGAATCTGGTAATTTATCCATTTGGTTACCGTGCACCACTATAATCGGTGGATTGTAACCACCTGGATGGGCATATTTTAATTTAATTCGACGACCGCCAATCATCGGTGGTTGGTGCTCATCCGTTGCCATTTGCAAAATACGAGTTAAAAGCGAAGTTGTCATTTTTTGAGTCGCACAAGCATAGGCTTCTTTAATCGAATCAAAAAGATTACCCACACCACTTCCATGCAATGCGGAAATAAAATGCACGCGAGCAAAATCAATAAAATCTAAACGACGATCAAGTTCAGATTTCACACGGTCTTTCACATCTTGATCTAAACCATCCCATTTATTCACGACGATCACTAAAGAACGACCCGCATTTAAAATAAAGCCGAGTAAAGATAAATCCTGATCAGAAATGTTCTCTCTCGCGTCAATAGTCAATAACACAACATTAGCATCTTGAATCGCTTGCAAGGTTTTAATCACGGAGAATTTTTCCACTGCCAAATGCACCTTACCGCGTTTACGCACACCAGCCGTATCAATCAACATATATTGCTGTCCATCACGCTCCATTGGAATATAAATACTATCGCGTGTCGTGCCTGGCATATCGTAAACCACCACACGATCTTCACCTAAAATACGATTGGTTAAAGTGGATTTACCCACATTTGGGCGGCCAACAATCGCAATCTTAATATTTTTATCTTGATCTTCTTCCGATTCCTCTAACGCCTCATCAAGTAAGGCTGTATCTTCTTCTGAATCAAAATCGAATTCTTGTTCCCATTCGTCTTGTTCTTCCTCAGAAGTGCGGTCATTTTCATCGGGGTTTTCCATTTGTTCAGCAAAAGGCGCAAGTACTTGTTCCATTAACTGAGTGACACCACGGCCTTGTGAAGCAGCGATTTGCTCAATTTCCCCTAACCCCAACTGATAAAATTCAGCACAATGAGAATCCGCATCGATACCATCGGTTTTATTTGCTACCACAATCGTCGTTTTGTTTTGACGTTGGCGTAAGTAATTAGCAATACCAATATCAGCTGCCGTTAAACCCGCTCTAGCATCCACAAGTAAAAGAACAATATCGGCTTCATCAATAGCAAGCAAAGATTGCTCCGCCATTTTTTCTTCTACGCCCTCTTCGGTTCCATCAATACCGCCAGTATCAATAACGATAAAATCATAGCCAGCAATATGTGCGTGACCATATTTTCTATCGCGAGTTAAACCCGGAAAATCCGCGACTAACGCATCTCGTGTGCGAGTAAGGCGATTAAATAATGTGGATTTTCCCACATTCGGGCGACCAACAAGGGCCACAACTGGAGTTGCCATAAAAAATCTCTTATTTTGTCAAAAATGGTGGCTATTATATCGGAAGTTAAAGGATTGGTAAAAAATGATTTCATAAAGAAAAGAAAAAGCCACAGGATACAATCCTATGGCTTTCTAAACACTGTTTATTTATCTATAACTTAACGTTATAATAATCTCGCTTTCAAGACTCCAACTTGAAAGCGAGTGTTGCGCTTTTTCGCAACGTTTGAAGAGGATAAGAAAATGATTAAACTCATTATCCTTGTCGTACTACTATTATTAGTGAGTTTACCGACTTACTAATAACACGACATACTAGGGAGTATGCAGCTCCCTAGTTCTTCAAATCTTAAAAGTTTACTTTATTTTTGTCAAGGATGAATAAATTTCAGATACAAAAAAAGCACCCTTAGGTGCTATCTTTATTTATCTTAATTGGCGGAATGGACGGGACTCGAACCCGCGACCCCCTGCGTGACAGGCAGGTATTCTAACCAGCTGAACTACCACTCCGAGATAAGATATTAATTTTAAATTGGCGGAATGGACGGGACTCGAACCCGCGACCCCCTGCGTGACAGGCAGGTATTCTAACCAGCTGAACTACCACTCCGCTAAGTGGTGCGTATCATAATGACGAACATAAATCTCGTCAATCTTTTTTTATTAAATTTTACTTACCTGCTTAAATTCCAAACGATTAATGCATATTATCATTGCCAATGCGTTTATCCCAAAGACAATTATTTCCACTTTTTTTATTAATCATCTTTAATAATTCTAAATGCGCTTGTAACTCATCATCAGTAGGTTGAAGTAATTTTAAATTGTGCGCAAAATCAACCGCATTTTTTATTTCTTCCGCCGTTTTTTCTTGCTCAACATGAATAACTTCAGACTCAACAGATTCTTCTTCATCGAATAAATTTGTTTGTCCCCCCGTCATCATCAAATAAACATCCGCCAAGATCTCGGCATCCAGTAACGCACCGTGCAAAGTACGTTTGCTATTATCAATACCTAAACGATCACAAAGTGCGTCCAAATTATTACGTTTTCCGGGATACATCTGACGCGCCATTTGCAAAGTATCTGTCACCAAACAAATATCGTTAGTTTTCACATTAAGGTTGAGTTTACGAAATTCATAATCCATAAATCCAACGTCAAAGGGTGCATTGTGAATAAGCAATTCCGCACCATTAATATAATCCAAAAAATCTTGGGCAACGTCTTTGAATTCAGGTTTATCCGCTAACATTTCATCAGTAATACCATGAACTTTAATCGCATCAGGATCAACGGGGCGATCTGGTTTAATGTAAATATGGAAATTATTACCTGTGTAACGACGATTTATTAATTCAACTGCACCAATTTCAATAATGCAGTGTCCTTCATAATGCGCGCCAAGCTGATTCATACCTGTAGTTTCAGTATCTAACACAATTTGGCGATTGGGATTAATCATTTGTTCAACCTATCTCTTTCCATTAAAATACTTGCCATTCTACACAACAACCTTTTTGTTATGCAAAAACAGATTGAAATTTTTACTGATGGATCTTGCTTAGGTAATCCTGGCGCAGGGGGAATTGGCGCCGTATTGCGTTATAAACAGCATGAAAAAATGCTCTCCAAAGGCTATTTTAAAACCACCAATAATCGAATGGAATTACGCGCTGTCATTGAGGCATTAAATGCATTAAAAGAACCTTGCTTAATCACGCTTTATAGTGATAGCCAATATATGAAAAATGGCATAACAAAATGGATTTTTAACTGGAAAAAAAATAATTGGAAAGCAAGTTCTGGAAAGCCTGTAAAAAACCAAGATTTATGGATAGCCTTAGATGAATCCATCCAACGTCATAAAATTAATTGGCAATGGGTGAAAGGTCATGCAGGACACAGAGAAAATGAAATATGCGATGAATTAGCTAAAAAAGGGGCAGAAAACCCAACACAGGAAGATATTGGCTACATGGAAGAATAATATAGAAAAGTGGCATAGCATTCTATTCTCCAATACCTAAAAATATTTACAGGCAATACTCAAGCCTCAAAAACAGAACAAAAAACAGACAAAAATGTACGAAAAGTGTGATCTAGATCAGATTTCAAGAAAATTAAAATATTGAGGAATTGACATCAAAAAGAGAATTTGCTATGTTCACAACGTCTATTTATAGGCGGTTGGACAATCTTATATGAAAATAGTTCAATCATAGGTAGTAAACAACCATAAGGAATACAAATTATGAAAAAAACACTTGCAGCATTAATCATCGGTGCATTCGCAGCTTCAGCAGCGAACGCAGCTGTTGTTTATAACAACGAAGGGACTAAAGTAGAATTTGGTGGTCGTTTAAGCGTTATCGCTGAACAAAACAAAACCACTGTGAAAGGTCAAAAACATCAACATGGTGCATTACGCAATGCAGGTTCACGTTTCCATATTAAAGCTACTCATGACTTAGGCGATGGTTACTATGCATTAGGTTATTTTGAAACACGCTTTAGTTCTGGTGCAAAAAAATCTGACGATTTTGGTGATGTAAAAACTAAATTAGCTTATGTTGGTTTAGGCAAAAAAGAATTAGGTCAAGTTACTTTCGGTCGTCAAAAAACTATCGCTGATGTAATGGTAAGTGCAGAAGATAACGAATACGGTATTATCGAAAAGTCTAACTATGTTCCACATGAAGGCGCTTCAGCAGCGGCTTATACCTACCAAGGTATTGAAGGTTTAACATTAAGCACCAGTTATGTATTTGCACAAGAACGTCAGGGTGAAAATCCATTACCTAACCTAGTTCCAGGTGAAGTAGTCACTGGTGAAATCAGTAATGGTGTTCAAGTTGGTGCAAAATATGATGCAAACAACATTGTTGCAGGCATCGCTTATGGCCGTACTAACTATAAACATTCAGATCCAGACGATATTCAACAAACTAACGGTGCATTAGCAACTTTAGGTTACCGTTTCGATGATGCTGGTTTATTCGTATCTCTTGATGGCGGTTACGCAAAAATTAAAAAGAAATCAGCTAAACACGTGAAACGTTACTTCGTATCTCCAGGTTTCCAATTCGATTTAGTAAAAGATACCAGCAAAGTATATGGTAACTTCAAATATGAACGCGATTCAGTAGATCAAGGTTTAAAAGAACGTGAAGCTGGTGTATTATTTGGTGTAGATTACAAACTTCACAGACAAGTATTAACTTATGTTGAAGGCGCTTACATCAAATCCAAAAAAACTGACAAAGCAAACGTTACTGTATCTAAAGATAAAAAAGTGGGCGTAGGTTTACGCGTTTACTTCTAATCATTTGTTAGAAATACATTATTAAAAGCAAGGCGAATCAAAAGATTCGCCTTTTTATTTGTTCTAAAATCGAATAAAACAATCAAAAATCTTTTTAAACCCCTCAAGACAAATATAGATTTACAAAGTATCGTTGATTTTATAGCGATTAATTTCCAAAAATCCTTCTATATACAATTACAAAACTTTGCTAAACAACATTTTGAGGATTATGAGGAAAAGATATATCAAATCGGATAAAGAATGCCATTCCAAAGTAAAGAGAAAAATGTAAACCGAATACTATAAAATCAATTATCCCTTGTTGAACCGTTTATATACTTTGTAATATTAGGCGTTGAAAGAATATTTCATCAAACAAAAACGGCACAAACTTAAGCTTGTACCGTTTTTAAAGAAAGGAAATTATCTTGTTTTAATTTTGCTATAAGCTAATGCTATAACAAAAAATGCGGCTTGCAGAAGAATAATACAAGCACCAGTTGACGCATCAAAATGATAGCTCAATATTACGCCTATTAGGCTTGATGTAATGGAACTGACAATAGCAATCCATAACATTTTATCAAAAGATTTTGTGAGCGTAAGTGCTGTAATTCCTGGCGCAATTAACATTGCCACCACCAAAATAACACCTACCACTTGCATCGTGCTTACAATGGTTAAAGCAAGCAACATTAATAAGCCATAATGTAAAATCTTTGGAGAAAGACCTGCAACACGAGCATGACTTGGGTCAAAACAATAAAGCAAAAAGTCTTTACGTTTAAAAACAATCATACAAAAAATTATCGCAGAAATAACCGCACTTTGAATAAGCTCTTGATGGCTTACACCCAATACATTACCAAACAAAATATGCGTTAAATGCTGTTCTGTTTGAATTTTGGTGAACATAACAAGACCAATAGCAAACATTCCAGAAAATACAATGCCCATTGCTGTATCTTCTTTTATACGACTATTTTCTTTTAAATATCCCACGCCAAGCGAGCAAAAAATGCCTGAAAAAAATGCACCAATCGCTAAAGGAATTCCTGCCAAATAAGCAAGTACAATACCAGGTAATACGGCATGGGAAATCGCATCGCCCATTAATGACCAACCTTTCAAGACTAAATAGCAAGAAAGCAACGCACAAATAATTGAAACAATAAATGCAGTCAGCAAGGCATTTTGCATAAACTCAAATTGTAGCGGTTCTAAAAGACAATCAAACATTTTCTACCGCCTTTTTATTACGAGTGAGTAAACCATATTTTGGTGAAAATAAGAAAGCAGCCAAAAACAATATGGTTTGCAATGTGACAATCACACCGCCTGTGGCACCATCTAAATAATAGCTAATATAAACACCAACAAAACTTGTCATCGTCCCTAAAATAATCGCGATGATTGACAAGGTTTTGAATTTATCCGTCAGTAAATATGCCGTAGCACCCGGGGTAATGACCATCGCAATCACTAAAATCGCGCCGACAGTTTGCAATGCCGCCACCACACACGCACTTAATAAGGTGAAAAATAAGATTTTATAAAATAATGGAGACAGACCGACTGTAATCGCTTGAGTTTCATCGAAAAAAATCAGTAGTAAATCCTTCCAAAATAATAAAAGCAATACTAAACAGACGCCGATGATAATTGCCACTTGGTAAATATCTTCGTCAGCAATACCTAAAATATTGCCTAAAATGATACTTTGCACATTTACTGCGGTTGGATTTAAAGAAATGATCAATAGACCTAATGCAAAGAAAGTACTAAAAATAAATCCGATAATGGCATCTTCTTTCAGTTTAGAAATGGATTTAATCCAAAGAATGGAAAGTGCGGCTAAAATTCCGGCAAAAAATGCACCAAGCGCATAAGGCAAAGAAAAGGCATAAGCAATCGCGACACCAGGAACAACGGAATGAGAAAGTGCATCGCCAATCAAAGACCAGCCTTTAAGCATTAAATATGAAGACAAAAAAGCACAAATCCCACCAACTGCGGTACTCAAGATCATCGCCTTGAGCATATAATCATAGGAAAAAGGTTCTAATAATAATGCTAACATGCCTTAATCCTTCTCTTTTTTGACCGCACTTTTACAAGGACAGTCTTCAAAATGGCAATCCTGTGTTGTTGGCGCTGGAGGATCTTGCTTAGTTTCACCATAGAATACAACTGCTTTTTCATCATCCGTTAAGACGGTAACAGCGCGTTTATCTTCATCATTATGTAAATTTTCGCCTAATAATTTAATATGGCGCAATACCCCACCAAACACAATTTCCAAATTATGTTGGTTAAAGGTATCTTCCGTTTTCCCTGCTGCAATCACCGTACGATTAATCATCACCACTTGATCACAGAAATCAGGAACTGAGCCTAAGTTATGAGTTGAGACAAGAATCAGATGATCTTCGTCTCGAAGCTGTTGAAGAAGATCAACAATGGCATTTTCAGTTTTCACATCAACGCCAGTGAAAGGTTCATCCAATAAAATAATTGGACTTTGTTGTGCTAAAGCGCGGGCTAAAAACACGCGTTTTTTCTGCCCGCCAGATAACTCACCAATTTGACGATGCGCGAGATGTTCAATGTTCACTCGCTGCATCGCCTCTTGAACTTTTTGTTTATCAATCGCTTTCGGGATACGAAGGAAATTCATATACCCATAACGCCCCATCATCACGACATCATAAACTGACACCGGAAATTGCCAGTCCACTTCTTCAGATTGTGGAACATAAGCAACCAAATTACGTTTCAGTGCTTGGGAAATTGGCAAATCGCAAAGTTTGATTTCGCCTTGTTGTGGCTTCACAAGCCCCATTATGCTTTTAAATAACGTGGATTTACCACTTCCATTCACACCCACTAATGCACAAATAGTTCCACTGTTTAATGAGAACGTCATATTGTGAATAGCTGTGTGACCATTGTTGTAACGAACAGTTACATCATTAACCCAAATTGATGTCGAGAAAGAGTCCATTATTTTCCGAATCCTTTAACAATGGTTGATACAGTGACGTTAAGCAAATCAATATAAGTTGGCACAGGGCCTTTTTTCGCAGAAAGTGAATCAACGTACAATACGCCACCGTATTTTGCGCCACTTTCTTTAGCAACTTGTTGTGCTGGTTTTGCTGAAATTGTACTTTCACTAAACACAACAGGAATATTGTTTTTACGAACTAAATCAATCACTTTACGCACTTGTTGTGGTGTGCCTTGTTGTTCAGCATTAATTGGCCATAAGTAGCCTTCTTTTAAGTTGTAATCTTTCGCCAAATAACTGAAAGCACCTTCACTTGTCACAAGCCAGCGTTGAGCTTCTGGAATCTGTGCTAATTTTGCACGAAGTGGCTCATCAAGTTGTTTAATTTTTTGAGCATAGTCAGCAGCATTTTTTTCGTACACTGCTGCATTTTGTGGATCGTATTTCACCAATGCATTTTTAATATTTTCAATATAAATTAATGCATTAGATGGCGACATCCACGCATGTGGATTAGGCGCATCTTTATACGGGCCTTCATAAATAGACAATGGTTGAATACCTTCAGTCACCACTACTGCTGGTTTGTCTTTAATATTTTGGAAGAAACGTTCAAACCAACGCTCCAAATTTAAGCCGTTCCATAGAATTAAATCGGCAGATTGTGCTTTCACAATGTCTTTTGGAGTAGGTTCATATTCATGAATTTCAGCACCTGGTTTGGTGATAGATTCCACTGTAGCTGCATTACCCGCCACATTTTGTGCGATATCTTGAATCACGGTGAAGGTGGTGACGACTTTGAATTTTGCATTAGCCTGCATTGCAAATAAACCAAGTGCAAGTGCGGTCATAATTTTTAATGAATTTCGCATAAGATGTCCTTATAAAAAAGTATTAGATTGGATGCCTGAATAATCGCTCAACAGCTCAACAATTATTCATCACAGGTAATAGTACTATTTTTATTACGTTTTTCAAATGAAAATAATTATCAAACATTAAAGTTATTTTGATTTTTGAAAGCATAACAAAAAGTGAGATAGATTTTCCCTATGTTTTTAAGTGTTATATCATCGTGATAAGCTAAGTTTTCAAAAACTTTTATCCTTAATTTATTGATTTAATTACTGATACAAAAGTACAAATATTTTTCTGTTATTATAGTGACTTTTTCAAAAATTAAGTCTAGAATGTGGTAACCGTTATGAATTCATCTTTTTGAGGATAATATATGAAAAAAGTATTTTGGTTAGTATTGGGCTCAGTAATAGCCTTAACTGCCTGTGATGATAAACCTAAAACATCTGAACAAACTAAAACTACAGTGGAACAACCTGCTCAAAAGGTGGCTTCCCTAAACTATAAGCAGATTGCACTAGATAAATCTAAACAAGCAATAGACGCCTCTACGGAAGCGAAAGATAAATCTTTAAAAGCTAAAGAAGCGGTGAAAGTTGCAATGCAAAAGCAAGAAGAAGCACAGGTTCTTTTAAAGCAAGGTGGGGAAGATGCGCAAAGACTAGCTAAACAAAAAATGGATGAGTCTAATGCAGCAGCAAATTTAGCTTTGAAATTATCGGAAGAATCAAAAGCAGCTTCTACACTTTCAGTTCAGCTTTCTAAAGAAGCTGAGGATGCAGCTGACAAGGCTAATCAATAGGCTCAAACTTTTGATAAATATAGCAAGAGCTAATTCTTCTAGTAGCTATTGAAACTAAAAATGCGAGATGGGACAAGCTATCATCTCGCATTTTGTCGTGTATCATAAATACTACTTTGATAAATTCTTAATTAGCATATTAAAGCCCACTTCATCATAACCATCTTCATATTGATCTTCTCCTACTACATCACGAATTTTTCTTCCATTTAATGCCGTGCAGCCAAATTTCTCTAATTTATTTTTAGTAAAACTAGAACGATATGCAGAAGAAGAATTATTGAGACTAATTACACCGATGGTGGAACTTTTACATGGGTGTTTATTGATGAAAACAAGGTTATAACCAGATTCTCGAATGTATCCAGTCTTATTTACCACCGCATCAAAAATTTCATCACGCACTAATTTATTTGTATTTTTCATTAATACACTATGTTTTCCAGCTTGAATATTCGTAGCACTGATATTAGATAGTTGTCGAATTTCAGGTTTATTTAAAGAATGTTTAGCAAGTTTAACTAAATCCATAGGACTGGAAATATTGCTACTCGATAAACCAGAACTATCATGAAAACGAGTAGAATACATGCCTAATTGGCGAGCTTTTTCATTCATTTTATTAATAAATTGTACTCTGCTCATTCCTGCTGCACGAGAAAGCGCATGGGCGGCATAGTTATCAGAATGTACAAGCATCGCCTTTAATAATTCTCTGCAAGCCATCGGAACATTCATCGGTAATTTTGTGCTTGTACCTTTAATGTAATCACGATCGTCACTGGTTATCGCAATGGTGCAATTAGGATTTGTATTATTTTCTAGAAATACGTTCGCTGTCATTAATTTCGTTACAGAAGCAATAGGCTGAACGCTATCAGGCGCATGGCTTTCCAACACTCGATTATGCGTAAAATCATACACAACATAAGACTATGCCACCGCAAAAGAAGGACACAAAGAAAAAATAAATAAAGCTTTTTTAAACATTATCGGTCACCTTAGAAAATAGTCTTACATTTTACCGCACTTTTTACGCTGTAATTGGAAATATTTGCGATCTAGATCGCAAAAAAGTGCGGTGATATTTTCCATCATTTTTCAATTCCGCTAGATTATGCGGTGACAAATCTGTACAATCGCCGTTCATTTTTTAATTGCGAATTTTTCGTTGTGAGTTTTTAATAAAAACACCAGCACAACGCTATCGCCACAATGTGTAATAACGAGGCTAAAATGTCAGAATTATTGTCAGTGCAATCAGATGCACCAGCTAAAAAAATTAATCTAATGGATTTAACGCGCCAACAAATGCGCGAATTTTTTAAAGAACTCGGCGAAAAACCATTCCGAGCAGATCAGTTAGTAAAATGGATTTATCATTTTGGCGAAGATAACTTCGACAATATGACAAACATTAATAAAAAATTACGTGAAAAACTTAAGGCTGTTGCAGAAATTAAAGCCCCAGAAGTTGCCGTTGAACAGCGTTCAGCCGATGGCACGATAAAATGGGCAATGCAAGTGGGCGAGCAGCAAGTTGAAACCGTGTATATCCCCGAAGCAGATCGCGCGACGCTTTGTGTATCTTCCCAAGTTGGCTGCGCCTTAGCTTGTACATTCTGTTCAACCGCACAACAAGGATTTAATCGCAATTTAACGGTTTCAGAAATTATCGGCCAAGTTTGGAGAGCCTCTAAAATTATAGGCAACTTTGGAGTGACTGGCATTAGACCAATTACAAATGTGGTAATGATGGGAATGGGCGAACCCTTATTAAATGTCGCTAATGTTATTCCTGCAATGGAGATTATGTTAGATGATTTTGCCTACGGTTTATCAAAACGTCGTGTCACTTTATCAACTTCTGGCGTTGTGCCGGCACTAGATAATTTGAGCAAAATGATCGATGTGGCTTTAGCTATTTCATTACATGCTCCAAACGATGAATTACGTGATGAAATTGTGCCAATCAACAAAAAATATAATATCAAAATGTTGATTGACTCGGTAAATCGTTATTTAAGCGTATCAAATGCAAACCACGGCAAAGTCACGATTGAGTATGTCATGCTCGATCATGTAAATGATGGCGTAGAACATGCTCATCAACTTGCAGAAGTATTAAAAAATACGCCTTGTAAAATTAATTTAATTCCATGGAATCCGTTCCCAGAAGCACCTTATGCAAAAAGCTCGAATACGCGTATTGACCGCTTCCAAAAAACCTTGATGGAATATGGCTTTACCGTGATTATTCGTAAAACGCGTGGAGATGATATTGATGCAGCTTGCGGACAGTTAGCAGGAGATGTTATCGATCGTACTAAACGTACGGCAATGAAACGCCAATTTAGACAAAATATTGGGGTGACAGAAGTTAATTAATATTCTAGGCATGTGAATTAATCAAGTTCACATGCCCTATGTTGTCATACAAATTAAAGCATATTAAATATTTCTTCCTGCCCTGTTAGTTAAAAGGAGAAAAAATGCAAAAAATAAGTAAACAACTCAGTGCGGTTATTTTCCCTTTCATTTTTTCTGCTTGCGTTTCTCAATCAACCATTAAAGATTTCAATCAACAATCTGCAGCGAAAGCTCGTGTAGAACTTGCACTCGGTTACCTTCAACAAAATAATCCTCAACTCGCTAAAATCAACTTAGATAAAGCACTTCAACACGATAAAGATTACTATCTCGTGCATTCAGCTCTTGCACATTATTATCAGCGACAAGGGGAAATAGAGAATGCACATCGTGAATATGAAATAGCTTTAAAGCTCAATAATCAACAGGGGGATTTACATAATAATTTTGGCACATTTTTATGTCGTCAAAAACAATTTGAACAAGCTCAACAGCAATTTCAACTCGCACTGAATTCACCTAATTATTATCATCAAGCAGATACATTTGAAAATATGGCTCTTTGTGCTTATTCCTCTCAAAAAATGGATATTTATCAACAAGCATTACAAAAATTGCGACAAACTGATAGTAAACGAGCGGAAAAGTTTAATACCTTCAAATAAAACATTGCCAAATCAAGCGTTGGACTTTAGAATTTAGCCTTTATTTATCGCATATTATTTGATTGAATTTATGAATCCAACAACTGAACAAGAACTTTCACCAGGTGAGATTTTTCGCCAAGCTCGTGAAAACTTGAATCTTTCTCTCGAAGACGTCGCCAAAGAAATTGCGCTGCGTCCTTCCATATTACAGCAACTTGAAAACAACGAATTTATTCAAAAATCTACCCCTGCAATCTTTGTAAAAGGTTATGTGCGTAGCTATGCCAAGTTCTTACGCTTACCCGATTCTGTATGGGAAAATATTACATTTGCAGAGAATGATAAAAACGATCTGAGTAAAAATGCTCGTTCAACTCGTGAAGCAAATCAATATTCATCGCACTCTCGTTGGGTCGGACGTTTATCTATCATTGTACTTATTTTAGTCCTTGGCATGACGGGACTTTGGTGGTGGCAAAGTTATCAGCAAAATAACCAAGAACGTGATGACTTAGTACAAAGCTATGTTGCTTCTACCGAAAACAATCAGCCAGCTGCAGCTCTTGTGACGACAGAAGAAAGCAATAAAACTGCACCAGAAACAACAGCCGCTGTCTCACAACCAGTAGAAATAACAAATAATGTGTTACCAGAAATAGCACAAGAAAATACCGTTTCACAAACAAAAAACGATGAAAAATCAGTTTTAGACACTCAAGGTGCGGTAGAAAATCCATCAATTTCTCCAGCAGCACCGACTGTAAAAGGAGACTTGATTGTAGAAATCTTAAATAATACGAGCTGGCTCAGCGTAAAAGATAAAAATCGCCGAGTATTAGCACAAAAAGAGTATAAAAAAGGTGAAGTATTAACTTTTAATGGAGATGAGTTTTCATTAATTGTTGGCGCACCAAGTAATGTACGTATCACCTATAAAGGCGAAAATTATCCACTAAAAGTGGATGGCCGCATTGCAAAATTCAAACTTTCACAACCTTAATAAGGAAAAAGATGTCAGCTTTTCAACCAAGCATTAAGCGTCGTGAATCGACAAAAATTTATGTAGGAAATGTACCAGTTGGTGGTGATGCGCCAATTGCCGTGCAATCAATGACAAATACTCGCACCACTGATGTGGAGGCGACAGTTACTCAAATTAAATCATTAGAACGTGTTGGCGCAGATATCGTTCGTGTATCCGTTCCAACAATGGATGCAGCAGAAGCATTTAAACAAATTAAACAGCAAGTGAATGTCCCTCTCGTAGCAGATATTCATTTCGACTATCGTATCGCACTAAAAGTCGCAGAATATGGAGTAGATTGTTTACGTATCAATCCAGGCAATATTGGTCGTGAAGATCGCATCCGTGCCGTTGTTGATTGTGCTCGTGACAAAAATATTCCGATTCGTATCGGCGTAAACGCAGGCTCTTTAGAAAAAGATCTGCAAGAAAAATACGGCGAACCAACACCAGAGGCATTATTAGAATCAGCATTACGTCATGTAGAAATTCTAGACCGTCTTAATTTCGATCAATTTAAGGTTAGTGTAAAAGCCTCCGATGTATTCTTAGCTGTGGAAGCTTATCGTTTACTTGCCAAATCTATCAAGCAGCCATTGCACTTAGGGATTACAGAGGCTGGTGGTGCGCGAGCAGGTTCGATTAAATCTGCAATAGGTTTAGGTATGTTACTTGCCGAAGGTATTGGTGACACATTACGTGTATCATTAGCTGCAGATCCCGTAGAGGAAATTAAAGTAGGTTTTGATATTCTTAAATCTTTACGAATTCGCTCTCGTGGCATTAATTTTATTGCGTGCCCAACGTGTTCTCGCCAAGAGTTTGATGTAATCGGTACAGTAAATGCGTTAGAACAACGCCTTGAAGATATTATTACACCAATGGATGTATCAATTATCGGTTGTGTAGTGAATGGTCCAGGTGAAGCACTTGTATCTGATCTCGGGGTAACCGGTGGTAACAAAAAAAGCGGTTATTATCTTAATGGCGAACGTCAAAAAGAACGCTTCGATAACGAAGATATTGTTAACCAATTAGAAGCAAAAATTCGTGCAAAAGTCGCACAACAAGATCCAAAAAACAGAATTATTTAAGGAAAGCTCGTGGCTAAAACTATTCAAGCAATTCGTGGAATGAACGATTGCTCCCCTACTGAATCTCCATTATGGCAATGGATTGAAGCGCAAGTACGCCAGGTATTAAACAATTACGGTTATTCCGAAGTGCGTATGCCAGTTGTAGAAAGCACGCCATTATTTGCTCGTGCAATCGGCGAAGTAACCGATGTTGTTTCAAAAGAAATGTACACATTTTGGGATAACAATGAACAATTAACCTTACGCCCTGAAGGCACTGCAGGTTGCGTGCGTGCCGCCATTGAACACGGTTGGATCTATAACAATGAACAACGCTTGTGGTATATGGGGCCAATGTTCCGTCATGAACGTCCGCAAAAAGGTCGTTACCGTCAATTCCATCAAGCCGGTGTTGAAGTATTCGGTATTGCGAATCCAGAAATCGATGCCGAATTAATCATACTTACCTATCGTTTATGGAAAGCATTAGGTATCGATCAACATGTTACACTTCAACTTAACTCAATTGGTTCTTTAGAAGCTCGAGCAAATTATCGTTCAACTTTGGTTGGATTCTTAGAAAACCATCAAGATTTAATGAGCGATGAAGAAAAAGATCGCTTGGTAAAAAATCCGCTTCGTATTTTGGACACCAAAAATCCAGAATTACAAAAAGTATTAGATAACGCACCAAAATTGCTTGATTATCTAGACGATGAAAGCCGTGAGCATTTTGAACAATTATGTTCATTATTAGATGCAGTGGGTATTCAATATGAAATTAATCCTAAACTCGTTCGTGGCTTAGATTATTACAACAAAACTGTATTTGAATGGGTAACCTCCGCTCTTGGTGCGCAAGGTACTGTATGTGGCGGCGGCCGTTATGACGGGCTAGTAGAACAACTTGGCGGACACGCAACCCCGAGCATCGGATTTGCAATGGGATTAGAACGTTTAGTCTTGTTGGTGCAAGAAGTTAATCCAAATATTCCTGTGAAAAGTGCGGTGGATATTTATGTTGTTTATCAAGGTGAAGGTGCAACATTAGCTGCTTTTGAATTAGCAGAAAAAGTACGCTCAGAATTACCGCACTTAAATACCATGTTGCACTGCTCTGGCGGTAATTTCAAAAAACAATTTAAACGTGCAGATAAATCTGGTGCAACATTGGCATTAGTTATCGGCGAAAGCGAAGTACAAAATAAACAAGTCGTTGTTAAACACTTACAAGGTGGTGCAGAGCAGCAAACCTTAGATTTAGTGAATATAATCGACTATATTCAAACTCAATTTTAATTTAAAAGGGGAAAAACATGGCTTATTCCATTGAAGAAGAACAAGAGATTAACCAGTTGAAAGACTGGTGGAAAGAAAATGGCAAAACAATTATTGTCGCTTTTATCTTAGGGGTTGGTGGTATGTTTGGATGGCGTTATTGGCAAGCGCACCAAGCAGAACAAATCGCTCAAGCTTCTGCTCAGTATGATGCGTTAATCTATTCTGCACAACAAGATGAACAAGCTAAAAAAGCAAATATAGAACAATTTGTGCAAGCTAACAGCAAAACTGCATACGCTGTCTTTGCTTTGTTAGATGAAACGAAAAAAGCGGTTGAAAAACAAGATTTTGCAGCTGCAGAACTAAACTTAAATCAAGCATTAACTCAATCTCAAGATGAAGTATTAACATCTATTGTTGCATTACGTCTAAGTGCGGTGCAATTTCAATTAGGTCAATTAGACAATGCGTTAACCACCTTAAATCAAGTGAAGGGTGAAAGTTTTAATGCTCGTAAAGCGCTCTTAACTGGCGATATCCAAGTCGTTAAAGGAGATAAAGTTGCGGCTAAAAGCAGCTTTGAGCAAGCACAACAAAGTGGTAGCCAATTAGAACAACAAATGGCCAAAATGAAATTAAACAATCTTTAAAAAATAATACCCGCATCAAAGTGCGGGTATTTTTTCAATCAAATTTCTAATTATTCAAATTCATCTAACCATTTCAATAAAATAGCCTCAAGAATTGCTTCATTTGACTTATTCGGATCATCATCAAAATCCTCAAGTTCACAAATCCATTTATGTAAATCAGTAAAACGAACTGTTTTGGGATCTAAATCCGGATTACGATCGTAAAGTTCTTCTGCAATTAATTGAGCATCAGTCCATTTCATTAGTGGGCAGCCTCATTCGCATGGTTAATGTTATATTTCGGAATTTCTATCACAAGATCTTCGTCTCCCACGACACATTGGCAAGATAAACGACTATCCATTTCTAATCCCCAAGCTTTATCCAACATATCTTCTTCTTGATCACTCGTTTCATTTAGAGAGTCAAACCCTTCACGGATAATCACATGGCAGGTTGTACAAGCACAAGAACCATCGCAAGCATGATGGATTTCCACCCCTGCATTATGTGCAACTTCTAATAAGTTATCACCTGCAGCCGCATCAACAACCATACCTTCGGGACAAAATTCTTCATTAGGTAAAAAAATCACTTTTGGCATAACACTTTCCTCAAAATTATTTAATAATCTGACCGCACTTTTACGGTTTTTCAATATCTGACAAATTTTTGCCTGTCAAAGCTTTATTAATTGATGCATTCATTCGACGTGCTGCAAATTCTTGAGTAGCGATATCCAAGGCTTTAATGCCTTGTGCAATTGCATCACGATCTGAACCTTGTTTTACATCCATTAATTGTTTTAACACACTTTCAATATGATGAAATTCTTCTGTGCTCAGCAATTCAGCCCCATCAGCTTGTAACGCAACAATCACACTTTCAATCACACGATCCGCTTCTACTCGTTGCTCGGCTAATTCACGAGCTTGCAAATCCTCTTGCGCATTATCAAAAGAAGATTTTATCATTTCGGTCACTTCTTCATCGGTTAAACCATAGGAAGGTTTAATTTGAATTGATGCCTGTACTTTCGTCGATTTTTCCATTGCAGTCACACTTAATAAACCATCTGCATCAACTTGATAAGTCACTCGAATATGAGCGGCACCCGCAGCCATTGCCGGAATACCTCGTAGAGTAAAACGGCCTAAAGAGCGACAATCATCTACCAGCTCACGTTCCCCTTGTACGACATGAACAGTCATTGCTGTTTGGCCATCTTTGAAAGTAGTAAACTCTTGTGCACGAGCCACAGGAATTGTTGTGTTACGTGGAATAATTTTTTCCACTAATCCACCCATCGTCTCAATGCCTAAAGAAAGTGGCACGACATCCAGCAACAACATATCAGAGTCAGTTTTATTACCGACTAAAATATCAGCTTGAATTGCGGCACCAAGTGCCACAACTTTGTCTGGATCAATGGAGGTCAGTGGTGTTTTACCAAAAAACTCACCAACTTGTTCTCGTACGTATGGCACTCGAGTTGAACCACCAACCATTACCACCGCTTGCACTTCTTCAGATTCAACGTTGGCATCTTTCAAAGCTCGGCGACAAGTTAACAATGAACGTTTTACAAGTGAATGAATCAACTCATTAAATTGTTCCCGTGAAATTTCTACTGAAAAATTCAACCAAGAAATCACCGCACTTTTCTCAGTACTTAAAGCAATTTTGGCTTGGCTGGCAAGGGTTATCAGTTCACGCTGTTGATTTGGAGTTTGTGGTTTTAGTTGGGTTTGTTCAACAACCCAATCTGCAATTAAATGATCAAAATCATCACCACCTAGCGCAGTATCGCCCCCTGTTGCTAGAACTTCAAATACACCTTTTGATAAGCGTAAAATTGAAATATCAAATGTACCACCACCTAAATCATACACCGCAATAATTCCTTCCTGCCCGCTATCCAATCCATAAGCGACTGCGGCTGCAGTGGGTTCATTCAATAAACGTAATACATTTAGCCCAGCTAAACGCGCAGCATCCTTAGTGCTTTGACGTTGGGCATCATCAAAATAAGCTGGAACCGTAATCACAACCCCAGAAAGCTCACCACCAAGGCGTTGTTCTGCAATATGATTTAAACGCGATAAAATATCTGAGGATACTTCAATTGGACTTTTTGGCCCCTGTGCCGTAACAATTAAAGGCAATCCATTTTCACTCGCCACAAATTCATAAGGCAAACTAGGATAACGAGACTGAACATCAGCAAGGCTACGACCAATTAAGCGTTTTACCGAAATTATCGTATTTTTTGGATCAAGTGAGGATTGTTCAAAGGCTTCTAAACCAACTTTCTTCTCTTCAACGCCATAATGAACAACAGACAGCACAAGACTGCGTTCTTGTTCATCATTAAGAATCACGGATTGACCACTACGCACGGATGCAACCAAAGAATTGGTTGTTCCCAAATCAATCCCAACGGCTAAACGATGTTGATGCGGTGCAGCAGCTTGTCCTGGTTCTGCAATTTGTAA
The DNA here is from genome assembly GCA_001752465.1 of Haemophilus quentini. Classification (GTDB taxonomy): domain Bacteria; phylum Pseudomonadota; class Gammaproteobacteria; order Enterobacterales; family Pasteurellaceae; genus Haemophilus; species Haemophilus quentini. The sequence continues at coordinate 36,327 of MDJB01000011.1, forward strand.
TAATGCCATATGATATTTTTCTACTGGTTATGCGACGGAATACGCCAAATCAAATTTATTTTTTTCTGCAAAGCTTGCTTGGTAATGTGTTTCAATATTGACTTCGTGTTTTTGACGTTCATCAATCGCTATTTTTCTATCTTCGCTTAAATCAGGCGTGAATACAAAAATTTGATTACCATCCAATTGTTTCACATCATCTTGCCAATTTTGCCAGAATAGATCTTGATAAAAAGCCTCTAAATCACCATTCAATGCCCAAGCTAAAAATTCTGTATAAGTAAAATTTAAATTATGCCAAGTAAGATCTTTTGGTGAAAAATAATAAATTTTGCCAAGGTTATCGCCTAAGGAACCACCATTTAATGCAAAGTAACCGCCTATCACATCATCAGCAACCAATAAATACTTTGGTTTTTCACCAGACTCACTAAAAGACTTACTAAAATTCCAATCCATCAATCCACGCGGTAATTTAAAACTTCCTGAACCTAAAATACGCAACCAACCATGATGAATTAAAATTCCACCTGTTTCATAAATCACTGCCCCCATTGGTGATGACGTAGGCATTTGCATGGTAAAAAGTTCACGTTCTGCACTTGATTGATCTTTTTTAATGACATAACAATGATTACGTGCACTTTCAATCCATTGGGAAAGTATAGGCCAAGCAGAGTTTTCTGGAGATATTAGTTGTTCGAGAGTTTGCATAATATCAAGGGATATTGAGATATAGATCTATTACAGTTCAAAAAGGCGTTCTTCTACACGTTCAATTTCTTCAGAAAGCTTACGAGTAAAACGTAATTTATCACACTGTTGAGATGCTTTCGTCCATTGTTGGGATGTCAGACTCTCAGAAAGCGCGGTCAATAATGACTGAGTTTCTTGTTTAATTTCTTTCGCAAAAGCGTTTAATGCTTGTTCATCTTTCTGATCTTCAAGTTCTTCTAGTTGTTCTCGCCACTGTAACTGTTGCATTAAAAACGCCACATCTTGCGTACTTTTTTGTTCAAGATCTATCTGTTCACCAGTATTAAGCGCAATAATAGCTTCTGCTCGCAAAATTGGGTCTTTTAACGTTTTTAAGGCATCATTCACTTCGGTGGATTTTTGCATCGCAACGCGTTGTTCTAACGCACTACTTGACACAAAATTATCTGGATGTAGCGCCTTTTGTAATTCTAAATAACGTGTATTTAGCGCCTTCTCATCTAACTGAAAATCAGCGGGTAAATCAAAAATTTGAAAAGGATTTAACATCAGATTATTACCTTAAACATGGAAACTTTCACCACAGCCACAAGATTCTTTTACATTTGGATTATTGTATTTGAAGCCTTCATTTAAGCCTTCTTTCACATAATCCAACTCAATACCATTGAGATAAACTAAGCTTTTTGGATCAACAATAATATTCACACCGTGCTGTTCAAAAACTTGATCTTCTTCATTTAAGACATCGACAAACTCAAGCACATAAGCTAAGCCAGAACAGCCTGATGTTTTCACTCCTAAACGCAAACCAATGCCTTTGCCACGATTATCCAAAAAAGCTTTCACTCGTTGAGCGGCTTTTTCTGTTAATGTAATACTCATATATCCCCCAAAACCACTAAAAGTGCGGTCAAAACCGACCGCATTTTTTCATATTATTCGCCTTTTTTGGATTTGTAATCAGCAATTGCCGCCTTAATTGCATCTTCCGCTAAAATAGAACAGTGAACTTTCACTGGTGGCAATTCTAACTCTTCTGCAATTTGGCTATTTTTTATAGCGCCTGCTTCTTCTAAAGATTTACCTTTCACCCACTCTGTAATTAATGAACTAGATGCAATAGCAGAACCACAACCATAAGTCTTGAATTTTGCATCTTCAATAATGCCGTTATCATTAACTTTAATTTGTAACTGCATTACATCACCACAAGCTGGCGCACCCACCATACCAGTACCAACATTGCTATCTTTTTTATCCATAGAACCCACATTTCGTGGATTTTCATAATGATCGATTACTTTTTCGCTATAAGCCATTTTAACTTTCCTTTTTTAAATCATTGAGAAACGCCATTTAATAATAGCAGTTAAATCCTAGTGAGCTGACCACTCAATTGTACTAAGATCGATACCTTCTTTAAACATATCCCATAATGGAGATAATGCACGAAGTTTTTCCACCGCACCTTTTACTAAATTAATGGTGTAATCAATTTCTTCTTCAGTGGTGTAACGACCCAATGTAAAACGAATTGAACTGTGTGCCAATTCATCATTTAAACCAAGTGCACGTAACACATAAGATGGCTCTAAGCTAGCTGATGTACAAGCAGAACCAGAAGATACAGCAATATCACGCAAGGCCATCATTAAAGATTCACCTTCAACATAGTTAAAGCTAATATTTAAATTACTATCTAAACGGCGCTCCATTGAGCCATTTACGTAGGTTTCTTCAATATCTTTTAAGCCATTATACAAACGATCACGAAGAGCTTTTAAACGTGGCATTTCTGATGCCATTTCTTCTTTTGCAATTCGATAAGCCTCACCCATTCCCACGATTTGGTGAACAGGTAATGTACCTGAACGCATTCCGCGCTCATGACCACCGCCATGAATAATCGCTTCTAAACGAATACGTGGTTTACGACGAACGTATAACGCACCAATACCTTTAGGTCCATAAAGTTTATGGCTAGACATAGATAATAAATCAACAGGCAACTCTTCCAAATTAATCGCAACTTTGCCCACACTTTGAGTTGCATCCACGTGGAAGATCGTTTTATTTGCACGACAAAGCTCACCAATAGCTTTAATATCTTGCAACACGCCAATTTCATTATTGGCATGCATAATTGAAACTAAAATAGTATCGGGGCGAAGTTCGGCTTTAAATTTTTCTAAATCAATTAAACCATCAGACTCGGGGGATAAATAAGTTACTTCAAAACCTTCGCGCTCTAATTGACGACAAGTATCTAATACGGCTTTATGCTCGGTTTTGCAAGTGATGATATGCTTGCCTTTAGTTTGGTAAAAGTGTGCAGCACCTTTAATTGCAAGGTTATCTGATTCTGTCGCACCAGAAGTAAACACAATTTCACGAGAATCGGCACCAATAAGATTGGCAATTTGATTACGAGCCACATCAACCGCTTCTTCTGCTTGCCAACCAAATTTATGCGAGCGAGAAGCTGGGTTACCGAATGTACCGTCAATGGTTAAAAATTCCATCATTTTCTTCGCAACACGCTCGTCCACAGGACAAGTTGCTGCATAATCTAAATAAATAGGTAATTTCATTTTTCACTCCTAAATCATTCTAAATTTGACCGCACTTTTAATGCATTTTGCACTGTACGGACTACTTTCCTTTATTGATTAACAATTAATAAATTCTCAAAATCGCTATGAGTTTGGCGTTTTGACTCACGTTTACTCACCAATTCAGCCAAAGTAATTTCATTGAGAAAACTTTCAATGCGATTACTCAGATCTTCCCACAATGTATGAGTTAAACATTCTACGCCATTTTGACAATTTCCACGACCAAGACATTTGGTCACATGAATATTTTCATTTACCGCTGAAATAATCATTCCCACTGAAATTTGGTCACTTGGTAAACCTAGTTGATAACCTCCACCAGGTCCTCGAACACTTTTTACTAATCCATCACGACGTAATTTAGCAAAAAGTTGTTCTAAATAAGATAACGAAATATGTTGACGTTCAGAAATATCTGCAAGGCTCACAGGACCTTTTTCTGCATTTAAAGCGATATCTAAAACCGCAGTGACTGCATAACGACCTTTCGATGTAAGTTTCATAAAGTGTTCCTAAAAAGTGATGTTGAAATATTTACATATCCTACTAAATCAGTCAATTAATCTAAATCAAGATCAATCCGTTTTTCGACCGCACTTAGCATGCCATTTAAAATATTTAATTCATTTTTTTCAAGTTGAGCGCGATAATATAAACGCTTTAATTTATGCATAACACCTTGATTTTGAATGAATCCTAGTGACTGATATACACGCTCAGTATGCTCAAAAAAATAGGCGAATTGTTCTGCTGTTGGATAGCTTTGTTCTATTAAAGAAAGTGAATTTTCCTTCTTATCTTGAGCTAAAAATGCCATACGCAATTCATAGCTTACCAACTGTACCGCCATTGCTAAATTTAAAGAAGAATAATCAGGATTAGCCGGAATATTCAAATGGTAATGACATTTCAACAATTCTTCATTCGTTAATCCAATACGTTCACGACCAAACACAATAGCTATCTTGCCTTCATACGCTACAACTTTCTCCGCGCATTCTCGAGGCTCGATCAATGTACTTTGCAAATGACGTAAACGAGCACTTGTTCCAATCACCAAAGAGCAATCATAGGCAGCTTCATCAAAACTATCGACAACTCTAGCATTTTTTACAATATCTTCTGCGCCAGCTGAAAGAGCATAAGATTGTTCATCAACGGATTTTGGTGAAACAAGACAAAGCTGGGTCAATCCCATTGTTTTCATTGCTCTAGCAGCAGAACCAATATTACCGCTATGCGAAGTTTCAATTAAAACAATACGAATATTTTCCAACATAATGATGCCCGACTAAAATTTAAGGGTATTCTACCACAATAACCGCTAAAAATAGTCAAGAATTTAAGCAAATTAAAGAAATTTAAGATATTAGAGATGAATAATAAAAATAAGAATGGTGGGTTGTGAGAGGCTCGAACTCTCGACCAACGGATTAAGAGTCCGAACCAGTTATAATAGATATTAATCAATAATAAATTATAAATCAACCACTTACGCATATAGATATTATATATTTATCCATTAGTCCTATCAACCTTCCATACCTTTTTACACCTATCTTGTCAAATTCTCGTCAAACTAAAATCATTTAATCCTAGCTGATCAATAAAAATGCCTTGGTTGTCGGTCGATAGGTGAATTTTCTCGCTTGCACTACTTAAAGGCACAATATCGCAATCAAACCGACTGCCTGTAAAATCTAAGGGTTCGCCGTTTTCTTCGGTAAATACTAAGGTTTCCGCTTCGTCATCACCGCGAATCCAGTTAAAAATAATCTCAGCCATGTTGCACCGCCTTAAAGCGTTCATCATGTTGTTTGCCTGAAACCTCGCTTTCATAGGCCGTTTTGCAGTGATTGCTATCAAAGAAAATACCGTTGATGAAACGATATAGTACTCGCCAGCGTTTTTTCGGCTGCTCGGCTAACATCGCACCGCGATAAGTGCGGCTGGAAAGGGTTTCATCCGCTGCGCCACCTGTGAGGGCGTTAAACAGTTGGTCTGTGGCAATCACAACGTGGTAGCCATATTTTTTTAATTTACTTGGAACTGCCATTGTTCAATCTCCTGTTCAAGTGCGGTTAATTCCTCGGTCGTTTTTAAAGCCAACAAACGGTCTTCAAATGCCTGGCGTTGGCCAATGATGATGCCAATGGTGACGGCAAACTGGGCGGATTTTTCAATCACTTTGCTAATAAGCACATCTAGCGGCACACCGCGCACGCGAGCAATTTGTGAAAGCATCGGTGTGGGTGTGTTGTGGTCGGCTTGCCATGCGAGTGCCTCTTTTTCCTGACGATAAAAACTTTCAATTTCCGTCTGTGGATACCCTGCCAATAAGCTATCTTTAAGTTGGTCAGCTTTTTCTGCTAACTTATTGAGTAATCCTTCTTTTCGTTGTGCAAAAAGTGCGGTTTGTTTTTCTGGGGAAATTCCCCAGGTTAGCGTATCAAGATTTAACACATGTGCCGCGCTGGGTTGAGGGTCAATTAATACAGGGTAGCCTGTTTTGTCTGCGATGATTTGCTTGCCTTGAGATTGTCCGTTAAGTAACTCAATATATTTATCTCGGCTAATTTCTACCGCACCTTCTGGGACAAAACCACCGTCTGTGTCATCAAAAAAGCCGTTTTTGTAGTACATAGTCATTATTTCCATCTCCCAATAGTCATCCAATCTGCAGACCCTAAATACCAGTTTGTTATAGTTGCAATTGCATTTGTTTTAGGCTGCATAAAAGCCCAGTTGTACTCTTTTACATCAGTTTGTCTCGCGTGCTCGGAAATAAAACACTTGTATTGATTATCTACAAATGCAACTGGTAAAAATATCTCAGTTTTGACTGTGCTCCCGTATCTCGTAAATACAATCTTACCTGTTTGTATCATTGTGCCATCATGATATTTACGGATTTCGGTGTTACCGATTTTTTGATAGGTAATTGCAGCATTAATAATTTGAGTCGTAGCTTGATTAAAATCCGTAATCTGGCTAACGGTATGGGTATGATTGAGCTCTGCTTTATTTTGCAGTCCTTGCGCTAATCGCCCTGCATCAAGCGCACCAGCATTGGTTACTTCGCCGTGAGATTTAATCCAAAAGACTACATCATCAAAACTATTAATGGCTTTGATGCATAATTTGAGGATTAATGATTTAGGGCGCGTTTCGGCACCACCTGTTGCAAAGTTTGAATTAACATCAGGTGTCATCCAACCGTTATCACGCCATTCATTGTCGACAATTGCAGTAACTAGACCCGCATCAAGTATATTATTGTCATTTTTAAGGCCTTCAATGCTCGCACTTCTATGATTTGGTTCAGATGAGAATACTTTATGTGTGTGTCGTTTTAACTCATCCTCTTGTATTTGCCCCACAGATAGCCCATCACCCACATT
>MDJB01000012.1 GCA_001752465.1 Haemophilus quentini
TCATAAGCCGTTTTAACCGCTGCACTGGTTGCAACTGTGTCTGCACTATTGCTATCTACGGCAGAGGATTTTTTGCTGTTTTGGATGTAATTTTGCGAGACATTTAACTGTAATTGTGCAGTTTGTTGAGCAAGTTTTTTCCCCGCTTTCGCAGTGAGTGCAAGAGATTCACTTTCAAGGCCTGTGTCGTTGGTGAGTTGGACTATGCCTTGTTGTTGCAAGGTTGCTTTAGCAATTTCGTGAGTGTGACCGCTTTCATCAAATCCATTTTGCGTTGTGGCAGTAATGGCTTTCGGTGCCATTTGTTGGCGAGTCACAAAAATCACACTGTGATCGATGGATAATGTCACTGCACTAGAGGATTCTACTTTTAAAATCATTCGTAGTACTTGGACTTTACCACTGCCACTACTTTCTGTTGGTTTAAAACTTTCAGGGCAGTTTGCGTAGGCAATGAGTTTGTTTTGTGCGTCAAATACGCCCATTTCTCGGATGTAAAAACCACCGATATTTTCAGGAATGGTTAATTCAACGATGACTTGTTTATTATTGCGAGGATCCAGAGAAACTGCACTTACAGGTGCGATGTGTGTTTGATGCACAAGTGCTGTGGCACTTGCTGTTGGTGTAACCGCTTGTCCATTGCCATCGCCCACAGCAAATTGAGTAAGTTGTAATGACTGCCCTTGGCTTAATGCCTGAGCAAAAGCCCGTGTTCCGTAGTCGGTTAAGATTGCAAAATATTGTGATGCCATAAATATTCCTATTGTGGATATACCGTGATGATTTCTCCCCACTGCTGACCAACAAAGACACTAAGTGTCCCTGTTGGGGAGAGGGCGATAGCGAGCTGATTGAGATGTCTTGAGACGGGTTTAACATCGTTAATAAGCCGCACAAGTTCGTTATAGGTTTGTTCATTTAAACCACTTTCAGACACTTCCACGGTTAAGCTAAATGTTCCTGGCGTGCCTTGTGGGTTGGTTTGAAACCATTCTTTCAGTTCAATAAGATAGCCTATTGGCTCAACCACACGTTTTACTGCGCCAATTGTGCCTTTGTGTTTGTGTACAAAATAAGATTGTTTAATCGCAATGCGTTTAACTTCTTCCGTCCAGTTTTCGTCCCATTTATCCACCGAAAACGCCCAAGCTAAATAAGGCAGTAAATTAGCAGGGCAGCGTTCAGGGTTGATTAAATCTGCAATAACAATGGGATTTGCTACCGCACTTTTTAGAATTTCTGCCGCACGTTTTTCTAATGGGGTTGAGCCTATCGGCAGTAAATAATTAGTAATCATCACTTATCACGATCTCCAAATTAATTGCCGTGCAGTAGGCTGATTTTGAGCTTGGTAGCACAATGTCGGCGGTAGGCGAGATAAGCTCTACCCGCTGCACCCCTTCTAAGTGTAATGCGGCATAAATACCCGATAGACTAATATCTCGCCCTAAACGGTGTTTTTCTTCGGTGTAAGCCGTCAATTTTTTTAGAGCTGCAGCTTTGATTGGCTCATATTCAGGGCCACGATAAAGATGTAATTTGGCGCGGATTTCGTAGGATTGGATCACCGCACTTTGGACAATAACGCGGTCGCCAATAGGGCGGATGTCATCATCGTTAAGTTTTGCCCGAACCACATTTAAAAGACTTTCCTCTGCCTCGCCTTGTCCATTGCGACTTAAAATTGTCACGGTAACATTAGCGGGCTGAGGGGAAACCACCGACACATCTGCAACATCAGGGTGTGCAGAAAGTGCGTGGAAGATATAAGCAGAACGAGGACCCGCCACAGAAAGCCCCTCAAAGGCTAATTGCGTACGCAATCTTAATGAGGTGTCATCTTCTAAAATTTCGGGGATTTTAGGCGTAACATTATTATTCGCCTCTTGAATGACTTGTCTTTTTACATTGTAATTGGCTGCAATCACATCTAAATCTGAATCGCTTGCATAGGCTAACATTGTGGCTTTTGCCGCATTGTTGATGCGGTTTCTTTCCATCAGCTGTAGATAAACCACTTCTTGTAATAATTTTGTGATAGGCTCACTTTCTAAACTTAATCGTGCTTGCCAAAATGCTCTTTCATCTTGTGGGAAAAGTGCGATAAATTCCGCTTTTCTGTCTGCGAGCAAACTTTCAAAATCTAAATCTTCTAGCACTTTCGGTGCATCTAGTTTTGATAAATCGACTAATTCGCTCATTGTTTATGTCCTAAAAATAGTTTTTCGTTGCGCATTTCTTGGTTATCTTTGCGACTGCGTGCGACATAACTTGCCACAATGCCACCTTCAACCAACTCTGGTTTAAATTGTGTGATCTGTACGCGTGGTTCCCAACGATTAATCGCTGTAACAGCACACGCCGCCAGTTGTAATAACAATGTGTGGCTAATCGGGCGGTCAATTAGCAGAGGAATTAAACTGCCATATTCACGCCGCTGAATACGTGAACCAACTGGCGTTAGCAAAATATCGGCAATGGATTGTTTAATGTGGTCGCTTTCGTTTTTTAATGTTTCGCCAGTGTATCGATTCATGCTATGCCTTCGCGTTAGAGGTTCGTTGGCCATCGCCTTGTTCAACGTGAACGTGGTTTTGTAAACTAATTGAGCCACCTTTAATATCACCGCTTGCGGTCACACTGCCTTGTGTGCTGATATTGCCTTTTGTGGTGCTTGTGCCTGTGGTTGATAAAGAGCCGTCAATATTCACATTGCCTTTGATATTGATAGTAGGGCAGTCAATATCAATTTGATTAGCGACAGTAATACTGGCGGTTTTGATGCCTGTCACAACTAATGCGCCACTTGATTGGTTATAGGTAATTTTGGCACCGTCAGCAAATTCAATAACGTGTTCGTCGGCTGAATGGCTAGGGCTGTTTTGAGTGTAAAGCCCAACTAATATGCAGGCAGTGGTAAATTCGCCACTAACCGATAACATCACACATTGTTCGCCCACCGTCGGCGGCGACCATGTTTTAGTTGTACCCGCACGAAGTGTGATGAATGGTAAAAATTCTGTCAGAATGTCACCGCTCTTTACACGAGCACGAGCGGTAGCGTGATTCACTTCAGCGATCACCCCAAAGCGGATAATGTTGTCTAGTTTTCGTTGTAATTCAGCAGACATAGGCATTCACAGTTAAAGAAAATGCCTTATTGTTGGCAATATTGTGTGGTGTGGCGAGTGGGGGAGAGTGTGGAATAATAGGTAACAAAAAAGGGCTTTCGCCCTTTTATTTTTTATTACCTAATTGAATATGTTTGCGTTCTAGCATTTAATTGTGTGGCTCTAAGTTGCGCTTTTAAAATGGTTTGAACATTTGCCTTAATATCTTTGGCATTGTCACCCTTCACACGTTCGCCTTTTATTGGCGACGTGCGGTCAATAATTTCACGAATAAAAGGTGCATTGTTGTTCATTGATACCCTCCTATTTTTCGCCGATCCTAGCACTTCTATTTACAATAAACAACAAAAAAGGGCTTTCGCCCTTTTATTATGCTCTGTCCCACATTGAACTTCTAGCCCTTGCTTGGCGTTGGTTTTCGATGCGTTGTATTTCTTTTGCCACTTGCTGTGCAATGGCTCGTTCGTCCATGCCTTGTGCAGCATTGACAGTAATATTTACGCTCATTGGTTGGCTGGTTTGTGCAATCATTGGACGAGCAGAAATGGGCGCACGAGTATCAACTTGCACAGGGGCGGCAGTTGCAACGCTGATACCTAAACCGCCCGCAATAAGTGCTTGTTTGCCGTAATTAAGGGCGTTGAGTGTATTGACGCCAAGGCGTGATGTGGCTTCTTTGGTCATCACATATTCGCCACCGTGAACAATGCCCATTGGTTGATATTTGCCGCCATTGCCAGTGTAACCGCCAGACCAATTTTGACTTGGTAATTTTTTGCCGTTTGAACCAAAGCCAGTGAAATCTTTAAATGATTCCCAAGCACTTCCTACCGTTTCTTTTGTTGATTGCCAAGCGTTGCTCGAAGTGTTTTTTGTGCTTTCCCATGCACTAGATACACTATTTTTAATTCCCTCCCAACTTGGCATATTTTCAGAAATCCATTTAATACCATCCATTAATCGTGTTAATGGCGTCAGAATAAACTCAATCGCTTTCGCCATTCCATTTCCGAATTTTTTCCCTGCACTGGCTGCAGCTTCTAAATCTTCTTTAGTACTTTGTACTGGAGACAATAAATCAGTAAACCATTTTACCGCTTTTTCAATCCAGCCAACGACCACACCAAATGCAGTGCCAAGCGGTTGGAATTTTTCAAGGACGGGGGCGAGACCTGATTTTAAGCCCTCCCAAAAACCGCTGAAAAAGGCTTTAATAGGTTGCCAGTATTTATAAATTAATGTAGCAAGGGTCAATAAAGCTATCCCTAGTGGACTGATAGCCAGTGCAATTAATTTTAGCGGGGAAAGTAATCCTCTTAATATTAGCCGCCCTGTAGATGATAAATGTCCTGAAAATTTAGGAAGAATTACATTTAGTTTGGATAAGCCTAAAAATAGCCGTGCAGCTGGATAGAGTATAAAACTTAAAGCAAGGCTTAATGCACCTAATAGACTTAAACTTCCCCCGATTACAGCTGCAGTTTTTGCTATAGTAGAGGTTAATTTAGGATGTTTATCAATCCACGTCTGGATTTTATCAAGCAAATAGCCAACTCCGTCCATTAAGCTAGTCATCGTATCTTTTAAACTGGCTCCTACAGAACTATTTACATTGAATAAACGATTTTTAAATAATTGCCATTTTGCTGATAAAGTAGTCATTCGGGTTTGGAATTCCCTAGCCATACTATTTTTAGCTTCTTCACTATTTGCCAGTTCAATTTGTCTGCGCCATTCTTCGGTATTGGCAACAAGCCCTGCTAATTGGGTATTATAATTTCCGCCTGCAATATCGCTAATTACGCCAGCCCGTAAATGTTTAGGCAATTTTTTTATTTTTTCAACAATCATCATTAACGTACCTTGAGCATCTTTTACCATTGCTTTTTGAATCGCTTTTGGATCTAAACCTAACGCTTTTAGTCCGTTATTAACGGGTTTCATTCTAGTGGCTTTACTTAGACGGTTGAACGTACTTTCGATTGCTTTGGCTGATGTACTGGCTTCGTTTCCTGCCGTTAATAAAGTTGAACCTAGTGCAGCAAGATTCTTTTCACTAATTTTGACTAAATTACCAATTCCTGATGTGTTATTTAGGAAATTAATAATATCTGTCCCCTTTGAAATGGCATTATCATCTAAATAGTTAATAGTATCGGCTAGCTCTTTGGCATCTTTGGTGGTTAATTTAAAGTTTTTCTGTACTTTACCAAATAACTCTACTAATTCATCGGGGTTTTCTGCATCAAATGCTGTTGCCATTTGGGTATTTAAGCGAATAAAATCTTCCAATTCATTTTCCTGAATATCCATTCTCGCTGCAGCAGTAACCATGTCACCAATTTGATTTGTGGTAAGAGGTAATTCAGTTGAAAGCTGTTTAATCTTGTTTTTCCATTCATCGTATTTAGGGGTAAATTGTCCAAATTTGTCTTTTAGCCCTGGAACTTGGCGAGCAACCCCCGCCATAACATCTTCAAACGACATAAAATCTCGAATGGAATTGACAATTGGTGCAGTGATCGTTGTACCCGCAGCAGAGGCTTGGGCACCAATAATTTGTGCTTTTCCACTAATACTTTTGAGAGTTTCAACTTGCCCACGATATTGATTATAAGCAGCCTGCTTAGCGTTGAGTTTTTTCAATGCGGCTTCTTGATTTTTAATTTGATCCGTTGCACTTTTGGTATTTTTCTGCAGTTCTCTTTGCTTTTGCGCGAGTTTTTCTGCAGAAATGCCTGATTTTGCTAATTCTTGGCGTGCTTGCTGTAATTTATTTGCTGCATCAATTTGTTCTTGCTTGAGTTTTTTTACCGCACTTTTCGCTTTCTCTACTTCCTTTTGAAGTCCTGCAGTAGGATGTTGAGCATTCTTCATATATTGAGCATAAGACGCTGCTTTTTGTTTGGCTTGCTCTAATTCTTGATTTAGTGAATCTAATTTTGATTTCAATGGGTTGATAGTAGAAGCATATTGTTTCATTGCAGCTTGATGCTGTTTATTTTGCTGATTTAGTTGCCGCTGAATCGATTTGCTTTCTTTTAGTTTTGCCGATAGCTCATGAACGCTTTTAGATGCACTGCGAGCTGGAGCAGACATTTTATCAATGGCATTTAATAAGACGGTAAGTTGTAAATTATTCATTTTTATTCACTTTACTATTGACAAGATTAATTATTTAGCTCAATAATCGAGTAAGCAAAGGGGGAAATATGATTGCAATACTTTCATTATTTATTCTGTCTGTTGGCTTACTTGGGCTTGCAATTGGTTTTGGTGTAATTGCAGTGCCTTGGTTTGTTTCTCTGATCATTGCTGCTCCAGCTATTTTCATTTATATGTTGATGATTGGCTCAGTATTGTGGCTTGTCGAAGTTAATTTTTTTCTCGGTATGGCTGCATTAGCTGTTTATGCCTATTGGATACACATCATTCGCAAACACCTCAAATCTAAAGACTTAATTTCTCAATAATTAAATCTTCAATCATTTCAATATCTTCTTCTGTAAAGCCCAGTAATTCACGCTGGGCATATAACACCTTGAAATCTTTATATTTAGATGGGCTGGAGCTTAAACCGTATTGATGTACTGCAGCAATCGCAGCATCTCCACCATTAAAACCCACTGAAACTTCGTTACCATTTGACCGCACTTTTAAATGTCGAGCGGTGCGAAGTTTGGCGAACATGGCTTTGCGTTTGATTCGCCCTTTCTTTTTTCTAAATTCTTTACGTGGTTTTCTCGGTTCAAAGGCAGAACCATCGGGATTTTGTTGGCGTGCAATTCGGTTCGATTGGCTTTTTCGTAAGGCTTGCCCGATTTTTCGCCCAAGTTGTCTACGTGCCTGCGGAGAAAGATTGGCAATAAATGCGGTCAATTTTGCCTGAACTTCTTCTACTGTTGCCATTAGACGATATCCCCCTCAAAAATTGGCGAATCCCAGTTTTCCAAATAGACTTTTACTCGGGTTGGTTCGTCCCATACTGGTTCTTTTGCGTAATGGATCTGTACGTTATTCCCGTCTTTTTTCGACACGACACGTTCAGTGAGTTGGATTTCGAAACTAATGTCAGCGGTGTGGTTATTGTTGTAATCTACTTGGAATTTAAAGGCATTTTCTCGAATTTGCGGATTTTCGAATATTTCAGGTTGATTTGTGCGTAGATAAGCCAGCATTGGCACAATCAAGGCGGCAATATCGCCTGCATAATCAGTCACTACAACATTGAGTGTATAACGATATTCAAAACTAAATGATGCGGCACCCGTTGCGACGATTTGCCCACCGTCCACATAAAGTTGTAGATGATCGGGATTTTTTACAAAATCGGGGTGACTTTGTTCAAGGATTTTGCGCAGTTGGTTGGGCTTTTTCATTTTGCGTATCTCTGCAAATTAATGGACGGTTATCTTTATCCACTGCCACAGTCAAATGTCCATTGTCTGTCATCAAATAACCGACTTGATGAATGCAAACTTCTGTAATTCTTCCATCAGGATAATTTGAATATCTACCAAATGCGGTATCTCTAAATGGCACGGTGTAGGTATTTGCTAAACAAGGCAATGCGGCAGTGATAGCAAGGAAAAGTGTGGTTCTTCTCATTTTTTGAAATTCCGTTGTTGCATTTCAAATCTTTGTTGGCAAGCTACGCAACGTGTTACGCCTTGAATCATTTGTCTGCGCTTTTCTGGGATGGGTGCATCGCAATCTTCACAATAAAGGCGACTTACTGCTTTAAAAGTGCGGTGTTTTTTCAAGGCGATTTCACGTTGCATTTCTTCGAGCTGTTGTGCTCGGTCGAATTGATCTGTCATGGCTGTTCCTTTTTATTAAATTCATCCATGCATTTTTTTAAACTTGAGTTCTCGATAATGCACAAATCAAGGTGGTGCTGTGTCTGTAAATAGGCTTCGGCTAATTCGCCATTGGTGCGAATTTGTGGCGAATATGCACTGCACTCTGTGGTTTGCGGACAAAGAATCGGTGATTTAATGACTTCCTGTTGAGTTGAGCACGCGTTTAACATCATCAGGCAAAGGGCGGTCAGCCCAATCTTGGTTTGATTTAAGTACATTTTTTAAATCCTGTGTTTGTTGATTTTGGTTTGCTTTGAGGTTATTTACGGCTTGGATGAGCTGTGCTTGCTGTTCGGCAAATTGTTGCACGCTATGATTTAACTCAATGTAAGAGTTTTGCCATTTCAGTTTTAGCTGTTCTTCTTTAAGCATTTCTTTTCGCCAATAATTCGCCTCAAATCCCAGGAAAATAATGAGGAGTACAAGCAATATTGGCCCGATAAGTAAAATGCCTCGTTCTTTGGCGGTTAAGAAATTAAACATAGGTTTTTCTCCTTTTGACGGCGTTCAATTAATCCTTTTAGCGGTTTTCCTGCTGCGTAAATCCAACGTTCGAATTGACCGCACATAGCTTTGCTGTAGCCTTGGCGTGCCATTTTAAAAAGTGAGCTATTTTTTAATTTGCCACATCCTACGTTAAAGGTGATGGAAACTAAGGCATCAAATGCACCTTGTGGCATGGTTTGCCCGTTGGCATATTGATTAACGCATTTTTCCGATTGTTTAATGCCTTTTACGTATAATTCGGCAATTTCTTGCAAAGTGTAAATTTTATTGCGCTCAATTTTTTCAACGGCATCGGTTATGCCTATGCCGACTGTTAAAACATCGGCAGGGCATTGATAGGGCTTTTTCATGCAACCTTCTGCATTGCCAATCAGTAACAAGCCTTTTTCTGAGGTTCGAATTTCATTCCCATGAGTGGCAATCACCAGTCCAATAACGGCGGATATGGCGCAGATGTATTTAGCTGAACGTTTAATCATGATGATGGATCCGTTGTTCGAGTTCTTTTTCTTTTAATTCAAAATCTTTTTTCTTGTAATACCAATTCACAAGAAAGGTGGCGACAGCAATCACAATACCTGTAATCGATGCGACATCAGCCCAATTTACATTTGAGAACATATTGGCAATGCGTCCAATTAAGAAAGAGAATATTCCTGATGTGTAAGACGCTCTTGATGGTGTGTCGTGCATATCAGCTCCAAAGTTGAATTGTGTCATTTGCAACACTGATTTTTTCTGTATCAGCTTCTGGCAATATGACAGGGGTACCAATGGGAATAATGGGCTTATCCATTAAATGCGGATTGAGTTCGCAGGTTATTTCGAGTAAGCCTTCACTTCGTCCAAAATGGCGATAAAGGATGGCATCTAAATTGTCATTTTGTTGTGCGTAAACTTGCATTAGATTAACTCCGCATCGACGTGTTTTCTGCCCAATATGTCGCTAATCGCAAAGCGAGCATCACGACGTAATTCATCAATGCTGTCTTTGAGTTGTGCCATTTTCTTTTCGCCATCATTGGTGCTGTCATAGCTTGCATAGCGTTCATAAAGGTTTGCCAGAGCCAAGCAACTTACCGCACGTTTATAACGATAAATCAGGACGCTTTCGCCATTGATGTAGGGGGCAGCGATCTGTTCTAAACCGTCGTGTTTACTTTGTGTTTTAAACGTGGAGAGTTCCGCATTGACGCTTGCCATTCCTTCAATCAAGGCATCTTGTAAACGTTGTGTGGTAATGGTGCCGTCTGCACGGTATTGATTACGAAATTGAGCAAGTGACATATCGGGGAAGAAACCATCATTACTGATAATGTCATCTGACGTATCGTAATCATTTAACTGTTGCTGCACTTCGCCCATTTCATAATCAGGGGCAAGTTTGACTGATATTGTGCCGTCGCTCATTGATTTACCCTTATAAAAAAGTCGGGTGAGGATTAAATTAAGTACGGCCAATAAATCCGTCAGAATTTGACCGCACTTTTAATCCGCCCGACGGCTGCGTGGTTTGCTCGGTTTTAATAATTAATGGGAAATGAACCCTATAATGAATATGATGGTTGCTATAAAATAACAATATTTAGAAAAATCATTCTTTTTTATCATTCGTGTTATTCGTCTTGTAAAATCAAATTAAGCTGTTTTCTCAATTTTTTAATCTCACCTTTTACACCGATGGATTGGTTTAATCCCAAAGCACGTTCTAAATATGCCAGTGCTTGTTCAGGGTGCTTATCAACCAATAACAAGCCCAATTCACGCAATAATCGCGCACGGCTTTCATCTGGCATATCGCAATCGGCAGTAATGCGTTGGATTTGCGCTAAGTAAGATTCGTCGAACGGTTTATTGGCTGCTCTTGCGGTTTTGGCTTGGTCGGCAAATTCTTCTGCCAACAAGGTGCCAAGCGTTCGGGTAAATGGCTCTGGCAAACGTAAATCATGAAAAACGGCATAATCAGCAATCTGTAAGGCAAGATGATATTCGCCACAGTCAATTGCCCACACGCACCATGTCATTAAGACATTATCTTGTTTGCCACTTCCAACAGATAACGCCCCTTCAATCCATGGCAGATAGTCAGGCAAAATTTGCTTTTTAAATGCGGCTTTGCGTTCCGTCGATTGGATGTTTTTTAAATCCTTTCGATGGCGAGCAAGAATACGGCACATTTTGTCATATTCCGTAAAGTCGCTTAGATCTTCGGTTTCTGCCGCATTAGCAATAGCGGCAGAAACTTCTAGAAAATGGCGTTTAGTTGGGCGCATAATTGATTCCGTTATGCTGCCACAGGCGAAATAGGCGTAGGTGCCTCAAGAATGGTAATATTTTTCGCCATGGCGACTGCCTCGTAGTTTTCTACAACATAGGCTTCGTTTGACGATAAATAATCTTCCACACGATTGCGTTCTGGCACATCTTTTAAGTGACGACGCACTTTGCCTTCCTGCACGTAGATTGACAAATTGTCGAGCGATGTAACTAACACAGTGCCTTTCGGGAAGAATGGCACAGATACGGCTTGTAACCCGCCCACACGTTTTTGGCTAATGACGGTATCGCCTGCTAAAATTTCGCTTGGTTTTTCTTGGTTGATTAATGGGAAATATTTATCGGCTAATAAGTCGCTCCCCATAATTGCAACCAGTTTAGTGTCGTCGCGGTATTGTGCTGGAATGAAATCTTCTTTTAATGCAAAGACAAGGGCATCAAGGTTTTTATAGGTTTTACCTGCACCGATTTCGATTTTGCCACTGCTTTTTTCAATTTCTTTTAACACACGGGCTTTGGCTTTATCTTCGATTTGGACTAACCAACCCTTATTCACATCTTGCAATAATGGATGTTCAGTGCGGTTTGTGGTTGCGGCTGCACTTGTGCCATTCCAACCGATCATGATACGGTCTAATGCAATGCGTTCGGCTTTGAGTTTGCCCACACGTGCGGCAAAATCAGGGAATTTTGCCCAACTGTCTAAGGTTGCATAATTTAAATGTGTGTCAAAGTTGGTTTGTTCGCAAGAATAGGTGTTTTCTTGCAAGCTGTGAATGTCAGTGGTTTCACGTGCTTTTGTGTTTGTGTCGGTGCGACTTGCCACTGGTGAAAGCACGCCTAAACGTAATGCGGAACCTTTCATTTCTTGCACCATGACGACATTGATGCGTTTCAAGAAATCAGAACTTTCAAGCACGGCATTTTCTAATTTTTGTTGAATAGTTGGCTCAACGGTAAACTGACCGCCATTCGCAACGAATGCCACATCTTCGCCGTTATCTGCTGCAACACCAGAAAGGTAAGCATTAAATTTTTGTTTGGTAAATTTATTCATTTGGTTTTTTCCTACGATAAATTAAAAGAAGCGGCCGTCAGTTTCAGATTGTTCACCGTAAACTAAAGGGCGAGGATTTTCGGATTCAACCGGCTTTTTGAGTTCTGCAAAGGTTGCTTGGATTTCTTCATTACCCGCTTTCATTTCTTCGATTTCGGCTTTTTGTTTGGCTAAATCGTTAGAAAGTGCGGTTAATTTTTCCAAGGTTTCTTTGGTTTGCTCAGCTAGAAGCTCAATGGCTTGTGTTTGATCAGCAAAGCGTTCATCGTCTGATTTTTCTTTTTTAGAAAATAATGCTTTGATTTTTGCGAATACAGATTGATGTTCATCTCCATTCCAACCTTCGAAATCTAATTCTGTTTCAATGGCTGCAGAGAAGATATTATCTTCTTTTAACTTGCGGGCATTTAAGCCATTGTGCGAGAAACTCAACATTTCTGTGCCTAGGCTCGCAGGGTTATCCGTTACAGCTAAACCAACGAGATAGGCTTTGCCTGTATTTGCAAAATTGGTGTCAATTTCTACGGAGGTGTAAACTTTTTGCCCTTCTTTGTTTAAGGCAATAAGTGCATCAGTTGGCTGTAATTGAGCTAAAAGTTGTAATTTGCCATCTTCGCGTTCTTCTGCTTTCACGGCTAATACATCACCAAAGCAATGAGAATTTGCTAGTTCTGGCATGTATAAAGAGAATTTGATGTGGTCGAGATTGATACGTGCACCATAGGTGTTTTTTGGATCGTAACTTTCGGCCATTTCTTCAATCCAGTTGCGTTGAATTGTGCGGCCGTCAGTTGTTGCCCCTTCAGTTGCAACAATGACCCATTTAGATTTTTTTGCCATTGGTTATCCTTGCGATGGTTGGTTTGATTCAAAGATTGCCATTATTCTGAAAGGTTTAATTTTGGTGGTCTATGAGTTGCTTTTGTTGTATGTCGATTCACAGAGTAAGCGGAAAGACTAACATTCGCCCCCTTTCTATTATGCGGTTGTAAATAGAAAGGATTAGGAATGGACGAACAAGTTATTAATCAACCTTCCCCCGAAGTGACGGCGGAAATCAAACGTAAAGTACAGCAGATGTATTTCAGTGGTTATAAAATCGCGGAAATTTCACGCCAGTTAAATATTCCTGCATCAACGATAGCCAGTTGGAAAGACAGAGAAAAGTGGGACGATATTGCGCCTGTCGGTCGGGTGGAATTAGCACTTGAGACAAGATTAAATTTGCTGATTGCGAAAGAAGAAAAGAGCGGTTCAGATTATAAAGAAATTGATTTGCTTGGTCGCCAAATGGAACGGATGGCGAGAGTGAAAAAATATTCTTTTGGTGACGGCAATGAAGTGGATTTGAATCCCAAACTGGCTAATCGTAACAAAGGCGAACGGAAGAAAGCTGAACCGAATGCCATTGATCAAGAGCAAGAAGAATCTCTGATTAATGGCTTTCTTGATGGAATGTTTAATTATCAGCGAATTTGGCACAAGGCGAAAGAACACCGAATCAGAAATATTTTGAAAAGCCGACAAATCGGTGCGACTTACTATTTTGCCCACGAAGCCTTTATTGATGCCTTGACGACGGGGCACAATCAGATTTTTTTATCTGCCAGTAAAAAACAGGCTTTGCAGTTTCGATCGTACATTGTGAATTACGCCAAGCAAACGGCAGATGTAGATTTAAAAGGCGAAACCATCAAACTTCCAAATGGGGCAGAATTGATTTTCCTTGGCACGAACTCCGCTACGGCTCAATCCTACCACGGCAATTTGTATTTCGATGAAGTGTTTTGGGTGCCTAAATTTGATGTGATGCGAAAAGTGGCATCAGGTATGGCGGCGCAAAAAATGTATCGCCAAACCTATTTTTCAACGCCGACCACGATTGCACATCCTGCTTATGCGTTTTTCTCTGGAAAAGCATTTAATAAAAATCGGGCCAAGGCGGACAAAGTTGAAATTGACATTTCGCACGAGAATTTAAAAAGCGGAAAACTTTGTGCCGACCGTCAATGGAAGCAGATTGTAAGTATTTATGATGCAATGGAAGGTGGGTGCAACCTATTCAATATTGACGATTTGATCGCAGAAAACAGCAAAGAAGAATTTGAACAGTTGTTTTTGTGCCAATTTGCCGATGACAACAGTTCTGCTTTCAAGTTTTCGGACCTGCAACTTTGCCAAGTGGATAGCTTAGAAGAATGGTACGATTACAAGCCATTTTATCAACGCCCATTCGGCAATCGTGAAGTGTGGTTAGGTTATGATCCTGCTTTTACTGGCGACCGTGCAGCCTTAGTGATTGTTGCACCGCCGAAAGTGGAAGGGGGAGATTATCGCGTTTTACATAAACAAACTTTTCACGGTATGGATTACGAAACACAAGCAAGCCGCATTAAGCAGTTTTGTGATGATTACAATGTAACTCGCATCGTGATTGATAAAACGGGTATGGGGTCGGGCGTTTATCAGGAAGTGAGAAAGTTTTATCCAATGGCGCAGGGCCTAGAGTATAACGCCGATCTTAAAAATGAAATGGTGTTAAAAACACAAAACTTAATTCAAAAACGTCGCCTTAAATTTGATAGTGGTGACAATGACATCGTGAGTAGTTTTATGACGGTGAAAAAACGCATTACTGGCACAGGGAAAATTACTTATGTTTCGGACCGTTCGGAAGATGCAAGCCACGGCGATTTATCATGGGCAATCATGAACTGTATTTTAAATGTGCCTTATGGTTTAGGCGGCGATGTATCAAGCAACAAATCAACAATATTTACCTTTGAATAGGATAACCCAATGAGCAAAAACACAAAAAAATCCACCGCACTTTCTACTGGAAATCAAGCACAGGCATTTAGCTTTGGTGAACCTATTCCAGTGCTTGACCGTGCAGAAGTACTGAATTATTTCGAAAGCGTGTTGATGTATGAAAAATATTACAATCCGCCAATTAATTTAAGTTACTTGGCTAAAGCCTTAAATGCCTCAGCCCATCACAACAGTGCGATCACGGTGAAGAAAAACATTTTACTTTCAACATGCAAAACAACCGCACTTTTACCTCGTACTCAATTAGAAAAACTGGTGCAAGATTACTTGGTCTTTGGCAATGCTTATGTTGAGAAAACTGTAAATTCGTTTGGTAAAGTCGTATCACTCAAATCCCCCCTTGCTAAATATATGCGTGTCGGTGTTGAAGCTGGCGTGTTTTATCAGATTGTGAATGGATTTGATGAATATGAATTTAAAAAAGGCTCTGTCTTTAACTTGATTAATCCCGATGTGAATCAAGAGATTTATGGTGTGCCAGAATATTTGGCCGCACTTCAATCTGCTTTTTTAAATGAAAGTGCCACATTGTTCCGCCGTAAATATTATCTGAATGGCGCGCATGCGGGTTCGATTATTTACATGACCGATCCAACACAGAACCAAGACGATATTGAAGCAATCAAAACGCAAATCAGACAAACCAAGGGCACTGGCAACTTTAAAAATTTATTTGTGTATATCCCAAATGGGAAGAAAGATGGGATGCAAGTTATTCCGTTGTCTGATGCTATTGCTAAAGATGACTTCCTAAACATTAAGAACGCTAGCCGTGATGATGTGTTAGCTGCGCACCGTGTGCCACCGCAACTGATGGGAATTGTGCCGAATAATACAGGCGGTTTTGGTGATGTTGAAAAGGCAACGCGAGTATTCTTTATCAATGAGATTATTCCATTGCAGGAACGATTGAAAGAGATTAATAGTTGGGTAGGGGAAGAAGTGATCACGTTCTCCGATTACAAATTACTAAATTAGATCCTTTCAAAAATAAACAGCCCGCAGAAATGCGGGTTTTTTATTGCTAAAAGAGCTGTTTTTGTCCTGTATAGTATTAGTACGACCCCAATGTATTATATCAAATCAATCAATATGACAAATCTTAAATCCTTATTTCAGTCCGATTTTTCGCCCAATTGTACGCATGAAAAATCGCAGTCAAACCCTCGCCACGCCCGCACACTAAAGATGTCGATTTCAACGCAATTTTAGATCCTTTCCAAAGCCTTTTCAGTAATAGCGCCTTTCAGATCCTTTATTTCAGATCTTTCAACGCAAACAAACGCAGAAAAGTGAAAAATCAGATCTTTAGGTAAGCAAAAAAATTATGTGTATAGATGTGTCGTCAGTGTGGCGTTGAGTGAGATTTTTTTTATGGTATATTAAAAGTGTTGCAGTTTTGATTGATTGGATAACTGATTGAATTATTTGTTATTTATTTTCTTAATGGCTACCAACTATTCACAGTTTGCATAACTCCAAAACCGGGTGTTGGGAGTTCGAGCCTCTCCGCCCCTGCCATTAAAATATTCTTTTCAATTAATCATAAAATATCTTTATACTCATACCTTTTTCATATTATTTAATAATTCTTTTTATTTTTCTTTTTGAATTAGATATATAATTATCAAATTTTAAATATAAAAATAATTAGTATGAAACCTCAATACTATCTTGGCATGATGTCTGGAACTAGTCTAGATGGAGTGGATGTTGCTCTTGTTGATTTTTCTCTAGAGCCTCGACTTATCTTATCTGATTTTTTTCTTATGCCAGAAAATTTACGCCAGAAATTAACCAAACTCATTCAAGCTGGTGAAACAACTCTACAAAATTTAGGCGAGCTCGATCATGAGCTTGCTTTACTGTATTGTGATTGTGTACATAGCTTTCTACAAAAATATAATCTTATTCCAAGTCAAATTGAAGCTATTGGTTGTCATGGACAGACAGTATGGCACTCTCCTGCTTCAGTATTTCCTTTTACGATGCAACTAGGTGATATGAATTTATTGGCAGCTAAAACAGGAATATCGGTTATTGGTGATTTTCGTCGTAAAGATATGGCATTAGGCGGACAGGGGGCTCCTCTTGTACCCGCTTTCCATAAAGCTGTATTCTCAAATGCTAATTTTGCTACAGTTGTTTTAAATATTGGTGGGATTAGTAATGTTTCTATATTGTTTCCTAATCAACTTGTAATTGGCTTTGATACAGGTCCAGGTAATACATTATTAGATCAATGGATAGAAAAACACCAAGGTCTTCGCTATGACAAAAATGGTGAGTGGGCTTCAAAAGGCAACGTGAATCAAGTTCTGCTTGAGGAATTATTAAATGAACCTTTTTTCTCTTTACCCGCTCCCAAAAGTACAGGGAGAGAGCTATTTAATCTTGATTGGTTAATGGACAAAGTAGAAAAAGCATCTGTAGAACTTACCGCTCTTTCATCTAAAATGACATTAGCCCCAGAAGATGTGCAAGCGACGCTTGTTGAATTGACAGTAACAAGCATTGTTAATGCACTAAATCAACTCCAAACAGATTTACCAAAACATTTACTAGTATGTGGCGGCGGTGCCAAGAATAGCTTAATTATGCGTGGATTGCATGATAATTTACTCGATTGGCAGGTCAGCACAACGACAGAGCAAGGCTTTGATATTGATTATGTGGAAGCCGCTGCTTTTGCTTGGTTAGCTTATTGTCGAATGAACAATTTACCAGCAAACTTGTCTAGCGTAACTGGCGCGAAAAGAGCGGTTAGTTTGGGGGCTATTTTTCCTAAAGACTAAGGCCAAAATATGAATGACATTATATTAAAAAGTTTATCCACGTTAATTACGGAACAGAGAAATCCGAATTCAGTTGATATTGATCGTCAAAGTGCTTTAGATATTGTTCGATTAATGAATAAGGAAGATAAACAAATTCCTTTAGCTATTGAGGCATGTTTGCCTGAGATTTCGTTAGCGGTAGATAAAATCGTTTATGCTTTCCAACAGGGCGGGCGTCTAGTATATATTGGAGCTGGGACGAGCGGTCGTCTTGGCGTATTGGATGCATCAGAATGTCCTCCTACATTTGGTATATCTTCGGAAATGGTCAAAGGTATCATTGCGGGGGGCGAACATGCTATTCGTCATCCCGTAGAAGGGGCGGAAGACAATACGAAAGCTGTAATTGAGGATCTACAAAGCATAAATTTTTCAAAAAATGATGTATTAGTAGGAATTGCAGCAAGTGGCCGCACACCCTATGTTATTGCGGGTCTTCAGTACGCTAAATCTATTGGTGCTTTGACAATTTCTATTGCGAGTAATCCAAAATCTGCGATGGCTGAGATAGCCGATATTGCGATTGAGACTATTGTTGGGCCTGAAATATTGACGGGATCTAGTCGCTTAAAATCTGGTACCGCACAAAAAATGGTACTGAATATGCTGACCACAGCAAGTATGATTTTATTGGGTAAATGTTACGAGAATTTGATGGTCGATGTACAAGCCAGTAACGAGAAACTTAAAGCACGCGCTGTACGCATTGTGATGCAAGCAACAGATTGTGATAAAGTGCTCGCTGAGCAGACATTAATTGAAGCAGATCAAAATGCCAAGCTTGCAATTATGATGATTTTAAGTAATTTATCAAAATTAGAGGCTAAGGCATTATTAGAAAGACATCGAGGTAAATTAAGAAATGCACTTTCTAAATAAAACAAAAACCTGATTGTAAAATCAGGTTTTTATTTTGGAATTCCACGTAGTAATCCTACGGGTTCAAAAGATTCCATTGAAGTTGGGGCAGGCATTTCTGTAAATAATAAAACAAAGGGTTTAGGCGGGATTACTTTTTTATTACGCCATAAGTTGCTCATTCCGACAAGTTGGATATCTTCAGGTAAACTGTTAATTCCTGCTTGTAACACGGCAATGGTATTTGGACGAGGATGTCCTATCGCAATCGCGGTACCATGTTTCCTTGCATATTGAATTACAGCTTGAAATTGATGTTGAACGTCAGCTAGTTCGTTACTGTCATCTAAAAATATATGACGATCTAAGGAACGAACACCTTGTTCTTTTGCTATTTTCCCTGCTACAGATTTTCCTATTGTTCGACTATCTAAAAAGAACAAATGTTTTTCTTGAAGTGCGGTCATTAAATAAGTCATTAATTGGGGATCAGCCGTAGCCGCACTGCCCATGTGATTATTCATGCCAATGGCATAATTCACGATATTTTTTGCTGTATTTACCCGATCATTGACCTGCGCTGAAGACATTCCTAAATGTAGTCCTCCATCTTCTATTTTCACCGCACTCACCGGTTGCATCGGCATATGAATTAAAATGTCTCGGCCTTGAGATTTTGCTTCTTGATTACGTGCTCGAGCATGAGGTGCAGCAGGAATAATTGCGACGGAAATTTCACGCGGCATTGCAAAAATAGCTGCATCTTCTTTGAGATGATAGCCGACATCATCAATAACAATTGCAAGTTTATTTTGTGCAAGAGAGATGGAAGTATAAAGTGCGGTAGAAAAAATGATGAAAATTTTCACCGCACTTTTTATGAGAAGTTTCATTAACGAATCCATCCAGTTGGATTCACTGGTGTGCCTTTTCGGCTAATTCCAAAATAGAGTGCGGAACGAGAGATTTCACCAGTATTACCCACTTGAGCAATAGTTTGCCCAGCAGAAACTAGTTGACCAACTTTTACTAATACAGCTTGATTGAAACCATATAAACTTAAGTCGGTTTCTCCATGTTTAACGATGACCATATAACCGTAGCCATTCAAATACCCAGCTAAAATTACACGTCCAGCAGCAATGGCTTTGACTGCAGTTCCGGCTGCTGCCCCAATAACCATACCTTTCCAACGAACTTCACCGGCCTGAATAGTTCCAAAATTATGTAAAGTTAGCCCTGAAACTGGTGCAGAATATTGTTTTTTGGCAATCCCTAAACCACTTGTGCTGTTAAGCAATTGACGTTCTTGTGCTGTCGGTTGATAAGGTTTTGAAGTCCTTTTTTCTTCAGTTTTTTGTCGTTGTGAAAGCGCTTCACGCTCTTTTTTTTCTTGTTCTAAGGCCACTTTTTCCGCACGTTGAATTTCTTGACGGAGCGCTTGTTCATTAGCCTTTAGGCTATCCAATTTATTTTGATCTCTCGCTAAATTCTTATTAAGTTCATTTAGCGTAGATTGACGTTCTTGTTGTGATTTTTGTAATTCTTGTTGTTGTTTTTTTTGCGTTAAAAGTTTATCTCGATGATTTTTGTGCTGACCTAAAATTGATTCTTTTTGGGATACAATTTGAGCTTGTGTTGCTTTTAAACTATCAATTATTTCGATTCGAACTTGGTTTAAATGTTGATAGTACACTTTCATGCGTTCTGCTTTTTCCGCATTTTTAGAAAACATTCTTTCAATAACGGAAGGATTTAAATCTGAGCGATAAATCATATCCATTTGTTTCGCTAAGCGTGATTTTTGTTCAGATTCTTGTTTTTCCAATTGTTTGAGTTGTTTATCTGAGTCAGAAATTTGCTTACGAATTTCTTTCAAGCTCATTTCTGTTTCATGTAACTCACCCACGACAGCATTAATTTTACTTTCATGGTTTTTCAAATTAGCTTGTAGCTTAGCTTGCTCGCGTTTTTGTTCAGCAATTTTAGATTCTTGTTGCTTAATTTGCTTTTGAATCTGGTTAAGATCGGAAGCATGGTTTATTGGGGAAAAAATCAACAAACCGCTATTAAAAAGTGCGGTAAAAAATGGCAATATTTTTTTGTTTAATCCCGAATACAGCATAATTTTTCCTAAATTCTTAAAATTGCACAAATCTTATCATATTTGTTAAAAGGCGAAAAAGTTTAGCCCCTATTTTTTGCTAAAGATCAGGAAAACTCGCCTTTTTGCTTTTAAACATACTCAATTTTTGCTATAAAGTGCGAATTATCTTTTACTTAAATTTTAGGAGATTCTTATGGAATTAGTATTTATCCGTCACGGTTTTAGTGAATGGAATGCGAAAAACTTGTTCACTGGTTGGCGTGATGTAAATTTAACAGAACGCGGCGTAGAAGAAGCAAAAGCAGCGGGCAAAAAATTATTAGATGCTGGCTATGAGTTTGATATCGCATTTACATCTGTGCTAACTCGTGCAATCAAAACTTGTAACATCGTGTTAGAAGAATCCCATCAATTATGGATTCCTCAAGTGAAAAATTGGCGTTTAAATGAACGTCATTATGGTGCTTTACAAGGTTTAGATAAAAAAGCTACTGCGGAACAATACGGTGACGAACAAGTTCATATTTGGCGTCGTTCTTATGACATTTCTCCACCAGATCTAGATCCACAAGATCCAAATTCTGCACACAATGACCGCCGTTACGCAAATATTCCATCTGACGTAGTGCCAAATGCAGAAAACTTAAAAATTACTTTAGAGCGTGCACTTCCATTCTGGGAAGACCAAATTGCACCAGCAATGCTTTCTGGTAAACGTGTCTTAGTTGTTGCTCACGGTAACTCACTCCGTGCGTTGGCAAAACATATTATCGGTATTTCTGATGCTGAAATTATGGATTTTGAAATTCCAACAGGCCAACCTTTAGTATTAAAACTAGATGATAAATTAAATTACGTAGAACACTACTACCTTTAATTTATCGCTTTACTTTTTTAATTTAACATTCAAAGTGCGGTTAATTTTAACCGCACTTTATGTTTAAGGAGACATGAATGAGAAAATTGATAACGTTCATTTTGGTGTTGTTGCCATTTTTTACGACATCAGTTAATGCAGTGCCAGTACATAAAAATCAAATAAATAAAAAAATTGTAGTAACCAAATCTTTAGATAAAAAACAACAAACTAAAAAAACGAAAGAAACTAAATTAGTTCTAACCAAGAAAATTAGTACTAAAAATAAAAAACAAGCTGTGAAATTGACAGACAAAAAGCCTAAAGCTTTGGTAAAGGAAATTAGCTCGAAACCTAAGACATCTATCGAGAAAAAACCGACAACAGTTGTTTCAGCAAAACATGAAAAAGCAGCAAAGGAGAAACCAGTTTATAAGCTAGTGATTGTGCCACAATGTAATGATTTTTCTGTGTCAAAAGTGTTATCTGATGCATTTAAGCAGCAAGGCGATTCAACTAAAACCAGTATGATGGTGAAACAAATTCTTCAAGCAAGAGAAACGCAATTTTATCCACAAAAAGGCATTCGAAGCTGCCATGCTTTAGTGGTGACGGATGGAAAAAGTTATCAAACAGATTACAGTGTTATTTTGAATGATAAAGGATTTTTTGTTCAGGTTGAGAATGCGATGAGTTTGTAAACTAGTTTGTTGAAATGAGCAAAATTTTATCTTCTTGATAAAACAAAACCCCGCAAATTGGCGGGGTTTTTTAAACAAGTCCAAATTATTTTGTGCTTGGAATTTTGAAACGGCTGTTGAAACGCTCAACACGACCACCAGTATCAACAACACGTTGTTTACCAGTGTAGAATGGGTGGCAGTTACCACATACATCAAGATTGATGTCTTTACCTAAAGTTGAACGAGTTTTGATCACATTACCACAAGAACAGGTTGCTGTGATTTCTTTATATTCAGGATGAATACCTTGTTTCATAGAAAACCTCAAAATGAAGCCACGCCGCTATAAGAACTTTCTTCCCACACCGCGTGAGTTAATAATACGCCATAATTGGCACCAAATAGATCGCGGATTATACTGAAAAAATACAGATAAACAAGCCCTATTTTCGTGTAAAATCGTTGAGATTTTTAACCGCACTTTTCTTTTATGTTAGCAAAATCTTCAAGTAACGCACCTTTTGCACAATCTGTGCTGAAATGGTATGACAAATTTGGCCGTAAACATTTGCCGTGGCAACAAGATAAAACGCTTTATGGCGTATGGCTTTCTGAGGTGATGTTGCAACAAACACAAGTCGCGACAGTGATTCCTTATTTTGAGCGATTTATTAAAACATTTCCAAATATCACCACACTTGCCAATGCTTCGCAAGACGAAGTTTTGCATTTATGGTCTGGTTTAGGCTATTACGCCCGGGCGCGTAATTTGCATAAAGCAGCCCAAAAAGTGCGGGATGAATTTAATGGAAATTTTCCGACAGATTTTATGCATGTTTGGGCGTTACCAGGCGTGGGGCGCTCGACAGCTGGGGCTATTTTATCTTCTGTATTAAATCAACCTTATCCGATTTTAGACGGCAACGTAAAGCGAGTGTTAGCTCGCTATTTTGCTGTTGAAGGGTGGCCTGGTGAGAAAAAAGTAGAAAATCATTTGTGGACGCTGACGGAACAGGTTACTCCCACAGATCGTGTCGCGGATTTTAATCAAGCTATGATGGATATTGGTGCGATGGTATGTACGCGAACCAAACCAAAATGTGAGCTTTGCCCATTAAATTTGGAGTGCTTAGCTTATCAAAATCATAGTTGGGAAAAGTTTCCTGTCAAAAAACCTAAAAAAAATATGCCTGAAAAAGACACTTATTTTTTGATTTTATCTAAAAATGGCAAAGTGTGCTTGGAGCAGCGAGAAAACTCGGGATTATGGGGCGGATTGTTTTGTTTTCCACAATTTGAAGATAAAGCTTCATTACTTAATTTTTTAGCTCAGGAAAAAGTCAGCTATTATCAAGAATGGCCAGCTTTTCGTCATACCTTTAGCCATTTCCATTTAGATATCTATCCTATTTATGCAGAAATGAACGGTGGAATTAATATTGAGCAAGCTAATTTAGATTGGCGCAAAGTTGTGGAAAGTCCAAAAGAATATCAATCAAATCTATCAAGTGCGGTTAAATATTGGTATGATCCGCAAAATCCTGAACAGATCGGGCTGGCTCAGCCTGTGAAGAATCTTTTAATACAATTTGCAAGGAATTATTATGGCAAGAATGGTATTTTGTGAGTATCTCAAACAAGAAGCGGAAGGTTTAGATTTCCAACTTTATCCTGGAGAACTAGGTAAACGAATTTTTGATTCAGTCAGTAAGAAAGCTTGGGGCGAATGGATTAAGAAACAGACAATGCTAGTGAATGAGAAAAAACTCAATATGATGAATGCGGAACACCGTAAATTGTTAGAACAAGAAATGGTAAATTTTTTATTTGAAGGTAAAGATGTTCATATTGAAGGTTATGTTCCTCCATCAAATTAATTGGCTGTTATACAATGAAAAAGTATCTAGTATTAGCGTTATTACCGCTTTTGTATGCTTGTAGCGATTCATTGAATCGTGGGGGCATGAATTATGATGAATCCTTTGCAAAAGACACGCAAGGGTTAGATATCCTCACAGGGCAATTCTCGCATAATATTGACCGCATTTGGGGCGTCAATGAATTGTTAGTGGCCAGTCGAAAAGATTATGTGAAATATACAGATTCTTTTTATACGCGTAGCCACGTGAGTTTTGATGAAGGTAATATCGTTATTGAAACCCAACAAGATCTAAATCATTTACATAATGCTATTGTCCATACCTTGTTAATGGGGGCGGATGCAAAAGGTATTGATTTATTTGCATCTGGAGATGTGCCGATTAGCTCTCGCCCATTCCTTTTGGGGCAGGTTGTGGATAATCAAGGGCAACAAATTGCTAATCAAGTTATCGCAAGTAATTTCGCAACTTACTTGATTCAAAATAAATTACAAACTCGTCGATTACAAAACGGGCATACTGTGCAATTTGTTGCGATTCCAATGATTGCAAATCACGTAGAAGTACGTGCACAGAAATATTTACCATTAGTTCGTAAAGCGGCTGAACGTTATGGCATTGATGAAAGTTTGATCTTAGGTATTATGCAAACAGAATCGAGTTTTAACCCATATGCGATTAGCTACGCAAATGCTATTGGATTAATGCAAGTAGTGCCTCATACGGCAGGTCGAGATGTGTTTGCAATGAAAGGAAAGGGCGGTCAACCATCAACGCGTTATTTATATGATCCTGCGAATAATATTGATGCTGGCGTATCTTATTTGTGGATTTTACAAAATCAATATTTAGATGGGATTACAAACCCAACCTCAAAACGTTTTGCAATGATTTCTGCTTATAATAGTGGTGCTGGCGCTGTATTACGTGTTTTTGATAATGATAAGGATATGGCGATTTACAAAATTAACCAAATGTATCCAGAGCAAGTTTATCGCATTCTAACGACGGCTCACCCATCATCACAGGCTCGCAATTATTTGTTGAAAGTTGATAAGGCACAGAAAAAATTCCGTGTAAGACGATAATTGAAATTTTTCAGATAATCAAAAATGCACGTTGGGAAATACTATCGAGCATTTTTATAATAAGTGCGGTTTATTTTGAAATAATTTTATTATTTCGTTGTTTTAATAAACATATTGATGATTAACTATTCAAACGCAACGTTTTTTTGTATTTTTTTAAATTTAAGTATTGACCGAATCCCGAAAAAATAGTCTAATACGCTCCGTTGTCAGGCAGTAGCCAATAACGATAACGCCTCGATAGCTCAGTCGGTAGAGCAGGGGATTGAAAATCCCCGTGTCGGTGGTTCGATTCCGCCTCGAGGCACCATTTCCTCCTTAGTTCAGTCGGTAGAACGGTGGACTGTTAATCCATATGTCGCAGGTTCGAGTCCCGCAGGAGGAGCCAAATTCAGAAAGGCCGGTAAAGAAATTTAGCGGCTTTTTGCTATCTTTTGTTCCAGCACATAAATCATTTCTCCATTTAAAACGGAAGTTATTAAGCATCAGAATTAATTCTTTTCTTTATCTTCTTTCTTTTGTATTTACATTGATGAGCTGAATTAATAAAGAAAAACGTTCATATGGACCTTGTGTACATTTATAAGGATTAGGTCTTATAGAAGGGATAATTTCTTTGATATGTTGTATAGCTTGTAATAATGAAATAAGGCCTTTGGATGGGATTCAAGGAAAACTCTTTGCTATATCTAATAAGCAGGTTTTATTTTCTATAGTTTGTTGTTTTTGATATTGAATCCTAGAGATCGTATTGTGATGGAATATGAGACGGGAAATAAGATAAATCCAATAATAGTAGATAAAACAAAACCCCGCGATTAGTTTCGCGGGGTTGTGTTTAGTCAAATGGTGCCTGAGCGAGAAGTGAATTAGTTATATAAGATATTGATTTAAAATAAGTTTATTTTAGTTTATTTATTTTTGGTTACTATTTTGGTTACTAAGGCAAAATCTGATAAATCACAGTATATCAAAAAACTTTTTTTCTATTATAGTCTTCACCTCTTCACTTTTGCTAAAAAAATAAGAAAAAATCCTTATTTATTATATATTTATAATGGTGAAGACTACTTATTCAAGTCTTCACCAAGTCTTCACCAAGTCTTCACCTATAAAAAATAGATAAATTCCTATCTTAAATTATCTTTTCAAACCCAAAATCACCTAAAAAAATCACTGAATAAAATATTTTACTCAACGTATCTAATCGTATCTAAACTATTGAAATTTAAGGTGTTTACTTTATATTTTTTGTATATATATTGTTCTATGGGCTTTTTATAAGCCCTCTTAATTAAGAACAAATAAGGGTAAAAAATGCTTATTCACAACGAAGTTAGAAACGAAATCGTTACGCTAATCAAGAATAACATTCCAGAGATTGGAAATGTTTATAACGGTAGAGCATTCTTCACGAGCTTAAAACAGCAACTACCTGCAATTTCAGTATTCTTAGATGATGCAGAATGTGATTTTAAGGTAATGGGAGAATCCGAATGGCAAGCAGAACTCAATATCTCAATCTTCCTTCCATATAGCGAGGGAGAACCCAACATTGATCGGATTGCAGAGAAGGTTAATAGCCTTATTACATTTACAGGTTATCGCCATATTCAATTTGTCAGAGGGATTCAATACCGTTATGGCTATGATGAGGATAATGCTTCTTGGATGAATGGTACGCTTTCTTACTTAATTGAATATGGTCGAGCCCCAATCAAATAACGCAAGGAAAACTTATGTTTAAAAAATTAATTGAGTTACGCCAACAAAAGGCAGAAAAAGTCGCAGAAATGCGTGCAATGCTTGATAAAGCAGAAAAAGAAAATCGTTCATTGGATGAAACTGAATCAGTAGATTTTGATAAATCGAAAGATTTAGTGAAACAATTGAGTGATGAGATCAGTAAATACGAAACCGTAGCAGATGAAGAACGTAATCTTGGTTCGCAATCTAACCCATTAGAAACTCGCAGCACGAAACAATTTTCAAATGATGAATTGCGCCATTACATTAAAACCGGTGAACTTCGCAATTTAACGACAGCTAACGGTGAAGATGGCGGCTATTCAGTTATCCCGCAATTAGACAAAGAGGTCATGAAACGCTTAACAGATGATAGCGTCATGCGCCAGCTTTGTAATGTCGTTCGCTTACCTATCGGTGCGAAAGAATACAAAAAATTAGTATCGGCTGGCGGTGCAACCGTTGAGCATGGCACAGAGGGCACAGCACGCAACGGCACAGCAACCCCGAAACTTCACGAAGTAACCATTGCTTTGAATTCAATCTATGCTTATCCGAAAACCACTCAAGAGATTTTGGACTTCTCAAGCATTGATGTTTTAGGTTGGCTTACTGATGAAATCACTGAGACCTTCACTGAAACAGAAGAAGTAGATTTAACCTCTGGTGATGGTAACAAAAAATCAAAAGGTTTATTGACCTACGAACGCACAACTGAAAACGATAAAGTGCGCCCATTCGGCAAACTTCAAAAAATCGAAGTGGCAGGTGCGGCAAAAATTGAGGCAGACACTTTAATCGATGCGTTCTATACCCTTCACAGTAAATACCGCAAGAATGCCGTATGGGTGATGTCATCAACCATTGCAGCAGCATTACAAAAACTCAAAAACAAAAATGGCGATTACATTTGGCGCGATGGTTTAACAACCGATGCACCTGCTACATTATTAGGCCGTCCAGTTTACTTCTTAGAGACAATGCCGACAGGTGGTGCAAATCAAGCAGTGATTGCCTTTGGTGATTTCAAACGTGGTTATTTCATTGTCGATCATGAAACAGGCGTGCGAACTCGACCAGACAACTTAACCGAGCCAGGATTTTATAAAGTTCACACCGATAAATATTTGGGTGGTGGCGTGGTAGATTCCAACGCAATTAAAGTGATTGAGACAACGGCATAAATCATAGAGGGGCGAAAGCCCCTTTTTTGCTTAATAGGTGAAAAATGAAGAAAGAATTTGAAATCCGCTCTGCAACCATTGCTACCGATGAAGAGAATCAAAAGCTCGTTGGTTATGCGGTCAAATGGAACAGTCCTTCACAAGTGCTTTACTGTGATTTTGTAGAATCCTTTGCGCCTAAAGCATTCAGTGAAAGTTTAGCCAGTGGCGAAGATGTTCGTGCACTCTTTGAACACGACTACACCAAGTTACTCGGTCGCACTAGTGCGGGAACATTAAAACTAGAAGAAGATTCAATCGGCTTACGTTTTGAACTCACGCCGCCCAATACAACGATTGGGAAAGATTTATTGGTGAGTGTCTCGCGCGGTGATATTACAGGCATGTCCTTTGGATTTAGAGCCAGTCAAGAAGAATGGGATTTTGATGCAGAGCCTTGCCAACGAACCGTACAAAAAGCCGAACTCTTTGAAGTTACCGTAACAAGCATTCCCGCCTATCCTGAAAGTAGCGTAGAAATTGCTAAGCGTTCGATGGTCGCGGCCAAAGAAAAAACACAAGAACACTCTACCGCACTTTTGAAACAGTGGCTTGATGTGATGGAGGCTTAATATGTGGAATCCTTTTAGACGAAAAGAGCAACGCAGCGAGCCAACTACGATTGAAGAGCTTTTATCTTACATGGGCGTAAACAATACAGGTGCGGGCGAATTTGTCAGTCCACAAACTGCAGAATCGTTACCTGCCGTGATGAATGCTGTTACCGTCATTTCAGAGGCGGTCGCATCAATGCCTTGTTATCTATACGCACTAAAAGAAGATGGCCGAGAAAGAATCTATCGTCATCCTGTTGAATATCTTCTCAATGAAATGCCAAACCGCAGCCAAACACCGTATCAATTCAAAAATACGATGATGCGCCATTGTTTGCTAAATGGT
Organism: Haemophilus quentini; assembly: GCA_001752465.1. Lineage (GTDB taxonomy): Bacteria > Pseudomonadota > Gammaproteobacteria > Enterobacterales > Pasteurellaceae > Haemophilus > Haemophilus quentini. Next base: position 28,848 of record MDJB01000012.1, read on the forward strand.
AACGCTTATGCCGTGATTGAGTGGAATAACAAAGGCGAACCAATAAGCCTTACTCCCTATCAACCAAGTGCGGTAAATATCTTCCGTAAAGTAACTGGTGAATATATTTATCAAATCACAGACTTAAACGGGGTAACAAAAAACTATCTTCAAGATGAGATTTTGCATTTACGCCATAGTTCTGTTGATGGATTTATGGGGCGTTCCCCGATAACAGTTTGCCGTGAAACGGTCGGATTAGGTTTAGCCCAACAACGCCATGGCGCAGCCATTATGAAAAACGGATTGATGGCAAGCGGGCTTATTTCAACGGCTGAATGGTTAGATGATGCAAAAGCACAGAAAGCCGTCAAAGCCCTAGAACGTTACAAGGGTGCGAAGAATGCAGGTAAAACCCCTATTCTTGAAGGCTCAATGGAATATAAACAATTAGGCATGACAAACCAAGATGCAGAATGGTTAGCCAGTCGCACGTTCACCATTTCCGATATAGCCCGAATCTACAATATTAGCCCGATTTTCTTACAAGATTATTCAAATAGTAGCTATGCGAATTTCAGTGAGGCAAGCCGCGCATTTCTTTCTCAAACCTTGCGCCCTTGGCTTACTAACTTTGAGCAACAACTCAAAGATGCCTTAATGATTGATTTAGGTAGCAACAGCAAGAAACGTTACTTAATCGAATTTGATACAAGCGACTTATTGCGCACCAGTCAAAGCGAACGTTTCAGTAGCTATGATGTAGCAATCAAAGCGGGTGTAATGTCTCCAAATGAAGTTCGTAGACGTGAAGGTTTACCGCCTTATGAAGGTGGGAATGAATTTAGTCAGGCTTGGAAACAAACCGTAGAAGTTAAACATGGTGATGAACAAGAACAGGGGGCAAGCAATGGCAGTGATGCTTAAAGCGGGGAAATATAACAAGGTCATCACCATTGAGGCGAGAAACTATCCCCGAGAGCGAGAAACCAATCTACACGGTGAACACAAAGCATTTTGGAAACATATTGCGACCGTTCGCGCCAGTGTAGAGCCATTGCAAGGGCGAGAGTATTTTAGTGGCCCGTTTCAAATGGGTGAAAGCATCATTCCGCATTCGCATTCGCTACATTGAGGGCATTACAAACAAAATGCGGATTAAATACGGTAAACGACTATTTGATATTTATTCAGTGATAGACAGTATGGAATCACACCGAGAATTGCAGTTAATGTGTAAAGAGGGCGAGGCTTATGGCGAATATTAATTTAACCCTAGATGACATCAAAGCGCATTTAAATCTTGATCATGCTTTAGATGATGACTTACTCGAAACCTATAAGGTCGCTACATTGGAAGTATGCCAAAAGCATATTGGCAAAACCTTTGGTGATGAGGAAACAGAAAATACAGTTCCGTTTACGCCATCAATTAAAGTCGGCTGCTTAATGTATATCGCCTACCTCTACACAAACCGTGAGGCTATAACAGACTTAGCCAATCTTAAACAAGCACCCATGACGATTTCCGCATTATGGGAAGTCTATAGAGAGCCTTGCGCTTACTAAGGATTTAGTAACCGATATGCCTTATCAACCGTTAAGACGTTGTAGTTATCCAGGATGTAGAAATAAAGTGAAGTCGGGTAGATGTGAAGAGCATAAGCCAAAGGACAACCGCCCAAACAGCAGCGCACGAGGTTACGATCATAAGTGGAGCAAATACCGAGCACAATACTTAAAGCATCATCCTCTTTGCGTGATGTGCTTAGAGAAAGGTATCTACACGCCCGCTACAGTGATAGACCATATCAAGCCTGTAGAGAATGGACAAGCAGATCCGCTATTTTGGGTTGAATCTAACCATCAATCTTTATGCCGTGATTGCCATAGCTATAAAACACGAGTGATAGACCAACGCGGATTTGGTGCGAAGAAGTAAACCGTTTTGATATCGAAACAATTAAAGCATGTCCATATGTACACAGTTGAGTTGAGTACATAAGTGTACAACTGAATTATGAGCATATGTACACAGTTGAGGTGTTTCGATATCGCAACACCTGAATGATGGTGATATATCCACAGTTGAGTTATGGTCATATGACCATAGTTGAGTTGTGGCCATATGGTAACAACTGAGCTATGGTACTAAGAAATAAAGCTGCCCTCAAAATTGAGGAGAGGTCGTTATAACCTCAACTGTTGCATATGGTAAGCGAAAAAATTCGCCTACCAGCCGACGCAAAATTGCGTTGGTTAAATTTGATTTATATCAAACTTTTACGGGTAGGGGGAGTTTTTAAAAGAAAGTGGCAAGCCTAAAGAACCGCCCGCCCCATTTAATTTTTATGCAAGGTAATTTTTTTGAAAATAAGGAAACACAATGACAGCCAAAAAGAAGAATTTACACACCCCGCCAAGTTTTTTAGATCCGATTGCTAAATCAGTATGGAAAGAGCGCATCCCTCAACTTCTTGAACGTGGCGATATTCAAGATGCAGATTTAATTCACCTTGAGTTATATTGCGTGAACTATTCTCTTTTCCGTGCAGCCGTTGAAGATATTCACAAAAACGGCTTTTCAATCGTCAATAGCCAAGGCACGCAATCAAGAAACCCCGCATTATCCGCGAAAGACGATGCAGAAAAAGTGATGGTGAAAATGTCCTCACTGTTAGGCTTTGATCCAGTTAGCCGTAGAAAAAATCCTGTTGAAGTTGATTCAACCGATATGATTGATGAAATCCTCACAATGTAGGCTAAATATGGCAATCTGGCACGAATACGCAGAGAAAATTCAATCAGGTGAAATAGTGGCTTGTAAGAAGATAAAACAAGCCGTAGCGCGTTATTTTAACGATTTAAACAACCCCGATTATTTCTTTGATCAAAGTGCGGTAGAAAAATTTATCGCTTTCTCGAAACTATGCCCACACGTTAAAGGACACTTGCGCGGTGAGCCGATTATTCTTTCAGATTGGCAAGTTTTTCTCTTTGCTAACATTCTCGGCTTTAAACGAAAAGATACAGGATTAAGAAAATATCGCTCTACTTACGTTCAAGTGGCAAGAAAAAATGCAAAATCAACGGTAGCAGCCGTTTTAGCCAATTGGTTTTTGGTGATGGAAGGCGGCCAACAGGATATATATACGGCAGCCGTGAGCCGAGACCAAGCCCGAATCGTTTTTGATGATGCGCGTCAAATGTGCTTACTTTCGCCTTTACTGAAAAAACGCCTTAACATTCAACAGCACAAACTCATCAACCCGAAGAACAACAGTATCATGCGCCCATTGGCCGCTAAATCTTCAACCATTGAAGGCACAAACCCTAGTTTAGCGATTGTTGATGAATACCACCTACACACGGACAACAGCGTCTATAGCGCATTAGAGCTAGGACAAGGCGCACGCCCAGAAGGTTTGCTCTTTGCCATTACAACGGCTGGCAGTAATGTGATTTCCGCTTGCAAACAGCACTATGATTATTGTGCACAAATCCTTGAAGGGAATGAGCAGAACGATAGCTTGTTCGTATTGATTTTTGAATTGGACGAAGAAAGCGAAATCGACAGTCAAGAAAATTGGATAAAAGCCAATCCCAATATTGGTAAATCCATTCCTTACCTTGATTTTGAGAACACTATCAAGAAAGCGAGGGGAATTCCTTCCGAATGGGTGGAAATGCTTACCAAGCGATTTAATGTATGGTGTCAAGGCACAACCCCGTGGCTCGGCGAAGGAAACTGGGCGCAATGCGAACGGCAGTACACTGAAAGCGATTTACTTCACCAAGATTGTTACTTAGGGCTGGATTTATCTAGCACCAATGACTTAACCAGTCTTTGCTATACCTTTCCACAAGGGAAGAAAGTGCGGTTGGTTACTCGGCATTATATCCCCGAATTTCAACTTAATAACGTGGCAAATAAAAACCGTGCAATGTATCGAAACTGGGTGCGTAGTGGCTGGCTGATTGCAACAGAGGGCGACTGTATCGACTATGACAAAATCAGAGATGATATTTTGAAAGATGCACAACGTTTCAATATTAAGATGATTGGCTTTGACGTATGGAATGCAACCCATTTACGCACACAATTACAAGCGGCTGGGCTTGAGGTTGAACCCTTCCCGCAAACCTATCAACGATTTAGCCCAGTGGCGAAAAGTGCAGAAGTATTAATAAATAGACAGATGATAGAACATCATGGCGATCCAGTGCTTACCTGGGCGCTATCCAATGTGGTGATGGAAACCGATGCCAACGCCAACATTAAACCAAACAAGAAGAAAGCCGCAAACAAAATAGACCCAGCCGTAGCCTTTCTGATGTCATTCGGCACTTATCAACTTGAATATGGCGATTTAATTTTCGAACTTTCAGATGAACACAAACACGCATTAGAACAATTTAATGGTATTGATTTATAGGAGGAATAAAATGGGCGACTTTAGTAACGCAATTGAACAATTTAGAATAAAGATTGAAAATCAGTTAATGACAGAACAACCAAAGGCGATCAAAAAAGCATTAAACGCAGCAGCACAAGTATTAAAAGATGAAATTAAGCCTATTGTTCCAACTCTATCCAAGAGTACTGATTTTAGAAAAAAAGGCACGGTAAAAAACAATGTGCGCCACAGAACAAGATTATTTAAAGATAAAAGCGGTGGGGTAACTATTGTGCGCATACGCCGAACTAAAGGCCGCAGAATGGCAAGCGTTCGAGATAACACCAAAGACCGCACCGACCCTTTTTATTGGTTTATGTTAGATCGTGGAACGAAAAAAATGAGCGGTGCACATTTTATGGAAAGAGCATGGGGTAAAGGGAAATCAAGGGCTATTAATACTGCAAAAAAAGTATTCATTAGTGAAATGAAAAAACTAAATTAAAAAAATAAAGCCCGATTAAGCGGGCTTTTTTGCAACAACATCTGACTTACAGGTCAAGTGGCCATCATCTACCACTTTGTTCATTTCTGAACGTTCTTATTATATCTCAAACCAAATAACAAAAAAACAATCGTAGCCTATCGCAACCAAGCAATATAAAATAAATTCGAAAGAAGAACTTATCCCAAAAAGTAAATGATATGGCAATCATTAATAAAATAAACCAAGAATATTTAATGCATCTCCAAGAGGAAAGAGAACTATTGAATAGCGTGATTTATGATGATTTGAAGAAAGGAAAAAAAAGAGATTTACAAGAACAAGATTTGGAATTCTTAATTCCTCAAATTAAATCATCTGTAAAATCAATTGAAAGCCAATGCATTATAGAATTTGTTCATATTTTAAAAGAGCAAAATATCGATGCAGATAAAATAAATGTAATCATTCAATCAACAATCAATAAAAATAACCAAAACACCGCACTTTTAAATTATCTCCTGGGCAACGGATTTAATGTAATAAAGCAGTTACAAAGCCGCATTAATGTCGCTCATAAATTCAAAATGCATCTTCAAGGTAAAACAGACAAAAAACCGAAGAGCGAGAAAGAATTTATACAAACATTTGCCGCAGAAGTATGGGATAAAGACCCTGATATAACAAGAAAAGAGATACTAAACCGTGTAAAAGAAATTAGAAGAATTAATGCTGCAGACAGCACTATCTTGAGAAATTGGCTTGAGGAAATTGATCCAAAGGCTAAAAATGGTGAGAGACGAAAAAGAAAATCAAAAAAAAGTGACGAACTAGTGTATATAAACCGTTTTTAGCAATTATTCCAAATCTTTAAATCCTTTCTAATACCTATCGTTCGAACAACTCAACGGAATAGGACGCTATTCCACAGTGTTAAACAAACGATAGGTATTTTCTTATGAATCTAAATTTAAATCCAAACCAAAAACTAATCTCTGGTGAAACCACTTGCCATATTGTTGGCTTTGGTCGTACCAAACTCAACTTGCTTGTAAAAGCTAAAAAATTTCCTCAACCGATCCGCCTTTCACAAAACTTTGTCCGCTGGGATTTAGAAGAAGTGAATCAATGGATTGAAGAACAGAAGGCTGCACGTACTTAATCATTGGTTAATAGAAAAGAAAAACGCCATAGCAAGGAAGAAGAAACTATGGCGTAACAATTTAGAAACGATTCTAATTTAAGGAGGTAACCATATGGGTGGTTACAAAACTATTTTATCAGAAATCTTTATAAAAAACCCTTTACAAAGTGCGGTGAAATTTGGCATTATTTCCCTGCAGTCGCAAAAAACGATTGCCGAGCCTCAGAACTCGACTTATTTACAATTGGCGCAGAGCACGCCTAAAGCGTGTTTTTTTATGCGTAACATTCGCACACCTAAAGAATTTGCGGATTTTGTTTTATCTATTCAAAATCCAATCTTTCTCTCAATGGTAGCGTGTAGCGGTAAAGGTTCGCCCTTTGCTGTGTTCCAATTGTCGCAGTTTCTGAGACCGTTACACGTTACCGCCAAAGCCTCAGAACTTTCCGCGGTAACTCTCAAGTGTTTACAATTGGAGTTACGCAAAATGTATCAATTCATTTTTGCGCTTATTCGCGCACCTCAAATCAAAATCAGACTTCTTGCCGATAATGAACAACAAGCACGTTCACGTTTTACCGATGGCGACACCTTGTTATTCGTTGGCAGAATTAATCAAAACCCACTCAAAAACAACCGCACTTCTTCAACTAATGGAAATAATCACAGCTTGCCAGCGGGGCAGAAAGTCGCTATGATTTCCCTGCAATCAGAAAAAGTGATTGCCAGCCGTGACAAGCTGAATATTAAGTTAATGGCGAACGACAGCACGCCTTTGAACCGTGCTTTTTTTGTTCGTAACATTCGCACACCTAAAGAATTTGCGGATTTTGTTTTTATTCATCAAATCTACAAATCTCTCTCAATGGTAGTGTGTAATGGGCAACCCTTTGTGGTTGGCTGCTTTCCATTAACGGCAGTTTTGTCACCCTGTTACGCACTACCGCCAAACCGTGACAAGTTAGCGGTAGTTCCTAAAAATCAGTTAATGGACACCGCAGAAATGATCTACAAATTTCTTTGCGTCAATCGCACACAATCGCATTTTAACTTATGCGTCATATCTCTTAATTCTACCACCGAAGAACAGGCACGCTTGAGCCTATCTGCTGATTATCGTTTTATTGCGGTGGTGGCGAGAATCAATCCTCAAAACAACCGCACTTTAGCCGCGCGTTTTCCTCTCTCTGTAAATAATCACAGCTTGCCGAAATGTGAAGATGTAGGTAGTATTGAAAGCACTGAAACCATACACGGCACGCGCAACCGTAATCAATGCGCTATTTTTTTACCAAAAATTCCTTTCAATGGGTATGAACCAGCGGGTTATACCTATCATTCAGAATTAGCGGTAAGGGCGACACACGGAAATAAGGCGGAGTTTATCCGCACGAATAACGTGGGCTATTGTATGGTAGCAGTTGAACCCTTACCGCACCCTACTACGGTCGGTAAGTTCTATTCACTTACTAGAGACCATACAATGAAAATCTACCCTCAAAACAACCGCACTTTAGCGGTACTTCCTACCCTTTCTGTATCTACTGAAATGGAGGTGGCACATGGCTAACCGCATTATCCAAGTAGAACAATGCCAGATTAATTTGTTAAAACTCCAGATGGATGGATTAAGTCAATTAGAAAGCATGTTATTGGCGTTATATATCAACCCTAATGTGTTCGATGAAATGGATTCTTTTGATATTGCCTACACTATCAAAGTTATTAAGAACCTATTGAGCTATATCAAGGTTGATATGGAAGAACGCATAGCTTTTATTGAAGGCGTACAGGAGGCAAGCAATGACTGAGCAAGTAAACCTACCCTATCAATTAATCTTTGTTTATGACGATGGCGACCAATTCATAGCGGGCAAATATGGCACGCTTAGAGAGGCGTTACAGGCAAAAATCAGATGTAAGCACGAAATAGGACAAGCCGATATTTGCGGTCGAGTGTTAGAAGTGATCTCGATTTTGAAAGGGGAAGAAAATGAAAGCTAAAAAAATCAAAGCATTCAAAGCACCATATACACCGACACCCGAGCAGTTAGAGAAATCTTACAAACGCATTAAACAATTCTTAGCCTTTGCAGAAGATTATCTACACTCTGGACACTACAAAGGACTGGCGGCATCAATCGAACAAATCAAGAAAGCAGCAACAATTAGAAAGGTGGCACAACATGAAACCAAGTAACCCAATGCAACAACTTCAACAGTGGAAAGATAACCGCAATGCAAATCTGCATTCTGCTAACACCAACAAGCTCAAAAATGAGCTCGTTAAAAGTGCGGTTAAAAGCGCCAACCTGCCCAATTCTGGACTGGTTAAAAATCTGCAAGGAAACGCAGGTAGCGAGACCAAAAACAAATATCAAGGGAAACTATACGCGAATCCATTAGCCTTTAAATGTAGCCAGCTTACGCGCCAATTCAAGCTGATTTTAGATAGCAACCGTAAATGTTTAGAAGTCTATCCCGATGACTTTCATCACAAAATCAAGTTTAGAGATGAACTTACTGATTTAGTGGTGAGATTAAAAACAGGCGGAAAGTTATTTAATGAAATGGTTAAGACACAAGGCGCAAAACTTAGCTCAAATAACCAAGAAACAATCAGAAACTTTAATCAAGCTAATGACTACTTAATCCATAAGTTCGGTGAAGTTATCGCACAAATAAACCAACTCAATATTGAACGCATTGAGGGTGATAAATTGCAAGGGGGAAATAATGAGTAAAACCGCTTTTATTTTAACTGCTGGCTATCACGTTGTTGATGATTTATTTATGCTGACTGTTGTCGCAATGCGAGAAACCAAAGGGGATATTTTAAGCCTTCACCGCGCTTATGCTCGACAAGGGAAACTAACGAACGTCAGAGCCATTAATTTAAACCATTACACGCTAGAATTTGTCTTAGGCAATGCGCGGGCGCCCATTATTCACGCAGAGGGGAGAAAAGAACGTGCGGAGGCTGAGGAGGCGATTGCACCTTTCAAAATACTCTACCCTACTGCACAAATTAGAGTGATTCAGTTCAAGGACGCATTTTTATTTAAGCAATGCGCGGGAATTGGATTAGGGATTGATGCGGAGCAAGGAGGCAAACAATGGCTAAATTAATCAATGCACCGCACCTTGCGGATCAACCACATGAACCTTACTCTGATATTTTCATTCTTGCTGGGCGTAAAGCCTGGCAAGCGTGGGATAATGGAAAGGGTGAAGAATGGCTCTTGTTATGTTCTTTTATTCACGGATTAGATAGAAATATAAAACCAGTTATTCTTGCTGAAAGCCAGTTAGAGAATATTTCTTCTATCCGCATAGTCAAAGAAGATCAACAATCAGTAAAACTTGTTCAATATGGTGAACTGGCACAAGCTGAAATAACGGCTATTTGCCAAAACTTAGCTAAAAACTCTGATGCGATAGATGTCAAACTTCTTGATGCTGCAGCGCAGACTAAAGAAGATTTAAGTGGTTATATTCAACGCTTACGCAATGATAAAGATACTGCAGATCTCGCAGAGCAATTAGCACCGCCAGAGAAATTAAAAGAAAAAGACGGAACGAACAAAAAATCACGAGCCTTTCAAAAGTGGTTAAATTTAGATATGGCACTACAGCGTGGTTGCAGAGAAATCTATGCTTATGATGGTAAAACGTGGAATAAACAAGAAAATGATGACTTGGAAGAGAAGGCAGTTAAATTTCTTGATGAAAATGAATTTAACTATAGCGATTCTACAATAGAGCGGTTAATCAAGACATTAAAAGCCCAATTGCCAAGAATGGGAGAAATGTCTAACGATTTGATAGCCTTTGAGAATGGCGTGTTAAATCGCAATACAATGGAATTTGAATCTCATAATCGGCAAAACTGGCTAATCTCTTGTATTCCTCATAAGTATGATAAGCATGTTACAGATACACCGCACTTTGACAAATGGTTGAGCTTTGTATCTGATGGAAACAAAGAGAAAGCAAGAAACATTCTAGCCGTTTTATATGCGATCTTAACCAATCGTTATAACTGGCAAATGTTCTTTGAAATTACAGGAAAAGGGGGAAGTGGTAAATCTGTGTTTGCCAGTATCGCCACTTTATTGGCTGGTGTAAAAAACACTGCATCAAGTAATTTAGAAAAGTTTGATGATGAACGCGGACTATCTGGACTTGAAAATAAAACGCTGATTTTATGCCCTGAACAATCAAAATATGCTGGAGACGGCAGCGGTTTAAAATCTATCACTGGCGGGGATACTGTAAGGGTGAGATATAATTATCGAGATCCATTTGATGTAAAAATCACCGCCCTAGTTATGCTGATAAATAATAGACCTTGTTCATTTACAGAGCGTTCTGGTGGGGTTGATCGAAGACGTGTTATTTTTGACTTCAAAAAGATAGTGCCAGAAGATGAACGCGATCCGCATTTTATGGATAAAATCACTCTAGAAGTGGGCGGAATTATTCGCAAGGTGTTTGATTCATTCCCTGATCCAAATGATGCGAAAAAGGCTTTAAAAGCACAAATGGAAAGCCAGGAGGCGTTAGAAGTTAAAAAACTATCTGATCCACTTACAGACTTCTTCGGTTATTTCTATACGACAGAACAAACAGATGGGCTTTTTATTGGTGTTACAAACATGGGATTAGACAAAATAAGAACCCACCTTTACCCAGCATATTTAGCCTATACAAAGGCGATGAATATCGGTGAATTAGGGCTGAACAACTTTGTAATAGGGGTTGAGCAAGCCTTAAAACAGAATGGCAATAAACATGATTTCATGAAGAGACATACCAAAACTGGACGTAGGACAAATATCCATTTTAAGGATTTTGATAGTTTTCGAAATGAAATGTTTAGTTAAAAATAGCGGGTTAAAACCCGCTTTTTTATTGAGTGTTCACCTTTTGGTGAAGACTTGGTGAAGAGTCAAATGGGTAGTGTTCACCACTTAAAGTATTGATTTACAAATGAAAAACACCAAAGGTGAAGAGGTGAAGACTAAAACCTATAAAAAACTTTTTTAATATACTAATTATAAATTTAAGTTCATTCCGCAAGATTCACAATAATCACCGATAAGTTGCATTATGGGTTTTCTTTCTTCTAAATAATTATATCGATTGTAAGTATTTTCTAAGTCGTCTCCGCCTTCTAATAAATGAGAGAGAATAGTTTCAGATACATTGCGTTCAACTTTATTAGAGGCTAAGAATGTTTTAATAAACGCACGGATGCCGTGAGCAGTTAATTTATCTTTATAGCCGATACGTTTTAGAGCTACATTTACGGTTGCTTTATTCATTGGTTGATTTTTTGATGAGCGGCCAGCAAAAACAAAAGAGCTATTTTCTGAAAACAGTTTCATCACTTCTAAAAGCTGAATTGCTTGTGAAGATAAAGGCACAGTATGCGGTCGTTTTTTATCTGCTTGTCCTTTCATTTTTTCTTTGGGGATATTCCACAACTTGTTATCAAAATCAATTTCTGACCATTCCGCATTTACCGCCTCTTTTGGTCGTAATGCTGTTAAGAATGACCAACAAATTAATAAATAGGTTTTCTTCCCTATACGAGCATTTTCTAAGTCTTGGAATAATTTTGAGAGTTCATCAAGTTTAATAGTGGGATGTGGCGTAGAGGATTTTATATAGAAGTTTTTCACAGCCAATCTGCAGTTATGGCTTTCGATGATACCTTTTGTTATCGCATGATCCATAATTGCACCGACAAGCTGGTGGATTTTTTTGAGCGTGTTACTTCTATCTGCTATTTTTTCATAAATGCTAACTAGCTCTTTAACTTTTATTTCTGATACATGCTTATCGCCAATATAAGGGAAGATATGATTTTTCAATCGTTCCCAATTCTTTTCTCGTGTTTCTGGATTTTTAGCTTTTTCTTTGTAGATACCATTAAAGTAACTTTCTGCAACAGAATGGAAGGTATCTTTTAAACGGTTTTCATATTCTTGTTGGATGCGGATTTTTTCTTCTTGTGGATCGATACCTTTCGCAAGTAACGCACGATATTCTTCACGTTTAGCACGGGCATCTGCTAACGATAATTCTGGATAACTGCCTAAGGCCATTTTGGTTCTTTTCCCGGTTACTGGTCTAGCGTAGTTAAATCGCCAGCTTTTAGAACCACTAGGTAAGATTAGCAGCAATAAGCCCTCACCATCAGATAGGGTATATTCTTTCTCTTTTGGTTTAGCATTTTTGATTTCAGTCGGAGATAAAGGTTTTACTATTCTGGCCATCTTGTAATTTCACTGATAAGGTTTTAGTAACCATTATAAGTTTTGGTTACTATTTTGGTTACTAAAATTTGCGATTAAAGACAATTAGAGACGATTAGATATGATGGGTGAAAGTGCTATAAACCCTTGTGGAACCTGGATAAAACAAAACCCCGCGATTAGTTTCGCGGGGCTTTGTTTAGTCAAATGGTGCTCTGAGCGAGACTTGAACTCGCACGACCTGTGGTCACTACCCCCTCAAGATAGCGTGTCTACCAATTCCACCACCAGAGCCTTAATTTTTATGCTAATCCTATTTTATTGTGGGATGTCGCTATTTTTATTTTCTTTAGCTGGAGCCGCTCGTTGTTGCTGAACTTGCTCTGCAGCTTGTGATAAATCGTCAAAAGCACCTTTTTGAATATTGCCTTTATGTGAATTCATGTTACCTAAAACAAGAGCAATAACAAAAAATGCGGTTGCTAAAATCGCGCTAGTACGTGTTAAAAAGTTACCTGCACCAGCAGAGCCAAACATTGTACCTGATGCGCCACCACCAAAAGATGCGCCAGCGCTTGCTCCTTTACCTTGTTGAACGAGAATAAACCCGATCAAGGCAATCGCGACAACAACATAAATAAATAAAAGAACTTGATACATTTTTTCTCTCTAAGTTTGCAATTTTGCAAGAAAACTGGTTGTGAATGTTATAGAAAATTCAATTTTCTCGCAAGTGCTTTGCATAAAAAAAATATTAATTGGTTTAACTTTAATCAGTTTGACCGTTTGATTTACTCGATTTTTTTACCGCACTTTTAGGTTTTGTTCTATCGGATTTAATCATTTTAATGCGGCTTAATTGTCTTAATGCATTAAGATCTACAAAACGGACTAAATCAGGCAACATTTGATTCAAGTTATGCATAAATTGTTGATAAGTTGCTTGTTTTTGACTAATATTTGTGAGTTGCGATTCCCAATGAGCCGTCATATCTGGTTGGGTGGCAATATCTGGTAATGCCTGAATTAAAATTCTTCCAGTTTCTGTGCTATGAATATTTCGCCCTTTTTTCGTTAAAAAACCGCGTTTAAAAAGTAATTCAATGATGCCAGCTCGAGTAGCCTCTGTGCCCAACCCATCCGTTTCTCGCAGAATTTTTTTAAGTTCTTTATCCTGTACAAATCGTGCAATCCCCGTCATTGCTGAAAGCAAAGTTGCATCTGTAAAAGGCTTGGGGGGCTGAGTTTTTTTACTTATGACTTCTCCGCGTTCACAATGCAAAATTTGTCCTTTCTTTACTATTGGTAATAAGGGTTCTTGATTTTCTGTGTCGTCTTCTTTGCCTAACAATTCTTTCCACCCAGCCGTTTGTAAATTTCGCGCTTGAGCTATAAAAGTACCGCCGGCGATATTTAATGTGATTTTGCTTTTACGATATTCTGCGTCAGGACAAAATTGCATTAAATATTGGCGAGCGATAAGGCTGTAAATATCACGTTCTTCTTGTGTTAGATTTACTGGGCGATTTTTGGCAGTCGGAATAATTGCATGGTGAGCCTCTACTTTTTTATCATTCCAACAGCGATTTCTCTGTTCAGTTGAAATGACATTTGGTAAGACTTGATAAGCTTCACAATGGATTGAAATTGCATTTAATACGTTATGGCGTTCTGAAAAATGTTCTTCGGGCAAATAGCGACAATCAGAACGCGGATAAGTAATCAAACGATGAGTTTCATATAGGCGTTGGCACGTATCTAATACGGCTTGAGCGGACATGCCGAATCGCTTTGCTGCATCAATTTGTAACGCAGAAAGAGAATAAGGCAAGGGGGCCGTTTCTTTTTCACGAACGTCTTTATATTCGGTTACTTCCGCAGGTTGATTTGTAATACGTTTTACAACGTTTTCTGCTAAGCCTTTAGAAAGCACTCTGCCATCATCATCTTGATAATCTTCACAAGCTTTGCTAGGTTGCCATAAGGCACTGAAAAGTGCGGTTGATTTCTCCTGAGTTTTTTCTTCTTTATTCTCTGGATTAATCCAAGCTAGTACTTCAAAGAAATCTTTCGGTTGGAAATGTTCAATTTCCAAATCTCGGCGCACAATTAAACCTAGCACTGGGGTTTGTACTCGCCCAACAGAAAGCACGCCATCATAGCCAGTTTGTCTGCCACGAATGGTATAGGCTCTCGTCATATTGATGCCATAAAGCCAATCGGCGCGGGCTCGTGCGAGAGCTGAGGTGGCAAGAGGAATAAAATTACGGTTGGGTTGTAATTTTTTTACCGCTTTTTCTACCGCACTTGGATTCAGGTCGCTAATCAAGCAGCGTAAAATTTTATCGTGTTTTTCGGTAGATAAATTAGCATAACTGAACACTTCATCTACAAGTAATTGTCCTTCTCTATCAGGGTCTCCTGCGTTAACAAGTGTATCGGCTTGATGGATCAGTTTTTCTACCACAGAAAGTTGTTTTTTTACTTCTTTTCGCGGTAAAAGTTGCCATTTTACAGGAATGATAGGGAGATGTTCTAAACGCCATTGTTTGAATTTAGGATCATAGGCATCGGGTTCTGCTTGCTCAAGCAGATGCCCTACACACCAAGTTACCACATCATTATCGCCACATTTAATAAAACCATCACCGCGTTGATGGGGCTTTGGAAGCACGTCAGCAATAGCGCGAGCTAAGCTTGGTTTTTCGGCGATAAATAAACGCATAATGGTATGAGAAGATTAGTCGATTTGACGACGACCAAGAAAAGAGTGAGTAAGCGTTGTGCCGTCCACAGTTTCTAGTTCACCACCGACAGGAATGCCATGAGCGATACGGCTCACTTTGATATTATGTTGGCGGCACATTTCAGCGATGTAGTTTGCTGTTGCATCACCTTCCACTGTTGGGTTTGTTGCAAGAATCACCTCGTGGAAAGATTCTTCTACTAAGCGTTTTTGCAGTAAATCTAAGCCAATTTCACGAGGCCCAATACCATCAAGTGGTGATAAGTGTCCCATTAAGACAAAATAACGTCCTGAAAATTGCCCCGTTTGCTCAATAGCTTGAATATCTGCTGGCATTTCAACGACACAAAGCAAGCCTGAATTTTGACGGCGTGGATTATTGCAAATGTTGCAAGTGTCTTCTTCCGTAAAGTCTCGACATTGTGAACAATGGCCAATTTTAGACATGGCTTCTGTAAGTGCTTGAGCTAAATTCATTCCACCGCTACGATTACGCTGTAAAAGATGATAAGCCATACGTTGCGCAGATTTAGGCCCTACGCCTGGAAGACAACGTAAGTTTTCAATAAGGTGTTCTAAAAGTGGGCTGCTTTGCATAGTGATTTAATGAGAGGCAAATGAGAGATGACGCGTGAATCTTATCTTCACGCGCCTAACAATTAAAACGGAAACTTCATTCCTGGAGGTAATGGCATTCCAGCGGTAACCGATGCCATTTTTTCTTTTTGTAATTCTTCTGCACGACGCACCGCATCGTTAAAAGCGGCCGCGATTAAATCTTCTAACATTTCTTTATCGTCTTCCATTAAAGACGGATCAATGTCAATGCGACGGCAGTTATGTGCACCATTAATTGTGATTTTCACCAAACCTGCACCAGCTTCACCCGTTACTTCTAGTTGCGTGATTTCTTCCTGCATTTTTTGCATTTTTTCTTGCATTTGTTGGGCTTGTTTCATTAAGCCGCCTAAACCGCCTTTTCCAAACATAATGTTATCCTTTATTAAGTCAAAAATTGCGTGCATTCTAGCGAAAAAATGGGCTTTTGGGAACAGTGGGGTTAATGATTTGGGGTATTTAAAATCTCAGAAAATTTCACCGCACTTTTGAAGTCAAGTGCGGTGAAATTTAGTGGGGTTTAGAATGGGAAGAGACGGTTATTCAGGTGTAATCCATTCGACAGTCCAGCTACCAGTACCTTCTGGAACTAATGTTTTTGTGAGATAAGGCAAAATTTCTTTCATTTGGGTTTCTAATGTCCAAGGTGGATTAATTACCACCATACCGCTTGCCGTCATACCTCGTTGATCGCTATCAGGTCGAACAGCGAGTTCAATTTTTAGAATTTTTCTAATCCCCGTTGCTTCTAAGCCCTTAAAAATACGTTTAGTTTGTTGGCGTAATACAACGGGATACCAAATCGCATAGGTACCAGTGGCAAAACGCTTATAGCCTTCTTCAATGGCTTTGACAACAAGATCATAATCTTCTTTTAATTCATAAGGCGGATCAATTAGCATCAAGCCACGGCGTTCTTTTGGAGGTAGCGTTGCTTTGACTTGTTGAAAGCCATTGTCACATTTTATGGTGACATTTTTGTAGTCACTAAAATTATTGCGAAGGATCTGATAATCGCTAGGATGAAGTTCGGTCAATAGAGCGCGATCTTGTGAGCGCAACAATTCCGCAGCAATTAACGGTGAGCCAGCGTAATAACGTAGTTCTTTGCCACCATAATTGAGTTTTTTGATCATTTTTACATAACGAGCAACATCTTCGGGTAAGTCGGTTTGATCCCACAGACGTCCAATGCCTTCTTTATATTCCCCCGTTTTTTCTGATTCGTTTGAGGATAAACGATAACGACCTACACCAGAGTGCGTATCCAAATAAAAAAAGCCTTTTTCTTTGAGTTTAAGATTTTCCAAAATGAGCATTAAGACGATATGTTTCAAGACATCTGCATAATTGCCCGCATGGAATGAGTGACGATAACTCAGCATAATATATCCTTTGTTTAATAACGAAGGCGAGCCAATTGACTCGCCTGATTATGCACTTAAAGTGCGGTCATTTTTAGAAGAGTTCTTCTGGTTGTGCAGCAGGCGTTGGCGTATTACCTTCATTATTTAAGCGTTGCTGTAACTCTGTAGGAACATAATAACCACGCTCTTGCATTTCCGAAAGATAGGTACGTGTCGGTTCAGTACCTACAATAAAGTATTCTTTTCGTCCACCAGATGGCGAAAGCAATCCAGTCATAGTATCAATACTTTTTTCCATAATTTGGGGTGGTAATGGTAATTTACGTTCTGGTTTGTCGCTCAATGCCGTTTTCATGTAAGCGACCCAAGCAGGCATTGCTGTTTTCGCCCCTGCTTCTCCGCGCCCAAGTACACGTTTGTTATCATCAAACCCGACATAAGTTGTGGTTACTAAGTTTGCACCAAATCCCGCATACCAAGCCACTTTTGAACTGTTGGTGGTACCTGTTTTTCCACCTATATCGCCACGTTTAATCGTTTGTGCGATACGCCAGCTAGTTCCTTTCCAGTCTAAACCTTGTTCGCCATAAATCGCAGTATTTAAGGCGCTGCGGATTAAAAATGCTAACTCGCCACTAATGACACGTGGTGCATATTCTATTTTTGACGAGGCATTTTTTGCTGCTGCCATTAAATCAATTGCATCTTCCTTAAGTGCGGTGACGTTTGACTGTAATTCTGGCAGTTCAGGTACAGTTTCAGGTTGTTGATCAACTTCTTCACCGTTTGTACTGTCATCTGATGGTTTTAAGGCATTTTCGCCTAAAGGAATATTCGCAAAGCCGTTGATTTTGTCTTTCGTTTCACCATAAACAACAGGGATATCATTACACTCAATACAAGCAATTTTAGGGTTTGCAACAAATAAGTCTTTACCCGCGTTATCTTGAATTCTTTCAATGATATAAGGTTCAATGAGGAAACCGCCATTATCAAACACCGCATAAGCTCTAGCCATTTCTAATGGTGTGAAAGAGGCAGCGCCAAGAGCTAAAGCTTCACTTGCAAAATATTGATCACGTTTAAAGCCAAAACGCTGTAAAAATTCTGCTGTGAAATCAATACCTGCTGTTTGGATAGCACGAATAGCAATCATATTTTTGGATTGACCTAATCCTACGCGTAAACGCATTGGACCATCATAACGATCAGGTGAGTTTTTGGGTTGCCACAATTTTTGTCCTGGTTTTTGAATAGAAATTGGGCTGTCTTGTAATACGCTAGAAAGCGTTAAGCCTTTTTCTAATGCTGCAGCGTAAATAAATGGTTTGATAGAAGAACCCACTTGAACTAAGGATTGTGTCGCACGGTTGAACTTACTTTGTTCATAGCTAAAGCCACCAATAATAGCTTCAATCGCACCATTATCTGAGTTAAGCGATACTAATGCTGAGTTGGCTGCAGGAATTTGTCCTAATTGCCATTCACCATTAGTGCGTTGACGAATCCAAATTTGCTCACCTACTTTTACAGGATTGCTTCTGCCAGTCCAACGCATTGCATTAGTGGAGAGCGTCATTTTTTCACCAGATGCTAATAATAGATCCGCGCCACCTTTTGTTATTCCAACCACGGCGGCGGGAATAAATGGCTCAGAATCTGGCAGTTTGCGTAGAAAACCGACAATGCGATCATTATCCCAAGCTGCTTCACTTTTTTGCCATAAAGGTGCACCACCGCGATAACCGTGACGCATATCATAGTCAATCAAGTTATTACGCACAGATTTTTGTGCTTCAGCTTGGTCTTTTGAAAGTACAGTGGTAAATACTTTATAACCACTGGTGTAGGCATTTTCTTCACCAAAACGGCGAACCATTTCTTGGCGTACCATTTCAGTGACATAATCAGCACGAAATTCAAATTTTGCACCATGATAACTGGCGACGATTGGCTCTTTTAATGCTGCATCATATTCTTCTTTGCTGATGTATTTTTCATATAACATTCGGCTTAGCACCACATTACGGCGTTCTTCTGAACGTTTTAAAGAATAAAGTGGGTTCATGGTTGAAGGTGCTTTTGGTAAGCCTGCGATAATGGCCATTTCCGATAACGTTAATTCATTTAATGATTTACCGAAATAGGTTTGTGCAGCAGCCGCAACACCATAAGAACGATAGCCTAAAAAGATTTTATTTAAATAAAGCTCTAAGATTTCTTGTTTAGTGAGGGTATTTTCAATTTCTACCGCAAGCACGGCTTCACGAGCTTTACGAATAATAGTTTTTTCTGGAGTTAAGAAAAAGTTACGTGCTAATTGTTGGGTAATTGTACTTGCGCCTTGTGATGCACCGCCATTACTCACTGTGACAAATAACGCACGGGCAATGCCGATAGGGTCTAATCCGTGATGATCGTAAAAACGACTGTCTTCTGTCGCTAAAAATGCATCAATTAAGCGTTGTGGTACTTCAGCTAATTTCACTGGAATACGTCGTTGCTCACCCACTTCACCAATTAATTTACCATCGGCCGTATAAATCTGCATTGGCTGTTGTAATTCAACGGTTTTTAATGCTTCTACTGAGGGCAATTCTGATTTTAGGTGGAAATACAGCATTCCGCCTGCGACTAAACCTAAAATACATAAAGTTAATAGGGTACTAAATATTAATTTTGCGATCCGCATCGTAAAATTCTCGCTTCGTTAATGAATATTCTTGTCAAGAGACCTATGATTTAGCTGCTAAGTATAAAAGATTCAGCCTTTAAAAAATAGGAAAGAATATGCAATTCTCCTGGAAAAATCACCGCACTTTACAAATTGGTATTCACCGTAAGCAAGGTGATTTTGATTTTGTGTGGTTTGATGAATTTGAACAGCCACAATGTTATCAAGCCTTTATCAATGACAGTGATTTAAAAAATCGTTTTTTGCGACATTTAAAAACACAATCTCAAGGGAAAACCTTTTCTTTGCGGTTTGTGGCAAGTATTTCTGCTCACTTGACTTGGTCGAAAGTATTAATGTTACCGCAAATATTAAATGCGCAAGAATGTCATCAACAATGTAAATTTGTGATTGAGAAAGAGTTGCCTATTTCTTTAGAGGAATTGTGGTTTGATTATATTCCTACTCCGTTAAAGCAAGGTTTTCGTTTAGAGATTACGGCAATTCGAGAGGCGAGTGCTCAAACTTATTTGCAAGATTTTCAGCCATTTAAAATTAGTGTGTTAGATGTTGTTCCTCATAGCATCTTGCGTGCATTTCAGTATTTGTTGAATACACAAGTGCGGTCAGAAAATGCTTTGTTTTTATTTCAAGAAGATGACTATTGTTTGGCGATTTGTGAAAGATCTCAGCAATCGCAAATTTTACAATCTCACGAAAATTTGACCGCACTTTATGAGCAATTTACCGAACGTTTTGAAGGGCAAATTGAACGAATTTTGGTTTATCAAACTCCTTCAAGTCATATGTCATTACCAGAAAATTGGCAGAGAGTAGAAACGGATTTGCCCTTTATTGCACTCGGCAACGCACTATGGCAAAAAGATTTACATCAACAAAAAGTGAGTAGCTAAATGTCGATGAATTTATTGCCTTGGCGTACTTATCAACATCAAAAGCGTTTACGTCGTTTAGTTTTTTATTTCGCTTTATTTATCTTGCTTGCTATTAATTTAATGTTGGCTTTTAACAATTTAATTGAACAACAGAAACAAAATTTGCAGACACAGCAAAAGTCTTTTGATCAACTTAATCAGCAACTTTACAAAACCACCACGCAAATTGAACAGTTACGTAGTGCGGTGAAAGTTGGTGAAATTTTGCACTCTCTCACGAATAGGCAAGTTCAAAATAGTTTGCAGCAATTAAGTGAATTGCCTCTTCAGAAAGGCGAATTAAACCGATTTAAACAAGATGCCCATAACTTAAGCTTGGAAGGTCGAGCACAAGATCAAACGGAATTTGAGTCGGTACATCAATTTTTAAAGAAACATTTTCCCTATGTGAAATTAAGTCAGGTTCAGCCTGAACAAGATACATTGTTTTTTCGCTTTAATGTGGAACAAGGGGAGGAAAAGTGAAAGCCTTTTTTAACGATCCTTTTACACCTTTTGGAAAATGGCTAAGTCAGCCTTTTTATGTGCACGGTTTAACTTTTTTATTGTTATTAAGTGCGGTGATTTCTCGCCCCGTTTTAGATTATATCGAGGGGAGCTCGCGTTTCCATGAAATCGAAAGTGAATTAGCAGGGAAAAGATCAGAATTGTTGCATCAACAGAAAATTTTAAACTCTTTACAGCAGCAGTCGGAAAGTCGAAAACTTTCTCCAGAACTGGCTGCACAAATTATGCCGTTGAATAAACAAATTCAACGTTTAGCTGCGCGTAACGGTTTATCTCAGAATTTACGTTGGGAAATGGGGCAACAGCCTATTTTGCATTTACAGCTTCTAGGGCATTTTGAAAAAACGAAGACATTTTTAACCTCACTTTTAGCTAATACGTCACAGCTTTCAGTGAGTCGATTGCAGTTTATCAAACCAGAAGACAGCCCATTGCAAATCGAGATCATTTTTCAGCTAGATAAGGAGGCAAAATGAAGTATTGTTTTTTCCTAGTTGCATTATTTTTTATGAATTGCAGTTGGGGACAAGATCCTTTCGATAAAACACAGCGTACCCATTCTCAGTTTGATAATGCACAAACAGTAATGGAGCAGACAGAAATAATTTCCTCTGATGTACCTAATAATCTATGCGGAGTGGATGAAAATCGCCAAGCGGCTGAAATTCCTTTGAACGCTTTAAAATTGGTGGGGGTAGTGATTTCTAAAGATAAAACGTTTGCGTTATTGCTAGATCAGGATTTGCAAATTTACAGCGTTTTAGAGGGCGTTGATGTAGCTCAAGAAGGATATGTTGTAACAAAAATCAATCAAAATAAAGTTCAATTTATGCGCAAGTCTGGTGTGCAATGTGATAGCACTGAACAGAAAGAATTAAGTTTTTAAAGGAAGATTATGAAGAAATATCTTTTAAAGTGCGGTTGTTTTTTAATGTGTTTTTGGTTGCCATTAATCGTTTTTGCTAATCCAAAAACTGATAACGAACGTTTTTTTATTCGTTTATCGCAAGCGCCTTTAGCGCAAACACTGGAGCAATTAGCTTTTCAACATGATGTCAATTTAGTGATGGATGAGACTCTAGAAGGCAATATTTCTTTGAAATTAGATAATATTGATATACCACGTTTGCTACAAATAATCGCTAAAAGTAAGAAGCTTACTTTGAATAAAGATGAGGGCATTTACTATCTGAATGGAGGGCAATCAGGCAAAGGTCAGGTTGCAGGAAATCTTACTACAAATGAACCGCACTTAGTGAGTCATACGGTTAAACTCCATTTTGCTAAAGCTTCTGAATTAATGAAGTCCTTAACGACAGGAAGTGGCTCTTTACTTTCTCCTGCTGGGAGCATTACCTTTGATGACCGCAGTAATTTACTGGTTATTCAGGATGAACCTCGTTCTGTGCAAAATATCAAAAAACTAATTTCTGAAATGGATAAACCTATTGAGCAGATCGCTATTGAAGCGCGTATTGTGACAATTACGGATGAGAGTTTGAAAGAACTTGGCATTCGCTGGGGGATTTTTAATCCAACGGAAAATGCGGGGCGTGTAGCGGGTAGCCTCGCAGGCAATGGTTTTGAAAATATTACGGATAATCTTAATGTAAATTTTGCGACAACGACGACACCAGCTGGCTCGATAGCATTACAAGTTGCGAAAATTAATGGGCGATTGCTTGATTTAGAATTGAGCGCTTTGGAGCGTGAAAATAATGTAGAAATTATCGCAAGTCCTCGCTTACTAACCACGAATAAGAAAAGTGCAAGCATTAAACAGGGGACAGAAATTCCTTATGTTGTGAGTAATACTCGTAATGATACGCAATCTGTGGAATTTCGTGAGGCAGTGCTTGGTTTGGAAGTGACGCCACATATTTCTAAAGGTAACAATATTTTGCTTGATTTATTAGTGAGTCAAAACTCACCAGGTTCTCGTGTCGCTTATGGACAAAACGAGGTGGTCTCTATTGATAAGCAAGAAATTAATACTCAAGTTTTTGCCAAAGATGGGGAAACCATTGTGCTTGGCGGAGTGTTCCACGATACGATCACGAAAAGCGAAGATAAAGTGCCAGTACTTGGCGATATACCAGGGATTAAACGATTGTTTAGTAAAGAAAGTGAACGACATCAAAAACGTGAACTAGTGATTTTCGTGACGCCGCATATTTTAAAAGCAGGAGAAACGTTAGAGGTTTTGAAGCAAAAAAGTGCGGGTAAAAAATAACTTTTTTAGATAATGAATTTTTTTAATTTTCGCTGTATCCACTGTCGTGGCAATCTTCATATCGCAAAAAATGGGCTATGTTCACGTTGCCAAAAACAAATTAAATCTTTTCCTTATTGCGGCCATTGTGGTGCGGAATTGCAATATTATGCACAGCATTGTGGTAATTGCCTTAAACAAGAACCTAGTTGGGATAAGATAGTCATTATTGGGCATTATATTGAACCACTTTCTGTATTGATTCACCGTTTTAAATTTCAAAATCAATTTTGGATTGACCGCACTTTAGCTCGGCTTTTATATCTTGCGGTGCGTGATGCTAAACGAACGCATCAACTTAAATTGCCAGAAGCAATCATTCCAGTGCCTTTATATCATTTTCGTCAATGGCGACGGGGTTATAATCAGGCAGATTTATTATCTCGGCAATTAAGTCGTTGGCTAGATATTCCTAATTTGAATAATATCGTAAAGCGCGTGAAACACACCCATACTCAACGTGGTTTGAGCGCAAAAGATCGTCGTCAGAATTTAAAAAATGCCTTTTCTCTTGCTGTTTCGAAAAATGAATTTCCTTATCGTCGTGTTGCGTTGGTGGATGATGTAATTACTACTGGTTCTACACTCAATGAAATATCAAAATTGTTGCGAAAATTAGGTGTGGAGGAGATCCAAGTGTGGGGACTGGCGCGTGCTTAATATAAAGCACTGGAAAAAAAAGCGCGATGGGCGTATTATTCCCGATACTTTCTCTCAAGTATTTAGGACATAATTATGGAACAAGCAACCCAGCAAATCGCTATTTCTGATGCCGCACAAGCGCATTTTCGTAAGCTTTTAGACACGCAAGAAGAAGGAACGAATATTCGTATTTTTGTAGTTAATCCTGGCACACCTAATGCGGAATGTGGCGTGTCGTATTGCCCACCGAATGCCGTGGAAGAAAGTGATTTTGAAATGAAATACGACACTTTTTCTGCATTTATTGATGAGGTCAGCCTGCCTTTCTTAGAAGAAGCAGAAATTGATTATGTTACCGAAGAACTTGGTGCACAACTTACCTTAAAAGCGCCAAATGCCAAAATGCGTAAGGTGACTGATGATGCGCCATTAATTGAACGTGTAGAATATGTGATTCAAACTCAAATTAATCCACAGCTTGCAAGTCATGGTGGACGCATAACCTTAATTGAAATTACTGAAGATGGTTACGCAATTTTACAATTCGGTGGTGGCTGTAATGGTTGCTCAATGGTGGATGTTACGTTAAAAGATGGCGTAGAAAAACAACTTATTAGCCTATTCCCGAATGAATTAAAAGGTGCAAAAGATGTAACCGAACATCAGCGTGGAGAGCACTCTTATTATTAGTGAGTGGTAAAAAGAAGATTTATAATAACCGCACTTTGAACGTGCGGTTATTTTTATGGAGTAAAAAATGAAAACACTTCATCCAGATGATTTTGGTTATTGGTTGCTTACTCAAGGTTCGAACCTTTATTTGCTGAATAATGAGTTGCCTTGTGGTACGGCTAAAACCCTTGGAATAGAAGGGTTGCAGGCAATGCAAATCGGTGAATGGAAAAATCATCCGTTATGGCTTGTGGTTGAGCAAGAAAGTGATAAGCGGGAATATGTAAGTTTGCGTGGATTACTTTTCTTGCCAGAGGATGAATTCCATGTATTAAGCCGAGGTGTGGAAATTAATCATTTCCTAAAAACTCATAAATTTTGTGGAAAGTGCGGTCGTAAAACACAGCAAATTCAAGAAGAGCTCGCTGTGCAATGTACTCACTGCGGGTATCGAACTTATCCTGTAATTTGCCCATCCATTATTGTTGCAATTCGACGTGGCAAAGAAATATTGCTTGCTAATCACAAGCGTCATTATCACCCGAACGGAGGAATGTATACCACTCTTGCAGGTTTTGTAGAAGTTGGTGAAACATTTGAACAAGCTGTACGTAGAGAGGTTTTTGAGGAAACAGGGATTTTGATAAAAAATATTCGTTATTTTGGTAGCCAGCCTTGGGCATTTCCGAATTCTCAAATGGTCGGTTTTCTTGCTGATTATGATAGCGGTGAAATTACTTTGCAGGAAAGTGAAATTCATGATGCGCAGTGGTTTTCTTATGATCAACCCTTGCCAGAATTACCGCCAACAGGTACTATCGCTCGCAAATTAATTCATGTGACGCTTGAACTCTGTAAAGCGGAACATAAATGCGATTCATAAATATTTCAACTCTTACGAATTAAGGAAATAAGATGCGAAACCCGATTCATAAACGTTTAGAAAACTTAGAAAGTTGGCAACATCTTACTTTTATGGCTGCTTTATGTGAACGCATGGCACCAAATTTTAAATTGTTCTGTCAAATGAACGAGCTTAGCGCTGAAACCAAAACGTATCAAAATATTCTCAATTTGGTGTGGGAATATTTAACGGTTAAAGATGCCAAGATCAACTTTGAAAATCAGTTGGAGAAATTGGAAACAATTATTCCTGATGTGAATGATTACGAGAGTTTTGGTGTTGTGCCAGCGTTAGATGCTTGTCAGGCTTTAGCTGAAATTTTACATGCTATTACCGCGGGTGAAACATTAGAAAGAGCGGTGGAAATTAGCTTAATTTCTTTAGGAACGGTAACGAGTTTATTGGAAACTGAAACGGGGCGAGATTGGTCGGAAAGTGAACTTAAAGAAAGTGAAGATATTCAAGCTGAACTCGATGTGCAATGGCAGATTTATCGTTTACTTAAAGAATGTGAAAAACGTGATATTGAATTAATTTTAGATTTAAAAAATGAGATCCGAGCCGAGGGGATATCTAATATTGGTATAGAATTTCATCAATAACGTGAGATTCGTCACAAATTTTATAAATCTTTCTTTTAATTAAGAGAAAGTTAGATTATCCTTTGCAGAGCTTTTGCGGCTGGTCCGCTGGCGTATTTTAAAGAATCGAATTTTTATTTAACAGAAGGTACAAATTTATGAACAAAACAGATTTAATTGATGCAATTGCAAGTGCTGCAGAATTAAACAAGAAACAAGCTAAGGCTGCGTTAGAAGCGACTTTAGACGCGATTACTGCAAGCCTCAAAAAAGGTGAACCTGTACAATTAATCGGTTTCGGTACATTTAAAGTAAATGAACGTGCTGCGCGTACTGGTCGTAATCCTCAAACTGGTGCTGAAATCCAAATCGCAGCATCTAAAGTACCAGCATTTGTATCTGGTAAAGCATTAAAAGATGCAATCAAATAATTAATATTTGAATGATTTTAAACCCTGCCAATAAGCAGGGTTTTTTGTTACCTAAAATTTACTTTACAAAACAATATTGTTTACATAAACTTTCGAATCGAAATTTATTGCATTTAAGGATAGCTTTATGAAAAAAAGTAGCCAGCCTCGTAATACTAAACAACGTCGCCATACAATTATGCAACTTTTGCAAGAACAGGGCGAGGTGAGTGTAGAACAGCTCGTGCAGCTTTTTGATATATCTGAAGTGACTATTCGTAAAGACTTAAGTGAGCTAGAAACAAATGATTTTTTATTGCGTAAATACGGTGGCGCAATTTTAATGCCGAAAGAAATTATTGATGAAAACGAAAATGATGAACTTACGAAACGAAAGTTTGTTATAGCGAAAGCCGCCGCCGAACGTATTCGTGATCATAACCGTATTATCGTAGATAGCGGAAGTACTACGGCAGCTCTGATTAAGCAACTTAATTTAAAACAAGGCTTAGTTGTAATGACGAACTCACTTTCGGTGGCAACAGAATTGAGAGCATTAGAAAATGAACCAACGTTGCTGATGACTGGTGGAACTTGGGATACTCGTTCAGAATCGTTTCAAGGGAAAGTAGCAGAGCAGGTGCTACGTTCTTACGATTTTGACCAACTTTTTATTGGAGCCGATGGCATTGATTTAGCGCGAGGTTCTACGACTTTTAATGAACTTGTAGGATTAAGCCAGGTGATGGCGGAAGTTTCTCGTGAAGTTGTTGTGATGGTGGAATCTCAGAAAATTGGTCGAAAAATGCCAAATTTAGAATTAACTTGGCAACAAATTGATGTGCTTATTACTGATACAGGATTGTCAGAACAAGATAAACAAGCCATTTTAGCTCATGGCGTAGAAGTAATTTGCGTATAAAGTGCGGTTAAAAAAGTAGACGTATTTTTTATTTAATTAACAATAAGGAAAGCTTATGTGTGGTATTGTCGGCGCGGTAGCGCAACGTGATGTAGCGGAAATCTTAATTAATGGTTTACATCGTTTGGAATATCGTGGTTATGATTCTGCAGGCGTTGCAGTGGTAAATGAAGATCATGAATTACAACGCGTGCGCTGCTTAGGTAAAGTTAAAGCATTAGGTGAGGCTGTATCGGAGAAACCATTGATTGGTGGTACAGGCATTGCGCATACGCGTTGGGCAACACATGGTGAACCATCAGAAACCAATGCTCACCCCCATGCGTCAGGCACTTTTGCCGTAGTACATAACGGTATTATTGAAAATCATGAAGAGCTTCGAGAATTATTAAAATCTCGTGGTTATGTATTTTTATCGCAAACCGATACTGAAGTGATTGCTCACCTCGTTGAGTGGGAAATGCGTAGCACGGATTCACTTTTAGACGCTGTGAAAAAAGCAGTAAAACAACTCACTGGTGCATACGGTATGGTGGTAATGGATAGTCGTCATCCTGAGCATTTAGTTGCGGCTCGTTCTGGTAGTCCGCTAGTGATTGGCTTAGGTATTGGTGAAAATTTCTTAGCTTCAGATCAACTTGCACTTTTAAGTGTTACCCGCCGTTTTATCTTTTTAGAAGAAGGGGATATTGCAGAAATTACACGTCGTACAGTTGATATTTATGATACTTACGGAAATAAAGTTGAGCGTGAAATTCACGAATCTAATCTTGAAAATGACGCGGCAGAGAAAGGTAAATTCCGTCATTTTATGCAGAAAGAAATTTACGAACAGCCAACCGCACTTATCAATACAATGGAAGGACGTATCAATCATGAAAATGTTATTGTCGATTCAATTGGTAATGGTGCAAAAGGTTTTTTAGAAAAAGTTGAGCATATTCAAATTGTTGCTTGTGGTACATCTTATAATGCAGGTATGGTGGCGCGTTATTGGTTTGAATCTTTGGCTGGCGTGAGTTGTGATGTTGAAATTGCATCAGAGTTTCGTTATCGCAAATTTGTTACACGCCCAAATAGCTTATTGATTACCCTTTCTCAATCTGGCGAAACAGCCGATACTTTAGCTGCACTTCGTTTAGCGAAAGAAAAGGGCTATATGGCGGCATTAACAATTTGTAATGTTGCTGGATCTTCGCTAGTACGCGAATCAGATCTTGCATTTATGACGCGTGCCGGTGTTGAAGTTGGGGTTGCATCAACAAAAGCATTTACGACCCAGCTCGCTGCGTTATTAATGTTGGTAACGGCACTTGGTAAAGTTAAAGGTCATATTTCTGCAGAAAAAGAGCATGAGATTATCAAAGCAATGCAATCTTTGCCTGCTGAAATTGAAAAAGCGTTAGCATTCGATACCGAAATTGAAGCATTGGCTGAGGATTTTGCTGAAAAACATCATGCACTTTTCTTAGGTCGTGGTGCATTTTATCCAATTGCCGTAGAGGCCTCTTTGAAATTGAAAGAGATTTCTTATATTCACGCTGAAGCGTATGCAGCTGGAGAATTGAAACATGGTCCATTAGCGTTGATTGATGCCGATATGCCAGTAATTGTTGTGGCGCCAAATAATGAATTATTAGAGAAAGTAAAATCGAACATTGAAGAGGTTCGTGCTCGTGGTGGCCAATTATACGTATTTGCCGATAAAGAAGCGGGCTTTACACCAAGTGAAGGAATGAAAATCATCACGATGCCAAAAGTCAATGATATTGTTGCACCGATTTTTTATACTATTCCAATGCAGTTGCTTTCTTATCATGTAGCTTTAATTAAAGGTACTGACGTAGATCAACCTCGTAACTTAGCGAAGTCAGTTACCGTAGAATAAAGTGCGGTTGATTTTAAGATAAATTTAAAGCACAGGTTATAGCTTGTGCTTTATCGTGATTGAATGAAAAGGACGAACATTAAAATGTTCACCCTTTGCTATATAAAAAAGTATAACTTAGCCCATACCGTATTTTTTTAGTTTTTTACGTAATGTACCACGGTTGATACCAAGCATATTTGCCGCACGGGTTTGATTACCACGAGTATATTGCATAATCATATCTAACATCGGATGTTCAACTTCCGCTAATACTAATTCATAAAGATCATTCACATCTTGACCATCTAATTGCGCTAAATAATTACGCAATGCCTGTTTTACTGAATCGCGTAATGGTTTGTTGGTCACTTGTGATTGCGCATTTAATACTGATACTGTTAAAGCATCAGCAGGACTACGTTGTTGTTCTAACATTTTTCTTTATCCAAAATTAAATTGAAAAAATCTTCTAATACAATGAGTTGCTCTTTTGGATCACTAATTGCATTAAAAGTCTGTTTAAAAACGGAATCAGGTTGAATTCCCTGTAAATACCAAGCCATATGTTTACGCGCAATGCGATAGCCTTTTTGTTCGCCATAGAATTGATGTAATTCTTGAATATGGCGCAAAATTTGACCGCACTTTTCGCTTAAACTTGGCATTTGGTTTATCGAATCATGCTCAATTAGGTTTTCCACAGCTTGAAATAGCCAAGGGTTACCTAGTGCAGCACGACCGATCATAATGGCATCCGCTCCGGTATAATCGAGAACGAATTTTGCTTTCCGAGCAGAATCAATATCACCATTGGCTATAACCGGTATGGCAATTGCTTGTTTAACGGCTTTGATGTTGTCATATTCCGCTTCGCCTTCAAAAAGACAAGCGCGTGTACGACCATGCACCGTTAATGCTTGTATGCCACATTGTTCTGCAATTTTGCCGATTTGAACGCAGTTTCGATTAGATTTATCCCAGCCTGTACGAATTTTTAAGGT
Source organism: Haemophilus quentini (assembly GCA_001752465.1). Taxonomy (GTDB): domain Bacteria; phylum Pseudomonadota; class Gammaproteobacteria; order Enterobacterales; family Pasteurellaceae; genus Haemophilus; species Haemophilus quentini. Next base: position 59,257 of record MDJB01000012.1, read on the forward strand.
CACCGGCACATTCACGGCAGCCACCACTTCACGCAGAATTTTTTCTACGAGATCAGGAAATTGCAACAACGCAGAGCCTGCGAGTTTGCGATTTACTTTTTTGGCAGGACACCCCATATTAATGTCAATGATTTGAGCGCCATATTCCACGTTGATAGCAGCGGCTTGCGCCATCTCGAGTGGATCACTACCTGCAATTTGCACGGCATTGAGACCTAAATCTTCGCTATGTGCCAAACGCAATTTGGATTTTTCGGTATGCCAAACTTGCGGATTTGTGGACATCATTTCTGAAAATGTGAGCCCAGCACCATAATATGCACAAAGACGACGGAAAGGCTGGTCGGTAATGCCTGCCATTGGTGCAAGTAAAACACGATTTTTTAATTGGTATGAACCGATTCGCATTTTACGTTACCTTCCTAGCAAGCCTAAATCTAATTAGTGTCGAACTGGTCGACGACCGACAAGGCTGGCTATAATACGCATTTTGCCTTACTTTGCAAAGTGAAATTTGTTTAAAAAATACACTTTTTTTGGTTGACAAAAAGAAATTAAAGCGTTTTTAGCTTACCCGTAATTCGGCACCATTCTTCTCTCACCGCGACTGGCTCTAACGCAAATGTTTGCGCATAGGCATCGCATACCGATTGAGCTTGAGTTTCTAAAATGCCCGATAAACCAAGATCGCCATTCGGTTTAACAAGTTGGCTAATGATTGGGTAAAGTTCTTTGAGAGGGCCAGCAAGAATATTTGCCACCACGACATCTGCTTTTAAATCAGCGGGTTTTTCATCAGATAAGAACAGTTGTAGGCGATCAGCTACGCCATTCTGCTCGGCATTATTACGACTAGCTAGAATCGCTTGTGGATCGATATCAATTCCCACTGCACTTTTCGCACCAAGTTTTAATGCAGCAATGGCTAAAATACCTGAACCACAACCAAAATCAATGACGGTTTTATCTTTTAAATCTAGGCCATCTAGCCATTCTAAACATAGCGCGGTTGTAGGATGAGTACCTGTACCAAACGCTAAGCCTGGGTCAAGCATCACATTGACGGCGCTTTCATCAGGCACATCACGCCAACTTGGACAAATCCATAAACGCTGACCAAATTGCATTGGGTGGAAGTTATCCATCCATTCGCGCTCCCAGTCTTTATCTTCTATTTGTTCAATTTTGTATGCCGTATTACTATCTAAGTGTTTTGCTTCTTTTAATAAGCGGACGATTTCTGCCATATCTGTTTCTGCATCAAATAACGCAATAACATCGGTGTTGCCCCATAAACGAGTTTCACCAGGCAAAGGCTCAAAAATCGGGGTATCTTGACTATCCATAAAAGTCACAGAAACGGAGCCGATTTCTTCTAAAAAATCGCTCATTTGTTCTGCTTTTTCATTAGTGCTATTTAGGCGAATTTGAATCCAAGCCATTTGTTTTTCCTTTATTTCATAAAATGGGGCGTATTATACCGATTTTTTCAAAAGTTTCGGCAGTAAAGTCGAGCCAAGTGCGGCAAGCATGATGATTGTTATACCAAGTGCGGCTGAAAATGACAGCGTTTCGCCAAGTAATGATACAGCAAATAAGATGCCGAATAACGGCTCAAGTGCAACTAAAATACCGGAGATATTGGCATCCACACTATTAAGGCCTTTATTCCATAACCAATAGGCAAGCCAACTACAGCCAATGGCAAGATATAATAAACCTGCAATACTTGTGGAATTTAATGATATTTGCCAGTTTTCTGTGAGTAATAGCGTAAATGGCAACGTTGTGATGGTCCCAAGTACAATGCTGACGGAGGTATAAGCTTGCGTTGAGACTTTGGCCACAACTCGCTGTGTCCAACGTAACACGGCTGCGAAAATGATCCCAGCACTTAGCACTAATAAACAGCCAAATAAACTGATGTTATCAATGCCTTCATTATTTTTTCCACCATTGATTAAAATTGCCACGCCAATAAATGCCATTGCGCCGAATAGCCAGTGAAACCATTTTGCTTTGTCTTTAAAGAAGAAATGTCCAACAAATACAACGAGCAGCGGTTCTAACCCAATCATGGTGATTGCACTGGATGCGGATGTATATTTTAGTCCGATGAATTGCAATAAAAATACGGCGGTATAGTTAAAGAATGCCAACCACCAAAGCTGTTTACGCATTGGTTTATCAATTTTTTTCCAACGACGTAAAAAGAGTGGCATGACAATAATCATTGCAATAATTAACCGCACTTGCACAACAAGCACAGGATCCATCATCGAATAAGTGAGTTTACCGACGATTAATGAACTGCTCCAAATAAGTAGCGCAAGAATTTGATAGAGCATTGATGTATCCCTGTGAATTGTTCCAATTTTATGTTTTAGCGTAGAACTTACTGAAAGTGAGAAAATTAAATATCACCTTCCTCTAATTTAGAAGAGGGTGACAGCATATTGATTAATGCTTAAAGTGCGGTAACTTTTAATTGAGTTTTTTCAATACGACGTTCGCCCAATTTATTACCCACTAAAAATGCAATTAATCCAAATACTAATGACGGTACGATTTGATGGAAGTTAAATAATTTTACGCCAAGTTGAGTGAGTAAGATATAACTCCCTAACCCGATAATCATTGAGCTTAACGCACCATAAGCATTTGCTTTATCCCAGTAAATACCCAGCACAATCACCCATAAAAATGCGGCTTCGAGTCCACCAAAGGCAAATAGGTTTAACCAAATAATCATATCTGGTGGGTTGAGGGCGGCAAAGATTAAAAGTGCGGTCAAAATCAGCGTGATAATAGATGAGAAATAACTTACTTTTTTCTCATTTTTTGCGGCTTCTGGTTTTGTAGAAAGGTATAAATCTTTTACAAAAATAGAAGAAGATTGAATAAGTTGCGCATCAATTGTGGACATAATTGCTGACATTGGTGCGGCTAAGAAAATACCTGCAATAATAGGTGGTAATACTTTTAGCATTAAAGTTGGAATTACTTGATCTGATACTGTTAAATTTGGAATAACAGCACGACCAAGCGCACCGGCTAAGTGCATACCGAACATAATGATGGAAAGAACAATTGTTCCAATTAGCATCCCTCTATGTAAGGCTTTGCTGTCTTTAAATGCCATACATCGAACAGCAGTATGTGGAAGACCTACGACCCCGAAACAGACGAGCACCCAGAAGGAAGCCATAAATTGAAAATCTAACATTCCATTTGGCCCGTAAGGCGTGACTAACGCAGGATCGATTTCTGTTAATTTAGTAACCGCACTTTCTACACCACCGAGTGCATAAATGGTTCCTACAAGGAGAATAATGGTACCTAAAATCATGACGGTACCTTGAATGGTATCCGTGAGTACGACAGCACGGAATCCCCCGATAAATGTATAGATACCTACCGTTAAAGCAAATAAGAGCAATGCTTGAGTATAAGAAATGCCGATGGTTGTTTCTAATAAACGCGCACCACCAATAAATTGCACGGTCATAGCCGCAAAAAATGCAAGAAGAAGAGCAAGGCTTGATAGCCAGACTAAATATTTGTTTTTATAACGATAAAGGAAAAGATCGTTAATCGTTAACGCATTGGTTTCTCTTGATAATAGCGCGAATTTTTTACCTAATGCACCTAATGCAAGCCACACAGCAGGTACTTGAATCATCGCCAGTAATACCCAGCCTAATCCGTATTTATAAGCTGCACCAGGCCCTCCGACAAAAGAACTTGCACTGGCATAAGTTGACGCAGTTGTCATTGCGAGCACAAAACCCGTCATCGAGCGATTACCTACATAATATTCCGTTAGGAAATCGCCTTTGGTTCGTTTTACATAAGCGAAAATCGCAGCCCCAAATATAAATGCAAGATAAATAATTAAAGGGAGAATAATACCTAAATTCATTTTTGATTCTCCTCATCCTTGATTTCAAGAGAGATATCTTGATAAATAATTTTGATAATCCAATGGTCAATTACAATAAACAGAATAGGCAAATAAATACAAGAGAGCTCGAACCAGAGAGGGAAACCAATCGGCCCTTGAGTTTCTTTAGGCAAATAAGCACATAAGCACCAACCTATCACATATAAAATAGATAGGCCTAATGCCCAATTAGCCTCCTTGGCAGCTTGTTGATAACGTTGTTTTAATGTCATGTTTCTTCCTTAAATTTTTTATAAGTGAAAGTATATTTTTGAATGGTATAAGGGGCGTATATTTCATACGCCCCTTGTGTTTGCTAATCTTACAACTTTTTTGAATAATTCAAAATGTTTTGCTGATTCTAGTGTTTATTACCATTAAATAAAGTTTAGGAACATGCGAAAATGGCTAACATCTGTTAGCCATTTAAAATTTAATTATTCATGCATCCCTAATTTTTTCTCCAAATAGTGGATGTTTGTTCCACCTTTTTGGAAATTTTCATCTTCAAGAATTAATTCATGAAGTGGGATGTTGGTTTTGATACCGTCAATAATGGTTTCAGATAATGCATTTTGCATACGACGGATTGCAACTTCACGTGTATCACCATAAGTGATAAGTTTTGCGATCATAGAGTCGTAATGTGGAGGCACTGTATAGCCGCCATAAACATGAGAATCCCAACGAACGCCTAAGCCGCCAGGCGAATGTAAGTGATTTACTTTGCCTGGAGATGGTAAGAATGTTTTTGGATCTTCTGCGTTAATGCGGCATTCTATTGCATGGCCTTTAACTTTGATGTCTTCTTGTTTAAAGGAAATAGGTAAGCCTGCTGCGATGCGTAATTGCTCTTTCACTAAATCTACACCTGTAATCATTTCAGTTACTGGGTGTTCTACTTGGATACGTGTATTCATTTCAATGAAATAGAATTCGCCATTTTCATATAAGAATTCAAACGTACCAGCTCCACGATAGCCGATTTCTACACAAGCTTTTGCACAGCGAGAGCCGATATCGCAGCGAACTTCTTCAGTGATACCTGGAGCTGGCGCTTCTTCCACAACTTTTTGGTGACGACGCTGCATTGAGCAGTCACGTTCAGCCAAATAAACTGCATTGCCATGAGTGTCTGCTAACACTTGAATTTCCACGTGACGTGGATTTTCTAAGTATTTTTCCATATAGACCATATCATTGTTGAATGCAGCTTTTGCTTCTGCTTTGGTCATTGCGATAGATTCTTCTAATGCGTCTTCGCCACGAACAACACGCATTCCTCGGCCTCCACCACCGCCTGATGCTTTGATGATGATTGGATAGCCAATACGTTTAGCGATTTCTTTATTTTTAGCAATATCACTACCTACAGGGCCATCCGAACCCGGTACACAAGGCACACCTGCTTTTTTCATTGCTTTAATAGCTGAAACTTTATCGCCCATTAAACGGATGACATCTGCTGTTGGACCGATGAAAGTGAAACCTGAACGTTCAACTTGTTCAGCAAAATCAGCATTTTCAGATAAGAAACCGTATCCTGGATGAATTGCATCTGCGCCTGTTACTTCGGCGGCAGCAATGATAGCTGGAATATTTAAATAACTTTTTGCGGAAGGTGCTGGCCCGATACAAATAGTTTCATCAGCGAGTAAAACGTGTTTTAAATCACGATCAGCGGTAGAGTGAACCGCCACAGTTTTAATACCTAATTCTTTACAAGCACGTAAAATGCGTAGTGCAATTTCACCGCGGTTAGCAATCACAACTTTTTCTAACATAAAAGAGTCCGTTTAGTCAGATAGACGTGAATTTTTATGTAGGTTCTTGAAATATTGTTCTCCCTATAAAATTTGGTGTGAACAGATTTTAATTTATATCGCCTACGATAAATTCGCTCTAATTGTTTGTATATGAAATAGGCGGACTAAAGTCCGCCCGACGAAAATATTGGAAATTATTCAATAACGATTAATGGTTCGTCAAATTCAACCGCATCACCGTCGTTGATAAGAATTGCTTTTACTATGCCAGTTTTGTCCGCTTCAATACGGTTCATCATTTTCATTGCTTCAACAATACAAAGCGCATCCCCAACTTTCACAGATTGACCTACTTCAACGAATGCTTTTGCTTCAGGGCTTGGACTGCGATAGAACGTTCCCACCATTGGTGAACGTACAAGATGGCCTGATAATTCATCAGATGCAGCTGGTGCTGGTGTCGCCGCTTCTGGCGCTTGAGCTGGCACAGCAGCTGGAGCCGGTGCTACTACTGGCGCTGCAGCGTATTGAACTGCTGCTGGAGCAATTGCTGGCGCTGCACGGCTAATACGTACTGTACCTTCTTCTTCCTGCACTTCTAATTCAGTAATGCCAGATTCTTCTACTAATTCGATTAATTTTTTGATTTTACGAATGTCCATACGTTCTTCCTAAAAAGATTGAAATTTTAACCGCACTTTTAAATGAAAAGTGCGGTTATGAATAAACTTATTTTTGTGTTGCAAAGATTACCTTAAATTTTGCAAATTTGCGATAAAATTCTGTGAATTTCGCCAAAAATGCTCGATTTTCTTATTTTTTAGCAAGGTAATCGATAGCAAATAAAAAGGCAAACTCGTAACCTTTTGCGCCCAAACCGGAAATAATGCCTTCAGCCACATCGCTAAAATAAGAATGATGACGAAATGATTCACGTTTATGCACGTTGGATAAATGAATCTCCACAAAAGGAATTGAAACAGCTAAAAGTGCATCGCGCAATGCCACACTGGTATGGGTGTAAGCAGCAGGATTAATTAAAATAAAATCGACTTGTTGAAAACTTTCGTGGATCTTATTAATTAATTTTTCTTCACTATTTGCTTGAAAACATTCCACTTTTACATTGTGTTGAGTGGCTAAGGCTTGCATTTTCTCTTCAATGGATGCAAGAGAAATACTGCCATAATGTTTTGGTTCGCGAGCCCCTAACATATTTAAGTTCGGGCCATTTAACAGCAAAATTCTGTGTGTTTGCGACATTTTTAATCCTTTTTTGTATAGCGCATTATACTGGTTTTTCGATTTTGGGTGGTCGAATCAGATAATTTTAGTGATAAACTCAGATTCTAAATTCACAATAGGTAAATCAGAACCCGGCCAAGCGCGTAGCACTTGATATTCCATCAAATCTAACGTGTCTAAGCCTGGCGTTACATTCGGGGTGTATTGTTGTGCAATTCGCGCAAGCTGGGATAGGCCTAAACTGCTTTCGATACTTGAACTAATAACCGTTTTTAGACCTAACGAATGTGCTTGGTTAATGAGTTCAGCACAACGTTGAATTGAACCAATTAAAGTGGGTTTGATTACGACAGCCGATAAGTGCGGTTCTTTTTCCATGCAAAAATTAGGCTCTCGCACGGATTCATCCCATGCTATTGCAATGTCGGTTTGAGCAGCAAATTCACGGCTGAGTTCTTGTGTTTTACAAGGTTCTTCTAAAAATTGAATACGTTTTCTATGTTGCGGTTTGACTTTAGCGGCAAATTGTAACGCTTTTTCTAACGACCAATGGCGGTTTGCATCAAGCCGTAATTGTAAATCGGGAATCGCTTCTAAAAACATATCGGCAATTAATCCATCGCGATTGGCTTCGTATATGCCCACTTTCATCTTTGCCACTTTTTCGCCTTCTATGCTCGCAAGTTTGGCGTATAGTTCGTCTGGATCGCCATAACAAAGTGGTGCTGTATGGTAATTGCCTTCAGCTTGTAAATAACCTTTCATTTCATCCATTGCGCAACTGATACCAAAAGCAACGGAGGGGTAGGTGCCATCTAATGGTACGCGAGGTGCATCACAGCTTGCATTGCACCATGTTGTTAGCCATTCAATTGCTTGTTCTTGAGCTTGGTCTAAGGTTTCTTTGCTAAAACCAGGTAGCGGGGCTATTTCTCCCCAACCGTCTCGGCTGTAACTCACTCTTACGATTAAGCCTTCACGGCGTTTTAAAAAGCGATCACGCAGAATAAGTTGACTATCAACGGGGATGGAATAACGGTAAAGATTAAATGATTTTTCAGCCATGCTTGCTCCCAATACAAAAGTGCGGTCAAAATTCACGAAGATTTTTAACCGCACTTTATAACGATAAATTAAGGGTTACGTCTGAATTTGCTGAAGTCTGGGGCGCGTTTTTCGTTAAACGCATTGCGACCTTCTTGACCTTCTTCAGTCATATAGAACAACATTGTCGCGTTACCCGCTAATTCTTGAAGACCCGCTTGGCCATCACAGTCAGCATTTAATGCTGCTTTCAAACAACGGATCGCGATTGGGCTATTGCGTAACATTTCACGACACCAGCGCACAGTTTCTTTTTCAAGATCAGCATAAGGCACAACAGTATTGACTAAGCCCATGTCTAATGCTTCTTGTGCATTATATTGACGGCATAAGAACCAAATTTCACGCGCTTTTTTCTGACCCACTAAACGAGCCATATAGCTTGCACCCCAACCACCATCGAATGAACCAACTTTTGGCCCTGTTTGACCAAAAATAGCATTTTCAGCAGCAATCGTTAAGTCACAAAGCATATGTAATACATGGCCACCACCAATTGCATAACCTGCCACCATTGCTACAACTGGTTTTGGACAAGAACGAATATCGCGTTGGAAATCTAATACATTTAAGTGATGTACGCCGCTGTCATCTTTGTAACCGCCGTAATCACCACGCACTTTTTGGTCACCACCAGAACAGAATGCTTTTTCGCCTTCGCCGGTTAAGACAATGACACCAATGTTTTCATCGAAGCGTGCATCAGAAAATGCAGTGATCATTTCTTTTACTGTTTGTGGACGAAATGCATTACGAACTTCCGGGCGGTTAATCGTGATTTTAGCAATACCATCAGTGGATTTATGATAACGAATATCGCTGTAGCCTTCACTGTGATCGACCCATTCAACAGGCGCATATAACACATCATCTTTTGGATTTTGCATGAGAATTCCTTTTAATTAACGTAAAAAAGTGCGGTCATTATAGCGGAAGTTTTTCGGATCGGGAAAACTAAATTCATTTGCTGCTTTATCTGTTGTGAAGATATTGCTAGAATTTTGCGCATTCTCACTTTTATAAGGATCAAATGTGAAATTAATTGCAACCTTAGGTATGGCAGCATTGCTGTCTGGCTGCTCAATGTTTGGTAGCTCACAATCCGCAATCCCTGGTGAATTTGCGGGGGCGGATTACCAACTTTCCGATCAATATGCAAAACAATGGGCGATTGCAAGTAAGCAAGCAGAACAATGCGTTTACCCAAATTTAACTCGGATTTTGCAACAGCATTTTTCTAAAGAAGATAGCTATATTCATTCACAATATGTCTTTTTCTACCCATTGGAAAAAATTATTGGCGAGCAATATGTGAAGATTATTCAAGGTGATGAAAAATCAATGAATTATGCAAGCTATCAGTTTAAAAAATTCCGTACCGAAGTGGGTAATGTTGAACCTTTAACTGAACAGGCGTGTTTAAAATTACGTAATGAAGCGCGCGATGATTTGGCTGTCGTGAAAGGTCAATATAAAAATGGCATGGTGGAAGTACAGAAAAATGAAGATGGCACACCAAAAAATCAAGATGGTATCGCGACGAATGAAAATAAATTTTTCTTTGATATTATCAAATGGGGATCGATGTTGTTGCTTTAGCCTAAAATTCAATGGAATAAAAAACCGCACTTTAAAGTGCGGTTTTATTTTTCATTCTTTCTAGCTAAAAATTACGCTAATTTTTTGATTTGTGCAGCTAATTTAGATTTGTGGTTTGCTGCTTTGTTAGCGTGGATTAAGCCTTTAGAAGCCATACGGTCAACAACTTTTTGCATTTCAACGAATGCTGCTTCAGCTGCTGCTTTTTCACCTGCTGCTACTTGAGCATATACTTTTTTGATGTAAGTACGCATCATAGAGCGTTGGCTTGCGTTGTGTTGGCGGCGTTTTTCAGATTGAACCACGCGTTTTTTTGCTGACTTAATATTAGCCAAGGTCAAACTCCTAAAATTTCTGTTGATTGATAGACAAAATAAAGGGCGTCAATATGCCGATTTTTTATACTTTTGTCAATGGAAAATTTGTGTTGATTTCGGTGAGACACAACCGAAAATAAGTATCGTTATTTTTACAAGCTCTTTCAATATGGGCTCACACAAACGATGTGCAGCGGATTTTATCAGTTTTTTTTCACGGAATATAGCGTAAAAACAAAATTTCTATACAATTAGGCAAAAATTTTAGGGTAGAGAAGAATATTTTGAGTAAACGACTTTTAAAATCTAGCATTGTTGTTAGTTCTATGACTTTATTATCTAGAGTGTTAGGTCTTGTGCGCGATGTAGTTATCGCTCATCTCATTGGGGCAGGTGCGGCGGCAGACGTGTTTTTATTCGCTAACCGTATCCCAAATTTTCTTCGTCGTTTATTTGCTGAAGGGGCTTTTTCACAGGCTTTTGTACCTGTTCTCGCAGAATATCAAAAATCTGGTGATATTAATAAAACCCGTGAATTTATTGGAAAAGTTTCTGGTACCCTTGGGGGATTGGTCAGTATTGTTACGCTCCTCGCGATGGTTGGCTCGCCTGTCGTTGCCGCTTTATTTGGGATGGGCTGGTTCACCGATTGGATGAATGATGGCCCTGATGCACATAAATTTGAACAAGCTTCCCTTTTACTTAAAATAACTTTTCCTTATTTATGGTTTATCACTTTTGTCGCGCTTTCTGGAGCTGTGCTTAACACGATTGGAAAATTCGGCGTGATGTCCTTTTCACCAGTGTTATTAAATATAGCGATGATAGCCACCGCACTTTTCCTTGCGCCACAAATGGATAATCCAGATCTTGCGTTGGCTATCGGTATTTTTCTAGGCGGCTTATTACAGTTCTTATTCCAAATTCCATTTATGAAACAAGCCGGTTTACTGGTGAAACCCAAATGGGCTTGGCGAGATGAAGGGGTAACTAAAATTCGTAAATTAATGATCCCTGCGTTATTTGGTGTATCGGTAAGTCAAATTAATCTTTTACTGGATACAGTGATTGCAAGCTTTTTAATGACGGGCTCAATTAGCTGGTTGTATTATTCCGACCGCTTACTAGAATTTCCTCTTGGTTTATTTGGTATCGCAATTTCCACTGTGATTTTACCGACACTTGCTCGCCATCATGTGAATCGAGAAGATAATTCTTCCCAAAGTGCGGTTGATTTTCGCAACACCATGGACTGGGGCGTACGAATGATTTTATTACTCGGCGTGCCGGCTGCGATTGGTATTGCCGTGTTAGCCCAACCAATGTTACTCGTATTATTTATGCGTGGCAGTTTTACTTTAAGTGATGTACATGCCGCCTCTTATTCTTTATGGGCATTCAATGCGGGTTTACTTAGCTTTATGCTGATTAAGATCTTGGCTAATGGCTATTACGCACGTCAAGACACTAAAACGCCCGTGAAAATCGGGATCGTCGCCATGGTGAGCAATATGGGCTTTAACGTATTAGCGATTCCATTTAGTTATGTGGGTTTAGCGATTGCTTCTGCCATGTCAGCAACCTTAAATGCTTATTTGCTTTATCGTGGTTTAGCTAAAGAGGATGTATACCATTTTTCACGTAAAAGTGCGGTCTTTGTTCTGAAAGTTTTAGGCGCAGCCTTAGCCATGGGCGGCTTGCTTTGGTATAACTGCCCATCAATTGAAGAATGGGCAGCCATGACATTTTTAATGCGTATCTATTGGTTGGTTTGGTTAATTGGACTGGCTGCAGTTGTTTATTTAGGCGTATTGGTGCTATTAGGTGTTCGTAAACACCATTTACTGACAAAACATTAAGTTACCGCTATAATGCACCGATTATTTTTCGTTTTTTGGAATAAGATGTAATGCAATTAATTCGTGGGCTTCATAATTCACAGCCATATTTGTCAGGGTGCGCATTAACCATTGGCAATTTTGATGGGGTGCATTTGGGGCATCAGGCGATTTTGCGTCATCTTCGTCAGAAAGCGAATGCGCTGAATTTACCCATGGCGGTGATGCTTTTCGAACCACAACCGCGTGAATATTTTATGGGCGACAAAGCCCCTGCGCGCTTAATGCGTTTAAGAGATAAATTGCATTATTTGGCTCAGGCGGGTGTGGATGTGGTGATCGTCGCGAAATTTGACCGCACTTTTGCTGATCTTCCAGCAGAACAATTTATTGAAGATTGGCTTGTACGCAAATTAAATGTGAAGTTTCTCAGTATTGGTGATGATTTCAAATTTGGTGCGAAACGTTTAGGCAATTTTGCGATGTTGCAACAAGCTGGAAAGCAGTTTGGTTTTGAAGTAGAAGACAGCCGCACCTTCTGTTTAGATGAGTTACGTATCAGTAGCACCGCTATCCGTGAAGCGTTGGCTAAAGATGATTTACAGCATGCGGAAAATTTACTCGGTAAGCCTTATCGTATTTTTGGACGAGTGATACACGGCAATAAATTAGGGCGAACCATTGGTTTTCCTACCGCGAATGTTCGCTTACATCGCCAAGTGAACCCAGTAAAAGGAGTTTATGCGGTGAAAGTGCGGTTAAAATCGGACGAGATTTTTAACGGCGTGGCAAACATGGGAAAACGCCCAACTATAAATGGATTAATGCAATTATTAGAAGTTCATTTGTTTGATTTTTCTCAGAATATTTATGACCAAATGGTAGAAGTTGAATTCTGCCACAAGATTAGAAACGAGATTAAATTTCCGTCTTTTGATGATTTGAAAGTGCAAATTGAGAAAGACGTAGAAACTGCGAAAGCGTTTTTTAACAGTTAATTTTAAAATGTAAAAATTGGAAAATAAAATGACAGTCGATTACAAAAACACTCTTAACCTACCGGAAACCAGCTTTCCAATGCGCGGTGATTTAGCTAAGCGCGAACCTGATATGTTGAAAAATTGGTACGAGAAAAATCTTTACCAAAAAATTCGTGAAGCGAGCAAAGGCAAAAAATCTTTTATTCTGCACGATGGCCCTCCGTATGCGAACGGTAACATTCATATTGGTCACGCAGTAAACAAAATTCTGAAAGATATTATTATTAAATCCAAAACGGCATTAGGTTTTGATTCGCCTTATATCCTGGGTTGGGACTGTCATGGCTTGCCAATTGAATTAAAAGTAGAAGGTTTAGTAGGTAAACCAAATGAGAAAATTACGGCGGCTGAATTCCGTCAAAAATGTCGTGAATATGCAGCGGAACAAGTAGAAGGTCAGAAAAAAGACTTTATCCGTTTAGGTGTGTTGGGCGATTGGGATAATCCTTATTTAACGATGAACTTCGATACCGAAGCAAACATCATCCGTACCCTTGGTAAAGTGATTGCGAATGGCCACTTATATAAAGGTTCAAAACCAGTGCACTGGTGTTTAGACTGCGGTTCTTCTTTGGCTGAAGCTGAAGTGGAATATGAAGACAAAGTTTCTCCGTCAATTTACGTGCGTTTCCCTGCGGAAAGTGCGGATGAAATTGAAACTAAATTTGCTGCTCAAGGTAAAGGACAAGGTAAATTATCTGCTGTTATTTGGACAACCACACCTTGGACAATGCCATCTAACCGTGCGATTGCGGTAAATTCAGACTTAGAATACAACTTAGTACAACTTGGCGATGAGCGTGTGATTTTAGCCGCTGAATTAGTTGAGTCTGTGGCAAAAGCGGTGGGGATTGAGAGCGTTGAAATTCTGGGTTCTGTAAAAGGTTCAGATCTTGAATTAACCCGTTTCCATCATCCGTTCTATGATTTTACGGTACCAGTGATTTTAGGCGATCATGTTACCACTGATGGTGGTACAGGTTTAGTACATACTGCACCAGACCACGGTTTAGACGACTTTATTGTGAGTAAACAATACAATATCCCTATGGCTGGTTTAGTGGGGAACGACGGTAAATTTATTTCAACCACTGAATTCTTCGCAGGCAAAGGTGTATTTGAAGCCAATCCATTGGTTGTTGAAAAATTACAAGAAGTGGGCAACTTATTAAAAGTAGAGAAAATCAAACACAGCTACCCACACTGCTGGCGTCACAAAACCCCGATTATTTTCCGTGCGACTCCACAATGGTTTATCGGTATGGAAACGCAAGGTTTACGTCAACAAGCCTTAGGTGAAATCAAACAAGTTCGTTGGATTCCAGATTGGGGTCAAGCACGTATTGAGAAAATGGTTGAAAATCGCCCAGACTGGTGTATTTCTCGTCAACGTACTTGGGGCGTGCCGATGACCTTATTCGTGCACAAAGAAACCGAAGAGCTTCATCCGCGTACTTTAGAATTACTTGAAGAAGTGGCTAAACGTGTAGAGAAAGCCGGTATTCAGGCATGGTGGGATTTAGACGAAAAAGAATTATTAGGGGCAGATGCAGAAACCTATCGCAAAGTGCCTGATACCCTTGACGTATGGTTCGACTCAGGATCAACCTATTCTTCTGTTGTCGCGAATCGTCCGGAATTTAACGGTCAAGATATCGATATGTATTTAGAAGGTTCTGACCAACACCGTGGTTGGTTTATGTCTTCTTTAATGCTTTCTACGGCAACAGATAGCAAAGCACCATACAAGCAAGTATTAACTCACGGTTTCACCGTGGATGGTCAAGGCCGTAAGATGTCAAAATCTATCGGTAACATCGTGACACCACAAGAAGTGATGGATAAATTCGGTGGTGACATTTTACGTTTATGGGTTGCTTCAACAGACTATACGGGTGAAATGACTGTTTCTGATGAGATCTTAAAACGTGCTGCGGACAGCTATCGTCGTATTCGTAATACTGCACGTTTCTTACTAGCTAACTTGAATGGTTTTGATCCAAAACGTGATTTAGTTAAACCAGAAGAAATGATTAGCCTAGATCGCTGGGCAGTAGCTTGTGCATTAGATGCACAAAAAGAAATCAAAGATGCGTACGATAACTACCAATTCCACACTGTGGTACAACGTTTAATGCGTTTCTGTTCGGTAGAAATGGGTTCATTCTATTTAGATATTATCAAAGACCGTCAATACACCACCAAAGCCGACAGCCTTGCTCGTCGTAGTTGTCAAACTGCGTTATGGCACATTGCGGAAGCTTTAGTACGTTGGATGGCACCAATCTTATCATTCACGGCAGATGAAATTTGGGGCTACTTGCCACAAACGGCAACTGCACGTGCAGAATTCGTCTTCACTGAAGAATTCTATGAAGGCTTATTTGGTTTAGGCGAGAATGAAAAATTAGATGATGCTTACTGGCAACAACTCATTAAAGTTCGTTCTGAAGTAAACCGTGTATTAGAAATCGCCCGTAACGACAAAGTGATCGGTGGTGGTTTAGAAGCAGAAGTAACGGTTTATGCTAACGATGAATATTGTGCATTGTTAGAGCAATTAGGCAATGAGTTACGTTTCGTGTTAATTACCTCAAAAGCAGAAGTGAAAGCATTAGCAGACAAACCTGCGGATGTGGCTGCGGGTGAGTTAGAGGGAATTGTGGTAAGCGTAGCACGTTCTAACGGTGAAAAATGCCCACGTTGCTGGCATTATTCTGACAAAATTGGTGTAAATTCAGAACATCCAACACTTTGTCCACGTTGTATAGAAAATGTGGCGGGTAATGGTGAAGTGCGCCATTTTGCATAATTAAATTCGTTGTAAAACAGAAAAGTGCGGTTTATTTTAACCGCACTTTTTTACTTTTGTACAAAAGGAAATAGAGATTATGTTAGGGAAAGAAATGATTCGCTCTAAAACAATGTGGTTTTATCTCTTATTGGTTATTTTCTCCATTTTTACTAATATGGGGTTGGGTAATGTATTAAGTGAGAATATTCCTGTTTCAGATTACGCAATTTTATTTGTTATCACGGCGATTTCTTTTTATTTCACCCCTTTGGTTGGGCGAATATTAATCACCGTATTATTCCTCAGCGCACTATTTTATTGCTCTGCTGGTTTTTTCTATGGTATTCCATCTTTGGGTATTATCGCTTCTGTTTATGAAACGAATATTAATGAAACCTTGGAATACTACACAACCATTCCTTTTTGGATATTTTTATTTCAAGCTACTTATTTCATCCTGTTTGTTGCTTTAATGAAATTAAGTTTTCATGTTAAACAACAAGCATTAAAATGGCTAAATACTGTTGCTATCGGCATATTATTAGTTTTTTCTTACAATCAATTTTCTGATTGGAACTATGCATATAAATTCCGTTTTTATCCAGTTCTTTTCTACTCAGAATTTGATCGTATGAATGACCTGTATTTAGAACAACGAGATTTTCTAAATCAATCCGTTAATGCGCCTTCTCAATGGAATATTCAATCTTTTACGCCAAAATATAAAAATTATATTTTGATTATCGGTGAAAGCATGCGAAAAGATTATATGTCGTTATATGGCTTTCCATTGAAAACCACGCCATTTTTAGAGCGTGTGAAAGGCACAGTTTTTGAAAATTATTATTCTGCGGCACCAAATACGCAACCGTCTTTACAACGCACCTTATATCGAGCAGATAAAGGGGAAACGGTTTATACGGATAATATTATTTCTTTAGCCAAAAAAGCGGGCGTGAAAACCTATTGGATTTCTAATCAAGGCAAAATTGGGGAATTTGATACGATGGCATCCCGTATTGGGCAAAGTGCGGATAAAACGATTTTTATGAAGCCGTTAGGTTATAACTCTAAAAAAGTTTATGACGACGAAATGTTGCCTGTATTAGATAAAGCCTTAAAAGAAAATATTACGAATCCAAAATTAATTGTGATTCATCTAATGGGCTCACATCCAGCCTTTTGTGAGCGTCTTCCATACGAGGTTAAAAATTATTTTATTAATCAATCTATGTCTTGTTATTTAGAATCGATTAAATATACGGATCAGTTTTTAGAAAAATTAAACTCTCAATTAGTGGCGCAAAATGAACCCTATTCGGTGATTTATTTTTCTGATCATGGGCTTGCTCATTATGAGGATTCTAAAGGCTTATCATTACATCCAAATAATCTTTATAAACAAGATTATGAAATTCCTTTCGTTATGTTTTCGAGTGATAGCCAAAAGGTAGAAAAAATAAAAACGCCACAATCTGCATTTAATTTTGTTTATGGTTTTGCTGATTGGATGGGGATTAAGGAAAAACATTTACAAGGCGTGGATTTCTTCCATCCTGAAAAACAAGAAATTAAGGTATTTGATTGGAAGAAAGTGGTGAATGTCAAAGAGTTGGCTGATGATCCAGCAAAATTACCAAAAGCCGTTCAGTAAATGAGATCGTGCTTTATCATTTATCGGCTTATGCTAGAATTAGCGCAATTTTTTTAAAAGGGAAATATTATGTCCAAAAAATCAGGGCTTTCATTTTTATGGTTAAGTGCGGTTGCTTTTGTGGTTGATTTGCTTACTAAATACATTGTGGTGCAAAAATTTGATTTGTATGAAAGCGTTAATGTATTGCCTGTTTTCAATCTCACCTATGTTCGCAATTATGGTGCGGCATTTAGTTTCTTAGCGGATCATAGTGGCTGGCAACAATATTTCTTTATTTTGTTAGCATTAGTTATTTCAGGCATGTTGGTTTATTTTTTAGCAAAAAATAATGCTGAACAAAAAATCCAAAATTCTGCTTATGCTCTCATTATTGGAGGGGCGTTAGCTAATATGGTGGATCGTGCTTACAATGGTTTCGTCGTGGATTTTTTTGATTTCTACTGGGATATTTACCATTATCCAGTGTTTAATATCGCTGATATTGCCATTTGTATTGGCGCAGGGTTATTAGCATTGGATGCTTTTAAGAACGAAAAGAAAAAAGTACAAGATAAACAAGTAGAAAAGTGCGGTCAGAAATGAAGATAATTTTAGCGAATCCACGAGGATTTTGTGCCGGTGTAGATCGCGCTATTAGTATTGTTGAACTAGCCTTAGAAATTCATGGCGCACCGATTTATGTTCGTCATGAAGTGGTGCATAACCGATTTGTTGTGAATGGATTGCGTGATCGTGGTGCAATCTTTGTAGAAGAATTAAGCGAGGTACCTGATGGTGCGATCGTGATTTTTTCTGCGCATGGTGTATCTCAAGCGGTTCGACAAGAAGCGAAAGATCGTAATCTCAAAGTATTTGATGCAACCTGTCCTTTGGTAACTAAAGTGCATATGCAGGTTGCGCGTGCAAGTCGAAAGGGAACAAAAGCGATTTTGATTGGGCATAAAGGGCATCCTGAAGTTGAAGGCACAATGGGGCAGTATAGCAACGAAGATGGCGGTATTTTCCTGATTGAAAAAGTAGAAGATATTGCGCGTTTGCCAATGCAAGAAAATGATGATTTAACCTTTATGACGCAAACGACGTTGTCGCTAGATGATACGGCTGAAACCATTGCTGCATTAAAGGAAAAATATCCTGCTATTCAAGGGCCACACAAAAACGATATTTGTTATGCGACAACCAATCGTCAAGAAGCGGTGCGAGAATTGGCAAAATTATCAGATTTAGTGCTGGTTGTTGGTTCTAAAAATTCATCAAATTCAAATCGTTTAGCTGAATTGGCGTCTCGAATGGGGGTTAAATCACAGCTTCTTGATGATCCTTCCGATATTCAAGAGGATTGGTTTAATGATGTGAAAACCATTGGGATTACAGCTGGCGCGTCTGCACCAGAAGAATTAGTTCAATCGATTATTTCCCGCTTAAAAGAGTTTGGTGTGAATACCATAGAAGAACTACAAGGTTTAGAAGAAAATATGTTCTTTGAGGTTCCAAAAGAGCTGAGAATAAAAGAAGTTAACTAATCTTAAGGGCTTGTCGTAAATGATAAGCCCTTTGTTTTTTCATGCAAATTAAGAATTTTTGCGATCTGAATCGCAGAAGTGCGGTAAGAATCTTGAGCGTTTTCTTGAAAGCATAAAAAATGACTGTGTTGATATGCTCGTCAACATCAACATGTTCATATTATAAGGAAACCTCTATGAAATTAATGAAAACATTATTTACTTCGGTGATATTGTGCGGGGCTTTAGGTGCGTCTTTGGCTTTTGCTGAGGAAAAAGCTGCAGAGCAGGCTGTTCAACCTGTTGTAGCAACTCAAACTGAGGCTCAAGTAGTATCAGTTACTGTGAATGATAAATTGAATATCAATACGGCAACTGCGAGTGAAATTCAAAAAGCCTTAACTGGAATTGGTGCGAAAAAAGCAGAAGCGATTGTGCAATATCGTGAAAAACACGGTAATTTCACGAGTGCTGAACAGCTATTAGAAGTGCAAGGGATTGGTAAAGCAACGCTTGAAAGAAACCGTGATCGAATAACTTTTTAATTTTAAAACCGCGTATGGATGCCCTGTTTCACAGGGCTTTTTTATTTTTTTCAGAAAATGTAGAAAGTTTATTTCTTTTTAAAAATCCGTTGGCAATCTAAGTAAATTTTAATACACTAAAAAGCCTAGTCGGGGTGCAATATGCTGAGATCATACCCGTGAACCTGAAACAGTTAATACTGACGTAGGAAACTAGGAATACAACCTTATCTCCTTCCCGTCATTATTGCTGCCTTTTGATATAAATAAGGATGTAATAATGAAACTTCTTAAATTAACCTTAATTTCTACCGCACTTTTTTCCACCGCAGCATTAGCTCAATCACAGCAAAGTGTTAACGTATATAGCTATGATTCTTTCACGTCTGAGTGGGGAGCGGGTCCAAAAGTAAAACAAGATTTTGAGAAAGCGCACCCACAATGCGCTATTAATTTTACGCCTTTTGAAAGTGGTGGCGTGTTACTCAATCGAGTTCGCTTGGAAGGAAAGAAAACTAAAGCAGATATTGTGCTAGGTTTAGATAACTTTGTTTTAGAGCAAGCTGAAAAAACAGGTATTTTCACGCCAAATAAAGTAGATTTAACTCAACTTGATCTGCCAACAAAATGGACGAATAAAACCTTCTTACCTTTCGATTTCGGTAACTATGCTTTTGTGTATGACAAAACTAAATTACAAAACCCGCCGAAAAGTTTGAAAGAATTGGTTGAACGCCAAGATATCCGTGTAATTTATCAAGATCCTCGCACCAGCAGTGTGGGGCGCGGTCTATTGGTTTGGATGAATGCAGTTTATCCTGCGACCAAAATTCAATCTGCTTGGAAAGCGTTGGATAAACATACGGTAACCGTGGGTAAAGGCTGGTCAGATACTTACGGTGCATTCTTAAAAGGCGAAGCGGATTTAGTGTTAAGTTACAGTACATCACCACTTTATCACCAACTTTTTGAGAAAAAAGATAATTATGTAGCGACAGATTTTGCGGAAGGGCATATTACCCAAGTGGAATTAGCGGCTCGAGTCGCCAACCATCCAAATCAATGTGCGGATGATTTTATGGCATTTTTAATTTCACCTACGGCACAAAAACATATTGTGACAGCCAATATTATGTTGCCAGTCATTCAAGGTGAAATTGAACCGCACTTTGATGCGCTTAAAGCTCAACAAAAAACTCAAACTCCAATCAATCCAATGGTGAATGCGGAACAATTAAAAAATTGGATTAGCACTTGGCAAACTACATTAACAAAATAGTTTGATGTTGTCGTTATTTCATCATCCACAACTCCGCCCTCGTCATTATGTGGGCGGGGTTGTTGTCATTAGCTTTATTACTTTTTTTTATGGTAGCGCATTAAGTTCGATCTTTGCATTGGGCGATGAGTTACAATGGAAAACGTGGTTCACGGATGATTACCTACAGCATCTAATTCTTTTCAGTTTTGGACAAGCCTTACTTTCTACCGTTTTATCTATTTTTGGGGGGCTGCTTCTCGCTCGAGCATTGTTTTATCAACCATTCTCAGGAAAAAAGTGGCTATTAAAATTAATGTCGCTGACCTTTGTTTTGCCTGTTTTAGTGGCAATTTTTGGTTTGATCGGCATTTATGGTTCAAGCGGTTGGTTAGCTTGGTTTGCTAACCTTTGGGGAATACCGTGGCTGGGGCATATTTACGGGCTCTCGGGAATTTTAATTGCGCACCTTTTTTTCAATATCCCGCTTGCAGCGCAACTTTTCTTACAAAGTTTGCAAAGTATTCCTTATCAGCAACGTCAGCTTGCTGCGCAACTCAATTTACAAGGTTGGCAATTTGTTAAATTGGTGGAATGGCCTGTTTTTCGTCAGCAATGTTTGCCCACATTCAGCTTGATTTTTATGCTTTGCTTCACCAGTTTTACCGTTGTTCTTACGCTAGGTGGTGGGCCTCAATATACAACATTAGAAACCGCAATCTACCAAGCGATTTTATTTGAATTTGATCTGCCAAAAGCAGCACTTTTTGCCATGTTGCAATTTGTATTTTGCTTAGTTTTATTCAGCTTAACGTCGCGTTTTTCTCCTTCTAATCAAAATGGCTTGAGTAATCGTAATCCTTGGTTTGAAAAACCTAAAAGTGCGGTCAAAATTTTCCATGTTTTTATCTTACTTGTTTTTATATTCTTCCTTTTTTCGCCCGTGTTGAATATTCTTGTCAGCGCATTGAGTTCATCAAGTTTGCTCACAGTTTGGCATAATTCTCAGCTCTGGCGTGCGTTAGGGTATTCTCTTTCTATCGCGCCCCTGTCCGCATTACTTGCATTAATGATGGCGATTGCCTTATTGCTTTTATCACGCCGTTTAGAATGGTTGCATTATCAGAAAATTGCGCAATTTATTATTAATGCTGGAATGGTGATTTTGGCAATCCCGATTTTAGTACTCGCAATGGGGTTATTTTTATTATTACAAGAGCGTGATTTTTCGAATATTGATTTGTTTGCCATTGTTGTACTTTGCAATGCGTTAAGTGCAATGCCTTTTGTTTTACGTATTTTGAGTGCACCTTTCCATAACAATATGCGTTATTACGAAAATCTGTGTAATAGTCTGGGGATTGTGGGGTGGCAACGTTTTTATCTGATTGAGTGGCAAACTTTACGTGCACCATTGCGCTATGCTTTTGCTTTAGCCTTGGCGCTATCTTTAGGGGATTTTACGGCTATTGCGTTGTTCGGCAATCAAGAGTTTACTTCTCTACCACACTTGTTATATCAGCAGCTAGGGAATTATCGTAATCAAGATGCAGCTGTAACTGCAGGGATTTTATTATTGCTTTGTGGCATATTGTTTGCCTTTATTCACACACATAGGGATGACGATGATTTATCTAAATAATGTGATTTTGAACGATAAAACCTTACCGATGTGCTTTAATTTGAGCGTAAATACTGGCGAACGTGTCGCAATTATTGGAGAAAGTGGGGCGGGGAAAAGTACCTTATTGAATTTAATCGCTGGATTTGAATTTCCTCATCAAGGAGAAATTTGGTTAAACGATAAAAATCATACTCGTAGCGCACCTTACGAGCGCCCCGTTTCCATGTTATTTCAAGAAAATAATTTATTTCCTCATTTAACCGTACAGCAAAATCTTGCGTTGGGTTTAAAACCCTCTTTAAAATTAACCGCACTTGAACAGGAAAAAATTGAACAGGTCGCTTGTTCAGTAGGATTGGGCGATTATTTGCAACGTTTACCGAATTCTCTTTCTGGCGGTCAGAAACAGCGGGTGGCATTGGCGCGTTGTTTGTTGCGAGATAAACCCATCTTGTTATTAGATGAGCCTTTTTCCGCATTAGATCAGAAACTTCGTATAGAAATGCTTGCTTTAATTGCCAAACTTTGTGATGAGAAACATCTGACGTTGTTACTTGTTACCCATCAACCATCGGAATTAGTTGATACGATAGATCGAGTATTGCTGGTGGAAAATGGTCAGATAAGTCAATTGCAAAAAGAGACGTAAAATTATATAGATTTTATAACCGATGAATCTATTCAATGGCTATCAATACCTGCCTATAAACTGAATAAAGATAAGATACAAAAATGCGGTGATTATTCACCGCACTTTCAAAGGAAAAATATGTTAACTGAAAAACTACAAATTAACTCTATTACACCACATCCAAGCGTTGAATATTGGTCTGTTTGCAAAGTTGAGGTGTTATTTGAAACGCCATTTTTGGAATTGGTTTACCGTGCTGCGCAAGTTCATCGTAAGTATTTTAATCCTCGAGCGATTCAATTATCCACGTTAATGTCTATCAAAACGGGGGGATGTCCAGAAGATTGTGGTTATTGCCCTCAATCAGCTCGTTATCATACTGGTGTACAAAATCAGCAGTTATTAGATGTTGATGAGATCGTCGCGAAAGCAAAAATTGCGAAAGCGCGTGGAGCAGGGCGTTTTTGTATGGGAGCTGCGTGGCGAGGACCTAAGCCAAAAGATATTGAGAAAGTCACAGAAATTATTAAAGCAGTGAAATCGCTTGGTTTAGAAACCTGTGGTACTTTTGGTTTATTGCAAGACGGTATGGCAGAAGATTTAAAAGAAGCTGGTTTAGATTATTACAATCATAATCTTGATACAGCGCCAGAACATTATGCAGAAGTGATTGGTACTCGTCGTTTCGATGATCGCCTTAGCACGTTAGGAAAAGTACGCAAAGCTGGATTAAAAGTGTGTTGTGGTGGCATTGTGGGGATGAATGAAACTCGCAAAGAACGGGCTGGATTAATTGCGAGCCTTGCAAACCTTGATCCGCAACCTGAATCGGTGCCGATTAATCAACTCGTTAAGGTTGAAGGGACACCATTAGCCGATGCGGAAGAATTAGATTGGACAGAGTTTGTGCGAACGATTGCTGTTGCACGTATTACCATGCCCAAAAGCTATGTTCGCCTTTCTGCAGGTCGTAGTGATATGAGTGAAGAAATGCAAGCAATGTGTTTTATGGCGGGTGCTAATTCTATTTTCTATGGCGATAAATTACTTGTCACAGGTAACCCAGAAGAAGATGGCGATCAGTTATTAATGGCAAAATTAGATTTAGAGCCAGAAAATGCAGAAAATAAAAAAGCTTCTTGAATATCAAGAAGCTAATTATTTAAGGGGCTGGCGTAGATTAGCCCCTAAATTTTTTATTTTTGTTGAGGCTGTAATTGTGGATCTTGTCCATACAATGGATGTCTCGGACCATAAAGCAAACAACCATTGCAAGGTCCATTAAGCATATTTCCTGTCGCCCACGCAGCAACTTTGTACCCTTTATCGGATACATTGTTCGCAATTTGTTTTACTACAGCAGTAATTAGCATTGCGATGGCATTACCGTTGTTATTGCGATCTGCATCGTCTGCGTAGCCTGTACCTTCCCATAAGGTTTTACCACTATGTAAATCAACAAGTTTACCACTTACTCTTACTCTAGTAACGCTATCAAATACTTGGTAATTCACACCGTAATCATCTACATTAATGTAAAGAACTGCATCAGCACCAAAAATATCACGTAATTTTTGTAGATTTACATTATGGATTTCTTGAGCCTGTGTTAAACCATTGTGCTTAAAAGTTTCATACACAAGCGCAGGAGGGAAAACATAATACCCCTCTTCCGCTAATGGAGAAATTGTATGTGCCAATACAGCAGGAGAACCTTTAACATCATTTGTTGTATCCGTAGGAAGTAATACCAAGATAGAACGTGGTTTACTTTCCTGATAGTTTGTATAGTCATAAGGCGTTGGTTTCATTGTTGAACAGGCAGAAAGCAAAAGGGTACAAGCTATTACCAAATAGAGAGAGATTTTTTTCATTTTTTCGCTCCTTTTTTCACTTTTTTATTTCCAGTGCTTTCTGTACTCGTATCCACTTTTTTTCCTTTATTTAACAAGAAGTTAATATATTGAGTTGATTCAGGAAATAAAGTCATTTCTTTTTGATAGGCTTCTGCCATTTTGCCAGCGTTGCCTAATTGACCATATAAAAGACCAATCTGAGCATACAGTCCAGGTGGTACTTTTTTACCGCTATCAAGTTGAGCAATTTCTTCTAATTTTTTAATCTGTTCTTGTGGTTCACCGTCTTGAGTGAGGTATTGGTATACGGAAGTTGGATAGGTATCTCCATTCCAAGTATACAATGTGTTTTGTTTATTTCCTGATGAACAGGCACTCGCCACAGCAACAGCTGATAAACAAATAAAAAGTTTTAGTTTATTCATAATAAAATCCTTAATTTGAAGGCTTCCATTGACCTGATTCAACACCAGAAACAAGGTTATTTACGGCTTCACGAATAGCTAAATCTAATACTTTACCATTAAGAGTTGAATCATAACCTGCAGTGCCACCAAAACCTAACACTTCACGGTTTGAAAGATTATATTCACCAGCACCTTGAACAGAATAAACCACCTCTGAAGTTTGAGTATTCACCACATTCAATGTTACTTTTGCATAAGCCACTTGTTGTTTACCGCGACCTAGAATACCAAATAATTGCTGATCGCCTACTGTTTTACGACCAAATTCAGTCACATCGCCAGTCACCACATAATTCGCACCTTTTAATTTTTGTTTTTGACCTTTGATTTTTGCTTCTGTTGCTGCTTCTGACATATTAGTGCGATCCAACACACTAAAACGACCTGATTGTTGTAAGTGAGACACTAAAATGGTTTTGGCTTGATTACCTAATTGATCTACGCCGTCAGAGAATACGCCATTGTTATAGCTTGAACGATTATCAAATTTACCCACAGAAATAGGGGCTTTCACACCGTTATACGCGGTGTTATAGCTCGTTACTTTTTGAACTTCAACAGTACGAGAACCCTCGGTTGCACAACCAGATAAAGCTAAAACGCTGACAGATAATAAGATTGGATAGAGTTTTTTCATTACAGAATCCTTATAATATAAAGTGATAAAAAAGCTCCTTGAGTTATCAAGGAGCTTCCATTTTAAAGAATTTCTTTCGCTTTCGCTACCACGTTTTCAACAGTGAAACCAAAGAGTTTGAATAATTGATCCGCTGGTGCTGATTCACCGAAACTATTCATACCTACTACACGGCCGTTGAATCCAACGTATTTATACCAGAATTCAGAAATACCCGCTTCAATTGCAACACGTTTGGTTACAGATGCAGGTAATACGCTTTCACGGTACGTTGCATCTTGTTTATCGAAACGGTTAGTGCTTGGCATAGAAACGACACGTACTTTTTTACCTTCAGCACTTAATACATCTGCTGCTTTCACTGCTAATTCCACTTCAGAACCTGTCGCGATGAAAATTAATTCTGGTGTACCTTCGCAGTCTTTTAATACATAAGCACCACGTTTAACTGCATCTAATTGTGCAGAAGTGCGGTCCATTTGTGCTAAGTTTTGACGAGTAAAGATCAACGCACTTGGGCCATCTTGACGTTCAACCGCTTGTTGCCATGCGATAGCTGATTCCACTTGATCACATGGACGCCATGTTTCAAGGTTTGGAATTAAGCGTAGTGATGCAGTTTGCTCGACAGGTTGGTGAGTTGGACCATCTTCACCTAAACCGATAGAGTCGTGAGTATAAACGAATAATGAGCGTTGTTTCATTAATGAAGCCATACGTACTGCGTTGTGTGCATATTCGTAGAACATTAAGAAGGTTGCGCCGTAAGGAATGAATCCGCCGTGCAAGGCAATACCGTTCATAATGGCAGACATACCAAATTCACGAACACCGTAGTTGATGTAGTTACCACCTACGTTTTCATGCGCACGAATAGGTTTAGAACCGCTCCATAACGTTAAGTTGGAGCTTGCTAAGTCTGCTGAACCACCTAAGAATTCAGGTAACACATGAGCATATGCTTCGATTGCATTTTGTGATGCTTTACGGCTTGCAATACTCGCTGGATTTGCTTGTAATTTTTCAATGAACGCTTTAGATTCTGCCACCCAGTTTGCTGGTAATTCACTGTTTACACGACGTGTAAATTCTGCGGCAAGTTCTGGATATGCTTTTGCATAAGCAGCAAATTTTTCTTCCCAAGATTTTTCTGCTGTAGCTCCTTTCTCTTTTGCAGACCATTCAGCATAGTACTCAGCTGGAATTTCAAATGGAGCATATTCCCAGTCAAGCGCTTTACGAGTTAACGCGATTTCTTCATCGCCTAATGGTGCACCGTGACAATCATGTGATGCAGATTTGTTTGGCGAGCCGAAACCGATGATGGTTTTACAAATAATTAAAGTCGGTTTTTCTTTTTCTGATTGTGCAAGTACAACAGCCTGACGAATTTGTTCTGCATCGTGGCCATCCACATTACGGATTACTTGCCAGCCATAAGCCTCAAAGCGTGCAGCGGTATCATCACTGAACCAACCATCTACATGACCATCAATCGAAATGTTGTTGTCATCGTAGAATGCGATTAATTTACCAAGACCTAAGGTTCCCGCTAAAGAGCAGGCTTCGTGAGAAATCCCTTCCATTAAACAGCCATCACCTAAGAATACATAAGTGTGGTGATCCACGATTTCATGACCTTCACGGTTAAATTGGCCTGCTAAGGTTTTCTCAGCAATCGCCATCCCCACTGCATTAGTAATACCTTGGCCTAACGGACCCGTTGTGGTTTCAACACCTGGGGCATAACCATATTCTGGGTGGCCAGGGGTTTTAGAATGTAATTGACGGAATTGTTTTAGATCGTCGATAGAAAGATCATAGCCAGTTAAATGTAAAAGACTATAAATCAACATAGAGCCATGGCCGTTAGAAAGCACAAAACGATCTCGGTCAGCCCATTTAGGATTGGTCGGATTGTGTTTTAAAAAGTCACGCCATAATACTTCTGCAATATCCGCCATCCCCATTGGTGCACCAGGGTGACCAGATTTAGCTTTTTGCACAGCATCCATTGATAAGAAACGAATTGCATTGGCTAATTGTCTACGAGTTGCCATTTTGTTCTCCTGTTATAATTCGCTTTGAAAAAATAATCTTGCGCATTCTACCTTATTTCTGAAGGAAATTTAGCAAAAATCCGCACTCAATTTAATAGTTTGTGACAATAATCAAATTCTACGGCGACGCTGGTGAAAACGAGCGCTACTCGATTTTACGTTCAAATTTACCGCATTTTTTTTCTCTTTGGGGTTGCGGTAAGTGCGCCGATAGTGACTTAAAAAATAATGAATAGAGCTTGTCATCACTGCGCCAAGTAAAAAGACAATAATAAGCTCACCATATAATTGGTGAAAGATTTGATTAATTTTTGATTGGTTAGATTGCGTATATTGGGCATCAATGGTGACACGTAAAAATCCTTTAATGCCGCTTTGCGCGTAAAGTGGCTCTACAATTTGTTGATTGTTTGCATCGGGTGAATTGCTCATTTCACGACTTTGAGCCAGTAATTTTCCTTCGCCATCATATAAGCTCGCATCTAAAATAAAGTCTTCTTTGACTATTTGATCAAGATTATCCGTTAATTGCTCTGTTTTAGCATTGTTTGTAAGTAAAACTGAAAATAAATTGGCTTGCTGACGAACCAAAATATGTGAGATGTTCGCCACTTGGTTTACGCTCGCAAATTGTGAGCTCAGCTTAAATTGTTTTACACCAAATAAGATAACGCCAAGTGCAGTTAGGCTTAGCACAATAATCGTTGCAAGCATGGTTGATTTGATTAGTTTTTCTTTAATTATTTGCACTTTTTCAACTCACATCGGTTAAAATCTTTCCAGTTGCCACAATTTACAGGATTTTTATGCAAATTCAACGTTTCGAAAGCATTACACAAAAATACCCACAATTTCCTACCGCACTTTTAGTTAATGGGGCTCCTATACAGGATAGGGAACCTTTTATCTTATACGGCACAAAGTTGGACATAACTAAGCTGGAAAAATTTCAACAAAAGTGCGGTCAAAATTTTCAGATTTTTGATGTTTGGATAGTGGAGCAAAATATTGTCGTTTTATTGAAAGGCCAGTGGTTTGCTGAGTTTGTTAACTTTGCTCATGATGTTGAAGTGGATATTGCTAAATTAAATTTTACTCCTAAATTGTCTCAAGCTGGGTTGTTGGTGATGGATATGGATTCTACCGCTATTCAAATTGAGAGTATTGATGAAATTGCGAAACTAGCGGGTGTTGGCAAACTTGTTTCTGCGATTACGGAAAGCGCAATGAGAGGCGAATTAGATTTCGAGCAAAGTTTGCGTCGTCGAGTGGGTACATTAAAAGGTGCGCCAGAAAGTATTTTGCAGCAAGTTAGAGAGAATTTACCGCTAATGCCAGGATTAGTTGAAACGATCCAAACCTTACAGAAATATGGCTGGAAAACAGCAATTGCTTCAGGCGGATTTACTTATTTTGCGGATTATTTGAAAGCCTTATTACAGCTTGATTTTGCTGCATCAAATCGATTTGATATTGAAGATGGAAAACTCACTGGCTTAGTTAAAGGCGATGTGGTTGATGCCCAATACAAAGCCAAAACATTGCAACATTTGTTAGAGGCATACGGTATTGATTCACAACATTCTATTGCTATCGGCGACGGTGCAAATGATTTGGCAATGATGAATGTGGCGGGGCTAGGTGTTGCGTTCCATGCTAAACCTAAAGTGCAACAACAAGCGCAAATTGTGGTAAACTTCGCCGACGTAACCGCACTTTTATGCCTTTTAAGTGCTAATGATAGAATTTAATAAAATGGGAGAAGACTATGCCATCTTTTGATATTGTTTCTGAAATCACTTTGCACGAAGTCCGTAATGCAGTGGAAAATGCAAACCGTGTGCTTAGCACGCGTTATGATTTTCGTGGTGTAGAAGCGGTAATTGAATTAAATGAAAAAAATGAAACGATTAAAATTACCACAGAATCTGATTTCCAACTTGAACAATTAATTGAGATTTTAATTGGATCTTGTATTAAACGTGGTATTGAGCACAGTTCTTTAGATATTCCTGCAGAAAGCGAACACCACGGTAAACTTTATAGTAAAGAAATCAAACTTAAACAGGGTATTGAAACAGAGATGGCGAAGAAAATTACTAAATTAGTAAAAGATTCTAAGATCAAGGTTCAAACTCAAATTCAAGGTGAGCAAGTGCGTGTGACAGGTAAGTCACGTGATGACTTACAGGCAGTCATTCAACTTGTTAAAGGCGCTGAATTAGGCCAACCATTCCAATTTAATAATTTTAGAGATTAGTTTTCAAATAAGGTCGAAATGTTGTCATAGTTTTTTGATAAAACTTGACGTATACCGCTTTCAAGCGTAACATTCGCCCGATTTTTTAACGAGAAGGACACACACTTTGGACAGTCATAGTCGATACCGAATATCGCTCTAGACGCCCGCCTTTTTATTATCGGCGCGCGTTCGCCGGTAAATTTACCGTTGTTTCGGCATCTCTTAACGAAAACTTTGCGATTTTTCACCGCACTTTCGTTTCTTCTTTAATTTGTTCACTGTTAGCTGTTCATAATCCTATAAGGAGTATGAAATGATCAACGCGTTTGCTATCAATGATTCCCGCTTGGTTCGCATTGACGAAGACCAAACTGATCTCAATACTGCCATTTGGCTTGATTTACTTGAGCCAACAGGCGAAGAACGTGAAATGCTACAAGAAGGCTTAGGCCAGAGCTTAGCATCTTTTCTAGAATTGGAGGATATCGAAGCTTCCGCCCGTTTCTTTGAAGATGAAGATGGTTTACACCTTCACTCATTTTTTTATTGCGAAGATGAAGACAATTATGCTGATTTAGCTAGCGTCGCTTTTACTATTCGTGATGGTCGTTTATTTACGTTGCGTGATCGCGAGCTACCCGCATTCCGTTTATATCGTATGCGCTCACGTAGCCAGCGTTTATTAGAATGTAATTCTTATGAAGTTTTACTGGATTTATTTGAAACGAAAATCGAGCAATTAGCGGACGTGATTGAAAATGTTTATGCGGATTTGGAAGAGTTGAGTCGCGTTATTTTAAACGGAAAACAAGATGAAGCCTTTGATGAAGCATTAAATACACTCACGGAACAAGAAGATACGAGCTCAAAAGTTCGTTTGTGCTTAATGGATACCCAACGTGCATTAGGTTTCTTGGTTCGCAAAACTCGATTACCAACTAATCAGTTAGAACAAGCACGGGAAATCTTACGAGATATTGAATCTTTACAGCCGCATAATGAATCCTTGTTCCAAAAAGTAAACTTTTTAATGCAAGCTGCAATGGGTTACATCAATATTGAACAGAACAAAATTATGAAATTCTTCTCAGTTGTTTCTGTGATGTTCCTTCCTGCAACATTAGTTGCGTCTACCTACGGTATGAATTTTGATTTTATGCCTGAATTACATTTTAAATATGGGTATCCAATGGCAATTGGGTTAATGATCGCAGCCGCATTGACGCCATATATTTATTTTAAAAGAAAAGGATGGTTATGATGGAATTATCCCAAACTGCATTATTTATCGGATCAATTATTAATCTTTATGCACTTGTCTTAATCTTACGAGCTTGGTTACAGTTTGCTCGGGTGGATTATTACAACCCTGTTTCAACATTTGCAGTAAAAATGACTGATCCAGTATTAAAACCTCTGCGTAAAATTGTGCCTACAGTGAAAAATATCGATACATCTGCTTTACTGTTAGTATTTATTATCGGTATGTTGAAAGGTATTATTTATTTTGGTTTATCAGTAAATGTACTCTTAGTATTGGGTGTGTTAACTGTATTGAAAAGCATTGGTTTAGAAATTTTTTATGTGCTTTTTATTGGGGCAGTTTTAAGCTGGTTTAATCGTGGCAATAGCCCTGTGATTTATGCGTTTTATCAACTCTCTGAACCACTTTTAAGACCTATCCGTCGATTCTTGCCAACATTTGGCATGATTGATTTTTCCCCTATGGTCGTCGTATTTATCTTATTGTTCTTAAATAACCTAATGCTTGATATGTTAGGTGGGCTTTGGATGATTACGGGTTAGAGATTAATAGATTATTGAATAATAATTTAGGGGCTGATGTAGATTAGCAAGTGTATCAGTCTATAAAATGAAGATAACTCATTCTAAATTAAAGAAATATATACAAAATAAGCTCCTTTAATTTTTTATATTAGAAATTACAGCCCGAGCAGAGGCTGATTTACTAGGTATCCAGGCCAATTCAGCAATTTTGTTTTTCCGAAAAATTCCTAAAGTCATTAGCTATCATTTAGCCCTTGAAGCCGATGAGATTTTTGATGGTCAAATTGAGCTTGGTGAAAGCTATTTTGACGGTCATCGTAAAGGAAAACGAGGTCGAGGAGCCGCAGGAAAAGTTGCCGTATTCGGTTTGTTAAAGTGACAAGGAAAAGTATTTACTGTGGTGGGAGAAAATACCAAAAAGAGACATTAATGCCTGTTATTGTGAGGAAAATCAAGCCTAATAGCTGGGTTTATACCGATATTTATCGAAGCCATGATGCCCTTGATGTGAGCAAATTTCACCACGAACGCATCAATCATTCTGAACTATTTGCGGTAAAATAAAACCACATAAATGGAATAGAAAATTTCTGGAGTCAGGCGAAGATAATACTCCGAAAATATAATGGAATTGACCGAAAAAACTTTCCATCCTTCTTGAAGGAATGTGAATTTGGGTTTAACTTTGGAGTACTAAAAGAACAATTTAAAACATTGAGAAAATAGTGTGGTATTTAGGGCTAATCTACGTCAGTCTCTTAAATTAGTTATACGGAGGTTAAAGTTTAGCGTACTGGTGAAATTCCTACAATAGCAGGAATTGAATTAAGTGAGCAATTTGGGGTAATGTTATTCTTTCTTTTGGTAAAGCCATTCGCAAGCTCAGAAAAGAGCAGGGCTTAACGCAAGAACAACTTAAATTTGAAGCGAATATTCAACGTATTGATGTGAGTAAATTAGAGCTTGGTCAGTAACAACAGTCTTTAACAACAATTTTTAAATTGACGAATGGATTGAAGTGTTCTGCAAGCGAATTAATTCAGCAGTCAGAAGAAATTAATAGCAAGGGATAGGAATTTGGGGGATTTCCTACCTACCATTGAAATTAATGCTGTTTCGGTGGATTAGAAAGCCCACTCTACGTTATTTTGTAGTGAATAACGTTATCGATTCCAAATGCCCCGTATGAGGGAACATATCTATCACCGCACTTTTTTCAATCTTGTAGCCAAAATCACGTAAAATTTCCGCATCACGCACTAATGTTGCAGGATTACAAGACACATATAAAATTTTCTCTGCTTTCAACTCGCACAAGGCATTTAACGCGAAAGCTGCACCACTGCGTGGAGGATCAAGCAAAATTTTATTGAACGACTGACGTGACCAAGGTTGTTCAACAAAGGATTGGTCAAGATCAGCTTGGAAAAATTCAATATTCTTGATTTGGTTTCTGACGGCATTTTGCTCCGCTTTTTGTACCATTTCAAAAACACCTTCAATTCCTACCGCACTTTTCACGCGTTTGGCGAGAGGAAGGGTAAAATTTCCCATACCGCAAAATAAATCTAACACGCAATCCTGTTGGCTCAATTCAAGCCAATCCAAGGCTGTATTTACCATACGTTCATTTAATGCACTATTTACTTGAATAAAATCACGAATATCAAAATGTAATTTTATGCCATCAGAAAATTGATAATAAGGCGCATCGCCATAGTTTTGTTCAATGCCTTCATCGCTTTGTAAAAACAACATTAACTTTTCTTGTTCAGCAAATTTGAGCAATAAAGTGTGGTCAATTTCTGCAAGTTTTTTCGTGTAACGTAACAACATTGCAACGCCATTATCAGCCGCCACAAGTTCAATATGCCCAAGCTGTTTCGGCGCAGAGAATTGTTCTAAAAGTGCGGTTAATTTAGGCAGTAAATAATTAATTGCAGGTTCTGCCACTTCGCAAGATTGAACGGTAATTAAATCATTGGTATTTTTCTGACGAAAGCCCATCTCGATTTGTTTTGTGCTTGGGTTAAACCATAAACTCAAACGCACACGACGACGATACGCCCAAGCATCGCCACAAATCATAGGTTGAAATGAAATCGGCTCTGACTGTAATTTACTTAATCGTTTAAACAATGCGGATTCTTTCGCTTTCCTCTGCATTTCAATAGGAATATGTTGTCCTTGGCAACCACCACAACGCATAAAATAAGCACATTTTGGTGCTAAACGTTCAGGACTTTTTACTAGCAATTTTTTTGCCGTAGCATGCCCATATTGGCGTTTATTCTCCAGAATACGACATTCCACTTTTTCGTGCGGAAGCGCATTTTCAATAAACCAAGTTTTACCATTAATTTTCGCGACGCCTAAACCTTGATAATCTAAATCAAGAATATCCGCCGTAATGGTTTGAACATTGTTTGTTTTTTGCTTTGGAGTATAAAGAAGAACCATTATTTTAGAAGTAAAATATTTTGAGTGAATAATTCCCGGCTTTTCAACGATTTATCGCCAAGATAAGGTTTCAACGCAATACGAGTAAAACGTTTTGCCGCTTGACGTACCGCCTCATCGGAAAAATCAAGGGCTTCAAAGGCTAATAAATCTCTTCCGTAAAAGGTGAGATTATCTTTCACTAAGGAAGCAATAAAACCTTTTTCCTCACGATAACGATATGTCATTGTACAATCGACTGGTTCGCCAGACCCTGCACAATGCAGAAAATCCACGCCGTAACCGAGAATTTGTAAAAGTTGAAATTCAAAAAGACGCAACGTTGGCTCAACATTGGGTTTAGTTGCCAAGTCCGTTAAGCATTTTAAATAATGTTGAAACAGCGAAGGATTCGGCGTTTCAGGCTCAATGACACGAGTCAATAACTCATTCACATAAAAACCGCTATAAAGTGCGGTTTGTTGTAAAGGAAGTGTAATTGCGGCTGGTTCTGCTTTAGTGAGGGTTTTCAATGAGCTTTTTCCCGTCCAACGCAACAATAAAGGTGTGAAAGGCTGCAAAACCGACTTCCAAGATGAACGCTTTGATCGTGCGCCCTTGGCGATCACGGTTAGGCGACCACTTTCTTCAGTAAACAAATCGACTAAAAGACTCGTTTCACTATAAGGGCGACGATGAAGAATAAAGCCACGTTGGAGTTCGGTTTGCACAATTAATTACCGGATAAACGCTCTACGGGTTGTAATACACATTGTTCCGCTAAAACTTCACCTAAATTGGTTTTTAGCACACTGAAATCCTCGCGCTCTTGCCATGTCCAACGAATATTGCCGTAATTTTTACCGCGCTCAGAAATCATTAATGTCAATTTTTCTGACATAGAATTGAAAGTCACCGTAATGTGATGCAATGATTTTTTACGTTTTTTTTGAGTGGAATGAACCACACGAACTTGCTTATCATCTTTACATAAATAAACTTTAGCTTCACTTTTTTGCAAAGCTTTATCTACTTTTTCCACCTGCATCTTTTGCGGCTCTGGCTTCTTTGGTAAATTACTTTGAGCACAACCGGCCAAGCAAAGTGCGGTTAAAATTAGAAACGTTTTTTTAAACATAAAATCCTACTTGAAAAAGAAAAATGGGCGATTGCTCGCCCTAAAAATTATTTTTTATATTCATAAGAACCATCAGACTGACGAACAAATCGCGTACCGTTAGATAAGCGCATTTCATTTACTCGCCCTTGACTGTTCACAGATACCGCAACTTTATCACCTGGTTTAAAGCTACTTAAAACATTGCCCGCTCCAGCTGCTTTACTCATTGCATTAACATCCGAAATATTAAGTTGATTGTCACGGAATACTTGCATAAGAGAAACGCCTTTAGGCACAGTTAATGTTTTCGCCGATGCAGTTGGTGCAGCTGCTTTCATTGCAGGTTTTGCATCAACAATTTGAACTTTAGCTTCTTTTTTAACTTGAACCGGTTTAGCTTCAACAATTGGTGCTTTTCCAGCTGTTTTAGCGACAGTTTGTTCAGTTACTTTTGCTGGTACATGTGCTTTTTCAGCAACTTTCACTTCTTTTTTCGCGATATCTTTATGTGCCACTTGTTGTTCTACTACTTTTTTCACCGGTTGAACTGGTGCTACAACAGTTGGCGCTTTTGGCTGTTCCACTTGAGCTTGTTGGGCTTGAGTTTGTGATTGCTCAGGTTGAGCTGCTTGCATAGGTTTAGCTGAATCCATTGTATTTGAGGTTTGAACTGGAACTTGAGCCATGTTTTGTAGAGCAGCCATGTTTTGTGGAGCAGCCATGTTTTCTGCAGGTTGATTTTGAGCAGTCGCACTATTAGCCAATTCATCTGCTTTTGGCGCATTTTCAGGTTGGTTAGCTTGCTCTGTAGCCATCTGATTTTGTGTAGGAGGATTATCTAAAATCGTGGTTTCCACTGGTTGATTTTGATCTAAAGATTGGAACTGCACTGGGATTTCATTGCTGTTAGATTGAGTGAAAGACTCAACGGTGTCAGAACTTGGTTTTAATGCGAAGAAAATAATTAATAAAATAACCAACACAAAAATAGCCATAAACAAACGACGATGTTTTGCTGGCAATACTTGTAATACTTTCCATTTTTCTGGTTGGGCTAAAATAGGTTTTTCAGCCTTTTCGACGGGTTCATCCGCGTTATTTTCAGCACTGATTTCTTCATCAACCGAAGAAATATTTTCTTCTGTGAAAGAAGTCTGAAGAACTGGCTCTTGTGCTGTTTTCAAATTTTCACTCGGAATTAAAGGATCATTTTCTTGCGTTGATGAATCGCCAAAAGTAGGTTCTTTACGTTGCTGAAAGTTAGTTTGCACGTGATTTTTTTTGGCAAATAACCCTTTTGCTTTACCTAAAATTGACGAACTTGGCTGAATTGTTTTCTTTGGTGTAATTGGCTCTTGATTAAGCCCTAAATCTAATTCATTTTGAGATGATTGTTCATTTTTATCCATAGAATTCACTGGATTGTCCCTGATGCTTGTTCTTATTCATATTAATTAGCCACAAAATTGAGAAGCCCAAAAGTGCGGCGAGAAAATTAGGCGTATTTTATTAGATCTTATTCTGCGTATAAAGTCTTATTTGGCTCGCCCGCAATTTCTCGTGCAAGTTTAGGAACAAGATAGCCAGAAGTCAGCGATTGCAAGGTTTTATAGATTTGCATAGCTTCAATATCGCTAATCAGAAAATGGCTCGCCCCTTGCACTTTATCCAGCAAATGCAAGTAATAAGGCAAAATACCTGTTTGAAAAAGTTTATCGCTCAATATTTTTAGAATTTGCGCATCATCATTCACGCCTTTTAGCAAAACAGATTGATTCAAAAGCGTGACATTCACGGCTTTTAATTTTTGCATCGCATTAGCAAAAATTTGATCAATTTCATTCGGATGATTAATGTGTGTCACCATAACTGTTTGCAAACGACTTTCTGCTAATAAGGCACAAAATTCATCAGTAATCCGCTGCGGAATGACAACAGGCAAACGGGTGTGAATACGCAAACGCTGTAAGTGCGGTATATTTTCCAAATGTTTTATTAACCACGCCAATTCGTGATCTTTCGCCATTAAAGGATCGCCACCTGAAAAAATCACTTCTTCAATTTCAGAATGCGCCGCAATGTAATCTAATGCCAGCTGCCAGCTTTTTTTATTTCCTGGGTTTTCATCGTAAGGAAAATGTCGGCGGAAGCAATAACGACAATTTACTGCACAACCGCCTTTCGCCATAAAGAGCAATCGGTTTTTATATTTATGAAGAATATTCGGCACCGCATTGGCATTTTTTTCTTCTAAGGGATCTGTACTAAATCCCTCAGCTTTCACAAACTCTAAATCAGAACACATCACTTGCAAGAAAAGGGGATCTTGCGGATTGCCTTTTTCCATTTTATCAATAAAAGGTTGTGGCACACGGAGCGAAAAAAGTTTCCGCGCAGCAATGGATTGCTCAAAATCATCTTCTGGTAAATTTAAGGCTTTTAGCAATAATTTAGGATCTGAAATCGCATTTTTTAGAATTGTGAGCCAATTTTGTTCTTCTCTAATGACGGGTTCTTGGGTTAAAATACGCACTTTTCAAACCATCTCTAATTTTTAGGATATTAAAAATATGGCTACATATACTACCAGTGATTTCAAACCAGGTCTAAAATTTATGCAAGACGGTGAACCTTGCGTAATCGTTGAAAATGAATTCGTAAAACCAGGTAAAGGTCAAGCTTTCACCCGTACTCGTATTCGTAAATTAATTTCAGGTAAAGTATTAGACGTAAACTTCAAATCTGGTACTTCGGTTGAAGCTGCTGATGTTATGGATCTTAACTTAACTTATTCATACAAAGACGATGCATTCTGGTACTTCATGCACCCAGAAACATTTGAACAATACTCTGCTGATGCAAAAGCTGTAGGTGATGCAGAAAAATGGTTATTAGACCAAGCAGATTGTATCGTGACTTTATGGAATGGTGCGCCAATTGCTGTTACTCCACCAAACTTTGTTGAATTAGAAATCGTCGATACAGACCCAGGTCTTAAAGGCGATACAGCAGGTACTGGCGGTAAACCAGCAACATTAAGCACTGGCGCAGTAGTAAAAGTACCTCTTTTCGTTCAAATCGGCGAAGTAATCAAAGTTGATACTCGTTCTGGTGAATACGTCTCTCGCGTAAAATAATCGTTTAGATGACAAAAGTGCGGTTAATTTCTGCGGTGTATTATTGTTGTAGCAATAAAAAGCACTGAAATTCATTCAATAAAAATGCCTTTCCGTTCATAAATAGGAAAGGCATTTTTTTATAAATAATATAGTTTGATAGAAAGCATAAAAAACCAATCAGTCAAATTTTTCTGTTATTTTATGCTTTAATTAAAACATTTTTACTTATGTTATAGAATAGAGTAAAATGAAGCACGATTCTCAAAAATTGACTATGAAAATTTTATTTTTAACAAAAATCCGTTGGAGGAACCCTAATGAATATTCGAATTGAGAAATCTTCTCTTCTCTTCTCTTCTCTTCTCTTCTCTTCTCTTCTCTTCTCTTCTGCTGTACAAGCA
Organism: Haemophilus quentini; assembly: GCA_001752465.1. Taxonomy (GTDB): domain Bacteria; phylum Pseudomonadota; class Gammaproteobacteria; order Enterobacterales; family Pasteurellaceae; genus Haemophilus; species Haemophilus quentini. The sequence continues at coordinate 98,228 of MDJB01000012.1, forward strand.
AAGGAAGATAATGGAAAAGGGATTTATGTACAAGCTGATTGGGTGCACGCTCGTGAAAAAGTAGACCATAATTATCCTGAACAAAACGCTCCACTTTTCAATGATTATAAAAAGTTCAAAACCCATTCCAACCACCCACGTTTTTCCATTGGTTATGATTTCGATAACTGGCGTTTAGCATTAGATTACTCCCATTATGATCGCTGGAGCCATAGTAAACGTATTATTCTTGAAAAGAATAATACAATTCGTACCAATACAGTTAATATTAAAGCAATCCATTTTGATCAAGGCACTTTCCAAGCTCGTTCTTCTTATGGCATCTCTGCTATTTATGATTTAGATCTTAATTCAAAATTTAAACCTTATGCTGGTATTCGTATCAGCGTAGGTAAAATCAGACATAGCGTTTATTTAGATGACAAAGTACAAACCACTGTTACACCACAAAATGGTAGCTCTACAGTAGGTCCTGTAAAAGATGTACACCCTCCTTATCACGATAGTCGCAACATAAGACGCATTGGCTTTGGTTTTATTGGTGGTATTGGCTATGACATTACACAGAGTATTACCTTAGACTTAGGTTATCGTTATAACGATTGGGGACGTTTAGAAAACGTGCGTTTTAAAACTCACGAAGCCTCTTTCGGTGTACGTTACCGTTTTTAATTAAACAAATTTAGTTTTCTATTTATGCGGTCAAATTCTCCTCATTATTTGCAAAATGAGGGAAAAATTTGACCGCTTGTTTTTTCCGCAAAACAGGCGTAAACTTCTTTTAAATTTTAGTCGGGGTGCCACAAAATGGCTGAGATGATACCCGTGAACCTGAAACAGTTAGCACTGACGTAGGAAACTAATATGCCAAAATACTTTCTCATTCTTCATACCTATTTTCATTCCTTTTCTGTCGTTGCCTTTAGCCATTAATCCTTAGGTTAATGCTATGGTGCATATTCAGGATCTTAGTCTTGCTTTTGGAGAGCAAGTACTATTTGAACATCTTGATTTAACTCTTTTATCGAATGAATGGGTGAGTTTACTTGGCTGCTCTGGCGTAGGTAAATCAACGCTTTTGAGATTAATTGCAGGGCTTGATATACAGGGAAAAGTTCAAGGCAATATTATCTCTAATCCAAACATTAAAGTAGCATGGATACCACAAAAAAACACCCTTTATCCTTGGCTTTCAATTGTTGATAACGTCCAATTAGAAAACGTACTATTTGGGAATAAATCTGCAAAAACAACCATTCGAGCGGGTATGTCAGAGCATCTGCAGAAAAACTGTGCTCAATTATCTGTAGGGCAAAAACAAAGAGTGGCTCTCGCTCGAGTATTAATGCAAAACGCTGATTTAGTTTTACTTGATGAACCTTTCTCTGCCCTTGACGCGATTAGTCGTTACCAATTACAAAACTTGGTCTATGAACTATTAAAAGATAAATCAGTGTTATTGGTTACACATGATCCTCAAGAAGCATTGCGCTTAAGCCAGCGTATTTTTGTATTACGTTCACCGCAGCCTAATCAACCAGCATTATCCGACGTCATAAAACCTGAAGGTAAAGCACCACGCGAACTTAACCAAGAAAATTTGTGGATGCTCCAACAGCAATTATTAAATGAGTTATTAGAGGGAAAAAGATGAAACTTAGCCTTCTTAAACCACTCTTTATTGGAATTATATTGCTGTGTCTCTGGCAACTTATTGGTGTATTAGGTGATTTTCCACATTACATATTTCCTTCTCCCCAAGACGTATGGCTGCAATTGACTTCCCATATAGAACTACTTTGGCAGCATACACAAATCACCTTAATTGAAATTGGCTTAGGGCTGCTACTGGGTTTTATTTTTGGATTGTCATCAGCCCTGTTACTCTCTTTTTCGCCAAAAACATCTTCTTTGTTACTACCAGTCTTGGTGATATCTCAAGCGATTCCTGTTTTCGCCATCGCCCCAATACTCGTACTTTGGCTAGGTTATGGAATGCCATCAAAAATTGTTATGGCTATTCTCATTATCTATTTCCCTGTAACTGCAGCTTGTTACGATGGATTACGCAACACGCCTAAAGCTTGGCTCGATCTCGCTAAAACGTTCAAACTCTCACCTTTACGTTTATTACTTAAAGTACGCTTGCCTGCCGCATTGCCTGCACTTGCATCAGGCTTTCGCATTGCCGTTTCAGTCGCCCCGATTGGTGCTGTAATCGGAGAATGGGTGGGTTCATCAGAAGGGCTTGGCTATTTAATGATCCACGCCAATGTTCGTATGCAGGTGGATTTAATGTTCGCTGCGTTGCTGATCTTAGTGGCAATTTCATTCAGTATCGATTGGCTACTACGCCATTTTATTTGGCACGTTTAACGCTTCATGACAAAAGGAGACAAAAATGAAGAAAATCATCCGTTATTTCAGTCTTGTAATTGGAATCAGCGCCAGTTTTACCAGTTTGGCAAGAGAGAAAATTAGCTTAATGTTTGATTGGTATGTAAACCCAGATCACGCAGCAATCATCGTGGCACAACAAAAAGGCTTTTTTGAAAAAAATAACTTAGACGTCGATATTATCGAACCCGCTGATCCATCATTACCGCCTAAATTAGTTGCAGCAGGAAAAGTGGATTTAGCCATTAATTATTAACCTCAAATTTATCAACAAGTCGCTGAAGGATTGCCTTTAGTGCGTGTAGGCTCTCTGATTTCCAGTCCATTAAATAGCGTAGTAGTACTCAAAAATAGCAAGATCAAAACACTTGCCGATCTGAAAGGTAAAAAAGTAGGCTATTCCGTCAGTGGCTTTGAGAATGTATTACTCGATACCATGCTCCATTCCATCGGACTCAGCAACCAAGACGTAAAATTAGTGAATGTGAATTGGTCACTTTCCCCTTCTCTTTTAATGGGACAAGTCGATGCTGTCATCGGAGCATTCCGTAATTTTGAACTGAATCAGATCCATTTAGAAAAACAAGAAGGCGTGGCATTTTTCCCTGAGCAATATGGTGTGCCAGCTTATGATGAATTGATTTTAGTAGCGAACAAAAACAACCTTGCCTCTAAAAAAATTTCCGCTTTTTTTTACCGCACTTGAACAAGCCACAACCTACCTACAAAACAACCAAAATGACGCATGGCAAGCATTTATGAGCTATAAACCAAAAGAGCTTAATACAGAATTAAATCAATTAGTATGGAAAGATACCTTGCCTTTACTAGCAGCTAAACCTCGTCAATTGGATGCCAAACGTTATCAACAAATGGCGGAATTTATGCATCAAAAAGGCTTGATTCCAAAAGCACTTGAATTGAAATACTATGCTGTCGAATTACAGTAAGGGAAAATGATGATCAACCAACTCATTCAGCAAGCGCAACCTTATTGGAAACAATATGTTGAGCATGAATTTGTGCAACATCTTGCAAAAGGTACCTTGCCAAAATCTTGTTTTCAACACTATTTAAAACAAGATTACATCTATCTTTTCCATTACACTCGTGCTTTTGCTTTAGGCATCTTTAAGGCGAGAAATTTTGCCGAAATGGACATGCCGCGTAAAACGCTCGACATTCTTTGCCAAGAAATCCAATTACATTTGGATTACTGCCGACAATGGGAAATCAGTGAACAGGAAATATTCCAAACACCAGAAAGTGCGGCATGCATTTCCTATACACGTTACTTACTTGATTGTGGAATGATGGGTGGATTACCAGAGCTATATGCCGCCGTGACGCCTTGTGCTTTAGGTTACGCACAAGTCGCCCGCTACATCACAGAAAATTATCCAAAACTACCAAGCAATCCTTATCAAACGTGGATTGACGCATACTCAGCACCAGAATATCAACAAGCCGCACAAGAAACTGTTGATTTTCTTACCGCACTTTGTGAGCCACTTAATGATTCTCAACTCGCTAATATCCAACAGATTTTTACCACAGCCATTCGAATGGAAATTGGATTTTGGCAAATGAGATTGGATTTAGCATAAAAATAAAGGTGTAAAATGAAATCAGTTTATTTATCAAAAATCCGTGAACAGAATCCGTTGATTCATAATATTACCAATATTGTCGCGGCAAATTTTAGTGCCAATGGTTTACTTGCTTTAGGTGTTTCACCGTTGATGTCTGCTAATATTGAAGAAATGGTTGAACTACCTAAAATCAGACAAGCATTAGTCATCAATATCGGTACAGTCATCGGGCAAGAACGAGATGCTATGTTACTAGCGGGTAAAACAGCTAATTCAATAGGTATTCCAGTGGTGCTTGACCTGGTTGGAGTGGGCGCTACGAACTGCCGACGCGAAACTATCCGTCAATTATTGGCAGAAGTGAAATTTGCCCTAATTCGAAGTAACGCCAGTGAACTTGCAGCGATTGCAGGTGAAGACTGGCAAGCAAAAGGCGTGGATGTAGGACAAGGTAAAACAAATCTACAAGAAGTTGCTCAACGTGTTGCACAACGCTATGACTGTACAGTGTTGATTAGTGGAGAGGTCGATATTATCAGTGATGGACAACAAACGGCCACAGTCCATAATGGTACACTGCTATTTCCAAAAGTCACTGCATCGGGTTGTTTATTAAGTGCAGTATGTGCAGCATTTTTAGCCGTTGATGAAGGAAAACATTTTTCAGCAACCATCGAAGCCTGTGCCGCTTACACCGTTGCAGGGGAGATTGCGGCTAAAAACTTAACCACGCAAGTCGGTCAGTTCCAAATTCGCTTGCTTGATGAATTGGCAGCCTTAACACCTGATTTAATAGAACAAAACGCGGAGGTGAAATATGTCTAACATTCCACAAACATTGACTATTGCTGGTTCGGACAGTGGCGGCGGCGCCGGCATTCAAGCAGATTTGAAAACCTTTCAAATGCAAGGTGTATTTGGAACCTCAGTGATTACTGCAGTGACTGCACAAAACACGCTTGGGGTATTTGATATTCACCCCATTCCACTGAAAACAATTCAGGCACAGCTAAAAGCGGTAAAAAATGACTTTCAAATTGCAAGTGCCAAAATTGGCATGCTTGGCACAGCAGATATTATTGAATGTGTTGCTGATTTCTTAAGTCATCGCCCATTTGGCACATTAGTGGTTGATCCCGTGATGATTGCGAAAGGTGGTGCGCCTTTATTGCAACAACAAGCAGTTTCCGCATTAATCAAATATTTATTACCACTAGCCGACGTGATTACACCTAATATTCCTGAAGCAGAAGCTTTAACTGGTTTTAAGATTTCTGATACAGCCAGCATTCAACAAGCCACGTTAGACTTGCAAAAACAAGGCGCAAAGAATGTGATTATTAAAGGCGGACATTCGCTGAATTCACAAAGTCAGCAATGCCAAGATTGGATTTTTTTACAAAATGGTGAGCATTTTGTTTTAGAAAGCGTGCGTTTCGATACACCACATACTCACGGCACAGGCTGTACTTTTTCAGCTTGCTTAACAGCTGAATTAGCCAAAGGCGCACCATTAAAAAGTGCGGTGAAAACAGCTAAAGATTTTATCACTGCAGCCATCTCTCACCCATTGAATATTGGTCATGGACATGGACCAACAAATCATTGGGCTTACAGTCGCCTTTAAGGATTGAAAGATGAAAAATATTCAAGAAATTTTACCGCTCTATTTTGTAGCAGGCACACAAGATTGCCGACATTTAGGTGATAATCCAACAGATAACTTGCTTTCTGTTCTTAAACAAGCTTTAGAAGGTGGCATTACCTGTTTTCAATTTCGCGATAAAGGCAAATTCTCACTAGAAAATTCACCAGATGAACAACTAGCCTTAGCTATTAACTGCCTAGACTTATGTCGTCAATATAATGTGCCATTTATTGTTGATGACAATGTTGATTTGGCATTGGAAATTGAAGCGGATGGAATTCATGTTGGACAAAGCGATACGCCTGTAAAAACGATTCGAGCAAAAACTAATAAACCACTGATTATTGGTTGGTCAGTTAACCGCTTAGATGAAGCAAAAATCGGTGAGGAAATATCTGATATCGATTATTTTGGTGTTGGTCCAATTTTCTCTACCCAATCAAAAGAGAATCCTTCCCCGACTCTAGGAATGGAATTTATTCAAACCTTGAGAAATGGAGGCATCACCAAACCTCTTGTAGCGATTGGAGGAATAAAACTAGAACATGTGAAAACCTTACGAAAATATGGCGCTGATGGTGTTGCGGTAATCACAGCTATCACTCAGTCAAATGATATAAAATCAGCAACGCAAGCTTTAAAGGAAGAAAATAATGCTGCAAACTTATAATCAAAATAAAAGACAAGCAATTGTCATAGGGCAAAATTTGGGCCCATAATTTTATTTAATATAGGGTAATTTCAAGCGGTTAAATCTTTATATCAGAACAAGATAAACTGAATTTCTAATTAGGATTTGACCGCACTTTCCTTTACAAGCCAAATATTTTCTCTACAATACCCCACCTAACGATTTGCCTAGCGCAAATCCCTGACCTGAAATCAGACAAAAGAGAATATTATGACAACCCAATTCAAACCAGAATTACTTTCCCCTGCAGGCTCCCTTAAAAATATGCGCTACGCCTTTGCTTATGGCGCAGATGCCGTTTATGCAGGCCAACCTCGTTACAGCTTACGTGTACGCAACAATGAATTTAATCACGCCAATTTAAAAATCGGGATAGATGAAGCCCATGCACTTGGTAAAAAATTCTATGTAGTGGTGAATATTGCGCCGCATAACTCCAAACTCAAAACCTTTATCAAAGATTTACAACCTGTGATCGACATGGGTCCTGATGCCTTAATTATGTCCGACCCAGGCTTAATCATGTTGGTGCGTGAAAACTTCCCAGATATTGATATTCATCTTTCTGTACAAGCGAATGCGGTAAACTGGGCAACGGTAAAATTCTGGAAACAAATGGGATTAACTCGTGTTATTTTATCTCGCGAACTTTCAATAGATGAAATTGCTGAAATTCGCCAACACGTGCCAGATATCGAACTCGAAATTTTCGTACACGGTGCGTTGTGCATGGCATATTCTGGCCGTTGCTTGCTTTCTGGGTATATCAATAAACGCGATCCAAACCAAGGCACTTGCACCAATGCTTGCCGTTGGGAATACAAAATGGAAGAAGGCACCATAGATGAAGTGGGCAACATCGTGCCTAAAATCGATCCAGCTCAACAAATTGAAGTGAAAAATGTCGCGCCAACCTTAGGTGAAGGTGCGGTAACGAACAAAGTTTTCCTTTATACCGAATCACAAAAATCAGACGAGCAAATGACGGCTTTTGAAGATGAGCACGGCACTTACTTTATGAACTCAAAAGATCTGCGTGCAGTACAACACGTGGAAAAATTGACCGCACTTGGTGTGCATTCTTTAAAAATCGAAGGTCGTACTAAATCATTCTATTATTGCGCAAGAACCTCTCAAGTTTACCGCAAAGCCATTGATGATGCGGCAGCAGGAAAACCATTTGATGAAAGCTTAATGGATACCTTGGAATCCCTTGCTCATCGTGGTTATACCGAAGGTTTCTTACGTCGTCATACGCACGATGAATACCAAAATTACGAATACGGTTATTCTATTTCTGATCGTCAACAGTTTGTCGGTGAATTTACTGGCAAACGTAACGAGCAAGGTATGGCTGAAGTGGCGGTGAAGAACAAATTCTTGCTTGGTGATGAAGTGGAAATGATGACCACTCAAGGTAATATCAATTTCAAAATTGAAAAAATGCTAAATCGTAAAAATGAAGCGGTTGATGCAGCACTAGGTGATGGGCATTTTGTGTTCTTAGACGTACCACAAGATATCAACTTAGACTACGCCTTATTAATGCGTAATTTAGTCAATAGCAATACAAGAAATCCACATAATTAAATGACAAAAAATTATTTGTTAAAAAAATGTTGCATTTTTATATTTTATTATTATAATACGCCACATACCTGATTTATTAATTCAACAACTCATAGTATGACTCCAAATATTTTTGCCCTTTCAGCTTTTGAAAGGGCTTTTTTTATTCCGAATATTCTGCGACCTCAAACCAACTTTCTAAAATCAAACAAGCAGAGATCCCATCTACTTTACTTTTTTTTAAGGCACGAAAACCGCCTCTGTCAAAAATTTCACTGCGAGCCTCTGTTGTTGTTAAACGTTCATCTTGTAGCTGAACATTAACACCAAAACGACCTTGTAAACGATTTGCAAATTTACGAGCACGCAAAGTGAGATCTTGTTCTGTTCCGTCCATATTTAAAGGCAAACCAACAACGACAACATCTGGTTTCCATTCTTTCAAGCATTTTTCGATCGCATCCCAGTTTGGGATACCATCTTGCGCCTTAAAAGCAGGCAAGGCTTGTGCGGTGCTGGTAATACTTTGCCCTACAGCACAGCCAATACTTTTGGTACCAAAATCAAAAGCAAGTGCAGTAATCCCCATTAGCTATGTCCCACTTGAGCAAACACAAAATTATGTGGGTGAATACCAAGTAATTGATTCGCCGCAACATAGCGCTCATCATAAGGCATATCGAATAAAATCTGATCATTCGCAGTCGCGACTAACCAAGCATTATCAGTGATTTCTTTTTCTAATTGCCCAGCCTCCCAGCTAGAGCACCCAAGTGCGATAAGATATTTTTCTGGCGCAAGTTCAGAACCTAGCGTTTCTATCACATCAGCAGAGGTTGTCATTGAAAGATCATCCGTGATTTTATAAGTATGCTGGAATTCATTAGGTGTATTCTTATGTAGAATAAAACCTCTTTCGCTATGCATAGGGCCACCTGCTACCACCATTTCATTGCTAAAAGTGCGGTCATTTTTCATCATAAAATTGAGTTTTGAATAAAGTTCCGCAATGCTTAAATCAGTGGGCTGATTAATCACTAACCCCATCGAGCCTTGCTCATTATGCTCGCACATAAACACCACAGTACGATTAAAATAATCGTCTAAGTGTGGCATCGCGATCAAAAATTTCCCTTGTAACTCCATCATTCACCTAAATCTCCAAAACAAATTTGTAGTGCACTAATCGCCGCAAGCGATGCAGTTTCAGTACGCAAAACACGCTTTCCTAATAAAATTTCAGTAAATCCTTGCTGTTCAGTTTGTGCAATTTCTTGTGCAGATAATCCACCTTCTGAACCAATTAATAAGCGAACGCCTTCAACAGGAATATTCGGTAACGTTTTAATCGAATATTGCGCGCATGGATGCAAATTCAATTTTAACGCTCCGTCATTTTCTACACACCAATCTTGCAATTTCATCAGTGGACGAATCTCCGGCACAATATTACGGCCACACTGTTCACAAGCAGCAATCGCAATTTTTTGCCATTGTTGGATTTTTTTATCCATACGTTCACCATCAAGCTTTACGCCACAGCGTTCTGACCATAATGGCGTAATCACATTCACTCCCAATTCCACCGATTTTTGAATGGTAAATTCCATTCGCTCTCCGCGAGAAATCACTTGTCCCAAATGAATTTTTAAATTGGATTCTTTATCCGCAAGTTCACTCCCCAAAATCTCTACCTTTACAGCTTTTTTATTCGACTCAATAATTTTGGCTGGATAAATATGATTAGAACCATCAAAGAGTTCAATTTGCTCGCCTTCTGTCATTCTTAACACTCGCCCCACATGGCTTGTCGCGTCTTCTGAAAGGTGACAGTGAGCTTGATTTTCAAGGGATTCAGGATGATAAATTCTTGGTATGCGCATAATGTTTATCTATATTAATGAAAAAGAGCGGTTAAACTTCACCGCACTTTTGATGTTGAAATTAATCCGAAAGGTTCTGCGGTAATCGCTCTAGAATAGCTTTCCAATAAGTTGAAGAACGTAAATTATGTTTACGAATACAATCCACGACCGCATCAGCATTTCCCGCAAGGCAAATTTGCTGCATTTCTAAATAGAATGTTTTTGTAAGTTCTCGATGTTTTTCTTCTTTAAAAAATAAAAAACCAATTCGTTGGTAAACCCCTTTCAAACTATTAAAAATTAAACGATAAAAGGGTTTATTCGCCACTACGGTAAATTGACGAAATAATTTGTAATCAAATTCTGTGTAATCTTGCGCCGTATTTTGTAATTGATCTAATTCAGCAAAAAGTGCGACAGATTGTTGAGGAGAATTTTTTACTGCCTCATAAATATAAGATTCAGACATTTTACTGCGTAAAGATAACATATTGTCAATAATCAAAGGTGCTGACTGCATATCTAAACCGATTAGTGTTTCAATAATATTCGGCCCCGCTGTGTCCCAAATATTATTTACTTTTGTGGGTTTACCGTGCTGAATCGTCAACCAACCATCGCGAGCTAAACGCTGTAAAACTTCACGTAAAGTTGTACGAGTTACACCAATCTTATCAGCCAAATCACGCTCTGAGGGTAAATTGCTGCCCGCAGGGAAAACATCTTGCCAAATGCTTTTCACTATATATTCTTCAGCTAAAGCGGCTGGGCTTTGGGCTTTCAAAATGTCATTATCATGTTGCATATATTAAAAAATCAGATAAAAATCAAAAAAATGCAATTTTATAAAAAAATTACTCACTTTTTATTATCCTTTAAAGGGGGATATATTACAATGTTAGCGCAATAAAAAATAATGGAGTGCTCTATGACAAACACACAAGCCTTTATGAAAAACTTTCTTGGAGCGAGCCCAGATTGGTACAAACTGACCATTGTCGTTTTTCTCATTGTTAATCCAATTATTTTCTTTTTTATCAGTCCCTTTCTTGCGGGTTGGTTGCTCGTTGCTGAATTCATTTTTACGCTAGCAATGGCATTAAAATGCTATCCATTACAACCCGGTGGCTTATTAGCAATTGAAGCTATTATTATAGGGATGACTAACGTAGAACACGTAAAAACGGAAATTATGGCAAACTTTGAAGTGATATTGCTATTAATGTTCATGGTGGCAGGAATTTTCTTCATGAAACAACTGCTTCTCTACGTATTCACGAAACTACTTGTCAAAATTCGTTCAAAAATCGCGCTTTCTTTAGCTTTCTGTTTCAGCGCAGCCTTTCTATCAGCTTTCCTTGATGCATTAACGGTTGTTGCCGTAATTATCAGCGTAGCAATGGGATTCTATGGCGTTTACCACAAAGTCGCATCAGGCAATAATTTAATTGATGCCGTTGATATTGCTGATGATGGAAAAATCGCGACACAACACCACGAAACCTTAGAAAAATTCCGTTCGTTCTTACGTAGTTTGATGATGCATGCTGGTGTCGGAACTGCACTTGGTGGTGTGATGACAATGGTGGGTGAACCACAAAACTTAATCATTGCAGAACAAGCCAAATGGAACTTCATCGAATTTTTCTTCCGCATGGCACCAGTTACTATTCCAGTATTTATCTGCGGATTGCTTACTTGCTTCCTAGTCGAAAAATTCAAATTATTCGGTTATGGTGAAAAATTACCTGAAGACGTATGGAAAATCTTGTCAGATTTAGACCGCACTAATTCAGAGAAAATGTCTAAACAAGACAAAATTAAATTAGGCGTACAAGCGTTAATCGCGATTTGGTTAATTCTTGGATTGGCGTTCCATTTTGCGGCGGTAGGCTTAATTGGTTTAAGTATCATCATTTTTGCCACTGCATTCACTGGTGTTACAGACGAACACACTATCGGTAAAGCATTCCAAGAATCCTTGCCTTTCACTGCATTACTCGTAGTATTCTTCTCAGTGGTTGCTGTAATTATTGATCAAAAACTTTTTGCGCCAATCATTCACTTCGTTCTTTCTTCAGAAGAAAATACACAGCTTGCCTTATTCTATGTATTTAACGGCTTACTTTCTTCTATCTCTGATAACGTATTCGTCGCAACGGTTTACATCAATGAAGCCAAAGCAGCATTAACGAATGGCGTAATTGCGCCGCACCAATTTGAATTGCTCTCTGTTGCAATCAATACAGGGACAAACTTGCCGTCAGTTGCGACACCAAATGGACAAGCTGCATTCTTGTTCTTATTGACTTCGTCACTAGCACCATTAATTCGACTTTCTTATGGAAGAATGGTTTATATGGCTTTACCTTACACTATTGTACTTTCGATCATTGGGTTACTGGCTATTGAATTTATCTTACCAGCTGCTACTATTTGGCTAGCAAACTTAGGTTTAATTTTTCCAATTTAAGGAGAAAAAATGCTCGCACCTTTAAAACAATTTTCTGAAAAACGTTCTGCATGGTTTCTGCTGGCATTCTCAAGTTTAGCACTAGAATCTACCGCACTTTACTTCCAATATGGAATGGGATTGCAACCTTGTGTACTTTGCGTGTATGAACGTTTAGCAATAATTGGGTTACTTATTGCGGGCATTATAGGTTTACTTCAACCTCGCGCTTTAATCATTCGATTAATCGCTTTGGCATTAGGCTTATTTAGTGGCATTAAGGGATTATTGGTTTCATTCCGTCATCTTGATTTACAAATGAATCCAGCCCCTTGGAAACAATGTGAATTTATTCCAAACTTTCCTGAAACTTTACCGTTTCACCAATGGCTTCCGTTTATGTTTAGCCCGACTGGCTCTTGTAATGAAAGTCAATGGTCATTATTCGGTGTGACGATGGTGCAATGGTTGGTATTTATTTTTGCAGTATATGTGATAATTCTTGCTTTATTATTAATAGTGCAAGTAGTCAAAACACGAAAACAAAGAAGAATATTTAATTAAAAAAATACGGTGAAATTTCACCGTATTTTTTTATCCGCGAGATTTTGTTATTTTTTATCTGAAGGCTGTGCTCTGCCATAATTCGCACAAATAATCTGAGCAGCATTATAAAGCGTTGTATCAGGTGTTAAACTTAACGTATGTTTCTTTTGCTTTTTAGGTGCTGCCCGTAAACCCTGTCCCCAAAACTCATCATAGAAATCAGTTCGCACTTGAGTTAAATGATAATTTGCACAATTCAAAATCTTATACTGACGAACAGAACGTGCATAACGTTTAGGCTCTGGATAAACGTACAATCCCTTATCTAAATTCACCACAGCATCAAAATGTACAATTTGTGGCTCTTGATTATCCACCCAGATCGATTCACTATCGATGTAATAATTTACATTCTTCACCAAACGTACATATCCGCTTCGCACATCAGTCGGCGGTGTCAGTTTCACATCATTTTGTTCAGCCTTTTGAGTTTGAGCAGAACAGGCAGTAAGTAACCCAAGTGACAATATTAAAATAATTTTTTTCATTATTTACTCCTTATGTTAGCTGACATTCATTCTAAAATTTTACAGTGTGCCCGTAACCTTCTAGGATTGTTTTAATATGCTCTAACGATTCTTTGGTTGGCGGTAATACATCTTCAAGCTCATAATCTAACCCAAGGGTTTTCCATTTATGCGCACCTAATCGATGATAAGGAAGAAGTTCAACTTTTTCAATATTGGTCATACCTTCAATAAACTGACCTAATAAATGCACATCGTGATCGCTATCAGTATAACCAGGAACCACAACATAACGAATCCATGCACGTTGATTTCGTTTTTGCAGATATTTTGCAAATTCAAGGGTACGTTTATTTGGTACTCCAATAAGATTTTGATGAACTTGATCATTAAGCTCTTTTAAATCGAGTAAAACAAGATCCGTTACATCTAATAATTCATCAATAATATGATCATAATGACGTACAAAACCATTTGTATCTAAGCAAGTATTAATCCCTTCTGCTTTACAAGCACGGAACCAATCGCGCACAAACTCTGCTTGTAACACAGCCTCACCACCAGATGCAGTGACACCACCGCCAGTAGCATTCATAAAATGGCGATAAGTCACGACTTCTTTCATTAAGTCTTCTACACTGATTTCTTTACCCCCTTCAAAATCCCAAGTATCACGATTATGGCAATATTTGCAACGCATCAAGCAGCCTTGCATAAATAAAATAAAACGAATACCGGGCCCATCTACAGTGCCACAAGATTCAAAAGAGTGAATTCTTCCAAGAACTGACATACATAAATTTCCTAAAATTAGATATAGCTAAATTTTACCAAAGATTTAGTCTATAAAAAATGAGCCTGATTTAAATCAGGCTCATAATTAAAATATATTTATCAAAGTGCGGTCATTATTCGCTGACTTTTTGAAAGGTTTGCACCACTGGTGCTTGTTCACAATACTCGACCAATACAGGTACAATTGAGGTAAAGTGTGGCGTTGCAAAATGTTGTTCTAAGTCGGCTTTGCTTTTCCATTGCTCAATAAAAACATAATGATTAGCCTGCTCGCTATTTTGTTGTAATTCATAAGATACGCATCCTGTTTCTTGACGAGTATGCTTAATTAACTCTTGGCATTGAGTTAGAAAATCATTAATTTTGTCCGCTTTTACTGAAAATTGGGCAATAACTGTTAGCATAATTTGCTCTCCTATATATAAAAATAAACCACTCACAAAACTAGTCTGTGAGTGATTTATATTAAAACATAATATTATTTACTTAGAAAGACTCAGTAAATGTACGAGTTACAACGTCTTGTTGTTGCTCTTTAGTTAAAGAGTTGAAACGTACTGCGTAACCAGATACACGGATAGTCAATTGTGGATATTTATCCGGATTTTCCATTGCATCTAACAACATTTCACGGTTTAACACATTCACATTTAAGTGTTGGCCACCTTCAACTGTTGCTTCGTGGTGGAAGTAACCATCCATTAAGCCAGCAAGGTTGCGACGTTGTGCTTCTGCATCTTTACCTAACGCATTTGGTACGATTGAGAAGGTATAAGAAATACCATCTTTCGCGTAAGCAAATGGAAGTTTAGCTACAGAAGTTAATGATGCTACCGCACCTTTTTGGTCACGACCATGCATTGGGTTAGCACCTGGTCCGAATGGTGCACCAGCACGACGACCATCTGGGGTGTTACCAGTTTTCTTACCATAAACCACGTTAGAAGTAATGGTTAATACAGATTGTGTAGGCACAGCGTTGCGGTAAGTTTTAAGTTTTTGAATTTTCTTCATGAAACGTTCAACCAAGTCACAGGCGATGTCATCAACACGGTTATCGTTGTTACCATATTGTGGATATTCACCTTCGATTTCAAAGTCGATTGCTACGTTAGTTGCAACAACATTGCCATCTTTATCTTTGATGTCGCCACGAACTGGTTTAACTTTCGCATATTTGATTGCTGAAAGTGAGTCAGCCGCAACAGAAAGACCTGCAATACCACAAGCCATGGTACGGTATACATCACGATCATGTAATGCCATTAATGCTGCTTCGTATGAATATTTATCGTGCATATAGTGGATTACGTTTAAGGCAGTCACATATTGTTTTGCCAACCAATCCATAAAGCTGTCCATACGAGTCATTACTGTATCGAAATCTAATACTTCATCAGTAATTGGTGCAGTTTTCGGACCTACTTGCATACCTAATTTTTCATCGATACCGCCGTTGATTGCGTATAACAATGTTTTCGCTAAGTTTGCACGCGCACCGAAGAATTGCATTTGTTTACCCACAACCATTGGTGATACACAACATGCGATTGCGTAGTCATCATTGTTGAAGTCTGGACGCATCAAATCATCGTTTTCGTATTGAACTGATGAGGTGTCAATCGATACTTTTGCACAGAAACGTTTGAAGTTTTCAGGCAACTGTTCAGACCAAAGAATGGTTAAGTTTGGTTCTGGAGAAGTACCCATGTTGTAAAGGGTGTGTAAAATACGGAATGTATTTTTGGTTACTAATGTACGACCGTCTAAACCCATACCTGCGATGGTTTCTGTTGCCCACATTGGGTCACCTGAGAATAACTGATCGTATTCAGGTGTACGTAAGAAACGAACCATACGGAGTTTCATGACTAAGTGGTCAACTAATTCTTGCGCTTCAGTTTCAGTAATTTTACCTGCTTGTAAATCACGTTCGATATAGATATCGATAAAGGTTGCAGTACGACCAAATGACATTGCAGCACCATTTTGTGATTTGATTGCAGCAAGATAAGCAAAGTACATCCATTGAATGGCTTCTTGAGCATTAGTTGCTGGGTTGGAAATATCATAACCATAGCTTGCAGCCATTTGTTTTAATTGGCCTAATGCACGGTGTTGTTCTGCGATTTCTTCACGTAAACGAATTGTTGCTTCAAGATTTACGCCATCTTCTAAATCTTTTTGTAAAGAAGAGAATTGTGCGTATTTATCTTTCATTAAGAAGTCTACACCGTAAAGTGCTACACGACGGTAGTCACCGATGATACGACCGCGGCCATAAGCATCTGGAAGACCAGTTAATACACCTGATTTACGGCAACGTAAAATATCTGGCGTATAAACATCGAATACACCTTGGTTATGTGTTTTACGGTATTCAGTGAAGATTTTTTTCACTTTTGGATCAAGTTCACGACCATAAACTTTGCAAGAACCTTCCACCATTTTGATACCACCGAATGGCATAATGGCACGTTTTAAAGGTTCATCAGTTTGAAGACCAACGATTTTTTCTAAGTCTTTGTTAATGTAACCTGGTGCGTGAGAAGTAATTGTTGAAGGCGTATGCTCGTCAAAATCTAATGGCGCATGTGTGCGGTTTTCAACTTTGATTCCTTCCATTACGGTCTCCCAAAGTTTTGTTGTCGCTTCAGTTGGACCCGCTAAGAAAGAATCATCACCTTCATATGGAGTGTAGTTTTTTTGGATAAAGTCACGTACATTGACATTTTCTTGCCAATCACCACCAGTAAAACCAGCCCACGCTAATTTTTGCGCTTCATTAAGTTCTGACATAGTCATTTCCTTTGTTAATTAATAAATAAGTAAATAAATCTTTAATGCGTTTTGGTTAAATAACGTTGGAATACCCCCATGCAAATTGCCCCGCCGACAATATTTCCCAACGTTACGGGAATTAAATTCTTCACAATGAAATGATACAAATCTAAATCTGCATATTTCATCGGATCAACGCCGATTTGTTGCCAAAATTCAGGAGTACTAAAATGTGCGGTAATAATTCCCATCGGAATCATAAACATATTAGCCACACAGTGTTCAAATCCTGACGCAACAAACAAACCAATCGGCATAATCATAATAAAAGCTTTGTCTGTAACAGTCTTACCTGAATAAGACATCCAAATCGCCACACACACCATAATGTTGCATAAAATACCTAGATTAAATGCTTCAAACCACGTGTGATGAATTTTATGTTGGGCAGTTGCAAGAATTGTTAAACCCCATTGGCCATTTGCTGCCATGGTTTGCCCCCCAAACCAAATCACTGTAGCAATAAATAAACCGCCCACAAAGTTGCCTAAATATACTACAATCCAATTTCGGATCATTTGCCTTGTGGTTATCTTACCACTAACACGGGCAACTAATGTTAAAGTAGAAGAGGTGAATAATTCAGCTCCTAATATCACCACCATAATCACACCTAATGAGAATACTAACCCACCCACTAATTTGATCAGCCCCCAAGGTGCTCCAGCACTAGCAGCTTGTGTTGTCGTGTAAAATACAAAAGCTAAAGCAATACAAGCTCCAGCACTAATGCCAGACATAAACGATAAAAATGGACGTTTATTTGCTTTATAAGTCGCTGTATTTTCTGCATAATCCGTTGCTTCAACAGGTGTGAGCGCAACAGAAGATAGTTTTTGATTTTCTGATGCCATAATCAAACTCCAAATATTGAAAAAGTGAATGAAAATTTAATACTTCTAATAGGTTTACAACTTCAAATACTTCTACAACCGTCACCATTTTACTCTCCTCCCCTAGTATTGCAAAGAAAACTACTATTTAGTTCAACAAAATTTGATATTTTGCAAGATTTTTTCAGATAAAATAACCATAACTCTTTAGTAATAGTTTTTAGGTAAAAAAATAACCGCACTTTTATCAAAAAAGACAAAAGTGCGGTTAGTTTTCTGGTTATTTTAGCAATACTCAGGACACATTAAGGTACAAAATAATGAGGTATAAAATGGCTATCATTCCCTGTCACTGCAGTAAAATCTTCGCGTAGCCCCATACCACAAGCAACATCACCCACAACCCAAGAGCCGATAATTGGATACATTCCATCAAAACTCGGCAATTCAAATTTTTGTTGATAAACATAGCCTGAATTAGCATAAAACGCAGAGTGTTCGCTTCCTTTCGCTGCAAATTCTACGCCATTGTTTTTCTCATAATAGAAGACATTGGCACCTTCTCGACCTAACAATGGTTTTTTAACCCACATCGATAAATCTTTTGGTAATTCAAAAGGCGTAAAATAAGCAGGCAATAAATTCGGATGATTAGGATAACGCGCCCAAAGTTTTGCCAATAGTGCTTTATTACTTAACAGCATTTTCCACGCAGGCTCAATAAATCGTGTTTCAGCTGAAGTAATATGGCGAGCAAACTCAGCGTGGCTTAGCCATTCTAGCGGATACAATTTAAATAACATTTCAATAGGCTGATCATTTAAATCTACAAATTTTTCTGTCTCGCTGTTATAGCCAATATCTTCCACCGCTAATTGATGAATATTCCAACCTGCGTTATAAGCCACATCAGCTAAATAATCCACATTGCCCCAATCTTCACGGCCAGCATCTTGCATGGCACTCAAATGGAAATCTGTTTTACCACTTTGTTGTTTCAAAAATTGGAAATGTTTAATTAATTCTTCATGAATCCAGTTAAATTGATCACGATGCTTCAAGCCCTCAATTTGTTCTAACCACTGCCATTGAACAACCGCGGCCTCCAACAAAGATGTTGGCGTATCGGCATTATATTCAAACATTTTTAGGTTGTCGCCATCATAGCCAAAATCAAAGCGTCCATATAAATAAGGATCTTGATTACGCCAAGAGGTTTCAATAAGCTGTTTTTGCAACTTCGTAAAACGATAATTTTCATAATCGCCTTTTTTAATTTCATCCGCCGCAAAATCTAAACACATTGAATGCAATTCATTAGTTGTATCCTCAATGCGATCAATTTCAGCTAAAGTAAATTCATAGGCAACATTATCAGACCAATAATGAGATCCATCACTGGAAGGTAAGTTATAATAATCAAATCCAACATTAAGTAGCTGTTGCACCATATCTGGTCGAGTAGGAAACCCTGTTACACGTTTCATTTAGCCCCCACTGCTACGATTAGTATTGTTTGGGCTACTAAAACCACCACGAGATACAGGTTTGCTATTCATGCTTCCTGCATTTCCTTTCACAAGCATTGGTTTTCCAACAGAACGATTTGTTTGCGGTTGCACAACTTGCCCTGTTGGCGTGGTGACAGCTCGATTTCCAGGATGATAACTTGGGCCAAGGAAACTACTAATTGCACGAGCGGCCATATACCCCATAACTCCACCAGCAATCGCGGCCCCTAAAGAAGGATCGGTACTTTCAGCTTTTGCAGTTGATTCGACATTGTTCTCGCTTTGATTCGCTTGTGCATTATTTTCAGCTGAATTTTTTACCGCACTTTCTTCATTACCATTATCACGAATATTTAAACCAAGCCCCTGTTGTGATGTGGTTTTAGTTTTCTGAGTACTCTCGGTATTTTTATCTGCCTCACAAAGCTCAATTTTTTTCCAATCCGCTAAACAATCATCTAAAGACTGATACACATCACGTTGTACTTGTTCTTCTGAACAGCCTCCTAATAAGGCCACAATAGATAAACTAACTAAAATCTGATTTTTCTTTTTCATTGTTCTCAATTTTTATCGAATGGTTTTCACGCCTAGCCATTGCTCGGCCTGTTTATTGGTAATTTCTTCACAAGTCCACATACTCATTAAATCTGGTTGTGGATATTTATTGCTGTTATAGCCGACTAAACGAGCAAAATCAAATACGGCATGAGGATAGCCATTAATAAGCAACAATGCTAAATAACCACTCTCATCCCAACAAATTTCAAGTTTGCGCGCTTCATGATGATTAGAGGTTGAATCAACATTATACACATGCAACATATCCACTATCGGTTGAGCATTTTGACGCATATCAAGTGCATAAAAATAGCCCGTTTCACCGTCATCTTCAAACATTACAGCAAAATGCTCAAATACCGTAGAATGCGTTCCCACTTGCTTTGGCGTTCCTAAAAAGAGTTCATCCTCTAAAGTTAAATGTAACATAATCTTTCCTAATCAAATTGTGTAATCCAATGGCAACTATTATATGCTTGAAAACAAAGCTCTACTTGAGCTTTTGTATTTTTTGCATCATTCATTGGTGGAAGTTTATCCAAGGAAAAATAAGCAGAGTCCAACGTTTCACTGTTCTTCTTAAATTCACCTGACAATCTTTCACACATAATAAAAGCCTTCTGTACACGATGAGCCAAAGGTGGATAGTTATGCTTATGCTGGTCGTGGATTGCAATAATAAAAGTTGGCTTCACATCAAGCCCTGCTTCCTCATACACCTCTTTTACTGTATTACTATGAAGTGTCTCCAATACATCAACCCATCCCCCAGGCAATGACCAAAGTCCATCATTTTCTAGCACTAACAAAATTTTATCGTCTTGAAAAATCGCTGCCCGAGTATCTATTTTTGGAGTTTGGTAGCCATCCTCATTACAAAAAAGATTTTTAACCGTTTCTTTTGGTATTGCCATTTTATGGCTAATCATTTCAGCTGCTAAATCTCGAAGACGCTCATAGCGTTCTATATCATAAATATTTTTACAATAAGCCAAGCCACTTTGTGCAATACTTTGAATTTCAATCGCCCAAGATAACCAAGGTTCAGTAAGCAATGAATTAGATTGAGTATTCATAAAAATTCCCTAAAAAAACACCGCACTTTTATACAAAGTGCGGTGAGATTTTACAGTAAATTCAGCGTGAATTACGCTTGACCTTTAACCGCTTTTAAGCCAGGGAATGCCGCTGGAGTACCCGCGCGTTCTAATGCTTCTTCGATACGGATTAATTGGTTGTATTTCGCAATACGGTCAGAACGGCTCATAGAACCCGTTTTGATTTGACCTGCTGCTGTACCAACCGCTAAATCAGCGATAGTCGCATCTTCGGTTTCGCCTGAACGATGAGAGATCACAGCGGTGTAACCTGCATCTTTAGCCATTTTGATTGCTGCTAAAGTTTCAGTTAAAGAACCGATTTGGTTGAATTTGATTAAAATAGAGTTTGCGATACCTTTTTCGATACCTTCTTTTAAGATTTTGGTGTTAGTTACGAATAAGTCGTCGCCCACTAATTGAACGCGGTCGCCTAACACTTTAGTTTGGTATGCGAAACCTTCCCAGTCAGATTCATCTTGACCATCTTCGATAGACACGATTGGGTATTGTTTAGTTAATTCTTCAAGATAGTGTGTGAACTCTTGAGAAGTGAATGAACGGCCTTCGCCTTTCATTTCGTATTTGCCAGTTTCTTTGTTGTAGAACTCAGAAGATGCGCAGTCCATCGCTAAAGTCACGTCTTTACCTAATACGTAACCTGCTTTCTCTACTGCTTCTTTGATACATGCTAAAGCGTCTGCGTTAGATGCTAAGTTAGGTGCGAAACCACCTTCGTCACCAACTGCTGTGCTCATGCCTTTAGATTTTAATACTTTCGCAAGGTTGTGGAATACTTCAGCACCGATACGAAGTGCTTCACGTAATGTTTTCGCACCAACTGGTTGAATCATGAATTCTTGGATATCCACGTTGTTGTCGGCGTGTTCACCACCGTTGATGATGTTCATCATTGGTAATGGCATAGAGTAAACGCCTGGCGTGCCGTTTAATTCTGCGATGTAAGCGTAAAGTGGTAAACCTTTAGACGCTGCAGCTGCTTTTGCGTTTGCTAAAGATACCGCTAGGATAGCGTTTGCACCGAAGTTAGATTTGTTTTCAGTACCGTCTAAATCGATCATGATTTGGTCGATTTCAGCTTGGTTAGACGCATCTTTACCAAGAATTGCTTCAGCAATTGGACCATTTACTGCTGCTACAGCTTTTAATACGCCTTTACCCAAGAAACGAGATTTGTCACCATCACGCAATTCTAATGCTTCGCGAGAACCAGTTGATGCACCAGATGGAGCCGCAGCTAAACCAACAAAACCACCCTCTAAGTGAACTTCAGCTTCAACAGTTGGATTACCGCGTGAGTCGATGATTTCGCGACCAATCACTTTAACGATTTTTGCCATTTTTATTTTCCTCAATTAAGTTAATTAAAACGGGTTAGGCGAGCCTAAAACAGGCGATATGATAAAGCTATTTTGAGATTTTGTCTTGTAAAAAATGCGTATGCTTTGATCTTTATCTATTTTTACAAAATAAAAGAGCGGTGAAAAAATTCGGTATTATGTAGCAGTTGCACAAAGATTTAATTTGTTGTTTCTGCTACATTTTCTTATCTTTTATGTACGAAAGGTAAGAATAGCCAATGACAAAACAAAAATCAACTTTGGAAAATGCGCTTGAAGAAGCGATTGAAGAAATTGAAACCGAAAAGAAAGAAATTGCAGCGCAAATCAAGCAACTCCATAAAGAATTAAAAGATCTTGATCGGAAGATTTCAGACTATCGTGTGGCATTAAATCACGCAAAGGGTCGGGAAGAACCGCCTTTACCGTCAAACCCCAAATTTAGAAATCTTCGTTTTCAAACTTCGCCTCAACAGTTGATTGCTCAGGTACTAAAACAAGAGCCTTCAAAATGGTTAAGTGTGAAGGAGATTACATATCTGGCGATGAAGTTAGATGGGCAAGAGATTGAAGAAGTCATACCGTATAAACAATCACAAACGATTGCTTGTACATTAAACTATTTAAAGTATAAATCGTTAGTGGAAAAATGCTTAATAGATAACTCACAACATTGGCGATTGAGAACACTTGAGCAAGGATAGTAAATAGCGGTAGAAATACCGCTATTTTTGTTTCCATTGCCAGTGAACCTCATTTCGGCTGATTTGAACTCTATTAATCCATTCCCTTTTATAAAACTCATTCAGTTGTTTACGAACGGAATCAAGATGTTTTTCGGACGGTGTATCAGGGTTTTGTTCAATATCGAAAATGCGCTGCGTGAGTTCTGCAATTGTAAAGGCTTTATTGGGTGCTTCTCGCATCATTTGTACGATGTATTTACGAATTTTCCCTTTAAAGAGCTTATATTTGGAACGGTACACAAAGTTGTCCGTATTATAAAGGGCTACATCACTTTCCTGTTGAGTAAGCTCAATAGCACGTTTTAATGTGGCAATGTTCGCATCAAGTAATGCAAGATGATGCAATACCTGTTTACGTTCAAACTCAAACTCTTTGAGTTTCTTATCAAGGTTGTATGCCATATATCTACTGCCAAATCACTTCTTGATGAATAATTTTTCGTTGCCAATAACTGCACCATTCATTGCTATCGTTGGTGGTTTTCAAACATCGGCTTAATACATCAATAAACTGCGCTTTATTTGAGGTACGGCGATTGTCCTCACGGTACGCAATTTCGTTAGCATAGTTAAGTAGGTACTCGTTGCTGATACGGTGAACTTGTCCGTAGTACATACGTTTGAAACGACTAAATAGACTTTCTGCCTGATTGTTTGTTACACCTAAGTCGCTACGATATTCTTCCTTATGGTTTACCGTTCTCAAATCATAGTAGGGTAACAAGACATTATAAGCCGTGCTTTCATCGGTATTGATTTGTGTATTCGGTTTAATGAATTTATCGGCAAAACTTTTCACTACCGATTGCGATTCAGTATGCGCTACAAAAACGTGAGAGCGTTTTGCCCCACAATGCAGCACATTACTGGCTTTTTCTTCTGGCGAATAATGCTCACGTGCAACCATGACACAACGTTTATCAGGATTCTGATTTTCCTTTAAACGATAGTCAATGCGGTCAGATTTCTTATTTGCTTTACGTGGTGCAGGATGAACATAAGTGCCGTCCATATCCACTACACCTGAAAGGGGTTTCATATCACGACTTTCCAGTAATGCCTTGCGGAATTTATGCGATAAAACAAATGCCGTGCGAGGATTAAGTTTTGCATTACGAGCTAATTGAAGGGAAGATAAGCCTTTGACGGCATTTACCCACTCCATTAAAGCATAGAGATAAACCTTAATCGGTTTCTTGCGATTGGCAAAAATGGTGCCAGAAGTGACACTAAAAGTGTGATTACAATGTTTGCAACGCCATTGTTTACGTGTAGAAATATAATAAGGCTTGTGTTGTACCCCACACATTTAGGACAAGTAATGAACTCTTTTCCACCCCATCTTAATTCACAAAGCAAATCATACGCTTCTTCTTCTGAGAGTTGTGCAATCTCGTAGGAAGAAAGCGTGCGAGCTTTGCTAGAAAGAAGAAAATGTTGGGTCATAGTATTGAGATCACACCTTGATTAAACTAAAATATGAAACATTATTCATATTGGTTGTGCATAAAATGTCACAATCATTTACTTTTTTCAATAGGAATGTGAAATAGTGTGCATATTAGAACGTTTAAAACAGGTCTTAGATGCTAAAAATATGACTGTTACTGAGTTTTCCAACGTAACAGGGATCTCATATCGTTCAGCGATGAATTACTTAAATGAAGGGCGTGATCCTAATGTTGATGGGTTAATTAAAATTTATGAAGCACTAGGGATTAGTATCACTTGGTTGCTGACTGGTGAAGGAAAAATGTACCGCAGCTTGCCTAATGATGAATTAGAAGCAAAAGAACAAGCCCTTATCAATCACTACCGAATGATGTCGAATGATATGCAAACTGCGTTTGATGTATCGTTTAAAGTGTTATCTGAAATGCAAAGATAATCATAAAACCGTACTTTTGATGAGAAAAAATGTTATTTTTGCGATCTAACTTGAAAAATTGAAACGCATTTCTCGACAGAAATCACCTAATTGCTAGAGTTACCTACTTATTGTTTATTTATTAGCAGCATAACAAGAGTGGCTTGCTTGTTAAGCAACTTTAACACTGTTAAACTAGGAGGTAGGATGTTGAGGGATGTTAAAATGCGCTATATCGGTTCTAAAAAACTATTATTACAGCATATTAAAAATATGTTGGATAAACATACTAATGGAACAGAAGAAACTTTCTTAGATTTGTTCGCAGGTACAAATACTGTTGGGCTATTTTTTAAACCTTACTATACTATTTATAGTAATGATTTGCTTTATTTTAGTCATATCAATGCAAAGGTTTTAATTGAGGGCAATTCTCGTCCTACTTTTGAAGGATTAAAACAAATTGGCATTAATGACCCGCTATCATATTTAGCAGACACCCCTATAACTCACTTATCTATCGGATACTATGAATCTAGCTATTCTCCCACTGGGGATGCTATGTATCTTACTGTGGAAAATGCTAAAAGAATAGATTTTATCCATTCAACATTAGATTCTTGGAAAAAAGATGGTTATGTAAATCAACAAGAATACTTATATCTTTTAAACTCACTTATTGAAGCTTTGCCATCTGTTAGTAATATCACTGGAACTTACGGCGCTTATCTGAAACATTGGGATAAACGTTCTTTAAACAAGTTAGATTTAATATTCCCATCTGTTATAGATAATAATCGTCCTAATCGTTCATTTAATGAGAATGCTAACGAACTAATAAAAAAAATTAGCGTCGATATAGCCTATATTGATACGCCTTATAATAACCGCCAATACGCTTCAAATTATCATTTATTGGAAAATGTAGCTAGACATACTAAGCCTACTTTAAAAGGTAAAACTAAAATTTTCGATTGGAGCCAGCTTAAAAGTGATTTTTCAACAGCAAAAAGTGCTAAAAGTGCAATGGAAGATTTAATCTCAAATATTGATGCTACACATATCTTGTTAAGTTATAACACTGAAGGCATTATTCCAGAAAAAGAACTATTGGAATTATTAAAGAAATATTCTATAAATAAGCATGTTGAATTGGAAAGAATACCATATAGAAAGTATAAATCAAAGAATAAACCGTTAGATACTGAATTATGTGAATTACTATTTTATATTCAAAAAAAACCTCTTAAAGAAAAACAAACTATAATACCTAATGACGAAGAATTTAAACTAACTCAAGATTATTTCCCTCAAAAAAAGTGGGTAAAAAGTCCATTAAATTATATTGGAGGGAAGTATAGACTATTAAAACAAATTCTACCATTATTTCCTAAAAACATAAAAACTTTTGTTGATCTATTGAGTGGTGGAGCTAATGTTGGCATTAATGTTGAAGCTGAGAAATATATTTTTAATGATATGAATTATCTTATTAATGATATGTTCAGATTATTCCAAAAAATGCCAATAGAAACTATCCTATCCTCAATTGAGTATAGAATTAGTCAATATCAGTTAAGTAAAACTAATGAAGAAGGATTTCTTAAATTTAGATCAGATTATAATAACAACCCTAATCCTCTTGATTTATATGTTTTATCTTCATTTAGTTATAATTATCAATTCCGCTTTAATAGCAAAATGCAATTTAATAATCCATTTGGTAGGAATAGAAGTAGCTTCAACGAAAGGATGAAAGAAAACTTATGTTACTTCACTCAACGCTTGAAAGGACTTAATGCAACATTTACCGATAATTTTATTCATGAATTTGATATAAGTGAACTGAATACACAGGATTTTGTATATCTCGATCCTCCTTATCTTATCACAACAGGTAGTTATAACGATGGAAATAGAGGATTTCAAGACTGGGGTGAAGAGCAGGAATTAGAAATGTATCAATTAATACTTAGATTAAACGAAAAAGGTATTCGTTTTGCTTTAAGTAATGTTTTAGAGCATAAAGGTAAAAGCCATGATATGCTGAAAGACTTCATTTCGAAACATGGCTTTAAAGTTCATTACTTAGATTTTCATTATGGTAATGCTTCATATAACACTTCTAAGCAGGAAAGCGTAGAAGTGCTCATTACAAACTACTAACTATGCAATATTGAAGGTGCGAAAACAATTTCTTGATTCTTAAACGAATCTATGAATTTTTCAGTTGTTAAATTACCTTTAAGAACAGAATCTGCCCCTAACAGTAGCTGTTCAACGCTAAGTGCTGCACCTACTGTTTGGGTTTCCTGTGCTGTATAGCTAAGTTGTTCGTGAAATTTATTCACAAATACACTCGATACCCATAAAAAGTAAAAGTTATTTGCAGGAATTGATGTAGGAAAATGTTCCCACCATTTCGTTGAGTTTCTACTTGGATCTCGACGTTTGTTATCTTCGATATAACGTATCATTTCATCGGCTTGAGCAATGCTTTTCGAATATCCATCTGCATAAGCTTTTGTATCAACAATGACCCCAAATTCTGGCATATACAAAACACCATCAGGTTTGCGAGCACCACCCAATATACTGGCATTGATTTTATATATATTTTTAAATAATTCCATTGTAATAAGCTCAAAATCCCTACTGCGTTTACCATCCCTAGCAATTTCAAGAAGTTCTATATATGAAAGTGGCAATTTAGTTTTTTGTAAAAAAATCGCTTTTTGCTCTTCTATTACTTTATCGCGTAGCTCTTCTGTTAAATTTAATTTTGGAATAGAAAAATCACAAATTTTATCTAGTAATCTAAACTTATTGTTTTTAAGCTCTATACGTAAACCAAATAATCTTAAACCATCAATATCAGATAAAAATATATCCTCTGGATCTTGAAAGCCATTATTTCTCATTTCAGAGACTAAATTTTTAAATGAAATAGTTGATATTAATAATTTTACAATATTAGCACGTCGAGACCTTATGTAATCCCTGTTATGTCCATCGGTGGCAAAAAATTCCCACATAATGAATTTTTCAATACGCCGATTGCTAGAATGCCCTATTGAACGGTGTAAAGCTATGATTCCTCTGCCAGTAATTTTATATCCTTGAAGACTTTCTTTTTGTCCATTTTGAAATTTTCTTTTCACTTGTTTTGTTTGGACAAAACCGACATTTTTTAACCAGTTACAGATTCCACGGGCATACTTATCACTTGTTCCTTCAATATCCGATTTAATTTTCTTTTTCTCGACAGCTGATGAAGATGCAAGCCAATCATACATAATATCTTCATTATATGAAGTAAATCCCTTTTCACCACGGAAACCTAATTTAGAACCGAGATAATACTTTGTACAATAATCACCATTCTCTTCTAACAACGATAGAATCTGAGTTGCAGGTGGATACGCAAGTAAAGCTGTTCTTAGTATATCTAATTCTTGTTCTTCATCATTGGCTTGTGAAAAAGCTAGACCTTTTTCAGTGATACTAAAAGTATCTTTTTCTCTATCTACTTTGATAAAATTAAAACTAACAGCCCATCTTAGAAAACCATCGGCGGTCCAGTTATCTGTCCAAGTTTTCCCTGTCGATTTTATTTGCTGTGGCTCGATACTAATTTGAATAAGTGCATCAGCTACCGCATCTTTTCTTGATGAAGGCGGTTTACCTTGTTTGTTTTTAGAAGTTCCTACCAATTCAAGGTAAGTAAATTCATTTTCATTATTAATTAACTTATCTTTCAAGTTATTACGAATTACTTCATTATAGATTGAGTTAATTAAATTATCCTTTAAGTTTTGATAATGCTGTGATGCAGTATCAAAGATTTGAACTACCTTTTTTAATGATTGAAAAGACGATGGATTTTGAATCCAGCCATAGGTTCTAATTTTCATCATGCGCTCGCCATTAGTTACAAACAAATGAACTATATATAATAGATATAAATTTATAAATACCGTAAGATAAAAAGAATAATAAAGAAATAAAGAGTATTCGATATAGGTGTCTTTGTTTTAGAAGTAACTTACTTATTCTATCTTTATCTTCTTTCCATTGTTCTTTTAACTTTTCAGGAACCTTCCCTTTTTCTTCAAATCTATCTACATCTTGTCTAAGATTGTCTAAAATCAATTTCTGATTAGATAATCCATATCCGCATATTAAACAATATATAATGAGGGCAAGATAGATAAGCCAATTATCACCTGATTTTAAAGCTGATGGTACGGCAGTAAGAAATGGTAATCCTAAAAATTGAGGAAGAACTTTACTAATTGTGTCATTGATTTTTGATACAAATTTTTCTGTATTTTCCTCTAATTTTTTAACAAATTTCTCATAACTAAAGTTTTCTAAGTACAAAGCATATTGTGCTTGCACTGATTCACTTATATGTTGAATATTCTGAATTACATCTAACAAATTAGCCTCTTGTGATAAAGAATCTGATAAGACAAAGGCTAAAATTGATTTCTTTTCATCTATATGGCTACTGGTGGATTCATCATTCATCCATTCTTGAAAGTCGGTAATCAGTTTACGCTTGCTGATGTCAAGATTTTTAATAATCTGAACAAACTCACTTAATTTATTTGTTACGTCAATGGATAATTCAAACGTCTTTTTACTAAAAAATATAAGTTTTTTATTTACAATATCTGTATATGAATCCATTAAAATCAGTTGTTGCAAAAATTCTTTAACAACTTGATAGGATTCTAAAATAGAGATATTTTGATCAAATGAAGCAATGTTTTCAGATTTTATAAAATAAGGAGATTGAGAAAGTAAAGTATTATTAAATTGAGCTATGTCACCTTTTATTAAGTTTTCTATTTTGTCAAAAAAACGTCCAAATTGAAGTTTAGGCGTTCCGAAAGTGAGGTTAATCACCATATCAAGCTGAGGTGTTTTGTCAGATGTTAATGCAGTATTATCGTAATTTTCATCAGATAATAATTGATTAAGCAAATTTAACTCTTCTTCTGTTTGAATATAAAAAGCACGCATATCTGAACCATTTACAGGTTCAGAACTACGATAAATTTGTATTAAATCAGAAAAAGTTACGCTCATTCGTTAAATGCTTCTAATAATTCAGGTGTTGGGTTATGTATAATGATTTTACCATTTTCTTGAGTAATATCACCTTCTGACATCGCATTTCGATCAAATGATAACCGCCAATTTCTTGTTTTTCCTACAAAAGTAACTAATCGTTTAAGTGAAACTTTATCTGGCGTAAATCCATCTTATACACCATGTTCTAAATCACTTAATTTTTCTTGTAAAATCTGCGGATTGCTTGGACAGACTCGATTAGTAAACTCCTCAGTATTAAATGATCCGCCATTATTACTAATATCTGTTAAATAAGATTTTATGTCATTAAAGAATGCTGTTTTTTGCTCTAACTCATAACCTTGTTCACGAGTAAATTCTTCAAGCAAGACTACCAATTTTTTAGTTTCTTCTCGTGCAACAAGAGCATCGTTACAAGATAAAAATTCTTTAAAGTAAACAGATACATCACCTTGTCCTTTAAGGAAACTAATATAACGAGTTTCATTTGCTTGCCAAGCAGTTAAATCAATACGTCCAGCGTATTTGAGATGCTCAATATCCAGCATTTCATTTTCTAACATTTCCCAGTTTTGAGCAGAGAAACCAACACGGTCAGCTAAAATGGCAATTAATAGGTAATTGCTGTCTTGATTTTCATAATGCGCGATAAATACTTTTCCACCTGTGGCAAAAGATTGGCTTTGAATCTTTACTAGAAGAGTATTCATCATTCTTACTGTTAAGTGTTGAAAGTCATCATCTCCCAAATAATCATTTAAGAATCTAGGCATTGGGAAATTGTCTTCATCACCATCAAATGAACCAAACCCTTTCCCTGCCCGAACTCTATATGCTTTTGTTAATGTTTCCAAGAAATTATGATGAGCTTCACTTGGGGTAAGTAGACTAGGGTTAAGCTCTAACTTAGCTTCACCGTTTTGCTCTTTATGTAAGATGTGGTAAGTAATATGTCTTATTGTCATAATCGTATCTTATCTTGCCATGAAAAAATTAAGGTTTCATTGCATTATAAGCTAATTTAAAAATATATTAACTAAATAGTTAATTAAAAATACTAAAAGGTAGGTAGTAAAATAAGATATCCCCTCAAAGGAATTGTTTTACTTGACGAATCCGTAATTTAGGATTACATTCAAATCTCGTTCTTTAGGGAAAAACTCCCTCCGAGAATGACTACAATTTGCCAACGAAATAATTATTTTGCCTTTAGCTTCCCTTAAAATGGGGAAGATAGATAAACCGCAAAAATTGAGCATCTTGCACATCATGGGCGAATGCTGCAATGAGTTTGTCTAGGCGCTTAGTTCACAAATTTTCTTGTGACAGTACGGTATTCGAGGCATAAACGCTTTGAGCCGATCTGATTTTTCAGATGGGTGGTTTTTTTGTGTCTGGCGTTTAGCAAATCTCGAATGCCTTGTACTACACAAGGAAATTCGCAATGGCTCAACATTATTTACTTTCAAGCAAATCAAAAAACATCAATTTAAAAGATATTTTACGCCTTACAGAAGAAGATGCTTTTCACCTTTTAAAAACTCACCGTTGGGGAAACCCTAATAATGTTCGTGATGTATGCTGTCCGCATTGTGGTATTCGCCACGAAGCCTATTTCCTTCCTTCTCGTAAACGTTGGTGTTGTAAACATTGCAAACGCCATTTTTATATTACAACAAATACAGCCTTTGCCTTTCATAAAGTTGATTTAGTCGATATTCTTGCTGTCATCTTAATGATGGTAAATAGCTCAAAAGGCATTAGTGCGATTGATGTTAGTCGTCATCTTAATTTGAACTACAAAACGGCATTTGTACTTTGTGGGAAAGTTCGCGAAGCTTTATTTAAAACGCGCGATTTAAGTTCATTGTCAGGCGAAATTCACGAAGATGGAATGTGGATCAACTTTACCTTGCGTCCAACTAATTTTCGTAAAAACAATCATAAACAACGTCAAAAAGCCGATGAGAAAGGTTGCAAATATCCTAAATTTAGAACGACTAAACGTTGTCTATTCGCTATTACACAACGTGCTGCAAATGATAGTAATATATCTGGAGCAAATCGTACCATTGTTGCAATGGATTACACCGAAAATGCGGATACTGTTTTTGCATTGAATCAACGCTTTGTAAAAGCAGGCAGTGATATTATGTGTGATGAAAACCCTGCTTATAAAAGCCTTGATTTTCACTACACCCGTTGGTCGGTGAATCTTCAAGAGGCTTATAGTGCGAAAGGTGTAAATAATAACCTTGCGGAATCTTTTAATGCCAGAATGCGTGATTTAATGCGTGGTACACACCATAAAGCCGACAATAAATATGCCTTACACTATGCCAATCAAGCTGCATTCTTTTCAGATAATCGCCGTAAATCGAATGGGGAACTCTTTGAAGATGTTCTCAAACGTTGCTTATGGGTATTGCCGCTCAAAGAGTGGGTTGGTTATTGGCAGGGAAATCATCGTGAAGGTGAGCTTCTCGGTATGAAAGCCTTTGCACCTAACGAAATTTCATCACTCTACTTTAAGCGACTTGAAGAACAAGCTGCATACGATGAAATTCTGATGGCAGCATAGAATCTTATATACGCTAATAGACTTAGAGAATCTTATATACGCAATAGACTTAGATAGAAAGAAATAGCTTACCGAATGAAGGTTGAGCGGAATAGCTACGCCTTGAGTTTGAAAAAATGGAAAATTGATGTGAAAAATTGCGAGGTTGAAGTTAGAATTTTAGGTAAAAGAAATGCCTTTCACGATTTTCATTCGGAAAGGCATTTAAATTTACGCGGTAAATTAGTCAATTTTCGGACTTTGTGCAACTGCTACATAATACCGAAAAAATTCGTTGTTTCTCACCGCTCTTTTTACTCTAATTTAATCCATTACTTCAAAGATTGTTTGTGATTTTCATAAGCTGCTTTTACAAAGTCTGCAAACAACGGATGACCATCACGAGGCGTAGAAGTAAATTCTGGATGGAATTGGCAAGCGACAAACCAAGGATGATTTGGCACTTCGATAATTTCTACCAATTTTTTATCTGCAGATAAACCCGTTACTTTCAATCCTGCTTTTTCAATTTGTGGAAGCAAGGTATTGTTCACTTCATAGCGATGACGATGACGTTCTTCAATGGTTTCTTTGCCATAAAGCTCACGAGCACGGCTGCCTGACACCAAATGACATTGCTGCGCGCCTAAACGCATTGTTCCGCCAAGATCAGATTCATCGGTACGCACTTCTGTATTACCATCTGCATCTTGCCATTCCGTGATTAATGCAACCACAGGTTGTTCACAATCTTTATCAAATTCAGACGAATTTGCTTTAGTTAAACCCGCTACATTACGTGCATATTCAATCAACGCGATCTGCATACCTAAACAAATGCCTAAGTAAGGAATTTTGTTTTCACGTGCATATTGGGCGGTACGAATCTTACCTTCCACACCACGATAACCGAATCCACCAGGAACAAGAATGCCATCAATGCCTTTTAATACTTCAACACCTTTGGTTTCAACATCTTGGGAATCAATATATTTAATGTTAACGCTTAAACGATTAGTTAAGCCTGCATGTTTCAATGCTTCATTTACTGATTTATAGGCATCTGGTAACTCAGTATATTTACCCACCATTCCAATGGTCACTTCACCCACTGGATTAGCTTGTTTGTAAAGCACTTGCTCCCATTCAGACAGATCCGCCTCAGGACAAGTTAAACGGAAACGTTCACAGATAAAATCATCTAAACCTTGAGATTTTAATAATGCTGGGATTTGATAAATCGAATTTACATCTTTTAATGAAATGACTGCACGTTCTGGAACGTTACAGAATAAAGCAATTTTCGCACGTTCATTTGGCGGAATCATGCGATCTGAACGGCAAATCAACACATCAGGTTGAATACCAATAGAAAGCAATTCTTTTACAGAATGTTGAGTTGGTTTAGTTTTTACTTCACCCGCTGTTGGAATATAAGGCACTAAAGTTAAGTGCATAAATAAGGTGTGTTCACGACCAACTTGAACGGCTAATTGACGCAATGCTTCTAAGAATGGGAGTGATTCAATATCGCCAACGGTACCGCCCACTTCAACAATCACAACATCGTGACCTTGAGCGCCAGCTATGACGCGATCTTTAATTTCATTGGTGATATGTGGAATCACTTGAATTGTTGCACCAAGATAATCGCCACGACGCTCTTTACGTAATACTTCAGAATAAATTTTACCCGTGGTGAAGTTATTACGTTTAGTCATTTTCGTGCGGATAAAACGCTCATAGTGACCTAAGTCTAAATCTGTTTCAGCACCATCTTGAGTAACGAAAACTTCCCCATGTTGGGTTGGGCTCATCGTACCTGGATCCACATTAATATATGGATCTAATTTCATAATAGTTACGTTTAAACCACGAGCTTCTAAAATTGCCGCCAATGATGCTGCCGCAATGCCTTTACCTAACGATGAAACCACACCGCCAGTGACGAAAATATAATTTGTAGCCATAGGGAACCTAATCTGTATTGGGATATAAATGATTATAGCTAATCATCTTACAGACAAAATCAACCAAAAGTGCGGTCAAAAATCGAAGATAACTAGCTATCAAAGACGGGACGGTAGTTTACCTGATTTGGTCAATGAACTCAATTAGAAAACCACAATTAGCATGTAAAGCCTTGTTAGATTTATCTATCCTCTAGGATGAAACCTTTCATGCAATCGTTTCAATCTTTCTTTTGCCACGTGAGTATAAATTTGTGTTGTGGATAAATCTGTATGCCCTAGCAACATTTGCACCACGCGTAAATCCGCACCGTGATTTACTAAATGGGTGGCAAAAGCATGGCGAAGAACGTGTGGGGAAAGTGCATCAGCATCAATATCCGCGAGAATGGCATAATGTTTTACACGATGCCAGAAAGTTTGACGAGTCATTTGCTGTGCACGCTGACTTGGAAACACAACATCAGAACTTTGTCCATTTAATAGCACAGGGCGACCATAAAGCATAAATTGACGAACCCAATAGGCAGCTTCTTCCCCCATTGGCACAATACGCTCTTTATTCCCTTTACCAATCACTCGCACCACGCCTTGTTGCACGCTCATATTTTCAATCGTCAGCGAAACTAACTCAGTTACACGAAGCCCCGTTGCATAAAGCAACTCCAACATTGCTTTATCACGCAACTCCAAAGGCACTTCAACATCTGGCGTATTGAGCAAATCAGACACTTGTTGCTCAGTTAAATATTTTGGCAGGCGACTGGGTAATTTAGGCGAACTTAGCACCGCACTTGGATCATCAACTCGGTATTTTTCCCGATATAAATATTGAAAAAGTTTACGCATTGCACTTAACATTCGCGCAGTGCTCGTGGCTTTGTAACCTTTCTCCAAACGTTCACCCAGAAAACCTTGCAAATCAACAGCATCTAAAGTTTCCAAAGACAAGTCGTTTTTATTCAACCAATCACAAAGTGCGGTTAAATCCAAACGATAAGATTGAACGGTATTTTCTGAAAGCCCTTTTTCAATCCAATATTCGTTAAGAAACAAATCAATGAGCGCAAGATTTTTCATATTACTTTTCTACAAGGCAAGCGATGCATCCTATTTATGCTGAACAATCAAAAAGGCATTTAACTTACGAGGAATCACAAAAAATGCTGCAGCTGCAATGATACTCATAAATACAAATGTCATCGCCGGCGATGTTGGATAAATCATGCCAGCAATCGCAGTGAAAATGGCAATAAGCACACCATTCGATAAACCATTATACAAACCTTGTAACTTCGCAATATGGCTTTGCGGTTGAGTGGTGATATAGCGAACAATCGCATAATGGCAAACGGCATAGGTTAAACTGTGCATAAGTTGCAATAAGAATACCAACCAAAAATCTTCAATATATCCCATTACAGCCCAGCGTCCGATGCACGCAAACGCAGAAATATAAAGCAGCACACTGATAGAAATATTTTGAAATAAGCGACGAGAGAAGAAAAATAATACAATTTCCGCTAATACGCCAATGCCCCAAAGTAAGCTAGTTTGTGAAACAGAAATTCCAATGCTTGTCCAATAAATCGTGCTATAAACATAATAAGCCGCATGAGAGCCTTGAATCAGCCCTACT
Organism: Haemophilus quentini; assembly: GCA_001752465.1. Classification (GTDB taxonomy): domain Bacteria; phylum Pseudomonadota; class Gammaproteobacteria; order Enterobacterales; family Pasteurellaceae; genus Haemophilus; species Haemophilus quentini. Next base: position 134,399 of record MDJB01000012.1, read on the forward strand.
GCAATCATGACTCGCAATGTAATAGGATTTTTCAGTAAAGCAATAAAACCAACATCATTTGGAGCGCCACCTTCAGGTATTTCATCTTTTGGGGGAATGCTCGGTTTTAAAAGCTGAATGATGGTATAGAAGGATAAAAGTGCGGTCAAAATCCACACGATATTTTGTTCACCAACCCAGCCAATCATGCCACCAAATACCACTACCCCAAGGATAAAGGCAGAAGAGCCAATTAAACGTACTTTGCCATAATCCAAGCCGATTTGGCGTTGCCAAGTAGATGCCAAAGAATCCCCAATCGGCATTCCCGCTGAATTCACAGAGGCATGCAAACCAATAGCAATAAATAACAGCCAAAAATTATGTGCAACTAAACTCATTGCAGCCATAATAATGGCCGATGCTAACGCCAATAGACGTAAGGAAATAATAATATGATTGGCTTTTTTAATTAGCGATGAAAAAAATAATCCGCCCGCAAATCGGAAAATATAAGCACTCCCGATCACCAAACCAATCATTTCTTCGCCATATTGTTGTGATTTCAACCATGCGGGGAAAAACGGCAAAAACACACCATAAGCGCAGTAGTAACCTAGAAAGCTCAGTGCGAGCCAATAAAAAGGACGAACTTGCATCAGAATAAAGTTTCCATTTCTTGTGAACGAGACAAACAAGCCTGCATAGCTTGCTCTATTGTTTGATTAAAATGTTGTGCGTCAAATACTGCTAACGCTGCCGCAGTGGTGCCACCTTTCGAGGTAACATTTTCACGCAAAGTTGAAAGTGCAATTTGCGGATTCTCTGTCACCATTTTTGCTGCACCAAGCATGGATTGCTGCACTAATTCACGCGCAGTTTTCTCATCAATATTCATTTTGATTAAGGCCTGCTGCATTGCTTCCAGCATTAAAAAGAAATAGGCTGGGCTACTTCCTGAAGCGGCGGTTACTGCGTGCATTTGAGTTTCATCATCCACCCAAACTGTTCTTCCCACAGCGCCCAATAAATCTTGTGCAAAAGTGCGGTAATTTTCGCTCGTATTTTTCGGTGCAAATAACCCCGCCATGCCTTCCCCCACCAATGAGGGCGTATTTGGCATGACGCGCACTATTGATTTTACGCTTGGAATTAATGCGTTCAAACGTTCAGTTGAAATGCCCGCAGCAATGGAAATTAATAATTTATCGGAAAAATCCACCGCACTTAGTGGCGAACAAACATCAGCCATCATTTGAGGTTTTACCGCAAGCAATACACCTTCTGCTTTGATTACACTTTCCACATTATTTTCTGAAGTTGCCACGCCAAGATTAGCAAAAAATGCTCTTTTTTCCTCATTCGGATCATTCACAATAATTTGCTCGGCAGGATAACCTTGTTTCAATAATCCAAGAATAATAGCCTGCGCCATATTGCCGCCGCCAATAAAGGCAATCAATTTGTGTTGCATCGTTTTTCCTACTTTTATGGGCTATAATGTCGCACATTCTACCCTATATTGAAGGAAGTGTTACGATGTGGTTCAAAAATTTAATGACTTATAGGCTGACTAAACCGCTAGATTGGGATCTTGCACAGCTACAAACTCAACTGGAAGATTGTCAATTCCATCCTTGCGGTGCTCAAGATCAAAGTAAATTTGGCTGGTCAGCCCCATTACGAGGCGCTGATTTACTCTATTTTTCTGTTGGAAAACAAATTCTATTAATCGCCAAAAAAGAAGAAAAAATCTTGCCGGCAAATGTGGTCAAACGTGAATTAGATGACCGCATTGAAACCCTTGAAAAAAAAGAAAATCGCAAACTTAAAAAGGTAGAAAAACAGACATTAAAAGATGATGTTGTTATGAATTTATTGCCTCGTGCATTTAGTAAAAATCAGCATACGGCACTGTGGATTGATACGGAAAATAATTTTGTTCATGTTGATGCCGCATCGAGTAAACGCGCGGAAGATGCGCTCGCATTACTGCGCAAATCCTTAGGTTCGTTTCCTGTCGTGCCTTTAACCTTTGCTAATGAACCCAGCACGATTTTAACCAATTGGATCATTCAAGATAGCTTACCGCATTGGTTACTTGCATTAGAAGAAGCCGAGCTTCGTGGCAGTCAGGAAGACAGCGTTATCCGTTGTAAAAAACAACCCTTAGAAAATGAAGAAATTCTCGCCCTTCTGCAAGATGGCAAAAAAGTAGTAAGCAAATTAGCCTTAGAATGGGAGGATACCTTAACTTTCGTTTTTAACGAGGATTGCACCCTCAAACGTTTAAAATTTGCAGATAGTGTACGTGAAAAAAATGATGATATTCTGAAAGAAGATTTTGCACAGCGTTTCGATGCAGATTTTGTACTGATGACAGGTATTTTAGCCAAACTCACCGAAAATTTATTAGATGAATTTGGTGGCGAAAAAACTAGACTATAAAATCATATTACAAATTTACCGCACTTTTTATTGAATAATGTTTGCCTAGACAGAGGTTAAATCAAGCATAGACAAAAGCCTTTCCAAAAATATGAGGAAAGGCTCTCTAATTATTGAATTATTGCTCAGTATTTGAGTTGCTCGGCTTACGTCGTTTACCGATATTTTTCGTATCCTTATGACGTAATTTTACTTTTTTCTTCGCCTCTGTTTTTTTCTTTTCTTCACGTTTTTCTTTAATACGTGCCTTTTGTTTTTTGCTGACAGATTTCACTTCACCATCTTTTGGTGGCTTAGTGCGAGGTTCTAAACCTTCTAAAATGCGCGCCTTTAAAATTTTCTCAGTATAGCGTTTGATTTTACCCAGTAACTTATAATCATGAGCTTCTACAAAAGAGACTGCCGTGCCCTTTTTACCTGCTCGCGCTGTACGTCCAATTCGATGTAAATAAGTATCCGCACTATATGGCAAATCAAAATTCATTACATGGCTTACATCATCAATATCAATACCGCGCGCCGCCACATCGGTTGCAACCAATACCGTCACAATACCTGATTTCAATTTATCAATCGCATTGTTACGTTGAGTTTGTGCCATTTCGCCTTCTAAATACGCGGAACGAATGCCTCGTTTACGCAATGTTTCTGAAAGTGCACGCACATCTTCACGACGACGAACAAACACAATGCCACGCGTCACTTCTTCAGTTTCAATAAAACGCGCAAGCAATTTGATTTTGTGTTCATTACTGTCTGCGTGATAATACCATTGATTGATTTTTTTTCTTTCGCGGCGACTTGGTTCTGCATCTACTTTCACAGGATCATTCAACAAACGCTCCGCGAAATCGACCAACAACTCCCCTTCCAAGGTTGCAGAAAATAACAAGGTTTGTTTTCTCCAACGGGTTTCAGCCGCAATTTTTTCCGCATCTTGTCCAAATCCCATTTGTAACATTCTATCGGCTTCGTCAAAAATCAGCATTTCAACGGAACGGCAATCAAAATTTTCTTCCTTAATGTATTGCAATAAACGACCGGGCGTAGCCACCACTAAATCTTGATTGGTATTGAATACATCGCCGTGATTTTGATACGCCACACCACCTGTAATTGTCGCAATATTTAAATGGGTGAACTGCGCTAATTCTTCCGCTTGTTCAGCTACTTGCATTGCCAGTTCACGGGTTGGTGTCAATACCAAAATACGCGGTGGACCTGGTTTACGGCATGGATAATCCAATAAATGTTGTAGCGCAGGTAATAAAAAAGCAGCAGTTTTCCCTGTTCCCGTTGGAGCAGAGCCTAATACATCACACTCTTCCATTGCGGCAGGAATGGATTCCATCTGAATAGCTGTTGGGCGGGAATAACCTTTTTTCTCAAGCGCCTTTAAAAGCTCAGGAGAAAGATCGAATTGTTCAAATTGGGGTAAATTCATTATTGTGCGGTTCTTTGTTAAAATTGGCGCGAATTATACCCGAAAAGCACCTAAAAGTGCGGTCAATTTACGAAAAATTTATGAGCGAGTTTACCTTTAAACAATTCCATATTAATCAAGATTCTTGTGCCATGAAAGTCGGCACTGATGGCATTTTGTTAGGTGCTTGGGCAGATATAAAGCATTGTAAAAATATTTTAGATATGGGGAGCGGCACAGGATTATTGTCTTTAATGTTGGCACAACGAACAAAAGAAAGCTGCCAAATTCAAGCGGTTGAGTTGGATCCCATTGCAGCAAAACAAGCGCAAGAAAACATCAATGATTCTGTGTGGAAAAATCGCATTCAACTTATTCAAACGGATATACAACATTTTTTACAAACCACTGAACAAACCTTTGATTTAATTGTAGCCAATCCACCTTATTTTGAACAAGGTATTGCTTGTAAGAATGAGGAACGAGAATTGGCTCGTTATACCAAGCAAAGCCACTTAAATTGGTTAGAATGGGCTGACACGCGCTTATCGGAAAATGGGAGAATAAGTTTTGTTTTGCCTTATGATGCAGGAAAAATGCTTATAAAATCCACCGCACTTTTTTGCATAAAACAGACGAATGTCATTACTAAAGTGGGAAAACTCCCCAAAGAATGCTACTCACGTTTTCTAAACAACCCCAAGTTTCAATACAAGATCAATTGGTAATTTATGATGAGGATAACCAATACACTGAAGAGTTTATTGAATTGACTAAAGACTTTTATTTGAAATTTTAAAGGGGAAATCATTTTCCCCTTTAAATCATACACTATCTAAAATACCACTTCGCCAACAACACCCCAGCATTCACTGCAATGTTTAAGCCTGATTTAATTGGACTTGCAAGCGTTAAACGCACTTGTGTGTCTTCTGAAGTCGCTAAACTTTCCGTAGAACTTTCACTTAGCACAAAAACCACTTTATTTTTTAACCGCACTTTATCCAACGGCTCGCCTTGTTTATTGTGCGACACATATACGATTTGATAGCCTGATTTGCGCAATTGCATTAAAGCGGAATCAATATAATCCGTTTCTAACACACGAATATATTCCGCGCCACCTTCTGCTACGCGCATTGAGGCTGCCGAATACAGATTTTCCACATTATCGGCGACAATATTTTTCACGCCAAAATAAGCACAAGTACGCAATACCCCACCAATATTTTGCGCATTATTCACGTTATCTAATAGCACTAAACAATCCTCTTCACGAGGAATATCCAAATACCCTTGCAACGTGAAAGCACGCGGTTTCTTCACCAATAAGCAAATGCCACCATGATGTTCTGTTCCACTCACTCGAGCTAATTCTTCGCTATCTACAACATGATAAGCCTTCTTGTTTTCGGCTAAATAACTCAATACCTCACCAATTTTGTGTGACATTTGCACGCTTGCCCACAATCGAACAATACTTTCAGGGCGTTCTGCAAATAAAGCTAAACAGGCATTTTCACCGTAAACCTTCATTTCTTCCGCACGGTTTTTCTTAATTTTTTCAGGTGCTTGAGGAGAAAGCGCACCCGTTTTCTTTTCTTTTGTTTTATAAACCGTACCCGTACTTTTTATCGTCACTTGAACTTTAGGTTGTTCTACATTTTTATTTGATGGCACACGAGATAAAGAAAGTTGCGTAATTTTAGTTTCTTTCACTTCTTGTTTATCACGAGAAAAACGAGATTTTTCGTTTCTATTTCCATTAAATTTATCATTAGAGTGCGGTCGATTTTGAGTTGGTTTTTCTCTGTATTTTTCACCTACTGAGCGTTCTTGAAAGGATCTGCCAGCGGATTGAAAAGACGGTTTGTGTTTGTCGTTCATAGGGTTTTCCTGAATAAAAATGGCTATTTTTTAGCCGAAAAATGCTAAAATTTGTGAGCATTATAACGAAAAAAAGCCTTTTTTCTATTAATAAGCGCGTGAAATATTGTAAACTAACGCACTAGTCTTTAATCACGAGATGGATTATGTTAATCAATAAAACCAAACGAGCTGAACAAAATTTAAATAATTTGCCATTCCTTGCCTTGCAAGCTGAGCAAATTGAATTTTTGGGTAGCCCAGCTGAATTTAAAACTCAAATTATTGAATTAATCAGAAACGCAAAAAAACGTATTTATGTCACCGCCCTTTATTGGCAAAAAGATGAAGCGGGGCAGGAAATCCTCGATGAAATTTATCGTGTGAAGCAAGAAAATCCACATTTGGATGTAAAAATTCTCATAGATTGGCATCGCGCACAACGCAATTTATTAGGGGCGGAAAAATCGGCCACTAATGCAGATTGGTATTGCGAGCAACGCCAAACTTATCAGTTGCCTGATGATCCGAATATGTTCTTTGGCGTGCCAATTAATACACGCGAAGTTTTTGGTGTATTGCACGTTAAAGGCTTTGTATTTGATGATACGGTGCTTTATAGCGGTGCAAGCATTAATAATGTTTATCTTCATCAATTTGAAAAATATCGTTACGACCGCTATCAAAAAATCACTCATGCCGAATTAGCTGATTCGATGGTGAATTTCATCAATGATTACTTGTTAGATTTCAGTGCAGTTTATCCACTTGATGTCACCAACCGCCCTCGCACCAAAGAGATCCGAGGAAATATTCGCGCTTATCGTAAAGATCTTGCTCAAAATGGTGAATATTCATTAAAAAGTGCGGTGAAATTACCGAATGTTTTAAGTGTATCGCCGCTCTTTGGCTTAGGGGCATCAGGCAATGAATTAAATCAAGTGATTGAAGATTTATTCTTGCAAGTACAAGAAAAATTGGTGATTTGTACGCCATACTTTAATTTCCCACGCACATTGCAACATAAAATAGCAACGTTATTGGAAAACGGTAAACGAGTAGAAATTATTGTTGGCGATAAAGTCGCAAACGATTTTTACATTCCACCAGAACAACCATTCAAAATGGCGGGAGCGTTACCTTATCTTTATGAAAGTAATCTTCGCCGTTTCTGTGAAAAATTTGAGACTCAAATTGAAAATGGTCAGCTTGTGGTGCGTTTATGGCGTGATGGCGATAATACCTACCACTTAAAAGGTGTGTGGGTAGATGACCGTTATATTTTACTTACGGGAAATAATCTTAACCCTCGAGCATGGCGTTTGGATGCAGAAAATGGCTTATTAATTTACGATCCACAACAACAGCTTTTAGCTCAAGTGGAAAAAGAGCAAAACCAAATTCGCCAACATACAAAAGTATTAAAACATTACACTGAATTAGGAGAATTGAATCAATACCCAGAACCAGTGCAAAAACTTTTGAAAAAATTTGCACGAATTAAAGCGGATAAATTGGTGAAAATGATTCTGTAGTGCTAGATAATATTTAGATCTGATAACAAAGCCTTGTAAAAATGATCTATCCCAAAAAATCAGACTGTTTAATCNNGATTAAACAGTCTGATTTTTGGGAGGACAGCTTCATTATTACCACTCTTTTGGTTTTTTAATTTTGCTTAAGTATGTTTAGTTAGCTATGTTTAACCAATTTCGTCCAGTTATAATAACCGTACAACGAGTTAAGTAAGTAGGCTGAATACATTAAGTACATCGCTGGTGTTTCTGCCCATAAGAAAATAGAAAGGATATTTAAAGCAATCCATAACAACCACTGTTCACGATAACGCAAAATCATTAAAATCTGTGCAGCAACCGTAATAATGGTAGTTAGACCATCTAAACCTGTTGAACTTCCACCAGCCGCTTGTAATGCTTGAACAAAAAGCAAAGTACCAAGCGTAGTCACAACAATTAATGTCATCCATCCTTTAACAGTTAAAGCTTTGGCAATCACACTTTCTCCACCATCACTCTTTTGCATATTGGCTTTCCACATGAAGTAACCAATAAATTGAGATGGCAAATATACATAGAGTACGGTATTCATTTCGCCTAAGAAATTTGATCCCCAAGCGGCATAAAAATAAGTGTAAGCAAAAATTAATCCAAAGAAATAATTACTAATTTTACCTTTACTTACCAATACCACACACAAAATACCGGAAATACCAGAAATCATTGCTAACCAAGAATCTGGCGCTTGTACATAAGCCCAAATTTGCGCGATGATGAAAAGCGCAAGCCAAACGACCTCAAAAGGTTTCCAACCAGAAACAAATTCTTGTTTTAAACGTTCTGCCAAAGTCATGATTTACTCCTGTTGACTTAAATTTGAATGCGAGCATTCTTGCATTGTTTGTTGATAATGTAAAGATTCAGAGACATTTAATTCTCAACTTGTGAAATTCATCACGTTTCAATTAAATCCTAAATAATCCATTGTTCAGAAAACTCTCTAAAAATTCACCGCACTTTAAATGCAATAATCTGGATCAAGTGCTATTTTGGCTTGTAATAAGAACTGTTTAGTCCGCTCGTGTTGTGGGCAAGAAAAGAATTTATTTGCTGTATTTTGTTCTACAATATGCCCATCTGCCATCAAAATTACACGATCCGCAACATCTTTCGCAAACTGCATTTCATGAGTAACAATAATCATTGTCCAGCCTTCTTGAGCGAGCATTTTTAGTGTTTGTAACACCTCGCCAACCAATTCTGGATCTAACGCCGATGTAGGTTCATCTAATAAAATAATATCAGGTTTAACCGCAAGGGCTCGGGCAATCCCGACTCGCTGTTGCTGGCCACCAGAAAGTTGGGATGGAAATAAATCCGCTTTATTTTTTAGTCCTACCTTCTCTAACAAGCTAAGAGCCTTTTCTCTAGCCTGACTCTTATCTTGTTTTTGCACAACAACCATTCCTTCCATGATATTTTCAAGGGCGGAGCGATGAGGAAATAAATTATATTGTTGAAATACCATTGATGAACGTCGGCGCAACTTCAATTCATCTGCTTTACTAATTTTCTGGCTAAAATTAATTTTTAGACTACCATCAGTAAATTCCAAAATGCCTTGCTCTGGTCTCTCAAGCAAGTTTAAGCAACGTAAAAAGGTAGTTTTTCCAGAACCAGAAGGTCCTAAAATTGCGACCACTTCACCTTTATTAATTTCAAAATCAATGCCTTTTAACACATGATTGCCATTAAAGTTTTTATGAATATTACTTACTTTTAACATAGACAATCCTTACAAGTGACGAGAAAGGCGTTTTTCTAAACGCATTTGACCAATAGATAACACAAGGCAGAAAACCCAATAAATCAATGCAGCCTCACTATAAATCAAAATAAACTCATAATTCTCAGCTGTAATATTTTGTGCGACACGAAACAGTTCTGCAATCCATACTAAGGAAGCCAAAGAAGTATCTTTCACCGTACTAATAAAAGTGTTAGAAAGCGATGGGACGGAAATGCGTAATGCCTGTGGCATAATCGTTCGAATAAATGCCTGTTGATAATTCATTCCTATAGCATAAGAAGCCTCCCACTGCCATTTTGGGATTGCAATAATTGATGCACGCACTGTTTCTGCAGCATAAGCACCAATATTGATTGAGAAGGCAATAATTGCAGTTGGGAAAGGCTCGAGTTTAATGCCGACTTCAGGCAATCCATAGAAAATAATAAAAATCTGCACAAGCATTGGCGTACCACGAATAATAGAAATATAAGCGCGACAAATACTTTGCAAAAGTTTAGTCATAAAATTTGGATGAGGGAGCGTACAAATTACGGCAACAATTACCGCAATAAATAAGCCACAAAAAAAGGAAATAACGGCTAAGGGAATCGTATATAAAATTGCGCCTTCCAACATAGGCCAAAACGAGCTGATTATATAATCAGCTCGTTCTGCACTCATAAATGGAAGACTCGCTAACAAATTATTGAGTAATGTCATCACCAAACCATTTAATTGAAAGTTGTTTTAATGTACCGTCTTGGCGTAATTCTTCTAGTGCTTTATTCACTTTTGCAATGAGTTCTTCTTCACCTTTCAAAAATGCGAAACCTGTTGGGATTTTCTTATCGCTCTCAACGGCAATTTTTAAACCTGCATTTGGTTGTTTTTTGAAATAATCAAGCACAGCTAATTTATCATTCACTGTTGCATCAACACGTTCTTGTTTGACAGCTTCAAGATTTTGCGCAAGGCTATCCACTGTCACAATAATCGCGCCATTATCACGAGCATCTTTGCTCCAGTTACTCGTTGCTGATTGAGCTGATTTTTTCCCTTTTAAATCAGAGAAAGTCTTAATGCTGTTATTATTTTCTTTCGTCACAATAACACCAGCAGAATAATTATAAGGCGCAGAATAATCATATTTTTTTAAGCGCTCTGGACTTGGATTCGTTTGGTTTGCAATAACATCAAATCGTTTTGCATTCAAACCTGCATACATTCCATCCCAAGCGGTTTCTTTAAATTCAATTTTCAAACCTAATTTTTCTGCCACTTTCTCAATGATTTCTACATCAAAACCTGTCAATTTGCTGTCTTTACCATGGAAAGTAAATGGCGCATAAGTACCCTCAGTTCCCACTAATAAAGTTTTAGTTTTTTCAACGCGGTCAGCAATTTCACCAGCGTGAGAAAATGTTGAGAAAGCAATACCAGCACCTAAAAGTACGGTTGTAAAAAATAATTTTTTCATTTTTTCTTCCTTGTGTTGTGTTTGTCTAAGCGTGATTATAAAAACCAAACTTATGAAAAAACAAGATTATTTATTTATAGTTTATAAATTTTAGTTATAAAAAAGCGATATGACTGATTACTATCAAAATAAAAAAGTAATCTACCGCACTTTCTTATAGAAAAACAGGTTTCTAAACAATGTGTTCAATCTACTCTTATAAAATTTCAGTAAAAAAATGCCTTTCTAAAGAAAGGCATTAATAGAAATTTAAGATTATAAATAAACTTGTAATGTCTAATAGAAAAGTAGCGTACCTAATTACGCTTCATCACTTCCAGAAAAACGCTCAATTTTCGCACCTAGACCTCGTAATTTATCTTCGATATGCTCATAACCACGATCGATATGATAAATACGATCTACAATAGTCTCACCTGTTGCGATACAACCTGCAAGAACTAAACTGATTGATGCGCGTAAATCTGTCGCCATCACTTCTGCGCCAGATAACTGTTCAACACCATGACATACCGCAGTATTCCCTTCAATTTCAGCTTTACCACCCATGCGAACTAATTCAGGAATATGCATAAAACGATTTTCAAAAATCGTTTCAGTGATAATGCTTGTACCCTCTGCTACCATATTTAATAAGGTGAATTGAGCCTGCATATCAGTAGGGAACCCTGGATGTGGCGCCGTACGAATATTCACTGCTTTAGGGCGCTTTCCAAGCATATCTAAAGTGATGCTATTCTCTGTAACATCAACTTGAGCGCCAGCTTCGCGAAGTTTATCGATCACTGCATCTAAAGTATCAGCCTTAGTATTTTGACAAACAACACGACCGCCCGAAATTGCTGCGGCAATTAAGAATGTACCCGTTTCAATACGATCTGGCACGACACTATGTTCACAACCAGTTAAACATTCAACACCTTCAATCGTGATGTGATCAGAACCTGCACCAGATATTTTCGCGCCCATTTTATTAAGGAAGTTTGCGGTATCTACAATTTCAGGCTCACGAGCCGCGTTTTCAATCACTGTGGTTCCTTTCGCAAGCGTTGCTGCCATCATAATAGATAAAGTTGCACCTACACTTACTTTTTCCATTACAATGCTTGTTCCCACAAGGCGATCTAATACTTGTGCTTTTACATATCCTTCTTCGAGAACGATGTCCGCGCCTAATTTTTCTAAACCGCTAATATGGAGATCAACTGGACGAGCACCGATAGAGCAACCGCCAGGTAACGATACTTGGCCTTGATGAAAACGAGCAACTAAAGGCGCCAATGCCCAAATCGAAGCACGCATGGTTTTGACCAATTCATAAGGAGCCGTGAAATGATCGATATTCGATGCATCTAATAAAACTGCGCCAGTTTTATCACGATCCACAACCACGCCTAATTTACGTAAAATTTTCAACGTAGTTTCAATATCTTTAAGCTCAGGAACGTTCGTGAGTTTAACTGGTTCTGTTGCCAAAATAGCGGCAAAAAGAATTGGAAGTGCGGCATTTTTTGCACCTGAAATATTCACGGTTCCACTTAAACGAGATTGCCCATAAACACGAAATTTTTCCATTTTTGAATCCTTAATTAAGTTGGTTTAATGCACGATCACGTTTCCACTTTTCAGTGGTATAAGTTTTAATTGTTAACGCGTGAATTTCGCCAGTAGTAAAATAAGTCATTAACGGAGCATAAATTGTTTGTTGTTGTTTTACGCGAGAAAGTGCGGCAATTTCATCACTCACTACAATCACGCCAAAATGCGCATTTTCACCTTGAGCATAAACCTCTTCTACGTTTAGCACATCTTTTAAAATTCGTTCAATTTCTTGAAGTTCCATCAGATTTCCATTTAATTAAGATCTGTAAAATTTGCGATCCAATCAGATAAACCAACAAGATCCGCAAGGGTTAATAATTGTTTTGGTGGATAAACTAATCGCACTGTTTTGTTAAGCTTTTGGCACTCTCGTAAAAAATCACAAAGAGCTGCAAAACCAGCTGAATCAATATGTTGAATACCAGACAAATCCCATTCAACAACCGTTTTATTAAGCACATTAGCTGATAAAAAAACATCACGTTGCTGCCACATAGGCAACAACGTGTTGCGAGATAGCTCCCCAGACAAAAGGAGCGCTATCTTATCATCATTTTTTTTTAAATCCCAATTTAACATGGCAACAAGATTATTTGCTTAATGTTACAGGTTGGGCTGCTGATTTTTGTACTTGTGCAGTTAATGCATCAATGCCATGTTGACGTAAGATACCACTCCATTCTTGTTGTTTTGTCACAACCATACTCACACCTTCAGCAACCATGTCATAAGCTTGCCATTCACCAGTTTTACTATTTTTACGCCATTTAAAATCTAATTTAATTGGCGCAGCTCCGTTAACTTGAATGATATTCACACGAATATTTACTAAGTTTTTATCGCCTAATGCTTTTTCTGGCTCGATTTGAATTTGTTGATTTGAATATGCCGTTAATATTTGTGCATAAGCTTGTTCAATAAAATCACCAAAAGCTTTAAAGAATTTTTCGCGTTGTTCAGGTGTAGTAGATTTGAAATGAGAACCTAGCACCAAAGAACCTGCATAATTGACTTGAACATAAGGCAGTAAATCATTACGAACGATAGTACGTAAATAATTTGGATTCTTTTTAATCTGGTTTTGATTTGTCTGAATATCAGAAAACAATTTATCTGACGCTTGTTGCATTAATATATAAGGACTTGTTTCAGCCATAGCAGTACCAGCAGCAAAAAGTGCGGTAAATACTAAAGTTAAAATTGCAAACCATTTTTTCACTTGGAAAAATTTCATCATAAATCTCCTAAATAAATGTTAGTTGTTATTGTACTGTAGGCTCAGTCTTTTCACTGTTACCATCAGATTTTTTATCGCCGTAAAGGAATTGGCCGATTAAATCCTCCAACACCATAGCAGATTTTGTATCTTGGATTTGGCTACCCTCTTTAAGCATTGCCGATTCACCATCATCAAATCCCATTGTTAATGCAATATATTGCTCACCTAATAAACCAGATGTCTTAATTGATAAAGAACTGTTTTCTGGGATTTCATTATATTCTTGGTTAATAGCAATACTGACTTTTGGTAAATAGCTTTTTTCATCAAGCGTAATACCGCTCACACGCCCAATAACCACTCCACCAACTTTCAATGGTGCACGTACTTTAAGTCCACCAATATTATCAAAAGTTGCCGTCACAGTATAAGATTTCGTCTCACCAAAACCTTGTACGTTGGCTACGCGCAAACCTAAAAAAACCAAAGCGCCAATACCAAGTAATAAAAATAACCCAACCCAAAATTCATATTTAATTGTTTGTCTCATAAAAAATCCTTAACCTGCTCCAAACATAATAGCAGTCAAAATAAAATCTAATCCAAGAACAACAAGAGATGCATGCACAACTGTTCGTGTTGTAGCTTGGCTAATACCTTCTGATGTTGGCATACAATCATAACCATTGAACAGCGCAATCCAAGTTACAGCAACCGCAAAGAAAACCGCTTTAATAAATCCATTTAAAAGATCATAGCTCCAACTCACGGAATTTTGCATCACAGACCAAAAGCTGCCTGAATCAACACCTTTCCAATCCACACCGACTAAGGAACCGCCCCAAATACCAATTGCGATAAACAAGATTGACAAAATTGGCATGGAAATAACGCCGGCCCAAAAACGAGGTGCAATCACTCGACGTAAAGGATCAACAGCCATCATTTCAAGACTAGAAAGTTGTTCAGTGACTTTCATTAAACCTATTTCAGCCGTCAATGCAGAACCTGCTCGACCAGCAAATAAAAGTGCGGTAACAACAGGCCCTAATTCTCGCAAAAGAGAAAGCGCCACAAGCTGACCTAAACTTGTTTCAGCAGAAAAATCGACTAACACGACATAACCTTGTAGTCCTAATACCATCCCAATAAATAAACCGGACAACAAAATAATGAGTAACGATTGGACACCTAAAACATGCATTTGCTTCACAAGCAAAGGAAAATGCTTACGAATTTGTGGCTTGCCGATCAATGCGCCAAATAACATAAAACCTGCTCGCCCTAATGCACGGAAAAAGTCGATCACCTGTTTTCCTAAAGCAGAAATAAAATTGACGATCATTCAAACAATTCCTTCACATAATCTTGCGCTGGGTACTTAAAGCGCACAGGACCATCAGATTCACCTTTTAAGAATTGCACCACTCGCGGATCTTGGCTTTGTACAAGCTGCTCAGATGTTCCTTCTGCGATGATTTTTTGGTCTGCAATAATATAGGCATAATCTGCAATACTCAATACTTCCTCCACATCGTGTGACACCACGATAGAAGTCAAATTTAACGCTTCATTTAATCGTTTAATCAGGCTCAAAATTACGCCCATACTAATTGGATCTTGCCCAGTAAATGGCTCATCAAACATAATTAAATCAGGGTCAAGCGCAATAGCGCGTGCTAATGCAGCTCGACGAGCCATACCACCAGAAAGTTCTGAAGGCATCAATGCGGCAGCGCCTCGCAACCCAACCGCTTCCAATTTCATCAATACGATTTGACGAATTAAACTTTCAGGCAAATGTGTATGTTCACGAATTGGAAAGGCGACATTATCAAAAGTAGAAATATCCGTAAAAAGCGCACCGGATTGAAATAACATCCCCATCCGCTTGCGTACTTCGTACAGTTCACTATTAGATAGGCGACAAATATCTTGCCCATCAAACAAAATTTCACCTTGTTCTGGTATTAGCTGCCCACCGATCAATTTAAGTAAGGTGGTTTTACCAGTCCCCGACGGTCCCATGATCGCAGTGATTTTTCCCTTTTTTACTTGCAAATTCAGGTTATCGTAAATCACGCGATCACCGCGTTTAAAGGTGAGATTCTTAACTTCAATTAGATTTTGATTCATTAAAATCTCGTTTATAAATAAAAAGTGCGGTCGTTTTGACTAGCGTTTTTGTGAAAGGTTCATCTTACGACGAACAAACGCCATCATGCCGTGTAATACTAAAAACAACAATGATAAAGCATATAAAGGCATATTTCCTAACACAGAATAAGGGGTTTTGCCTTCCGCTGGTGCAATTTTATGCGTCAACGTTGTTTCAATAAACTGCTGTGCCTGCGCCAACACCTTACCTTGTGCATCAACAAAGACTGAAATCCCCGTATTCGTTGCACGAATAAGCGGTTTACCCAATTCTAAAGCCCGCATTCTTGCCATCTGTAAATGTTGCCAAGGCCCAATCGAATCACCAAACCAGGCATCATTAGAAATTGTGAGCAAATAATCCGTATCTTGTTTCAAATTTTGTCGCACTTGTTCACCGAAAATAATCTCATAGCAAATTGCTGGCGAAAAAGCGCGTTTTTTTGCCATTAAAGAGGGCTGAATCGCCTCCCCGCTTTGAAATGCAGACATCGGCAAATTAAACACGGAATTAAGTGGTCGCAAAATACTTTCTAGCGGAACATATTCACCGAAAGGCACAAGATGATGCTTACTATAACGATTTAACGTATCTGGCTGATAAGGAAAATCTGGGTTTCCAGCGGTCATAATAGAATTAAGCAACTTACCAGATTTCGTATCTTGGAATACGGTTCCAACCATTATCTCCGTTTTCGTTTCTTTAGCCGCTCGATCTAATCCTTCAAAAAATGGCGTAATCGCATTTTCAAGAGTTGGTAATGCTGACTCAGGCAAAATAATTAAATCGGTTTTACCAAGATTTTCTACGATTAATTTTTGATAAATCGCCACAGTAGAATAAAAATAAGCCGGATCCCATTTTAGATTTTGTTCAATATTTCCTTGCGCAAGTGTGACTGAAATTGCCTTATCTTCAACAGATTTTACAAAGTGAATTCGGGATGAATAAGCACTTAATCCCCCCACGATGATCAATAACAAAACATTCGCCAAGACTAATTTAAGATTTTTTGTTTTAAACAAAGATAAAACAAAATTAAAAACCACCGCACTTGCCCAAACGGTAAAAAACGTCAATCCTGTTACTCCAAAAATCGGAGCGATGCCATAAAATGGGCTGTCAATTTGTGTATAACCAAACTGAAGCCAAGGAAAACCGGTAAAAATCCAACCTCGTAAAAATTCTGTCAATGTCCAAATCACGGCGAAAATTACCGCACTTTGAACGTTGAAACGCTGAACCAAATAGGTAAAGAGCATCGGGTATAGCGCAAGATAAGCCGCAAGTAAACCGACAAGGAAATAACTCACACCTAAAGACGCACCGCCAAATTGGTGAATACTGACATTAAGCCAACTCACCCCAAAGCAGAAAAATCCCATCGACCACAAAAACGTCGCTAAAAGTGCGGTGGATTTTTTAGGATTTTTAGCGACATAAAGTAAACCGAGTAAAGACACATAGGCTAAAGGCCAATAATCAAATGGCGAGAAGGCAAAAACACCGAGTAAACCAGACGTAATCGCGATAAGATAAGTAAAATATTTATTCATAGATTCAATTATATTTTGCACGCCCTCACGAGCGTCTTTTGTGTTGAAATTTAAAATTCCATTTCAAGTAAATAAAAAGCACGCGTTATAAAACGCGCGCCATCATTTAAGGATGATAAAATGCTATTCGGCTTTTTCTTCCACATCATCCATTTCTGCCAAATGTTCATCTGGCACAGTGACTCGAAGTTGAATCAATCGGCGACTATCTGCCGAGGTGACTTTAAATTGAAGATTGTTCAACGTAATTTCTTCACCACGTTTTGGTAAATAACCAAAAGTCTGCATAATCAGCCCACCAATGGTATCCACTTCTTCATCATCAAAATCCGTATTAAATTGCGCATTAAAATCATCAATATCTGTGAGCGCACGCACAGCATAAGTATGACGAGAAAGCTGACGAATATCCGCGACCTCTTCTTCATCAAATTCATCTTCAATATCGCCAACAATTTGTTCTAATATATCTTCAATGGTAACAAGGCCGGATACCGCGCCAAATTCGTCCACCACAATAGCCATATGGAAACGCTCAGAGCGGAAATCTTTCAACATACGATCCACTCTTTTGCTTTCTGGAACAATCACGACGGGGCGTAATAATGAAGATAAATCAAACTCTTCGGCATCTTCACGTAAAAATTTCAATAAATCTTTCGCATGCAAAATACCTACGATATTATCGCGATCATCCGCATCGGCAATCACAGGAAAACGAGAATGAGCGGATTCAATAATTGTGTTTAAACAAGTATTTAAATCTTGTTGATCTTCAATAAAAATAATTTGTGAACGAGGAATCATAATATCGCGAACACGAAGCTCCGCGATTTCCATCACGCCTTCAATCATTTCACGCGTATTTTGATCAATTAAATCGTTTTGTTCTGAATCGCGAATCACTTCGACAAGTTCTTCACGATTTTTTAGTTCACCTTGAAAAAAGCGACCAAATAAAGATTGGAAAAAAGTTTTTTTTGTATTTTCAGATTGGTTTGAATTTTGCTGTTCGTCGTTCATATTGGTTTGTAGTTGATGTCTTATTGACGGCGAAAAAGTATCATATTTTGATCATCTTCGCAAAAGATAAAGCAAGATAAAAGAAAAGTGCGGTGAAATATCTCTTTATTTTCTACCGCACTTCAATTCTATAAGAACTTAAACTCTGTCCATTGATAATATTGCTCGCCTGCTTTTTGAATTCCGCCGTAATTTTGCCATTCAGGATGATTTGGTGTGTCGGGTAAGCATTGAGTTTCTAGTGCTATGCCAGAAAAATCGGCATATTGTCCGCCATTTCTCGTTGGTGTGTCTGCAAGATAATTACCCGTATAAACCTGCAATGCGGCTTGCGAGGTTCTTACTTCCAAACTTAAATCACCAGTTGGAGAAGTTAGTAACACGCAAGGCTTTTGCCAAGCTTTATTGACAATAAAGGAATGATCGTAACCTTTTGTTGCTTGCTGATCTCCTTGTAAAAAATCTTGTTTGATGGGTTTAGCAATACGGAAGTCAAAACTCGTATTCACTACGTGCTTTAATGGAGAATTAGGAATCCCCTCATTATCTACAGGCAGATAAAAATCAGCATTTAAACGTAATGTATGTTCACGCACGTCACTGCCTTGCTCTGCATTTTCTAAATTGAAATAGGCATGATTCGTTAAGTTCAATGCAGTATCCTTATCACTCATCCCTGCATATTCAATTTTTACGCTATTATCATCTGTTAGCGTATAGGTTACAGACACATCCACATTACCAGGAAAACCTTGATCACCATCCTCTGAATGTAATGAAAAGCACACAAAATTCTCACCGCACTCTTGAATTTTCCAACGGCGTTTATCAAAGCCCTCTCCACCATGAAGTTGATGTTTACCTTGATTACTTTTCAATTGAATGAGTTCACCATTCAATTCAAATTGTGCATTTGCAATACGATTTGCATAACGCCCTACGCTTGCGCCTAAATAGCTTTGATGAGTGGGATAATCCTCTACCTTACAAC
Source organism: Haemophilus quentini (assembly GCA_001752465.1). Taxonomy (GTDB): domain Bacteria; phylum Pseudomonadota; class Gammaproteobacteria; order Enterobacterales; family Pasteurellaceae; genus Haemophilus; species Haemophilus quentini. Next base: position 153,450 of record MDJB01000012.1, read on the forward strand.
CCAATAAAACCTCGCGTAAAGTGCCATTCACTGGCACTTTACAAGAAAGCCAAGTGGCCCCCCAATCCATAAATTGAACATGCATCCCATTTTCATTTTGCAGGGTTATAAGCTGATAAGGGGCACCATCAGGCGCATTAAAAGTGGTTTGTTCTAACATCATTTTCTCTTAAATCACTCGAACACCTTGAGATGCTGTGCACACATAAAAAGTTTCTTTTAAACCAGTCGTTTTCTCGTAATTATCCGCAATAATTTTACGAACTGCATCGACTTTATCATGCGGCGCAAGTGCGACAATACAACCACCAAAACCGCCGCCCGTCATACGTGCACCGCCACTTTTGCCAATAACAAGTTGAGCTAATTCAACTAAATAATCAATTTGTGGCACGGTGATTTCAAAATCATCACGCATTGAATCATGAGATTCCCCCATTAACTCACCTAAACGAGTCAAATCATTTTTCTTCAATGCTTCCACTGCATCGAGTACTCGTTGATTTTCTGTTACGACATGGCGAGCACGTTTTGCTACTAACAGAGAAAGTGCGGTCAATTCCGCTTCTCTTTTTTGGAATTGCTCAACTGAAACATCACGTAATGCTTTTACCCCAAAAAATTTTGCCGCCTCTTCACATTGCTGACGGCGAGTATTGTATTCACCCGTTACCAAATCGTGCGGTACGTTTGAATTCACAATAATAACGGCAACATCTTGTGGCACGGGTGTTGGAGTGGTTTCAAGACTACGACAATCGATCATCAGTAAGTGATTTTCCTGCCCAAGCGCAGAAATTAACTGATCCATATTGCCACAATTAGCACCAACAAATTGGTTTTCTGCTTTTTGCCCATTCAGTGCAATATCCGTGTGAGAAAGCGGCAAATCGCCAAGTTGTTGGCAGAATTTACCCACCGCAACTTCTAACGCTGCAGATGAACTTAATCCAGAAGAAAGCGGCACATTTCCAGAAATCACTAAATTTGCACCTTGTTGAAAGTGCGGGTAACGTTCTTGGATAAATTTTACAACCCCACGCACATAATTAGCCCATTTGTGTTCACTCTTAGGGATTTCAACATTGAGAGAAAATTCATCAGTTTCATCAAGATCCGCCGCATAAACATTCCAAATATGATCATCTCGTTTTGTACCAGAAACGGCTGTACCAAAATTAATCGCACAAGGCATAACAAAGCCGTCGTTGTAGTCGGTATGTTCGCCGATGATATTTACTCGGCCAGGTGCATAGACGGTAATTTCTGGCAAATTTTTATGCTGTTTATTGAAAATTTGTTGAGCATTTTGGATTGGGGTCATATTTCTATCCTTTATATTAAATCTGTACTCGATCTGCCCCCTCTTTGCTAAAGAGGAGGCTGGCTATATTATTTAGTTCTTTCTTTATAATGAACTTCACTCAAAGCACGTAATCGCTCTGCAGCCTGTTCTGCCGTTAAATCGCGCTGACTTTCGCCTAACATTTCATATCCAACCATAAATTTACGCACGGTTGCTGAGCGTAAAAGAGGAGGGTAAAAATGAGCATGTAGCTGCCAATGTTCGTTATCTTCTCCATTAAATGGTGCGGCATGAAACCCCATTGAATATGGGAAAGAGGTCTCAAATAGATTGTCGTACTTGGTTGTCAATTTTTTCAAAATAACCGCAAGATCTTTTGATTGTTCGTCACTTAATTCAGTTAAACGTTTTACATGCGTTTTTGGTAAAAGCAATGTTTCAAATGGCCAAACAGCCCAATAAGGCACTAAAGCTACCCAATGCTCAGTTTCAACGACAATACGTTCCTGTAACTCCCGTTCTCGTTTCACATAATCCACTAACATTACTGAACCATGTTTTAATAAATAATCGCGTTGCGTGTGATCTTCACGAGCAACTTCATTTGGCAAGAAACTATTCGCCCAAATTTGACCATGTGGATGTGGGTTCGAACACCCCATTGCTGCCCCTTTGTTTTCAAAAATTTGCACCCATTGGTATTTTGCGCCGAGTTCACGAAGTTGTTCTTGCCATACTTTAATCACTTCTTCAATCTCAAGTGCGGTCAATAATGGCAATGTTTTACTATGATCTGGAGAGAAACAAATGACTCGACTTTCACCACGGGCTTGGGAACTTTGGAAAAGTGGATCTGAGGATTTTTCAGGGGCTGGCGTATCTTCTAAAAGCGCGGAAAAATCATTTTTAAACACATAAGGTTTACGATAATCTGGATTTAATTCACCTGTAATACGCTTATTACTCGGGCAAAGATAACAAGTTGGATCATAACTTGGTTTTTGTTCTTCATTCACTTTTTCTTGTTGCCCTTGCCATGGACGCTTAGCACGATGTGGTGATACCAAAACCCATTGATCAATTAACGGATTATAGCGACGATGTGGATGCTCTGTTGGTTCAAAAATATCACTCATAATTGGCTCCCTTGCTAAATTGTAAACGATTACACAAAATACTGCGCATAAGATAGCAAATTCAAAAAAATAAACCGTGATCAGTATCACATAATGGGAAAATCTCTAAAAGTTTTTTGTGATCTCGGTTACAAATCAGAAAGTAACCGCTTTCAATTTTATTTAGAAAGAACATAATAAGAAACGTGATTTCATTATGGAGAGCATTCTATGAGCACCATTCATGATGTAGCCGAATTAGCCCATGTATCTATTGCTACTGTTTCTCGCGTTGTAAATCAACATCCCTCAGTGAGTGAAGATACCCGCCTTGCCGTAAGACAAGCAATTGAGCAACTTAATTATCAACCAAATGCAAATGCTAAAGCCCTTGCAATACAAAACACCGATACGATTGGTGTGGTTGTTACCGATGTAACAGACTCGTTTTTTGCTATTTTAGTGAAAGCCGTAGATAAAGTTGCAGAAGCACATCGTAAAACAATTTTGATTGGCATTGGCTATCACCATGCAGAGAAGGAGCGTGAAGCTATTGATACTTTACTTCGCAAGCGTTGTAGTTGTTTAGTTGTGCATTCCAAAGCATTATCTGACGATGAACTTAGCCATTATTTGAAAACAGTACCAGGAATGGTGATTATCAACCGAGTGATTCAAGGCTATGAAAATTGTTGCGTAAGTTTAGATAATAAAAAAGGAACCTACTTAGCAACGGAAATGCTTATCCGTTGTGGTCATAAACATATCGCATATATTGGATCTAACCATGCAATTTTCGATGAAATTGAGCGTCGAGATGGTTATCTGACTGCATTAAAAGATCACAATTATCCAATTATTGAGCATGCCATCACGCACAATTCACCAGACTTCGAAGGTGGAGAAAAAGCTATGATTGATTTGCTTAGTTATAACAAAGATCTCACTGCAGTTGTGGCTTATAATGATTCGATGGCTGCGGGAGCCATTTCAGTTCTCAATGAAAATAATATTAGTGTACCAAGCCAATTTTCAATCATTGGTTTTGACGATATGCCAATTGCTCGTTATTTAATTCCGAAATTGACAACTATTCGCTATCCTATTGATTTAATGGCAACTTATGCGGCTAATCTTGCATTAAGCCTTGTCGATAATGAGGTGGGAACGCCATCAACAATTCAATTTAACCCAACATTAGTACGTCGTTTTTCTGTGGAATCTATCTAAATTTGAAGGTGATCACTCATAAAATGTGATAGTGATCACAAATCTGAATTTTTAATGTAATCGTTTTCATTTTATGTGAGTTTGATCACAGATTCCGAGTAAATTATTCGCTAATATGGGATTAATTGCAGAATGTAATGCAATATTTCCCTCTAACATCAACATTCCAAAATAGGAGCGTTATTATGAAAAAAACAGCAGTATTAAGTGCGGTTGCTTTGGCTATCGGTTTAGGAGCAGTATCTTCAAGTTTTGCAGCCGATAGTAAAATCGGCGTCACTATTTACAAATATGATGATAATTTTATGTCATTAATGCGTAAAGAGATCGACAAAGAGGCTAAAGTAGTTGGCGGTATTAAACTTTTAATGAATGACTCCCAAAATGCACAATCAATTCAAAATGACCAAGTTGATGTATTACTTTCCAAAGGTGTGAAAGCTCTTGCAATTAACTTAGTTGACCCAGCTGCAGCACCAACTATTATTAGCAAAGCAAAACCAGATAACATTCCTGTTGTATTCTTTAATAAAGACCCAGGTGCAAAAGTTATCGGTTCTTATGAACACGCTTACTATGTAGGTACTGAACCAAAAGAATCTGGCTTAATTCAAGGGGATTTAATTGCAAAACAATGGAAAGCGAATCCAGCTCTAGACTTAAATAAAGATGGTAAAATCCAATTTGTATTATTAAAAGGTGAACCAGGTCACCCAGATGCTGAAGTTCGTACAAAATTCGTAGTTGAAGAACTTAATGCGAAAGGTATCCAAACTGAACAATTATTTATTGATACTGGTATGTGGGATGCTGCAATGGCGAAAGATAAAGTAGATGCTTGGTTATCTAGCTCTAAAGCGAACGACATTGAAGTCATTATTTCTAACAACGATGGCATGGCATTAGGCGCATTAGAAGCAACCAAAGCACATGGTAAAAAACTCCCTATCTTCGGTGTAGATGCATTACCAGAAGCATTACAACTCATCAAAAAAGGTGAACTTGCTGGTACTGTGTTAAACGATGGTGTGAACCAAGGTAAAGCGGTTGTTCAATTATCTAACAACTTAGCACAAGGCAAAGCAGCAACTGAAGGCACAAAATGGGAATTAAAAGATCGTGTTGTACGTATCCCTTATGTTGGTGTAGATAAAGACAACTTAGGTGACTTCTTAAAATAATTTCTCATCAATTTTTGTTGTAATCCAAGGGGAAGTTACCCTTCCCCTTTTTAACGAGGTTGGATATGACATCTCAAACTCAAAGTCAAGACAGCCAAGTGCTGCTCACAATGACCAATGTCTGCAAGTCCTTTCCAGGTGTAAAAGCCTTAGATAACGCAAACTTAACGGTTCGATCACATTCTGTTCATGCCTTAATGGGTGAGAACGGCGCGGGCAAATCTACATTATTAAAATGCTTATTTGGCATTTATGCCAAAGATGAAGGTGAAATCCTTTTCCTAGGTCAACCCGTCAACTTTAAAACATCTAAAGAAGCCCTTGAGAATGGTATTTCAATGGTGCACCAAGAACTCAACCTAGTGCGCCAAACTAGCGTAATGGATAACTTGTGGCTTGGGCGCTATCCACTTAAAGGACCTTTTGTCGATCACGCCAAAATGTACCGTGATACTAAAGCGATTTTTGATGAATTGGATATTGATGTAGATCCTAAAGAAAAAGTCGCCAAACTTTCAGTTTCTCAAATGCAGATGATCGAAATTGCGAAGGCGTTTTCATACAACGCTAAAATCGTAATTATGGACGAACCAACATCCTCGCTTTCTGAAAAAGAAGTTGAGCATCTGTTTAAAATTATCGACAAATTAAAACAACGCGGTTGTGGCATTATTTATATTTCTCACAAAATGGATGAAATCTTCAAAATCTGTGATGAAATTACTATTCTACGCGACGGTAAATGGATCAATACGGTAAACGTGAAAGAATCCAGCATGGAACAAATTGTCGGAATGATGGTTGGTCGTGAATTAACACAGCGTTTCCCTGAAAAAACAAACACGCCAAAAGAAGTAATTTTACAGGTAGAAAATCTTACCGCTAAAAATCAACCATCCATTCAAGACGTATCTTTTGAATTACGAAAAGGTGAAATTCTCGGTATTGCAGGTCTTGTAGGGGCTAAACGTACCGATATCGTTGAAGCTATTTTTGGCGTACGTGAATTAACCGAAGGAACGATCAAGTTACACGGAAAAACCGTGAAAAATCATACCGCACTTGAAGCGATTAATAATGGCTTTGCATTGGTAACTGAAGAGCGTCGTTCAACAGGTATTTACTCTAATTTAAGCATTGAATTTAACTCTTTGATTTCAAATATGAAATCTTATCTCACACCATGGAAATTACTTAGCACGAAGAAAATGAAAAGTGATACCCAGTGGGTAATTGATTCAATGAATGTTAAAACGCCATCACATAGAACAGCAATTGGTTCTCTTTCTGGCGGCAACCAACAAAAGGTCATTATCGGTCGTTGGCTTTTAACTCAACCTGAAATTCTGATGCTTGATGAGCCGACTCGTGGTATCGACATCGGGGCAAAATTTGAAATTTACCAACTCATTCAAGAACTCGCTAAAAAAGATAAAGGCATTATTATGATTTCATCAGAAATGCCTGAATTACTAGGTGTAACTGACCGTATTTTAGTGATGAGTAACGGTAAATTAGCGGGTATTGTAGAAACTGCAAAAACTTCACAAGAAGAAATCTTGCAACTCGCTGCGAAATATTTATAAAGATAAAAGGAACAAATCATGAGTGCCTTACAAAAAAACAAATCCTTTGATTTATTAAAACAAAATGCGATTTATTTTGTCTTGCTGATTTTGCTCGGCATTATTATTGCGCAAGATCCAACCTTTTTAAATTTAATCAACTTCAGTAACATCTTAACCCAATCTTCTGTGCGCTTAATTATTGCTCTCGGGGTTGCTGGATTGTTGATTACACAAGGGACAGACTTATCTGCTGGTCGCCAAGTTGGTTTGGCTGCGGTTATCTCTGCAACCATGTTGCAGTCAATGGAAAATATGAACCGAGTGTTCCCTGAAATGGGAGAAATTCCAATTCCTGTCGTAATTCTCGCAGTATGCGCGGTGGGTGCGCTAATCGGCTTGATTAATGGTTTAATTATTGCTTATTTAAATGTGACTCCATTTATTGCGACAATGGGCACAATGATTATCGTATATGGATTCAACTCACTTTACTATGATGCAGTAGGTGGTTCCCCAATCGCAGGTTTTAGCGAAAATTTTTCAATATTCGCACAAGGTTTCTTCCGAATCGGTAGTTTTAAACTCTCTTACATCACGATCTATGCAGCTATCGCAGCATTATTAGTATGGATTATGTGGAACAAAACACGCTTCGGTAAAAACGTCTTTGCTATTGGGGGGAACCCAGAAGCAGCGAAAGTATCTGGTGTAAACGTTGCACGTAACTTAGTTGTAATCTATATGATTGCAGGTATGTTCTATGCCTTTGGCGGTATGCTCGAAGCTGGTCGTATCGGTTCTGCAACTAACAACTTAGGTTTCATGTATGAATTAGACGCTATCGCCGCTTGCGTAGTGGGTGGTGTGTCTTTCGCTGGTGGTGTAGGTACCGTAATTGGTGTTATCACAGGTGTTATTATCTTTACTGTTATCAACTACGGTTTAACTTACATCGGTGTAAACCCTTACTGGCAATACATCATCAAAGGAAGCATTATTATTCTAGCGGTAGCCATTGACTCATTAAAATACGCGAAGAAAAAATAATACAAACAACCTCCCTAAGGGTAACAAAAAAGTGGGCATACTTGCCCACTTTTGTCTTATATACTCAATTCAACGTGAATTCATAACCTCACTAACGATATTTATGCAATAATCAGCAAACCTTGTATAATTGCGCCACCATTTTTATAGAGAGATAATCATGCAAATTAACTTTACACAAGTATTGCAAGACAGTTGGAACTTTTTCCGTAATCAACAAAAAATCATGCTGCAATTTGTCGCAATTTTATTTATTGTGCAAAGCGCCAGTGCACTTTTAAGTTTTCTAGTTAATGATGAAAATAAAAATGATGTATTAAATCTCGCCAATACAGATATCACTGGTTTTATCTTTTCAGTTGCAATCACTCAAATTTTAACGAGCTTTATTGCAGCTTGGGGATTAACCTCAATCCATAAAATTAGCTTACAAATTTACTGCACTTTGGGTGAAACCTTCTCACTTACCTTGCGTCGTTTTGTAGGCGTAATACTGTTAGATCTATTAATGGTTGCCCCAATGTTACTTGGTCTTGGAGAAGCATTTGCTGCGTTACTCACAAAAAAATCTCCCTCTATAATGTCTCTTATCGCGATGATTGTTGGTGTTTGGTTCTTCGCCCGTTTAAATTTAACGGTAGTACATTATCTTTCGACTCAAGATACACTTTCGCAAACTATCCGAAAAATTTGGATGCGAGGAAATACTCGAAAAGGCGTATTGTTTATTTACACTCTACTGGTTTATTTTCTAGTGCCAGTTCTCATTTTCCAATTAAGCGCATTTTCCAATAACGCTGTATTTGATATAGTAATAGGTATTTTCACCACATTGCTTAATATTTTTATGCTAGTAGTGACTTATCGTTTCTACAGTTTATTTATGAAGGATTAATCAATATGAAACAACTCCTTGACTTTATCCCTTTAATTTTATTTTTTGTCACTTACAAACTTGGTGGTGTACGTGAAGCAGCCATCGTATTAGTAGTTGCAACAATTTTGCAGATCGTGATTTTAAAATGGAAATACGGAACAGTTGAAAAACAACAAAAAATCATGGCAAGTGCGGTCGTTTTTTTTGGACTTTTAACTGCTTACTTTAATGAAATCCGCTATTTGCAATGGAAAGTGACAATTATCAATGCCTTGTTTGCTATTGTTTTACTCGTCGCACAATTTCAATTTAAAACCTCATTAATCAAGAAATTACTTGGCAAAGAGCTACAACTGCCCGAAAAGGCTTGGAATACACTTAACCTCGGCTGGGCATTATTCTTTATTATTTGTATGTTGGTGAATATTTATATCAGCCATAATATGTCGGAAGAAGCTTGGGTTGATTTCAAATCTTTCGGAATTATTGGAATGACGGTGATTGCAACGATTATTTCAGGTGCTTATATCTATCGCTATTTACCTAAAGATGATTCAAATTCAAAAGATGGAGAAAAATAATGTCTTCCAATTTTACTGATAAAAATGGCCGCCATTCCAAAGGGATTCTATTACTAAGAACCTTAGCAATGCCTTCTGATACCAATGCTAATGGAGATATTTTCGGCGGTTGGATCATGTCTCAAATGGATATGGGCGGTGCGATTTTAGCAAAAGAAATCGCACATGGGCGCGTAGTTACTGTTGCGGTTGAAAGCATGAATTTCATCAAACCAATCTCTGTAGGCGATGTGGTTTGTTGCTACGGTCAATGTCTAAAAGTAGGACGCTCTTCTATTAAAATTAAAGTAGAAGTATGGGTGAAAAAAGTGGCAAGTGAGCCAATTGGTGAACGTTATTGCGTGACTGATGCGGTATTTACTTTCGTTGCAGTAGATAATAATAGTCGCTCACGCACGATTCCTCGTGAAAATAATCACGAATTAGAAAAAGCATTAGCCTCAATTGCGGAGTTAGAGGCGGAACAAAACACCTGTTAATATAAGGAAATAATGATGTTCTATGTGATTTTTGCTCAAGATATTCCAAATACATTAGAAAAACGTCTTGCCGTACGCGAGCAACACTTAGCTCGTTTAAAACAACTTCAAGCAGAAAACCGTTTACTTACGGCAGGTCCCAATCCAGCTATCGACGATGAAAATCCTGGAGAGGCAGGTTTTACTGGTTCAACCGTAATTGTACAATTCGAAAACTTACAAGCAGCAAAAGACTGGGCGGCACAAGATCCTTATGTAGAAGCTGGCGTATATGGTAATGTTATTGTAAAACCATTTAAAAAAGTATTTTAGCCATCCTCAATTCTAATAAGCTAACATGAAAAAAGTCGCTTTAATTTCTCTCTGCATTTTGACCGAACTTTCTGTTTTTGCCGATTCACCTAACACGGCAACAGCATCCATCAATCTTGAGCAAGAAAAACAAAACTGGGCGTCAGCACAGCATCAAGACTACTTAAAACATTTGAAACAACGTGAAACCTTTTTGCAGGTTGAAGGTTTGCTAAAAAGTGCGGTAAAAAGCCAGCAATTTTCTGAAACGACTCAAAATATCACAAAAACCTTAATAGACTCATTGCAAGGCTATCCTTTGCAATATGATTTACTAGCACGCTTTTGGGAAACCAAAATCGCCTTTTTAAAAAATGATGACATTCAGGGCAAACAACAAGCAATAAATGAACTCAATGCATTAGTGCAACAAAATTACCCTTTTGTGACGCCAGCATTTCAAACCTTATTACAAAAACTATCCACGTTAGAGGAACAACAAACATCAGCAACGTCTGATAATGCTAAAGAAAATAACAGGGTTCAAGAAGAACAAAATCAAGTAGAAAATCCTAAACAACTTGCTGAGATTATAAAGAACAGCAATCCTAGCACTTTATATAAAAGTATATTAATCGACGCTTTTCCTCGTTATCTAAAAACATTATCGGAAGAAATAGAGAATCCAAGTTTTGAACTCTATCAGCAATGGGCTGAAACTTGGCAACTCTCAGAAGATGAAATCAAACAGTGGAAAACAGCCTTTTTAAATCGTTTTTTTGATAATGAAAATGTTGATTTTCAAAAATGGCGTGATGAACAAATCCAACAATTAAAAACTGATAATCTAACCGAACGCCGTTTACGAATGGCAATTTGGCAGAAGACAGAGCTTTCTCCGTGGCTTAATTCACTTACTACTGAAGGAAAAGCAAAACAAGAATGGCGTTATTGGGAAGCTAAACAAGATATATCAAAAAATATAGAAAAACTGACCGCACTTTCAAAAGAGCGGGGATTCTATCCAATGTTGGCTGCTGCACAATTAAAGCAAGCATATAAAGTCGATTTTCCAGTAGCACCAAGTTTTACCGTAGAAGAACAACTTCCTTTCGAGCAAGTTTTCGCGATGATTCGAGAGCTTAGAGAACTTGGACGAAATGGTTTAGCAAAACAACGTTGGAGAATTTTACTTGATAACGCTGATTTCACAACACAGCTAAAACTTGCAGAATATGCTGAAAACCAACAATGGTTTGAATTAACTGTTGATGCTTCTATTGTTGCAAAAGCGCGGGATTACCTGACCCTTCGACTGCCAAATGCTTATCCTGAATACTTCAATGCAGCATTACAGGATTTAAATATCAGCAAAACTTTTGCTATGGCAATAGCCCGTCAAGAAAGTGCTTGGAATCCAATGGCACAATCTTCTGCAAATGCGCGGGGCTTAATGCAACTTCTGCCAAGCACGGCAAAATTGACTGCAGAGAATAATCAACTATCTTATCAAGGCGAACAAGATTTATTCAAACCATTGAATAATATTTTGCTAGGTACCACACATCTGAATGAACTCAATGGAAAATATCCTAATAATCGAATATTGATTGCAGCAGCTTACAATGCAGGGGCAAATAGAGTAGAAAAATGGTTAAGCCGCGCTAATGGAAAACTTGCATTAGACGAATTTGTTTCCTCCATTCCTTTTTACGAAACTCGTGGTTATGTGCAAAATGTAGTCACTTATGATTTTTACTATCAAATTTTACAAAATAAAGAAAACCCACAAATATTTAGCCAAGAAGAATTGAATCGGCTATACTAAACGCACTAGTTTAATAGTGTGGAATGGGAGCGTAATTATGTATATCAGCCGCAATTTAGAACAATGGAATGCCTTTCTTCAAATGCTAAAAACTGCCTTTGAAGAAAACAAAGCGCAGGAATTTCTAACCTTATTATTAACGGCAGACGAACGGGATGCAGTAGGATTACGCTTGCAGATTGTCTCTCAGCTGATTGATAAAAATATGCCTCAGCGTGAAATTCAACAAAATCTGAATACAAGTGCTGCAACAATCACTCGAGGTTCCAATATGATTAAAACGATGGAGCCTGATTTTATGCAATGGATGAAACAACATATTGATCTCATTAAAAAAAACTAAGCGAATTTTTACCGCACTTTCTCACTTATTTAGTCCTAAATGGTGGAAAAAAAACTGGCAGCGAGTTGTCTTTCGTTTTTTTTTCGCCGTTTTTGCTTTGTTGCTGCTTTTTCGCTTTTTACCTATTCCATTTTCCGCTTATATGGTACAACAAAAAGTCGCTAATCTTTTACAAGGCGATTTTCGATACCAAATTCAATATGACTGGGTCAGCCTAGAAAATATTTCTCCCAATATTCAGCTAGCCGTGATTGCATCAGAAGATCAGCGTTTTCCTGAACATTTAGGCTTTGATTTTGAGGCTATCCAACGAGCAATTCGGTATAACGAAAAATCTAAAAAAGGAATTAGAGGGGCATCAACCATTTCCCAGCAAACCGCTAAAAACTTAATGCTTTGGCATGGACAAAATTGGCTAAGAAAAGGTTTAGAAGTTCCAGCAACTATGTTGCTCGAGCTGACTTGGTCAAAAAAACGTATTTTAGAAGTGTATTTAAATATTGCAGAATTTGGGAACGGTATTTTTGGTGTGGAAGCGGCAAGTCGCTATTACTTTAAAAAATCCGCTAAAAATTTATCTCAAAATGAAGCCGCACTTTTAGCTGCTGTGTTACCCAATCCAATCATTTATAAAGTAAATAAGCCAAGCTTATTAGTTCGTAAAAAACAAGCTTGGATTTTGAGACAAATGGGAAATTTAGGTACTGAATACTTAAGCCATTTATAAAAAATTCAATCAAATTTATAAAGTAAAACAAACTAAAAAATGTTTACTTGATATATAAAATAAAAAAACGAGTCTTAGACTCGTTTTTTTATTTATATCATTTTTATTACAGGTTTATTACCGCAAATAATACCCAAACAGTATAAATTGTGGCTAAACCATAAAAGATAAATCCACCTGCTGGCACGTGTACTTTAAGATCGTGCATACCGTGATGAATACGGTGTAAACCACACCACATTGGAAAAATAGTAAGCACTAAAATAACTAATTTACCAATCCAAGAATAAGCAAAAGTAATTAAATTATGCGCATCGACTAAACCAAATGGTAATAACAAACCGATAATTAAAATAACGACTGGGAAGAAAATTGCACTCACTGTGCCGCCTGCACCGAACATTAACCATACTGGCGGTTCGCCGGAGCGTTTTGGATTTTGATCAACCATTTTTTCTCTCCCTTAAATATAAACTAAAACTAACGCAATCACGCTAACTAATGCGGTTACCGCCCAAAGTGCATTTCTTACAACAGTGTGTGGTAAGCGTTCATTTTTTACAATGATATTCATCACTTTCGGGGTCATTAAGAAATATGTTACCGTATGATAAAGCGTTGCGATAAGCGTAATAATATTTAAGAACACCACAATTGGGTTTCTTAAAAACTCAATAAAGCTCAAGATGCCTAAGCCTGGCATTGGATTGCTTGCAAGGCAAAGAACACCATAAAGCAATACAATACAAAACCATACAGCAAAGATTGAAGTCGCTTCACGTAGCATATAAGCTTTGTAGAAGTCCAATTTTTGCCACCAAGTCGCTGTCATTGGACGAACATATTTTTTACGTTTACTCACTGTTACTGACATTCCTTCCCCCTTAGCTTTTTGGTTTTAGCATAGAGATAACATAATCTTTGGCACTTTCCACTTTTCCTTGGTTAATTGCAGAAGCAGGATCCACATGTTTTGGACAAACTTCTGAGCAATAGCCAACGAAAGTACAACTCCAAACCCCGTTTTTACCATTTAATAATGACATACGTTTTGCTTTACCATGGTCACGGTTATCAAGATTATAACGATGAGCCATAGTAATAGCTGCTGGGCCTAAGAATTCAGGATTTAAACCAAATTGAGGGCAAGCGGCATAGCATAAACCACAGTTGATACACATTGAGAATTGACGATATTTCTCAAGCTGTGCTGGTGTTTGTTTAGTGCGACTTGCTTGCAATTCTTTCGATGGATGCGGTTTACCATCTAATGCAGGTGCTTCGTTACCAATAATATAAGGTTTAATTGCCTCTAAACTTTCGATAAAGTGGCTTAAATCAACCACTAAGTCGCGTTCAATTGGGAAGTTTGCTAACGGCTCAATACGCATATGGCCGCTGTAATCACGTAAGAACGTTTTACAAGCCAATTTCGGTTTATTATTTATCATCATCCCGCAAGAACCACAAATCGCCATACGGCAAGACCAACGATAAGAAAGAGATGGCTCAAGTTTATCCTTAATATAACCTAACGCATCAAGCAATGAAGTTTGATTATCATAAGGTACTTGATAGGTACTTAGATGCGGCTCTTGATCGATTTCAGGATTGTAGCGTAATACTTCAACATTCATTACTGGTGAATTAGCCATTTGCTTGCTCCTTAGCTTTCGCAGCTGCTTCTTGAGCTTCTGCTTCCGCACCGTAAACACGTTTTGCAGGTTGAGATTTAGTAATTTTCACCGGACTGTATTCAATGCGAGGCGCACCATTCTCATTGTAGAAAGCAAGTGTGTGTTTTAAATAATTTACATCATCACGTTCAGTGTAATCTAAGCGTTGATGGGCACCACGAGATTCTTTACGTTCAATCGCTGAATTTGCAATAGATTGTGCAACATCTAGGATGTAGCCTAACTCAACTGTGTAAAGTACATCTGTATTGAACACGCTTGAGTTATCTGCTACGCGAATACGTTTGTAACGTTCTTTTAATTCTGCAATTTTATCTACTGCTTTTTGCATGCTTGCTTGGTCACGGTAAATACCACAGCCTTCTTCCATTACAGAACCCATTTCATCACGGATTTCAGACCAAGATTCATTACCTTCTTGTTTATGAAGGGCTTCTAAACGAGCAACAACATCTTTTGCTTGAGCATCAACCGCACTTTGATTTACAGATTGAGCCTCAACTGCACGTTGCGCCGCATATTCCCCTGCTACACGACCTAACACAACAAGTTCAGCTAAAGAGTTAGATCCTAAACGATTTGCACCATGTAAACCTGAAGATGCACATTCACCTACAGCAAATAAACCTTTGATACGAGTTTCGCTGTTAAAATCAACCTCAATACCGCCCATCGTGTAGTGAACAACTGGACGAACTGGAATTGGTTCATTCACTGGATTTACACCTTCATAAGCACTTGCTAATTCACAAATGAATGGCAGACGCTCATGTAAATATTTTTCACCAAGATGACGTAAATCTAAATGCACCACATCTACGCCTTTCGCAGTTTTTAAGGTATTACCTTTTTTCCATTCTTGCCAGAATGCTTGAGAAACTTTATCGCGAGGGCCAAGTTCCATATATTTATTTTGTGGTTTGCCAATTGGTGTTTCTGGTCCTAGACCGTAATCTTGAAGATAGCGATAGCCATCTTTATTAACCAAGATACCACCTTCACCTCGGCAACCTTCAGTCATTAAGATACCGGTATTCGGTAAACCTGTTGGGTGATATTGAACAAACTCCATATCACGAAGTGGTACACCATGACGATACGCCATAGATAACCCGTCACCTGTTACAATACCGCCGTTGGTATTGAATTTAAATGCACGACAACCACCACCAGTTGCAATCACAACCGCGTTTGCGTTGATTTGAACAAGGGAACCTTCCATCATATCCATTGCTACCATACCGCGAGCATGACCATCATCAACTAAGATATCTAAAACGAAGTGCTCGTCAAAACGTTGAATTTGTGGATATTGAATGGATGTTTGGAAAAGAGTATGTAATAAGTGGAAACCGGTTTTGTCTGCCGCGAACCAAGTACGTTCGATTTTCATCCCACCGAAACGACGCACGTTTACATCGCCATCAGCTTTACGGCTCCAAGGGCATCCCCAACGTTCTAATTGAGTCATTTCCACTGGTGAGTGTTGTACGAAATATTCCACAACATCCTGTTCGCAAAGCCAGTCACCACCAGCAACAGTATCTTGGAAGTGTTTATCGTAAGAATCTTCTTCTTTGATAACTGCCGCTGCGCCACCTTCTGCTGCCACAGTATGGCTACGCATTGGGTACACTTTTGAAACTAATGCAATTTTTAAGTTAGGATTTGCTTCTGCAGCTGCAATCGCTGCACGTAAACCGCCGCCACCAGCGCCAACAATTGCAATATCGACATTAACTGTTTGCACGATATCCTCCAATAAATGTAGAAAGTAAAAAATAGAAATCACCCTAAAAGGGTAATCTAGGAGGTCATTCTGCCATTTTTTGTTACAAATTAATAACGTTTTTTATGTAGGGAAAGGGGAAAAAGATGATTTTGTGATCTACCTCAAAAAAGCTTAGATTGAGTTGAGAAGAGCTCTCGTTTACAATGATGCAAATTTAAAAATGGGAATAAAAATGACCGCACTTACTCATTGGCAACCTTCTGCCGATATAAAAAATCTGCTTAAACGTGCAAAAATTATTGCTGAAATTCGTCAATTTTTTACAGAGCGAGGCTTGCTTGAAGTTGAGACGCCTGTTCTAAGTGAATTTGGCGTTACTGATTTGCACCTTTCCACATTTAGCACGGAATTTCTCGCGCCTTTTGGTGAACAATCCAAAACACTTTGGCTTTCTACAAGCTCTGAATATCATATGAAACGCTTGCTTGCTGCAGGCAGTGGACCAATATTCCAAATCAGTAAAGTGTTCCGTAATGAAGAAGCTGGTAATCGCCACAATCCAGAATTTACCATGTTGGAATGGTATCGACCGCACTTTAGTATGCATCGTTTAATTAATGAAGTGGATGATTTACTCCAACAAATTTTAGATTGCCCACCTGCAGAAAGTTTAAGCTATCAATTTGTTTTCCAAGAATATGTAGGCTTAGATCCTTTATCTGCAGAACGTTCAGAATTAATCGAAACCGCGCGTAAACATAACTTTATTGCTGAAGATGATGAAGAACGCGATACTTTATTGCAGTTCTTATTTAGTGAAGTCGTTGAACCTCAAATAGGAAAAGATCGACCTGTTGCGGTTTATCATTTCCCTTCAACACAAGCCGCCCTAGCACAAGTGAGCCCAGAAGATCAGCGGGTTGCAGAACGCTTTGAGTTTTATTACAAAGGCTTGGAACTGGCAAATGGTTTCCATGAATTGACAGATGCACGAGAACAAAGACATCGTTTTGAATTAGATAATCAGCAAAGAAAGAAACATGGATTGCCAGTTCGAGATATTGACGAACGTTTTCTGGCTGCATTGGAAGCTGGCTTACCAAATTCTTCTGGCGTTGCGCTGGGAGTCGATCGTCTAATTATGGTTGCGTTAGGTTGTGAAAAAATTAATGAAGTGATTTCTTTTGCCGTGGATAATGCCTAGACGAGAAGTGCGGTGAAAATTTACCGCACTTTTGATTATAGCCAGACAAAAGTCTGGCTATAAAAACCATACGCTATGCGTATGGAGCCAAATAGCTTAAGCGATAAACAGAAAAAATCCTCGCTA
>MDJB01000013.1 GCA_001752465.1 Haemophilus quentini
TACGTGCGGATTGTTATTTTGTGTTTATACACGATAATCTATTGATGTTAGTCTTTATTTAAAGCCTATTTTTCAGTAAACTTAGCAAGTTTTATTGAATTATTAAAATATTACTTAAAATTTAGGAATTTATTGTGGCTCACCGAGATTTTGCCGCACGTCGCGGTTCAAATAATAAGAAAAAAACAAAAAAGAATAAGAATATTCTGATCATCCTATCTTTAGTCATTGTGTTGGCTTTTGGTGTTGGGCTTTATTTGTTGAAAAATAAAAATAGCGAAACTGTAGTGCAACAGGTTGCGACACAACAAGAAAAAACTCAACCTAAAAGTGTCTTACCTAATCGCCCAGAGGAGGTTTGGAGTTATATCAAGGCGTTAGAAACTCGAACTGTTCCTGTTGATAATAAACCTACAAGCGTAGAGCAAAATATGCGCTTAACCGAAGAACAACGCCAAGTTTTAGTGCAAATGGAAAAAGAACAACAAGCAGCAGAAGAGGCGCGTAAATTAGCGGAGCAACAACGCGCGGTAGAAACAGCGAAAGCTCAACAAGTGCAAGTAGCGCAAAAAGTAGAGCAAGCGAAAAAGTCTGAAGCAGTAAAAACAGAAACCGTGCAACCTGAATCTACACAAAAACAAGAACAGCCAAGAATTGAGACAGCTAAAAAGGTTGAACAACCTAAAACAACAGATAATTTGAACGGCGGTAAAAAATTCGGTTTACAATGTGGCGCTTTCAAAAATAGAGCGCAAGCTGAAAATTTGCAAGGGCGTTTATCAATGAGTGGGTTAAATGCACAAGTTCAAGTTAATGGTGAATGGAACCGTGTTCGTGTAGGGGGCTTCGCTAGCCGAGATGCAGCAGTGCAAGCGCAAAGTAAAGCCAAAAGTGTGGTAGATTGCGTTGTGATTGGTATGTAATGCTAATCTAACATTGTTGAGTTATCTTGATACGTAAAATCTCAATCATTGAAATAAAAAAATCCCAACTAAAAGTGCGGTGCAATTAGTTGGGATTTTTTCATTAAGGATTATTACAAAATAATCATATCATCACGATGCATTGCCACCGCACCGTATTCATAGCCTAAAACATTTTCAATGTATGTTGATTTTCGGCCCTTAATTAATTGTAAGGCATCGCTGTTATAGCGTGGCATACCTAGAGCAATGTCTTTACCCGATTGAGTGCGTATTTTGACTACTTCACCACGCGAAAAACGTCCTTCCACGTTAACAATGCCAGCGGGTAATAAGGATTTATTTTGTTCAAGAATGGCGTTTTGGGCCCCTTCATCAACAGTGATGACGCCTGCAGATGGCGCAGCGAAAAGCCATTGTTTGCGACTTTCTAATCGATCAGATTGATGGGCAATAAATTTTGTACCAATATTTTGTTCATAAGCAAGATCAGCGATCACATTTGGGCGATCACCTGGTGCAATAATTGTTTCAATTCCAGAGCGAGTTGCAACATCGGCAGCAATGATTTTTGTCATCATTCCTCCAGAGCCAAGATTACTCCCACTGCCACCTGCGATTGAGCGAATGTGATCCGTGATTTGTTCTACAACTGGAATTAATTTTGCTCCAGGATTTTTACGCGGATCACTATCAAATAAACCTTGTTGATCAGTCAATAAATAAAGTTGTTCCGCTTGAACAAGAATAGCGACTAATGCAGATAAATTGTCATTATCGCCAACTTTAATTTCTGCGGTCGCCACTGCATCATTTTCATTGATCACAGGAATAATGTGGTTATCTAAAAGTGCGTGTAAAGTATCTCGCGCATTTAAAAAACGTTCGCGATCTTCAATATCGGCACGCGTTAATAAAAGTTGTCCGATATGAATATCATAAATAGCAAATAATTTTTCCCAAGCCTGAATTAATTGACTCTGACCAACCGCTGCAAGTAGTTGCTTTGAGGCAATTGTGGGTGGTAATTGAGGATGATTTAGATAATGGCGACCTGCGGCAATAGCACCAGAAGTAACGATTACTATACGAAATCCATCATTATGCAGTTTTGCAATTTGACGAACGATTTCCATCATGTGCGGTGAATTCAGTTTTGGCGAACCCTGTGTTAGGGTACTTGTACCAAATTTCACTACGATTGTTTTTTTGTTCATAGTCGTTTCCAAAATTCTTAAAATTGACATTAACGTTATCACTAAATCAATGAAAAATCACCTAATATCAGGTATAGTAACGGCAAATTTTAGGGGGATTTATGACATTTAGTTTAATTGTGGCGACGGCATTAAATAGCGTGATTGGTAAAGATAACCAAATGCCTTGGCACTTGCCTGCAGATTTAGCATGGTTTCGTCAGAACACCACTGGCAAACCGGTCATCATGGGGCGTAAAACGTTTGAAAGTATTGGTCGTCCGCTACCTAAACGGACGAATATCGTACTTTCTCGTCAGCCTTTTGAACACGAAGGTGTGGTATGGAAAGATAGCCTTGAAAGTGCGGTAGATTTTGTCAGAGATTTTGATGAAATTATGTTGATTGGTGGGGGAGAGTTATTCAAACAATATTTGCCGCAAACAGATAAGTTATACCTTACTCAAATTCAGTCAGAACTAGATGGTGATACTTTTTTCCCTCAATTGAATTGGGATGAGTGGGAAATTGAATTTGACGAATATCGTAAGGCGGATGAACAAAATCACTATGATTGTCGATTTTTGATTCTTACACGAAAATAAATCAAATTAATGAGACTATATTTTTAGAGCATTCATTAATCTAGAAAATAAAGAGATGATGATTTCCCTTGAGTTCCCCTTTTTAAAGTTTCATAATGACCCTTCATTTTTTATTTTTGATAGTTTTAAAGGTTATCTCAAATATCTCATTTTTAAACATTATCCCAACTTAGGGAAGGCATTATGACGCAAATTGCAACTGAAAACCCATCAAATAAATCTGTATCAAATAAAACGAACCGTAAAAAAGGCTTAAGCATTTTTATTCTTCTCCTACTTATTATTGGTATTGCTTGTGCTTTGTATTGGCTTTTCTTCTTGAAGGATTTTGAAGAAACAGAAGATGCTTATGTGGGTGGAAATCAAGTGATGGTGTCATCACAGGTAGCGGGCAATGTAGCGAAGATTAATGCTGATAATATGGATAAAGTCCATGCAGGTGACATTCTAGTTGAATTGGATGATACGAATGCAAAACTTAGTTTCGAACAGGCAAAAAGCAATCTCGCCAATGCTGTGCGTCAGGTAGAACAACTCGGTTTTACTGTGCAGCAATTACAATCAGCTGTGCACGCCAATGAAATTTCTTTAGCTCAAGCACAAGGCAATTTGGCACGCCGAGTTCAACTTGAAAAAATGGGTGCAATTGATAAAGAATCTTTCCAACATGCAAAAGAAGCCGTTGAGCTTTCCAAAGCAAATTTAAATTCCTCTAGAAACCAATTAGCTGCTAATCAGGCTTTATTGAGTAACGTTCCATTACGTCAACAACCGCAAATACAGAACGCAATGAGTTCACTCAAGCAGGCTTGGTTGAATTTACAACGTACAAAAATTAGAAGTCCAATTGATGGCTATGTGGCGCGTCGTAATGCTCAAGTTGGGCAAGCTGTTTCAGTGGGTGGCGCGTTAATGGCGGTGGTATCTAATGAGCAAATCTGGTTAGAAGCTAACTTCAAAGAAACCCAATTAACGAATATGCGCATCGGTCAGCCAGTGAAAATTCATTTTGATTTATACGGTAAAAATAAAGAATTTGATGGCGTGATAAATGGCATTGAAATGGGGACTGGCAATGCATTTTCTCTTTTACCTTCACAAAATGCTACGGGTAACTGGATTAAGGTGGTACAACGTGTACCTGTGCGAATTAAATTAGATCCACAACAATTTGTTGAAACGCCATTACGAATTGGTCTTTCTGCAACGGCAAAAGTAAGAATTGCAGATTCATCTGGCCCAATGCTACGAGAAAAATCAGAACCGAAAACTTTATTTGCTACTGATACACTTAAATATGATGAAAGTGCGGTAGAAGATTTGATTGAATCTATCATTCAGCAAAACAGCCATTAAGGCGGCGTTATGGACAATTCCGCAAAAAAATTTCCACCTATTCAAGGTGGTGCGCTGATTTTATTAACTCTGGCTTTATCTCTCGCCACCTTTATGCAAGTATTAGATTCTACCATTGCAAATGTGGCGATTCCTACTATTGCAGGCGATCTTGGCGCATCTTTTAGTCAAGGTACATGGGTAATTACTTCTTTTGGGGTTGCAAATGCGATTTCTATTCCAATAACAGGTTGGTTAGCAAAACGTTTTGGCGAAGTGCGGTTATTTTTAGTCTCAACTTTTTTATTTGTTGTCTCTTCTTGGCTCTGTGGGATTGCAGACAGTCTTGAAGCATTAATTATTTTTCGTGTTATACAGGGGGCCGTAGCAGGTCCTATTATTCCACTTTCTCAAAGCTTATTATTGAATAATTATCCCCCTCAAAAACGGAGTATGGCATTGGCTTTTTGGTCGATGACTGTTGTTGTTGCACCTATTTTCGGCCCAATTTTAGGCGGATGGATTAGCGATAATATCCATTGGGGATGGATATTCTTTATTAATGTCCCGATTGGTTTATTAGTTGTGCTAATCAGCTGGAAGATTTTGGGTAGCCGAGAAAGTGAAATTGTTCATCAACCCATTGATAAAGTCGGTCTAGTTTTACTTGTCTTAGGCGTGGGATGTTTGCAATTAATGCTTGATCAGGGCCGTGAGCAAGATTGGTTTAATTCTAATGAAATCATTATATTAGCTGTGATTACTGTCGTTTGTCTGATTGCCTTGGTTATTTGGGAATTGACGGATGACAATCCTGTGGTGGATATTTCCCTTTTCCATTCTCGTAATTTTAGCGTAGGGTGTTTATGTACTAGTTTAGCCTTTTTGATTTATCTAGGTTCTGTGGTATTAATTCCGCTCTTGCTACAACAAGTCTTCCATTATACTGCGACGTGGGCAGGGCTTGCGACTTCCCCAGTTGGATTATTCCCAATTTTACTTTCACCGATTATTGGGCGTTTCGGTTATAAGATCGATATGCGAATTTTAGTGACGATAAGTTTTATTGTATATGCAATAACATTTTACTGGCGAGCGGTGACTTTCGAGCCATCAATGACTTTTGCTGATGTGGCTTTACCACAATTAGTGCAAGGTTTGGCTGTGGCCTGTTTCTTTATGCCACTTACTACAATAACGCTGTCTGGCTTGCCTGCGCATAGAATGGCTTCTGCGTCTAGCTTATTTAACTTCTTGAGAACTCTAGCTGGTTCTGTTGGGACATCTTTAACCACATTTATGTGGTATAACCGTGAGGCTGTTCACCATACTCAATTAACAGAACACATTAATCCTTATAACCCAATTTCCCAAAGTTTTTACCATCAAATGAATCAATTTGGTTTAAGTGATACCCAAACTTCAGCTTACATTGCTCAACAAATAACATCGCAAGGATTTATTATTGGCGCAAATGAAATATTTTGGTTATCAGCTATGGGATTCTTAGGATTGTTTATTGTGATTTGGTTTGCAAAACCACCTTTTGGTGGGCGGCATTAGTAGCGTATTATTTAAAATATGAATGATTTAATCTCAAAGTTTATCAATGTAAATATGGTTGAATTAAAAGAGGATTAGGAGTAGATTAGACCAAATAATAATCATAAATATAAGGGATTATTTTTATGTTCACTAAGCCTCTTTACTACGCCCATTCCGCGCAAGATAAACTCGGTAATCTCTTACCTTACGAACGTTGGCAAACCTTACAAAGCCATTCTGTAAATGTTGGGGAAATGGCAGCGGAGTTTGCTCGTGTATTCGGTGCTCAGGAAATTGCCTGCCAGACGGGACGGCTTCATGACTTAGGGAAATATTCGGAAGCCTTTAATCACCGATTGCATGGGTGGCCCATCAGTCGATCATGCCACCGCCGGAGCAAAGATTGCGGTGGAACGCTGGGGAAATGTGATCGGCAAGCTGATGGCGTTTTGCATTGCAGGGCATCATGCCGGTTTGGCGAACGGTGCGGGCGAGGGTGATAACCGCAACACCTTGAAACAGCGTTTGGCGTTGCAATTCGGCAAAGATATTCCGGAACTCGATAGCATATGGCTGCAAGAAATCAAGCTCCCTCAAACCCTGTCTGCACCGCCACTCAAAGCCGACGCACATCATCCTTTTTTCTCCTACGCCTTCTTCACCCGAATGCTTTATTCCTGCTTGGTAGATGCCGATTATCTTGATATCGAAGCCTTTTATGCAAACCTAGAAAACAAAGCCGCCGAGCGCGGCGGTTATCCCGATTTAAACGCCTTACAACACAATTTCAATCAATTTATCAACGATTTCAGACGACGTATCGCCCAAGCTTCAGAGCAAACTGAAGCCGAAAAACGCAATGCCGCCTTAAACCGCCTGCGCAGTGAAATTCTCAATCATGCCGTAGAACAAGCGGCACAAGCGCAAGGGCTGTTCACGCTCACCGTGCCGACCGGCGGCGGAAAAACTTTCACTTCCATGGCATTTGTGCTGGAACACGCCAAACGGCACGGTATGCAGCGCGTGATTTAGTCATCCCGTTCACCAGCATCATCGAACAAAACACCGCCGAGTTCCGCAAAGCCTTTGGCGAATTGGGCGAGCAAGCCGTGTTGGAACACCACAGCACCTTCGACGACGGCAAACTGCAAGGCGAAGCCACCAAAGACAAACTGCGCCTCGCTTCGGAAAACTGGGACGCGCCCGTTGTCGTTATCACCGCCGTGCAATTCTTCGAATCCCTCTTTGCCGACCGCTCCTCGCGCTGCCGCAAGCTGCACAACATCGCTGGTTCCGTCATCATCCTCGACGAAGCGCAAATGCTTCCGCCCAATCTTTTACTGCCCATCATGCAAGCCATCAAAGAATTGGCGCAGAACTATCGTTGCTCTGTCGTCATGTGCACCGCCACCCAACCGGCCGTGCAAGCCGAAAACGGCTTCTATCGCGGCTTTGAAAACATGCGCGAAATCGCCCCAAAACCGACCGCACTTTTTGACAAACTGCGCCGCACCACCGTGCAGCACATCGGCACACAAACCGATGCCGACCTGCTTGCCAAACTTGGCGAACACCCGCAAATGCTCGTCATCGTCAATAACCGCCACCACGCCCGCAGCCTGTACGACCAAGCCAAAAACCTTGACGGCACGTTCCACCTGACCACCTTAATGTGTGCCAAACACCGCACTCAAAAGCTCAATGAGGTTCGATGCCGTCTGAAAAACGGCGAACCCTGCCGCGTCATCGCCACCTCCTTAATTGAAGCCGGCGTTGATGTGGATTTTCCGCTGGTGATGCGCGCCGAAGCAGGCCTAGACAGCGTTGCCCAAGCCGCCGGACGCTGCAACTGCGAAGGCAAAAGGTCGTCTGAAAACAGCTTTGTATGGATATTCGCGCCCGAAGAACAATGGAAAGCCCCGCCCGAACTTGCTACCCAAGCCGCCGTTATGCGCCTGACCGCCGACAGCTTTTCAGACGACCTCTTATCTACCCAAGCCGTCGCCGCTTATTTCGCCGAGCTTTATCAATTAAAAGGCAGTGAACTGGACAATAAAAAAAATCCTGAAAAAGCACAATGATACAGGGCAAAGCCTCGATTTCCCATTCCAAACCATCGCCGACAAATTCCGCATAATCGAAAGCCACATGCAGCCGCTGATTATTCCGTTCGATGTTGATGCCGAAAACCTCATTAGCAGCCTGCACCACGCCGACCAAAACTTCGGCAAACAGTTTTATACGCTGATCGGGCTGGATTTGTATGATGAGGTGGCGGGGTTGAGTTGGGAGGATACTAATTTTATAAAAGAGGAGAGCTTGATATTTTAAAATTTCAATCTGATTAAGTTATTTAACGTATGATTACGCAATGAAATTAACCTGCAACCATTTTATTAGAAGGAGAGTTCCTATGGGACGTAAAATTTTTATTTCATACAAATATAGTGATTCATCTGTAGAACGCTTATCACCTTATCAGGAAGCAACAGCTCGAGATTATGTTGATATTCTACAATCAAAATTAGAAGAAGATGGCATCCATATAAACAAAGGAGAGAAAGACAATGAAAGTCTAGCTCAATTTAAAGATGAGACTATTCAAACAAAATTATCAGATAAGATTTTTGATAGTTCAGTAACAATAGTCTTGCTTTCACCGAACATGAAGGAATGGTGGAACTCTGAAAGTGAACAATGGATTCCTTGGGAAATTGCATACTCTATTAAAAATAAGAAAAGATCATTGTCTTCAAGTAAGAGAAATGCAATTTTGCTGGTTGTATTACCTGATCTATCAGGCTGTTATTCTTATGTTAATAAAGAAGGTTTTTATTTTAATATTATTAAAAATAACAGAAATAACCTTCAACACTCTTATCCAGCCAAAAAGCTAAAGAATGGTTGTTCAAATTCCTATATGCTCAAGTGTAATTGGGATAATTTTATTTCAAATGTCAATGGTTGGATTAATGCCGCCGTTGAAATTAAAGAAAATGCTGATAAGTATGCTATCAACACTAAAGTTTAGGAGTATATAAATGGCTTATTTTACCAAACAGGAAGCTCGCGACTATGCAAGAAGTGTTACAGCATCATTTGAGAGTTATTCAAGTAAACTGGAAAGTATCGTTGAAAGTCAAAAATATCAATATCGCTTTGATGTTTTTCTATCACATTCTGTTAAGGATGCTGAGCTAGTTCTTGGTGTTGTACGTATTTTAGAAGATATGGGGCAAAAAGTTTACGTAGATTGGGTAGTTGATCCACAACTTTCCAGGGATTCTGTAACAAAAGAAACTGCTGAAACATTGCGGGATAGGATGAAGCAATCTTCTAAATTGCTGTATTTAGCTACGGATAATGCTTCATCTTCTAAATGGATGCCTTGGGAATTAGGATACTTTGATGGATTGAAGTCTGGAAACGTAGCTATTTTACCTTTGGTTGATTCTGCATACAGTTCATTCCAAGGACAAGAGTATTTAGGGCTTTATCCTGCCTTAGGTAAAGATGATTTGAGAAGATTTTTAGGTTAATCATTTTGGGCTTTAGAGGGTTTCTAAAGCCCAATATAAATATTTATTGGAGTTGCTATGGAATTCACCAAGGAACAGAAAAAATTTATCACTGATTTTGTTGTAGAGATTAAAAATGGCGATGCTGCAATTTTTGCTGGGGCAGGCTTATCAGCTCTAGCAGGTTTTGTTAATTGGAA
Source organism: Haemophilus quentini (assembly GCA_001752465.1). Classification (GTDB taxonomy): domain Bacteria; phylum Pseudomonadota; class Gammaproteobacteria; order Enterobacterales; family Pasteurellaceae; genus Haemophilus; species Haemophilus quentini. The sequence continues at coordinate 9,323 of MDJB01000013.1, forward strand.
AGGTTTGCTGAAAGATCTTGCAGAAGAACTAGGTCTTGATATTGAAAAAGAACATGATCTAATTGGAGTAGCTCAATATCATTTCAATCGGCATAAAAGAGGAAAAATAAATAACAAAATAATCAATGAGTTTACTACATTAAGACAAGGCGGAGATAACCATAAGTTACTTTCTAAAATTGGTATTAGTACATTTTGGACAACTAACTATGATCAATTAATTGAAAAAACTTTAGAGGCTGATGGAAAAACAGTAGAGAAAAAAATCAGAAATGAAGATTTTTCAAGAAATATCAAAAAGAAAGATGCTATTGTTTATAAAATGCATGGTGATAAAGATTCACCTGATGAAGCAGTATTAATTAAAGATGATTATGAAACCTATCAGGATAAGAAAGAATTATTTGCTACTGCATTAAGAGGAGATTTGCTTTCAAAAACATTTTTGTTCATAGGCTTTAGTTTTGATGATCCAAATTTGGAATATATTTTGGGCAGAATTAAAGTCTTATTAAAAGATAATACGCCAACTCATTATTGTTTTTTCAAAGAAGTATCGAGAGATGATTTTCATGATGATGAAAGTTATATGTATGCTAAAGTTAAGCAAGAACTAAAAATAGAAGATCTCAAGAGGTATGGCATTCATTCAATAATGATTAAAGAATATTCTGATATTACTGCCATTTTAAAAGAAATTCAAAGACGCTTAAAACGTAGCAATATCTTCATTTCTGGTGCTGCTCATAGTTACTCTCCTTTTTCTGAAGAGAAAGCTAAAGAACTTATACATAATCTTAGTTATAAGCTGGCAGAGAAAGAATATAAGATTATTTCCAGTTATGGTTTAGGTATTGGAAGTATCGTTATTAATGGAGCGTTAGAATATAAATATCAGTCAAATTATCGCAATTTAGACGATTTATTAATTTTAAGACCATTTCCGCAAATACAATCAGGAGATAAATCTATTTCTGAAAGATGGACTGACTACAGAAATGAAATCATTTCTCAAGCTGGTATTGCTATTTTTATGTTTGGAAACAAATTGGATAAAAATGGAGAAATCGTTCTTTCTAATGGCATGAAAGAAGAATTTGAGATTTGCTTACAGCATAATGTGATTCCAATCCCAATTGGCTGTACTGGCTCAATATCTAAAGAGATTTGGAATGATATTATGGAAAATCGTACCGAACTATATTCTAATGATCAGTCATTAATAGATGAAATAAAAAAGCTAGGTCAATCTGATATTTCTAATGATGGAATTATTTCTACGGTGCTTTCTATCATTGATAAGTTACAAAAGATGTAAAAAAGTGCGGTCAATTCTCCCAACGTTTTCAAAATGTCGTCTGAAACCGCACTTTCCAACCAAAAGGAGAACCAAATGAACCAAATCCGCCTACACGTTTGGGGCGATTATGCCTGTTTTACCCGTCCTGAGATGAAGGTAGAGCGGGTGTCTTATGATGTCATCACGCCGTCTGCGGCGCGCGGGATTTTGGCGGCGGTGCATTGGAAGCCGGCGATTCGGTGGGTGATAGATCGGATTTATGTGTTGAAGCCGATTCGGTTTGAGTCGGTGCGGCGCAATGAGTTGGGCGGCAAGATTTCGGCGGGCAAGGTCAGCGGCGCGATGAAGCGCAAGAGCGTTGCTGATTTATATACGCTGATTGAAGACGACCGCCAGCAGCGTGCGGCGACGGTGCTTAAAGACGTGGCTTATGTGATTGAAGCCCATGCGGTGCTGACGGCAAAAGCGGGGGCGGATGAGACCGTTACCAAGCATATTGAGATGTTCAAACGCCGTGCGAAAAAGGGGCAATGCTTTCAGCAGCCTTGTTTGGGCGTGCGTGAGTTTCCTGCCGATTTTGCTTTGATTGATGAAGGTGAGCCGTTGCCGCCATCAGCATTATCGGAAAACGAGGCAAACCGTGATTTGGGCTGGATACTGCACGACATTGATTTTGACCACGGCAACACGCCACATTTTTTCCGCGCTGAAATGAAAGATGGCGTGATTGATGTGCCGCCGTTTTACGCCGAGGAGGTGAAAGCATGATTCTTGCGTCCCTTGCCCGCTATTACCGCCGTTTGGCAGCGGAAAACGATGAAATGGGCAATCCGAAAGTACCACCTTATGGCTTTAGCGAGGAGAAAATCGGCTGGATTTTGGTATTGGATAAAGAAGGTCGTCTGAAAACCGTTGTGCCGAATCTGACTGTCGATAAAAAGCCGCAGCCAAAGCTGATGAGCGTGCCGCGCCCTGAAAAACGCACGTCGGGCATCAAGCCGAATTTTTTGTGGGATAAAACCGTCTACGCGCTTGGCGTGGAAGCCAATAAAAACAAAGCCGAGGCGAAAGAAAAACCGTTTACGCCGTCTGAAAAAACCTTTGAAGCCTTTAAGCAATACCATCTTGATTTACTGCAAGAAAACGACGATGAAGGCTTGCAAGCCTTATGCCGTTTTCTGCAAAACTGGCAGCCTGCACATTTTACTGTCGAAAACCTGCCTGCCGAAATGCTCGATACCAACATCGCATTTTCTCTTGAAAAACCGACCGCACTTATCCATAAACGCGAAGCCGCGCAAACCTTGTGGGCAGGCTGTCTGAAAAGCGATGAAGCATTCGAAGGCTTATGCCTGATTAGCGGCGACACCGCCCCGATTGCTCGGTTGCACCCGGCGATTAAAGGCGTGTTTGGCGGGCAAAGTTCCGGCAGTTCGATTATTTCGTTCAACAAAGAAGCCTTTGCCTCTTTTGGCAAGGAGCAAGGCGCAAATGCGCCCGTTTCCGAACAATCCGCCTTTGCCTACACCACCGCGCTGAACTATCTCTTGCGCCGCGAAAATAATCACTGCCTGACCATAGGCGATGCCAGCACGGTCTTTTGGGCGGAAGCGGACGATAACGCCACGGCGCAGGCTGCCGAAGGCTTCTTCGCGCAAGTGTTTACGCCGCCAGATGACGAACAAGAAAGTTCCAAAGTTTTCAATGTATTGGAACAAGTGGGCAAAGGTCGCCCGCTGCAAGAAATTGCGCCCGAACTCTCTCCCAATACCCGTTTTTATATCTTAGGGCTTGCCCCCAATGCCGCGCGGATTTCTATTCGGTTTTGGCTGGACACCGCGTTTGGGCAGTTGGCGGAAAATTTGGAGCAGCATTGGCAAGATTTAACCCTTGAGCCTTGCGCATGGAAAACGACGCCGTCTATTTGGCGGCTCTTGTTGCAAACTGCCGTATTGGGCAAAAGCGAAAACATCTCGCCCGTGTTGGCTGGTGAAATGACCCGCGCCGTGATTTGCGGCACGCCGTATCCCTTAAGTTTGCTGTCGCAACTGATTACCCGAATCCGCGCCGACGGCGACGTGAACGGTCTGCGCGTGGCAATGATGAAAGCCGTATTACAGCGGCGTTTTAGAAAAGGTTTTATCGAAGAAGGAGTTCCTATGAGTTTGAACAATGAAAGCCCGAATCGCGCCTATCTTTTAGGGCGGCTGTTTGCCGTGTTGGAGCGCATTCAATATCAGGCGTTGGGCGAATTAAATACCGGCATTGCCGACCGCTATTACGGCTCCGCATCCGCCGTGCCGTTTTCGGTTTTTCCGCGCCTTTTGTCGGGTGCAAAACACCATTTGTCGCGCTTGCGTAAAGACAAAGTTGGTATGGCGGTGAATTTGGATAAAGATTTGGGCGAAATCATTGCCAAACTGCCCGAGACCTTTCCGCGCCATTTGAGCATTGTCGAGCAAGGCCGCTTCGCCATCGGCTATTACCACCAAAAACAAAGCTATTTTGCTAAAAAAGAAACCGCTGAAACTATTGAAAACTAAGGAGCCAGAAAATGTCTGCCATTCAAAACCGCTATGAATTTGTTTACTTTTTTGATGTTACCAACGGCAATCCTAACGGCGACCCTGATGCGGGCAATATGCCGCGCCTTGATCCCGAATCCAGCAAAGGCTTGGTAACCGATGTCTGCCTGAAACGCAAAATCCGTAATTTTGTGGAAATCAGCAGCGAAAATGAAGCCAGTTACGAAATCTACGTCAAAAAAAAAAGCGTGTTAAACCTGCAAAACAAACGCGCTTATGAGGCGCTTGGCATTGAGTCGGAAGCCAAAAAACTACCAAAAGACGAAGCCAAAGCCCGCGATATTACCGCTTGGATGTGTAAAAACTTCTTTGACATCCGCACCTTTGGCGCCGTGATGACCACCGAAGTCAACAGCGGACAAGTGCGCGGCCCGGTACAACTGGCGTTTGCCCAATCCATCGACCCGATTGTGCCGCTGGAAGTTTCCATCACCCGCATGGCGGTAACCAACGAAAAAGACTTGGAAAAAGAACGCACTATGGGGCGCAAATACATCGTCCCTTACGCGCTCTACCGCGTGCATGGCTTTATCTCCGCCAACCTTGCCGCCAAAACTGGTTTTTCAGACGACGACTTAGCCAAACTCTTTCAAGCCCTGACGCTGATGTTTGAGCACGACCGCTCCGCCGCCCGTGGCGAAATGGCGGCGCGCAAATTGATTGTTTTCAAACACGACAGTGCGCTCGGCAGCCAGCCTGCACATAAATTGTTTGATGCCGTAAAAGTTGAACGCGTAAACGGCGAATCAGGTACGCCGGCAAGCGGTTTTGGCGATTACAAAATCAGCGTGGTTTCAGACGGCTTAAATGGCGTGAGTGTGGAAGAGTTGCTTTAAAAAACGTTTGAAAAAATGACCGCACTTTCAACCGAAAGCCAAGGGGAAAATCAGGACACGCGCCAGATTCCCCTTTCTGCCTTGCAACACTACGCCTTCTGCCCGCGCCAATGCGCCTTAATTCACAACGAGCAGGCGTGGGCGGAGAACTATTTGACGGCGCAAGGCAAAGCGTTACATGAGCGGGTGGATTCGGGCGAGCCGGAAACGCGTAAGGGCGTGCGCTTTGAGCGGACGGTGCATGTGTCGGCAGAAAAACTGGGCATCAGCGGCGTGTTGGATTTTGTGGAAGTGGAAACAAAGACAGGTCGTCTGAAACCCGTGGAATACAAACGCGGCAAGCCAAAACCCGATCCGATGGACGAAATCCAGCTTTGCGCCCAAGGCTTGTGTTTGGAAGAAATGACGGGGCAAACCGTCTCTGAGGGCGCGCTGTGGTATATGCAAACCCGCCACCGCGTCTCCATCGTGTTTTCAGACGACCTGCGCACCCAAACACTCGCTACCATCGCCGCCGTGCGCGAACTCTTGGGTAGTGGACTAACCCCACCGCCCGACTACGGCAAACGCTGCAAAGCCTGCTCGCTGGTGGAGATTTGCCAGCCGGTGTTGTTGGGGAAACGGGATAGGAGTGTGGGGTATGTGGAGGGGTTGTTTGGGGGTATTGATGAAATATATTACAAACAGGATGAGTTATGATGAATGAAGGATTGTTTAGAGAGCAATGGTTTAAGATATTTAAAAGAAAAATCATTGATCTAAATTTGAATGATGAAAGTATTGATGATGAAGAATTAGATGTAATGCCAATAATTTATTGTTGTTTAATCAATAGAATGATCTTGCCTCTCCCAGAGGAATATGTCTTAGCAAGGAGTTCAATGAAGAAATCAAAGGGTGGGAAAATATTAAAAAGATAATTTCAACTGGAGAAAATATAAACCCTTATATGAGCAAAAGGATAAAAGATTGGAGGGAGCATGATTTATTACTATATTCAGCAGGAATTAGTCATTTTCATTTATCCAAAAATAAATTCGGAGGCGTTAAAGATGAATTAGTCTTTGGAATATTTACAAAAAATGATTTTTATGGAATATTGATTGGAAATCATGATGATACATATAATTTGAAACATTTGGTTTCAATAGTCGATAAGAATTGGCCAGGATTATTAGATTCTTCAATAAATAACAATAGTAGTTTTAGCAAAGATTTCTTTAAACAAAATGCATTAGATAAAAGATTGCAAATGAATATGTTTAAACCAGGCGGACTAGATGGTCATATGCATTCTAATTTAATTTACTATAATATCAATGGAAAAATTTTAAAAATTCCAGCCCCCGTAGTTTTCGCTTATGAGAATGAAATCAATTATATTGATAAAATTGAGAATACTATCATTTCTCGCATAAAAAACAAATTTCAAGGTTATGAAAACGTAGATTATTTTCTTGAAGTGGATGAATTTAATCAATGTTATAAAATTTTCAAGGAGAATAATTCACCAATAATTAAAAAACCTATTACCGAATTCCCTTTTCCTGTAAGAAAAATAATATGCTCAGATTATGTAAATAGGGAGTTAAGATATTCCTAAATATTTAGCAAGCCCGTAGCCCATATCCAGCCACCGAGTGCGTGGCTCCGCCACACACCCTACCTGTGGAATGGCACGAAACTTCAAAATCAACGCGTAGGGTGTGTGCGGAACGCACGCATGCGGGTTTGTGGTGTTTGAATCGAAGTCCTAAATTTCAGGTTGCCTTAAATATGGCAAGCAAAGGAGTAATATGATGAGTTTGCTGCAAGCATATTCTTTAGATTTGGGTAAAATAATTAATGAGAAAGAAGCTGATATTGCTTATGAGAAAGGCTTGGTTAGCGGTCAAAAAAACTTTCAATGCCCTCATCAAGCGTGTGGTATTGCGGTTACTTGTGCAAATTTGGAGCGACCTAAATACAAAAGAAAGGTAGATCCTTATTTTAAATCGGTTGAAAATCATAAATTCGGCTGTCCTTTTGCAGAGGAAGAAAGACGCATTAAGTTGCGAGAGATTGATAAAAATGGGTTTTATGAAAATGTCGCTTCAGGCGAGATTTTGGTAAATCTGGCAGAACCTACACCTAAAAAACAAAATAGTGATAGTGCTTCTGAGGCTAAAGAAAGCAGTGTTTCACGAACTCATCAGCTCTCAGATTCTAAAAAAGAAAAATTATCAATTAATCGAACTAAAACGTTATCTGTATTAGTTTCGTCTTTCTTAAATAATGAAAACTTTCAAATAACATTGCCAAAACCATATCAAGAAAGAATTTTCTTGAAAGATGCATTTATCAGAATTGATGGGCAGGATTTATCAGATCTGGAACAAAATTGTTGGAGAATTTATTACGGAAAAGCGTGGATAAATAAATTTTCCAATGGAGATTATCGTATTGTATTTGATAATAAAATGAGTAGTTGTTGATCTTAATAAAAATGCTGTCCGCCCCTCATTTTTTATTTCTAGAGATTGGATTGAGCATTCGCCGTATGAAAAGTTTTCTAAATCTCAAATGGATAAATTGGCTAATAATAAATGGTGCAGAGAGGTTTTTATTCTTGCAGATACTCCTTCATTAAATTCTTCAAAAGAATATATTAATTTTATGCTTGATGGATTGCCATTTTTGGAAATTATTAGTTTGAGAAAATAAAAGTATTCATCAATTTTATCTAGCAATATTTTGATTAATGCTATATGAGAAAATTACAAAACACGCTCTACATCACCACTCAAGATAGCTATCTGCATAAGGAGCGGGAGACGCTGGTGGTGGAGCAGGAGCGTAAGAAGGTAGCGCAGTTACCGGTGCATTCCATCGGGCATATTTTCTGTTTTGGGAATGTGCTGGTGTCGCCGTTTTTGTTGGGGTTTTGTGGTGAAAATAATGTGAATTTGGCGTTTTTTACGGAAAATGGGCGTTATTTGGGGCGGCTTCAGGGGCGGCAGAGCGGCAATGTGCTGTTGCGTCGGGCGCAGTATCGGGTGTCGGAGCAAAATCCCGTGCCGATTGCGCGCAATATCATTGCGGCGAAGATTCAGGCGAGTAAGCGGGTGCTTCAGCGGCAGATTCGCAATTACGGTGAGAATTCGGCGATTCAAAGTGCGGTCGATGCTTTGAATATTTCGCTACGGCAGTTGAAGGGGGCGGCGGAGCTGGACGTGGTACGCGGTATTGAGGGCGATGCGGCGGCGCGTTATTTCGGCGTATTCGGGCAGCTTTTGAGCGAAAAAAGCGGTTTTTCTTTTGACGGGCGCAACCGCCGTCCGCCCAGAGACGGGGTGAATGCGCTGTTGTCGTTTGTGTACAGCATTTTGGGCAAGGACATTAGCGGCGCGCTGCAAGGCGTGGGGCTGGATCCGCAGGTGGGTTTTCTGCACGCTGACCGACCGGGGCGCGACAGTTTGGCGCAGGATATTTTGGAAGAATTCCGCGCGTGGTGGGCAGACAGGTTGGTGTTGTCGCTGATTAACCGAGGGCAAATCAAATCGCAGGATTTTGTCGCCGAGGCAAGCGGCGCGGTAAGCTTAAAAGCCGATGCGCGTAAGCTCTTGTTCCAAGCCTTGCAGGCGAAAAAGCAGGAGAAAATCGTGCATCCGTTTTTGGATGAAGAAGTGGAAATCGGTTTGCTGCCGTATATTCAGGCCATGCTGTTGGCGCGTCATCTGCGTGGGGATTTGGCGGAATATCCGCCGTTTTTGATGAGATAAACTATGTTAATGCTGATTACTTACGACATTTCTTTTGATGATCCAAACGGGCATGTGCGATTGCGCCGCATCGCAAAACATTGCTTAGATTACGGTGTGCGGGCGCAATATTCAGTATTTGAATGTGATGTCACGCCTGACCAATGGGTCATTTTGAAAAACAAACTGTTGGAAACCTACGACCCCACATGTGACAGCCTGCGTTTTTACCATTTGGGCAGTAAGTGGCGTAATAAAGTGGGACATCATGGGGCAAAACCAGCAATAGATGTATTTAAAGACGTGCTTGTCATTTAGTTCGCTAATCTGTTGTTCTCATTAAAACCCTGATGGGATAGCGATCCTTATTTTCTTTAACAATTTGAATAAGTTAATCTATTTGTATAACGGCGGTATGACCGTTATACTTATTAAACTCCTTATCATAAAATCAGTTAGCGAAATACAGTGTTTAATACGCTGATTTTTCTTGCTTTTTTATGTAGGGAGCAGCCGCCTCCGAGCGGCTGTGTGTTGAAACACCTGTGGCAGTTACACCTGCTTCTAAACCGCCTGCAGCCGCCTCCGAGCGGCTGTGTGTTGAAACTGTAAATTCCAGGCTATCTTCGGCTTGAATGTTTGGGCAGCCGCCTCCGAGCGGCTGTGTGTTGAAACAGCTCTAAAAACTCAACCTCTTCAACGCAACCAGGCAGCCGCCTCCGAGCGGCTGTGTGTTGAAACTTCAATATCAATAAAGGTTCCATCTGCAAAGCCAGGCAGCCGCCTCCGTGCGGCTGTGTGTTGAAACCGTAATTATCGTTTTAAAGCCGATTATGATTATCTGCAGCCGTCTCTGCGCGGCTGCGTGTTGAAACTGTAATCACAATCAAATTACCGTCATTAATACGGGTAGCTGCGGATTTAAGTAAGGATGAAATAAGACAAACGACTATGTCAGTAAATTGATAACTTAACATTTAAATACAAAAGAGCGGTCAAAAATACGATAATTTTGGGCCGCTTTTGTTTATACGATTTTAATTTAACTAATTTAAAATATTAAGCTGCTCTAAAAATTCTTCTTCTGTTAATACTGGAATATTTAGTTCCTGCGCTTTGGCTAGTTTAGAGCCAGCTGCGTCACCTGCGATGACAAAGTCTGTTTTGCTGGAAACTGAGCCACTTACTTTGGCGCCTAGTTGTTGTAGTAATGCTTTTGCTTCGTTGCGACCCATTTGAGTGAGGGTGCCAGTGAGGACGACGGTTTTATCTTTGAATAAGTTTTCACTGACTTCTTTTACTTCCACGGTTTCCCAATGCACGCCTTGTGCGATTAAATCCTCAACGACAGCAACATTATGGGCTTCACGCCAGAATACAAAAATTCTGTTTGCTACAACTTCACCCACATCAGGCACTTGTTGAAGCTCTTCAAGATCAGCGGCTTTAAGCGCATCTAAAGTTTTGAAATGATTAGCAAGATTCAATGCAGTGGCTTCACCTACTTCACGTATGCCTAAAGCAAAAATAAAGCGAGCAAGGGTCGTTCTTTTGGCTTTCTCAAGACTATTGAGAGCGTTTTCTGCAGATTTTGCGCCCATTCTTTCTAAGCGTGTGAGCGTAGTTAAATCAAGTTTAAATAAGTCCGTAGGTGTATGAATCAGTTCTCTATCGACTAATTGTTCTATTAATTTTCCGCCTACACCATCAATATCCATGGCTTTACGAGAGACAAAATGTTTTAAAGCCTCTTTGCGTTGTGCAGCACAGAATAATCCTCCCGTACAGCGAGCTACTGCCTCACCTTCAATACGAATAATTTGAGAATCGCACACTGGACAGTTTGTTGGGAAAATGATTGGTTTAGCATTATTAGGGCGACGTTCATGTAGTACACCGATGATTTGTGGGATTACATCCCCTGCTCGGCGAATTACAACAGTATCGCCAATAGCAATATTTAAGCGTTCAATTTCATCGCCATTGTGTAAGGTGGCATTACTTACTGTAACACCTGCAATAAATACTGGTTCTAATTTAGCGACTGGTGTGATTGCACCTGTTCGGCCAACTTGGAATTCAACATCATTCAACACCGTTAATTCTTCTTGGGCTGGGAACTTATAAGCAATCGCCCAGCGAGGTGCCTTAGAAATAAATCCTAGTTCATTTTGTAAGGCTATGTCATTGATTTTTAATACAGTTCCGTCAATGTCATAACCCAGCGAGCTTCGTTTATTCTGAATATCTCGGTAAAAATCTAAAACTTCATTCGTGCCATTACATAAACGAATTTCTGGATTCACTGGAATACCGATAGATTTTAGCCATTGCAAACGAGCATAATGAGTGCTTGGCAGTTCAATGCCTTCAGCAATTCCAATACCATAAGCATTTAATACTAATGGGCGTTTACTTGTAATATTAGGATCAAGTTGACGCAAAGAGCCTGCCGCAGCATTACGAGGGTTAGCAAAGGTCTTTTCACCATGTTCTAGCGCATATTTATTTAAACGCTCAAATCCAGCATGTGGCATAAAAACTTCGCCCCGCACTTCTAAACGTGCAGGAGGATTATCTGTTAGAAGTTGTAATGGAATATTACGAATAGTGCGGATATTGGCTGTAATATCTTCGCCTGTGGTGCCATCACCACGAGTGGCTGCTTGGGTGAGCACGCCATTTACATACAAAATACTCACTGCCAAACCATCAAGTTTTGGTTCACAACAGAAGGTAAGTGGTTTAGGTAATATGATTAAACGATCTTCAATGCGTTTTACAAAGGCATTGAATTCTTCATCGGAAAAAGCATTATCCAAAGAGAGCATGGGAATTTCATGACGAATTTGGCTAAACCCAGAAAGTGGTTTTGCACCAACACGTTGAGTTGGGGAATCTGAAGTAATAAATTCAGGATGTTCTAACTCTAACGCTTTTAGCTGATGAAAGAGGCGATCATATTCGCTATCAGGCACTGTAGGATTATCTAGAACGTGATATTCGTATTCATATTGGCGCAAGGTTTTGCGTAGATTGTCTATTTGAGTTTGAATATTTGTCATAAACATAAAATTCTCGGGGAAAAATGACCGCACTTTTTGTGTGTTTAGAGTGAAAATAGACAGGCATAAAGCCTGTCTCAATAAAGATAAAAGTGCGGTAAATTTAAGGTATGAATTTACACGCGAGCAAGATATGTTTGCTCTGTATTTTCATCAAAGATTTCTTGTTCTTCAGTAAGCACGATGCCTTGTAAATCTTCGGCTAATGTATGCGCAGCGCGGATCATCATTCGTAAATTAGCGAGATTATTACCTGGTGATGGCAGTTGCATAAATAATACGATTCCCATAGTGCTAAAATCCACTAAGTTATAGGCATCGAATGTTCCTGGTTGCTCTAAATTTGCCACGCTAAAGAGAACTGGACTTGCCAAACTTAAATCTAAGTGGCGGTGATACATTTCATTCTTACCCAATATAAACCCTAAGTTTTCAAGGGCTTGTACTAATTTCGCACCGTTGAATTGCTCGCTAGATTTTGGAATAAGATAAAGTTGAATATAGCCAGTTTTTTGTTTCGGTTTAGCTGTTGTTTTTGCTTTTGGTTCATTAAAAGATACGTTGTAGTCCACTTGACGTTCTTCGTGAGCTAATTCCTCAAGTTGCACTCTTAATTCTGGTGATGATGAATTAATTCCATCGAAACTAGCATTTTGGCCTTGTTCTTCAATTTGTTCCAATGTCATATTCGCAACGCTATTTGATGTCGGCATATCATATTGTGGTTGAGTCGGATTTAACGGCTCAGAACGATGATTTCCCATATCATAAACAGGTTGAACATTTGGAATCGAAATCTTAATGTCATCGACACTTTTTTCACTTTGTCTATAATCAACAGGTTCTTGAGTCACAGCTGCATTAGGCATGACTTGATGACGAACTGGTGCGTTTGCTTGCGCTGTAGTTGCATGAGACAAATTAGCATTTGTTGGTTGCGTTTCTTCTTGCGTATGGGATCTTTGCACATGAGAAGTGCGGTTAAATTTATTGGCTTTATCAAAATATTTTGATTTCTCACGACGATTTGACCATAATCCGTGCACGATTAAGGCAACAAGTGCCAAAATGCCCACAATAATCAAAATTGTATTTAAATCCATCTTTATTCCTTACGCGTGCTAGTCCTGCGAGAATGCTATTAATGGCGCTAATCCTACCATATTTCAGTAGGTGAAAAAATACTTCAATGCGTGGAATTTTAAGGGAAAAGAGCGGTCTGTTTTAGGCGTATTTTTATTGAAAGGAAAGAAAAATGTTGAACCCCAATGAATTAAAATCTGGTTTCCATTATTTTGTAATGGGCTGGCATTACATCACACAAAAAGGTTTGCGTAGGTTTGTTATTATTCCAATTTTGCTCAATACCGTTTTGCTTTGTGGTTTATTTTGGCTTTTTATTAGCCAAATCACCAGTGCGATTGATTGGGTAATGAATTTTATTCCAGACTGGCTGAGTTTTCTCAGTGTAATTTTGTTAACCCTGTCAATTTTAACGATTTTATTGTTCTTTTATTTTACTTTCACCACACTATCCGGCTTTATCGCCGCACCTTTTAATGGATTGTTAGCGGAAAAAGTAGAAAAAATGCTGACAGGTGAAAATATTAATGATGATAGTCTCGTGGATGTAATGAGGGATGTGCCTCGTATGCTTGCTCGAGAGTGGCAAAAATTACGTTATAGCCTACCAAAAATTATCGCCTTGTTTTTACTGAGTTTTATTCCTTTGGTTGGACAAACCATCGTGCCTGTACTTACTTTCTTGTTCACTTGTTGGATGATGGCAATTCAATACTGTGATTATCCTTTTGATAATCACAAAGTTTCTTTTGATATCATGAAAAATGCGCTTGGCAATCAAAGAACCCAAAGTTTAACTTTTGGTGGATTGGTTACTTGTTGTACTTTTGTACCAGTGATTAATTTATTAATCATGCCTGTTGCAGTATGTGGTGCGACGGTGATGTGGGTGGAAAATTATCGTAATGGCTTACGTTTTAATATGAATAGTCATCCCTCATCTCAAACAGGGCTTGAGGTTCATTCACAAAATACAGGGATTGTTAAATAGCTTGCGGTTATAAAATAGATCAAATAACTATTTTTTTAATCAAAAGTGCGGTGCTATAAATAAACCAACATTAATGAAGTCCAACGAAAGGGAAATATTATGACAATTTATGCAGACAATTCTTATTCTATCGGAAATACGCCACTTGTGCGTTTAAAACACTTTGGGCATAACGGCAATGTGGTGGTGAAAATTGAAGGTCGTAATCCTAGCTACAGCGTAAAATGCCGCATTGGGGCGAATATGGTGTGGCAAGCAGAAAAAGATGGTACGCTCATGAAAGGAAAAGAAATTGTAGATGCAACGAGCGGTAATACTGGTATCGCTTTGGCTTATGTTGCAGCCGCTAGAGGTTATAAAATCACACTCACCATGCCGGAAACAATGAGTCTTGAAAGAAAACGCTTATTGCACGGATTGGGTGTGAATTTAGTGCTTACCGAAGGCGTAAAAGGAATGAAAGGAGCGATTGCGAAAGCGGAAGAAATTGTTGCTTCTGATCCAAACCGCTATGTCATGCTTAAACAGTTTGAAAATCCAGCCAACCCACAAATTCATCGAGAAACAACAGGCCCTGAAATTTGGAAAGATACGGATGGCAAAGTCGATGTTGTTGTTTCTGGCGTAGGAACAGGCGGTACGATTACGGGTATTTCTCGCGCGATTAAATTAGATTTTGGTAAACAAATCACTTCTGTTGCGGTTGAGCCAGTGGAATCTCCAGTCATTACTCAAACTTTAGCGGGCGAAGAAGCAAAACCAGGCCCACATAAAATTCAAGGCATCGGTGCAGGTTTTATTCCAAAAAATTTAGATTTATCTATTATTGATCGCGTAGAAACTGTTGATAGCGATACCGCACTTGCCACAGCTCGTCGCTTAATGGCGGAAGAAGGCATTCTTGCAGGTATTTCATCTGGTGCAGCTGTCGCGGCTGCAGATCGCCTAGCTAAATTACCAGAATTTGCCGATAAACTCATTGTCGTTATTTTGCCTTCAGCTTCTGAACGCTATTTAAGCACAGCACTATTTGAAGGGATTGAGGGATAAACAAAAAAGAACAAAGTGCGGTGAATTTTCACCGCATTTTTGTATTTGGCATATCTGAAAACAAAAAAGCCTAGCGTTTGCTAGGCTTCTTCAATATTGATTATTTTGCGCAGTTGCAGTGTGTTGTTTTTTGTTCAAAACGTTCTGCAATGAAATCCCAGTTTACCACGTTCCAGAATTCTTTAATGTAGTCTGGACGGCGGTTTTGAAATTTTAAGTAGTAAGCGTGTTCCCAAACATCTAAACCTAAAAGTGGGAAACCTTCACAACCCGCCACTTCTTTACCCATTAATGGGTTATCTTGGTTTGCTGTTGATACAACGGCTAATTTACCTTCAGCAGTTAATACTAACCACGCCCAACCTGAACCGAAACGAGTTGCTGCTGCTTTTTCAAATTCAGCTTTAAATGCATCTACAGAACCGAAATCACGTTCGATAGCATCTTTTAATGCGCCCTGTAAGGTTGTACCTTTTTTCAAACCTTTCCAGAATAAGCTGTGGTTTGCATGACCGCCTGCGTTATTGCGTAATACGCCACGTTTTTCTGCAGGGATTTTGTCAAGGTTAGAAACTAATTGACCTGGGCACATTTCCACTAATTCAGCCGGTAAACCTTCTAATGCAGCGTTTGCATTGTTTACATAAGCTTGGTGGTGTTTGCTGTGGTGGATTTCCATTGTTTGCGCATCGAAATGTGGTTCTAATGCATCGTAGGCGTAGCCTAATTCAGGTAGAGTGTAAGCCATAATTTATTCCTTCTATGTAATAAAGACAAATTTCGTTGAGGGTTTTGGTCTATAACCAAAATTGGGCAAATAATAGCAAAAATTTTGATTTAGATCATTAAATGTTTTTCCTTTTACATTAATAGACGAATTTATTAAACCTTGTTTTAAATCAATAAACCTATCGATCTACACCTAAAGAGTTATCTGTTTCGGGGGCTAAAATCTCGTCAAATATTTCTCTTGTGATAGAATACCGCCACTTTTTATTTTCCCTTTGCAATTATGTTTGAACCACACAAGTTATCTCTGCAAAATTTATCCTGCCAACGTGGTGAGCGCGTACTTTTTCGTGCTTTGACTTGCGATTTTAATAGCGGTGATTTTGTGCAAATTGAAGGGCATAACGGCATAGGTAAAACCAGTTTATTACGTATTCTTGCGGGTTTAGCCCAACCTTTAGAAGGCGAAGTGCGGTGGGATTCTGAAGCAATTTCTAAACAACGTGAACAGTATCATCAGAATTTGCTTTATTTAGGTCATCTTTCGGGCGTAAAACCAGAATTAACTGCATGGGAAAATTTGCAGTTTTATCAACGAATTAGTCAAGCTGAACAAAATACTGATATTTTGTGGGATTTGCTTGAGAAAGTAGGGTTGTTAGGTCGTGAAGATTTGCCCGCCGCACAACTTTCTGCAGGGCAACAAAAACGTATTGCATTAGGTCGTTTATGGTTGTCTCAAGCGCCCTTATGGATTTTAGATGAGCCCTTTACTGCGATTGATAAAAAAGGCGTGGAAATTCTAACCGCACTTTTTGATGAGCATGCTCAAAGAGGTGGTATCGTATTGTTAACCAGCCACCAAGAAGTGCCAAGTTCTCATCTGCAAAAATTAAATTTAGCGGCTTATAAAGCGGAATAACTTAATGATTTTTTTAGAGATAATTAAACGAGAACTTCAAATTGCGATGCGCAAAAATGCGGAAATTTTAAATCCGCTATGGTTCTTTTTACTTGTGATTACTTTGTTTCCGCTTGTTATTGGACTGGATCCTAAATTACTTTCCCGTATCGCACCGGGTATCGCATGGGTAGCCGCATTACTTTCAGCATTGCTTTCTTTTGAACGTTTATTCCGTGATGATTTTATTGATGGCTCTCTTGAACAATTAATGTTAACCACACAGCCTTTGCCGATGACTGCTTTAGCTAAGGTGGTTGCACATTGGTTGCTAACTGGTTTGCCACTTATTTTGCTGTCACCTATTGCCGCTTTATTGCTTTCTCTTGAGGTCAATATTTGGTGGGCATTGGTTTTGACATTGTTACTGGGCACCCCTGTATTTAGTTGTATCGGTGCAATTGGCGTCGCTTTAACGGTGGGATTGCGAAAAGGTGGCGTGTTGTTGAGTTTGCTTGTTGTTCCGTTGTTTATTCCTGTTTTAATTTTTGCGTCATCAGTATTAGAGGCTGCAGGATTAAATGTGCCTTATGGGGGGCAACTGGCGATTTTAGGCGCCATGATGGTTGGCGCTGTAACGCTTTCGCCTTTTGCCATCGCAGCAGCACTGCGAATTAGTTTAGATAATTAATTTCATTCCACCGTATAAAAGTGCGGTGGTTTTTCTCTTTCATTTTTAAGGATCTTTTTTATGTGGAAGTGGCTACATCCTTATGCAAAACCCGAAACTCAATATCGTATCTGCGGTAAATTGAGTTCGTTATTTGCATTTTTAACGCTTATTTTACTCGGTGTCGGCATTGTATGGGGCTTAGCATTCGCACCAGCAGATTACCAACAGGGCAATAGTTTCCGAATTATGTACGTGCATGTACCGACAGCGATTTGGTCAATGGGTGTGTACGGTTCAATGGCGATTGCAGCTGTGGTTGCTCTTGTGTGGCAAATTAAGCAAGCTCACCTCGCAATGATTGCAATGGCGCCAATTGGTGCATCGTTTACTTTCTTATCGCTTGTTACGGGCGCGATTTGGGGTAAACCAATGTGGGGCACTTGGTGGGTGTGGGATGCTCGCTTAACTGCAGAATTGATCTTATTCTTTCTTTATCTTGGTATCTTAGCACTTTATTCTGCTTTTTCAGATCGTAATGTAGGGGCAAAAGCGGCTGGGATTTTATGCATTACAACGGTCGTGATTTTACCGATTATTCATTTTTCTGTGGAATGGTGGAACACGTTACATCAAGGTGCGAGTATCACTAAACTGGAAAAACCATCCATTGCAATTCCAATGTTGGTTCCATTAATTTTGTGTATCTTTGGTTTTTTAACCTTGTATATTTGGCTTACTTTAGTGCGTTATCGCGTGGAATTATTGAAAGAAGATGCGAAACGTCTTTGGGTTAAAGCATTAGCTCAAACACTGAAATAAAGTGCGGTTAGTTTTTTAGCGATTTTTTATAAGGAATATTTTATGTTTTTCCAGACTTGGAGTGATTTTTTTAATATGGGTGGCTACGGTTTTTACGTATGGTTATCCTATGCAGTAAGTTTAGTGGCAGTTATTGCCTTAATTGTTCAAAGTGTAAAACAACGCAAGACAGCGTTACAAAATGTATTGCGTGAGCAACAACGCGAAGAACGTTTACAACAAGCAAATAAAGGGAACACACTATGAATCCAAGACGTAAATCCAGATTTAAATTAGTCATTTTTGTTGTGCTCGGCATTGCTATTGCAAGTGGATTGATGCTGTATGCGTTACGTCAAAATATCGACTTGTTTTATACGCCATCTGAAGTGATTCAAGGTAAGGATAATAACCCGAATCAAAAACCAGAAGTAGGACAGCGTATTCGTGTTGGCGGTATGGTGGTTGAAGGCACGGTAGTACGTGATCCAAAAAGCTTAAAAGTGCGCTTCGATTTAAATGATATTGGCCCAGCGATCACTGTTGAATATGAAGGCATTTTGCCAGATCTTTTCCGTGAAGGACAAGGTATTGTGGCTCAAGGTGTATTAACTCAGCCAACTGTTTTAACTGCGACAGAAGTATTGGCTAAACACGATGAAAATTATGTGCCACCAGAATTAGGTGAAAAAATGCAAAAAGTGCATAAACCGATGGGGATTGGCGATGCAGATTTAAAAGGCGAAAGCACACGTGATCGTCAAGAAAAAGAAGGCGCAAAATGATTGCTGAATTAGGAAATTATGCGCTGGCTTTAAGTTTAGCCGTATCGCTTATGTTGGCGATTTTCCCTTTGTGGGGGGCAGAAAAGGGTAATGCACAATTAATGGCATTAGCTCGCCCAATGACTTATGGTTTATTTGCAAGTTTAAGCATCGCTTTTGCTGCATTATTTTATTTATTCGCAGTAAATGATTTTAGTGTGCAGTATGTGGTGAATAACTCTAATACGGCTTTACCGATTTATTATCGTTTGTCTGCCGTATGGGGTTCTCACGAAGGTTCTTTATTGCTGTGGATTTGGCTACTAGCCGTTTGGTCATCAGCTGTTGCTTTATTGAGTAAACATTTGCCTCAGGAAGCGGTTGCTCGCGTACTTGGTATTATGGGGATTATTAGCGTAGGTTTTGTGTTGTTCGTCTTGTTCACCTCAAATCCTTTTACTCGTACTTTCCCTGATTTCCCAGTGGACGGAAAAGAGCTCAATCCAATGTTGCAAGATGTAGGTTTGATTTTCCATCCGCCATTACTTTATATGGGCTATGTTGGTTTTTCGGTGGCATTTGCGTTTGCAATTGCATCCTTAATGACTGGAAAATTAGATTCAGCTTGGGCGCGTTGGTCACGTCCTTGGACGCTTGCAGCTTGGGTGTTTTTAACTTTAGGTATCGTACTCGGTTCTTGGTGGGCTTATTATGAGCTTGGCTGGGGGGGCTGGTGGTTCTGGGATCCTGTGGAAAACTCCTCGTTTATGCCTTGGCTTGCTGGTACAGCATTGATTCACTCTCTTTCTGTGACAGAAAAACGAGGTTCTTTCAAAGCTTGGACAGTATTACTTGCGATTTTAGCCTTTTCACTTTGTCTGCTCGGCACGTTCTTAGTTCGTTCTGGCATCTTGGTTTCAGTTCATGCATTTGCATCGGATCCAACTCGTGGTTTGTATATTTTGGCTTACCTCGTTGTGGTGATCGGTGGTTCGCTAGCACTCTATGCGTATAAAGGAAGTCAAATTCGCTCTCGTGATAATGCAGAACGCTATTCACGCGAAAGTATGTTGTTATTAAATAATATCTTATTAATGACCGCACTTTGCGTTGTCTTCTTAGGAACGTTGTTACCACTCGTTCATAAACAAGTTGGTTTAGGTTCTATTTCTATTGGTGCGCCATTCTTTGATCAAATGTTCTTAATTATTATGACACCATTTGCATTATTGCTTGGTATTGGACCTTTGGTGAAATGGCGTAGAGACCAATTTTCTGCAATTCGTACGCCTGTTGTTATTAGCGTATTTGTTATGGTGATTGCAGGTTTTGCGTTACCTTACTTCTTGCAAGATAAAATTACCGTGAGTTCGGTGCTTGGTTCAATGATGACTGTGATTATCGCGTTACTTGCGCTTTATGAATTGCAACAACGTGCGACGCATCGTGAACTATTCTTTGTGGGCGTACGAAAACTATCTCGTTCTCATTGGGGAATGATGTTAGCTCACTTAGGTGTAGCTATGACCGTATGGGGAATTGCATTTAGCCAAAACTTTAGCGTAGAACGTGATGTTCGAATGAAAGTCGGCGAGAGCGCTCAAATTGGTCGTTACGATTTTAAATTCACCGGTGTGACGGATGAGAATGGTCCAAACTATATTGGTGGAAAAGCTCAAATTGATATTTCGAAAGATGGGCAACCAGAGGCAAGTTTATTCGCAGAAAAACGTTTTTACACAGTAAGTCGGATGTCTATGACGGAAGCCGCGATTGCTGGTGGTTTAACTCGTGACCTTTATGTGGCTCTCGGTGAAAAACTTGAGGATAATTCTTGGGCGTTACGCTTATATTATAAGCCATTTATTCGCTGGATTTGGATTGGCGGCTTGTTTATGGCGTTAGGTGGATTGTTGTGTATGTTCGATCGACGCTATCGATTTAACGCTTTATTGAAAAAATAATATGACGGCGCACCTTGATTAAGGTGTGCTTTAACTTTTAATTAGCTTGCGTGAATAATGTGAGCTTTCAGGAAAGCCAACTTTGGTTTTTATATTTAAAGTGCGGTAAAAAATGAAAAAAAAATTACTCGTTCCTCTTATTCTCTTTTTATCGATAACAATTGCATTTTTAGTGCAATTAAAACGTAATGCGCAAGGTGAAGATATTAAAGCATTAGAGTCTGCTTTAGTTGGCAAGCCTGTGCCAGCAAAAAATTTAACGGAGCTTTTTGAAAATAAAGCTTACACTAATGAATTGTTTCAACAAGGTAAGCCAGTTTTGCTTAATGTGTGGGCGACGTGGTGTCCGACTTGTTATGCCGAACATCAATATTTAAATAAACTTGCTAAAGACGGTGTGCGAATTATCGGTTTAGATTATAAAGATGAATCCCCTAAAGCAATGAAGTGGTTAAAAGATCTTGGCAATCCTTATCAAGTTGTTTTAAAAGATGAAAAAGGTTCTTTCGGTTTGGATTTAGGGGTATATGGAGCACCAGAAACTTTCATTGTAGATGGAAAAGGTGTGATTCATTATCGTTATGCCGGTGATGTAAATGAGAAAGTTTGGACTCAGACTTTAAAAACAATTTATGACAAACTTTCGGAGCAACAATAATGAAAAAAACATGGCTATTTTTGACCGCTCTTTTGTTTAGCTCAGTGGCGTTTTCAGCGATTGACGCATTAAATTTTAGTTCTCCACAGCAAGAGAGTGATTACCACCAATTAACACAATCTTTGCGTTGTCCTCAATGTCAAAATAACAATATTGCGGATTCCAATGCAACTATCGCTGTGGATATGCGTGGCAAAGTATTTGAGCTTTTACAAGAAGGCAAATCGAAAAATGACGTAGTGGATTATATGGTCGTACGTTACGGCAATTTTGTAACCTATGATCCACCTATGACAGCGAGTACATTAGTGCTATGGATTGCGCCATTATTGCTTGTATTGTTAGGCGTGGTATTTTTATTAAAACGTAAACCAAAAGCTCAAAGTGCGGTGAAATCCCAAGATGTTTTAACGGATGAAGATAATGCGCGTTTGGCAGAATTATTAAACAAGGATAAATAGATGAATTTTGCATTAATTTTTATATTAACCACTTTAGTTGTAGCGTTAATTTGTTTTTATCCTTTATTGCGTCAATTCAAAGCTAAACATGGGCAAAAACGTGATGATTTAAATAAGGCGTTATATTTCTCGCGCTTAGAAGAAATTGAGCAAGATAATTCTCAAGGTTTAGTTGAAAATGTTGAGCAACTCAAACAAGAATTACAGAAAACCTTGCTTGATGATGTGCCGAGCAAGGTTCAAGAGAATGTGGATTATTCTGGCAAATCTTATGGGAAAGTGTGGTTTGCGTCTGGCGTGTTGGCGTTAGGGATTATCGCGGGTTCTTCTTATTTTATGGTGGGATCTTGGCAAGCTGAATCGATGTTAGAGCAAACTTATGCGAAATTGCCCTATTTCTTTGATCGAATGAAAGATGAAGATAAAAATCCATTTTCTGATGCAGAAATGCAGCAATTTTCTACCGCACTTCGAATCGATTTGCAGAAAAATCCAACTGATGCAAAAAAATGGTGGATGCTCGGTCAGATTGGGATGAATTTAGGTGATGCACGTTTGGCATTTGATAGCTATCAAAAAGCTAACAAACTTGAACCAGATAATGTGCAATATAAATTAGGTTATGCTCGTATATTGATGTTCTCTGAAGACGCGACTGATAAACTTAAAGGTGGCAATTTATTGAGAGAAGTGATTCGTCAAGATCACACTAACATTGAAGCGTTAAGTCTGCTCGCATTCCGTTATTTTGAAACAGAAGATTATAAAATGGCGGCAGTGACTTGGGCGATGATGCTGCGCTTAATGCCGAAAGATGATGAGCGAGTTCCTCTAATTGAAAAAAGTATTCGTGCTGCGCGTGATGCTTTAGAAGCTCAAAACGAAGAAAAATCAAAAAGTATTACACCTGAAAAATAACCTAGTATCATATAAGTCTTTTTGGTATAGTGCTTTGGTATTGTTGGCATGTGGTTAATTGTTCGTATTTCATGTGAGAAATACAGTCCAGTATATTAAGGAAAACGAGAAATGGATCATAAAAATCACACATTTTTTTCTTTATTTTGTTGCATGCTGATTAGCTTGCTTATACCACGCTTATCTCTTGCAGAAGGAATGTCTAGCTCAGTAACTTATGTTGATGAAAAAGATAAAAAGGCTTTTAACTCACATGTTTCTGATAATGATGTGCAGAAACTTGCACAAAGTATTGAGTTAAAAGTTTATAAAATTGACGAGATGAGTTCATCGGAGAGTGTTTTTGAGTCTCCAGCGGGCATTTGTCAAGGATTTAAAGTGAAAAGAGGTGTGGATTATACAAATTCAACTCACAATTATCTTTCGCCAAATGATAAAAGTGAATATTACGGTAGTGTAACGGGAGCGACGATTTATAATCAAAAAGATCCTCAAAATTTAAGTTATGTGCCAGTTTATTCAATTACAGATAAAGATTTATCTAAGCGTATTCAGTTAAAAGAAAATAAAACATTAAAGGAAAAAGCAACGAGTTATGTATCAGAAGGTAGGGCTGTATTGACTGACGTAATTTGTAAATAGGATGTATTTAATGAGAAAGATAGTTTTTGTTAGTTGTGCAATTTTAGGTTTAGCTGCATGTTCATCTCAACCAGAACAAACTGGTGGCGGTGTTTATGATATGAAGACTGTGCAAGAGTATAATGCTCGTGTAACAAGTGGTAATACGGTTACTCAGGCTCAGAAAGATAAAGTGGCAAGCCAAGTTGATACTAACTTAAAATTGAATGCGAGTGATAATAAGGTTAAAACTCGAGTGAGAAGTTCGCTACCAGTTATCCCTGTAGTCCCAAGTGTTGGGTATCATTATAATTACCATCATTTTAGATAGAAAAACTAAAGCCTTAATAATTCAGCAACCTCCAAAAGGTTGGGCTGTTAAATCAAGGCTAAGTTATGGGAACTATAGAGCTAGTTCTCTTAGTTTAAACTGAATACGCTCATGATTGTAATAATGAATGTATTCATGGATCATTTTTCGAGTTGCTCAAAAGCATCAAATTATTTTCTATCGTAAACCCCGTTTTTACCATCCAAAGAAGCTATTTATCATCTTATTATCTAGACAATTTCTTTTTCTTGACATACTTTTCAAATACTATTTTTCAACAGGATTTCTTGATAACTTCTTATTTGATATTGCAACCCTTGGGTAAAATGTAAAATAGGGTTTGCTCCTCAAGCCTTGCTACCATTTTCTACATATTTAAATTCACTTAGGCCTATAACCCACCTTTCATTAGTTCAACTCAGTCAGAATTTGTACGATTTATTGATTATATGGTCGATGATTTAGTTAAATTCTCACTATCAAAACTCTATGAATTATTCAGTTTAGAGCAGTTTTAAACTCACTTTAAAACAATTAGTTAAGAGGAATTTAAGTTAGTTATCTAGGATAGCCCCAAATTGTTTAATCCGGTCTCTCAAGATTGTGTCAGTAAAATGAAAATATTTCTTTGTGAGAAAAGGGTTTTTACTGTGTCGAAGATAAAAATCGATCACTTGTTGTTTGACGGATTGGGTATATTTAATGATAAAAAATCTGCACCTTAATCAGTTAGTTGTCTCGTCTAACTTTTGGGTGCAGATTACAAGGCTTTATTCTTTCAATTAAAAGAGATTAACTTAACAACGCCTGCGCAGCTGCGATCACAACAGACACAGCTTTTTCTTCCGTTTGTTTCATTGTTGCTTCATTTGGAATTTCTTGTTGAGTGCGGTTTACAATCACGCCCGCAACCATCCCAGCACGCAAACCTAATGCGCTACACATGGTAAACAATGTTGACGATTCCATTTCGTAGTTCATCACATTCAAATCTTGCCATTGTTTAAGTAGCCCTTGGTAATCACGATATACTTTTCCGCTATAGGTATCATAACGTTCTTGACCTGGATAGAATGTATCAGATGATGCTGTTACGCCTACATAAGGCTCGATACCTTTTGCTTTCGCTGCATTATAAAGTGCGGTTGTACATTCAAAGTTTGCCACAGCTGGATATTCTAATGGTGCGAAATGACGGCTTGCACCATCTAAGCGAACAGAAGCGGTTGTGATAAGAACATCACCTACATTAATATGTGGTTGAATGGCACCCGTTGTACCAATACGCAAGAAAGTGCGAACACCAAGTTGAGCAAGTTCTTCCACACAAATTGATGTTGATGGCCCACCAATACCCGTAGAACATACAACAACAGGTTGTCCATTAAGATAACCTAACCATGAAGTAAATTCGCGCGTGCTAGCAAGGAACTCTGGATTATCAAGTTGTTTAGCAATACGCTCACTACGCGCAGGATCGCCAGGAACAATAGCGAGTGTAGCCCCTTTTAACTGGGATTTTGTGAGGTTTAAGTGGAATACGTCTGACATAATAAATCTCCTTATTGCCATTTAACGTGATGATTTCACCCTGAGGCGAAATCAGATTATTTGAATAAATAAAAGCACGCCAAGTATTTTTCTAAAATACAACTTTATCTCTTAAGCGCGCCCATTATGCCTCTCATAATTTGCTTGGTAATTTGATTTCGAATATTTCGCCCTACAGATTGCGCAACACTATTTACTATTTGCTCAGTTGGCGATAATTTTTCACCGCGCTTTTGCGTACCAAAAATCATTCGGCTCAAACTGCCTAAGAAGCCGTTTTCTTCTTCCGTTTGGGCTTGCTCTGCTTGTTTTTGTTGTACCGCAGATAAATCCGCTTGAGCAGTTAATACTTCAAAGGCAGATTCATTATCTACATATTCTTTATAATACGCATAAAGATCATCATCTTTCACCCAAGCATTACGTTCGTCTGTCGTTAATGGTAAAAGCTGACTTTTTGGCGGATAGATATAGGCAATTTCAACTGGCGTTGGCATGTCTTTTTCATCTAAAAAGGATACCAATGCTTGGCCCACTCCAAGGGTTGAAATGGTCTCAACGACATTCACTGAAGGGTTTGCTCGGAAAGTTTCTGCAGCTGATTTCACAGCTTTTTGATCACGCGGAGTAAATGCACGAAGAGCGTGTTGAACACGGTTACCTAACTGGCCTAATACGGTATCTGGCAAATCAAGCGGGTTCTGCGTGACAAAATAGATCCCCACGCCTTTAGAACGAATCAAGCGCACAACTTGTTCTACTTTTTCCACGAGTACGCTTGGTGCACCGTCAAACAATAAGTGTGCTTCATCAAAAAACATAACAAATTTAGGTTTCTCAGGATCACCCACTTCTGGCAGTTGTTCAAAGAGTTCTGCCATCAACCATAATAGAAATGCGCTATACATTCTTGGGGAATTAATCAATTTTTCAGAATTGAGTACATTAATCACCCCTCGCCCATCGCGAGTTTGCATCCAATCATCTAGATTCAATGCGGGCTCACCAAATAAATTTGTGGCACCTTCATTTTCAAGTGTCAGTAATGCTCGTTGGATTGCACCAATACTTGCGGTCGAAACATTGCCATATTCAACTTGGAAGGTTTTCGCATTCTCTGCAACATACTTCAGCATTGCACGTAGATCTTTTAAATCAATGAGCAATAAACCTTTATCATCTGCCACACGAAATACGAGGTTTAACAATCCTTCTTGCGTAGCGTTTAGATTCAATAAACGAGAAAGCAACAACGGGCCCATTTCAGAAATAGTTGTTCGGAGAGGAATGCCCGTTTGGCCAAAAACATCCCAAAAAGAAACAGGATATCCATTGAGATAATTTTCATTGCCTAACCCGAACTGCTCAATTCGTTCCGCAATTTTGCCCTGAAATTGACCGCTCTTTACTAAGCCAGAAAGATCGCCCTTTACGTCTACTAAAAATACCGGAACCCCATCATCACTGAAAGCTTCTGCCATTTTACGTAATGTGACAGTTTTACCCGTACCTGTTGCGCCAGCAATAAGGCCATGGCGGTTAGCCATTTTGGCAGTGATGCCTAGGATTTTACCTTGTTCTGTGCGAGAGAGAGCGTATTGCATAAATGAATATCCTTTTGTTTTTTGTTGTAACGAATAATAAGTAAAAAAAGAAGTGCAGTCAAAAAGTTAAACGTTTTCGGTTATAATTCTACGAAAATTTTTCTGGAACAATAAAAAAGCAAAATGAATGCAAAAATTTTAGTTATAAAAGTGGGACAAGTTCAAACCCTAACCTTTTCAGATGGAAGTGTATACGAAAGCGCAATTCGTAAGAAAACAGTACCATCGGTAAAAATTCATTCTCTTGGTGCAGAAGGAAACGATGTGGGTTTGAAAAAACATCATGGTGGTCTAGATAAATCTCTCTTTTTTATGTCGGCAGATTCTTTTAATAAATTAAATGCTTTATTAAATAAAAATTTTTCTTACATGGAAACCGCCACTTACGGAGAAAATTTTGTCGTGTCAGTCTTGAATGAAGACAATGTCTGCATTGGCGATCGTTATCAAATCGGCTCAACTATTTTAGAAGTGTCTCAGCCACGTAAACCTTGTGAGCGTTTATCAAAAAATACGGAAAACGAAGAGACTCGCGATATTGTTTATCAAACTGGGCTCAGTGGATGGTATGTTCGCGTCATTGAAACGGGAGAAATTAGACAAGGTGATGAACTAAAATTGCTCTCGCGCCCTTATCCGCAAGTAACAATTCGCCATTTAAATCGCTTGTTATCCGCACCCGAGAATGAAGCTGAACTAGAGGCGGCATTAGATATTGAAGTATTAGCTGAAGCCTTTAAACGCTCAATTCGATCGCAAGTATCGAAATTCAAACAACAGGGATAAATATGTCAGAAATTTCAACCGCACTTTCAGAAGACTGTCCATGTCAATCTGGCCATCATTACGCAGATTGTTGTGGAAAATTTCATTTGAGACAATCGTTTCCCGAAACGGCAGAACAACTCATGCGTTCACGTTATACGGCTTATGTTTTAAAAAATATACCTTATATTGTTGCAACAACTGTGCCAAACCAACAAAGTTTATTAGAGACTCATCTATTGCAAGAATGGGCTGACAACACGACATGGCTAGGATTAGAAATCCTAAAAACAGAAAACCTCACAAAAACTCAAAGTGCGGTGGAATTTAAAGCTATTTTTCAAGGTGAAGAGGGAGAACTAACCCATCAAGAGCGGTCAATTTTTGTAAAAATTGAAAACCGTTGGTATTTTGTGGATCCGACCGTATCCTTGCCTACAATGAAACAACCTTGTGTATGTGATTCTGGTAAAAAATTTAAACATTGCTGTGGGGAATTTTTATGATTTCATTGAAACAATTTAGCCAGCTCTTTTGGAAACGTTTTTCAGAAAATAAACTCAACCAAGCTGCTGGCGCACTAACTTACAGCACGATGCTTGCTATCGTACCAATGGTGATGGTGATTTTTTCTATATTCTCTGCCTTTCCTGTATTCAATGAAGTCACTGAAGAATTGAAAGAAATGATTTTCACCAATTTTGCGCCATCGACGAGTGATATGGTAGGCGAATATATCGATCAATTCGTATCAAACTCCAAAAAAATGAGTGCGGTGGGGATTGTGAGTTTAATTGCCGTTGCCTTGATGCTAATTAATAACATTGACCGAACCCTCAACAGCATTTGGCATGATACAAGTATCCGCCCTATTTTTACTTCTTTCGCGATTTACTGGATGATTCTGACTTTTTGGCCTCTCATTATAGGTACAAGTATAGGGATTAGTTCTTATATAAAAGTGATGTTTGAACAATCAGAAACACTTTCACTCGGTGTGAAATTGCTCAGTTTACTCCCGTTCTTTTTCACATGGTTTATTTTCATATTAATTTATACCATCGTACCAAATAAGAAAGTGGATATAAGATATTCTGCTTGTGGTGCGCTTATTGCCGCTATTTTCTTTACACTTGGTAAACAAGCCTTTACTTGGTACATCACCACATTCCCTTCTTATCAACTAATCTATGGCGCAATGGCAACATTACCGATCATGCTATTGTGGATTCAGATTAGCTGGCTAGTTGTGTTGGTCGGGGCACAATTATCTGAAGTATTAGGTGAGTTAAAAGAATAAAAATGGAAAGACCGATTTATCAACATCGGTCTTTTTTATTTAGCTATTTTGCAATCTTTAAGGTTTGATAGAGATAATGACGATAGTCATTCACAAATGTAGGATTAGAAGAATCTTCCAATTTTCCGTTACTTAGTTTACACATTGCCATATTCGCTTTCATAAATTCATCTTCTGCTGATAATCCAGCTACATTCATCAAGACACCTCCGGCAAAAGCGAGATCTAAAAAAACTTGTTCTTGCTTAAATTGACTCGCACAATTACTTCTTACAACAAATTGAGTCACATAATCGGGCTGTGCATAATCTCCTTTCTTCGGAGGGATAACATTATCAAATGCCACCTGGTGATCACCGAAATAACCTAGAACAAAAGGCTTTTTACGTTCATGTAAATAGTTATTAATTCCTTCAATCGCATCATTCAATGCGACAATACGTTGAGTATAGTCATTCAATGCAGAAATATTTTTAGCCCCTAAATTAGGCATTTGAAGATTAAATTTATTTTCCATGCCCAATTCATATGGACCATGTTCACGCATAGTCAATACATAAACAAACATCGGCTGATCCACATTTTCTAATGCAGGATGCTGCTTTTCCAAAATCATTCGGGTGTACTTCATCATTTCTTCACTACTAATATCCCAAAGATTTTTACTGATAGGCGCAGGATAACCAAGATCTTGTGGCTGCAACATTAAATCAAAACCAAAATGATCATAAGCGGATTTCGCATTGTAGTTACCTTTTGTAAAAGGCGACAAAGCAACACAAAAATATCCTTGAGCTTTTAGATTTTTCACTAAGCCTGATTGCAAGTGCGGTACAACAGAATAAAAAACACCACTTGCTAACGCGCCAAAATCTGTCGAAGGCACACCGGCTAAAAAAGCAAATTCTGATTTCCACGTTGCGCCAGCAAAAGTATGTACACGCAACGGCGAAGCAAATACCGTATCATTTTGGGATTCAAACATGGAAAGTGGTGGAATAGATTGCTGACTAAAAGCAAATTGATGAGGGTTCAGCGTAGATTCCATTAATGTTACAACAATATCGGGTTTTGTTTCAGATAGGTTGTTTGTATCAGATGAAAGTGCGGTCATTTTTTCAATAAAATTTTGGCTATTGCCATCAAAATTTGGCACCTTGAAAAAAATACCGCGGCAAGACATTGGTAAATTTAAAAACACATCGCGACCATCATCGGGCAAAGAATCTAGCCAAACTTGCACCGCACTTGGCTTTTTAGAATAATGCCACATCAAGCTAAAGCTAACGATAAACAATAACGCCCCAATGCTGTAACCTAATAGTCCTAAAGACTCGACATCATTAAAACCAAAAATCGCATAACCTAATAACGCAAGTAGCCCAATAACGCCAAACAACGCACCTTTATAATGAATTAAGGTTTCCCAATTTCGCCAATCTACCACAAGAAAGAAATCTGAAATTAACAAAGGCTGTTTGTAATAATGAATTTTTAAACGGTGAAATAACATCAGTACCACAAAAAGCACTGATGAAAAATTTAAAGCACGTTGCCATTGGCCGGAAACCATAAGCATGCCACCAAATAAAAAAGTAAAAAGCGTAATAGCAAAGAAATAAGTCCAACGATAATGGGAGTTTACGATAAAAATCACTGCCGCAATCGTGAATAAAGCTAAGAAAGTATAAGCGATCATGAATTTTCCCTATGATGCATAACAGACTAAAATGAGACATGACAATGTCTACGCACTTTATCACGTAAACGTAATGGATTGAACGGGAAAAGAAAATTATTTGGATAATTTGAAAATAAAGTGGTGGGCGATACCGGTCTCGAACCAGTGACCCCCTCCTTGTAAGGGAGGTGCTCTCCCAACTGAGCTAATCGCCCGATAATATTAAGGTAAAACCCTAAATTTTCGGTTTATTTAAACACTTTTAAGTGGTGGGCGATACCGGTCTCGAACCAGTGACCCCCTCCTTGTAAGGGAGGTGCTCTCCCAACTGAGCTAATCGCCCACTAGAAAGCGTCTAAATATAAAGGGAAAGTTTGAGCGGAAAGGACACTTTAGAAAAGTGGTGGGCGATACCGGTCTCGAACCAGTGACCCCCTCCTTGTAAGGGAGGTGCTCTCCCAACTGAGCTAATCGCCCGCTAGGTCAAACTTAGTAACATTAAGAACACTTTTTAGAGAAGTGGTGGGCGATACCGGTCTCGAACCAGTGACCCCCTCCTTGTAAGGGAGGTGCTCTCCCAACTGAGCTAATCGCCCTTAATGTTGTGGGTTGGCATTATAGGGAGAATGCATTTTCAGTCAATACCTTTTTATTAAATTTTGTTTAATTGTCGTAAAAATAAGCATAAAATCCGCTTTTTTATTTAGAAGTCAAACAAGTCGTAGTAGAATAACGACTAATATTTTATTGAAGATAGGTTATAAAAATGAAACTAGATGCTCCTTTTAATTTAGATCCAAATGTAAAAGTGCGTACTCGTTTTGCGCCTAGTCCTACAGGTTATTTACATGTAGGTGGCGCACGTACCGCACTTTATTCTTGGTTATACGCAAAACATAATAACGGCGAATTTGTATTACGAATTGAAGACACGGATTTAGAGCGTTCAACACCAGAAGCAACTGCTGCCATTATTGAAGGAATGGAATGGTTAAATCTTCCTTGGGAACATGGCCCTTATTACCAGACTAAACGCTTTGATCGTTATAACCAAGTGATCGATGAAATGATTGAACAAGGCTTAGCATATCGTTGTTATTGTACTAAAGATCGCTTAGAAGAACTTCGTCATACTCAAGAACAAAATAAAGAAAAACCACGTTATGACCGTCACTGCTTACACGATCACAACCATTCACCTGATGAACCTCATGTCGTACGTTTTAAGAATCCAACTGAAGGCTTAGTCGTATTTGATGATGCCGTGCGTGGCCGTATTGAAATCAGTAACAGTGAGCTTGATGATCTTATTATTCGTCGTACAGACGGTTCACCAACTTATAACTTCTGCGTAGTTGTGGATGACTGGGACATGGGCATCACTCATGTGGTACGTGGCGAAGATCATATCAACAACACGCCACGTCAAATCAATATTTTAAAAGCGATTGGTGCTCCAATTCCAACCTATGCGCACGTTTCCATGATTAATGGAGATGATGGCCAAAAACTCTCTAAACGACATGGCGCAGTGAGCGTAATGCAATATCGTGATGATGGTTACCTACCGGAAGCTTTAATCAACTATCTTGTGCGTTTAGGCTGGGGACATGGTGACCAGGAAATTTTCAGTCGCGAAGAAATGATCAACTATTTCGAATTAGATCACGTCAGCAAATCAGCTAGTGCATTCAACACTGAAAAATTACAGTGGTTAAATCAACATTATATCCGTGAATTACCACCAGAATACGTGGCTAAACACCTTGAATGGCATTACAAGGATCAAGGTATTGATACAAGCAATGGTCCAGCATTAACTGAAATAGTCACCATGCTTGCGGAACGTTGCAAAACCTTAAAAGAGATGGCTAGTTCAAGCCGCTACTTCTTTGAAGAATTTGAAACCTTTGATGAAGCAGCAGCAAAAAAACATTTCAAAGGCAACGCTGCCGAAGCACTAGCAAAAGTGAAAGAAAAATTAACCGCACTTTCTAGCTGGGATTTACATTCTACTCACGAAGCAATTGAGCAAACGGCTGCTGAACTAGAAGTGGGCATGGGTAAAGTTGGCATGCCATTACGTGTCGCGGTGACAGGTTCTGGTCAATCGCCATCAATGGATGTTACCCTAGTCGGTATCGGCAGAGATCGCGTACTTGCGCGCATTCAGCGTGCTATTGATTTTATTAATGCACAAAACGCTTAATATTTAATCGGATAACAAACGTATAATAAAATCGTATTGACAGCCACATAGTCAAATTTTATCATGTCGCTGTCTTTTATGGGGATATAGCTCAGTTGGGAGAGCGCTTGAATGGCATTCAAGAGGTCGTCGGTTCGATCCCGATTATCTCCACCAAATTAATAAAGCAAGGTAAAGCACCTTGCTTTTTTTGTGCTCAAAAATCAGTATTTTAGAGCATTTTAGCGTTCAATTTAACGCATAGTAACGCATAATGACCGCAGATTTTGGTAACACACGAGGGAACAAGATGGTAAACTAATTCAAAATCTTGTTACCAAATGGCAATTTTTCATGGCGATTATTACTAAACCTTTAACAAACACCGAAGTAGAAAGAGCCAAGCCCCAAAACAAGGAATATAACCTAATGGACGGGCAGGGGCTTTTTTTACGTGTAAAACCCACTGGCGCGAAAGCGTGGCTTTTTAACTATTAC
>MDJB01000014.1 GCA_001752465.1 Haemophilus quentini
ATGTGAGAGTAGGACACCGCCAGGTTACCAAATACATAAATAGAATGAAGCAGAGTAGAATAAAAGATAAGAACCCCAGTTGAAAAGCTAGGTTTTTTGTTTTTTTATAATTTATTCATTATTTAAATAAATAAAACTCTAATTTTAATTTTCAATAAGTAAGTGATTTTTCAACTCATATGAAGTCACATATCCTATAAATATTTTATTAGCTGTGCTACAATCTCGCTAAAATTCTACCCTTAAAAACAAGAGAAATTATGACCGCACTTAATGTTTTAATTTATCCTGATGATCACTTAAAGGTTGTCTGTGAGCCTGTTACTGAAGTTAATGATGCAATTCGTAAAATTGTTGATGATATGTTTGATACGATGTATCAAGAGAAAGGTATTGGTTTAGCTGCACCTCAAGTAGATATTTTGCAACGTATTATTACTATTGATGTTGAAGGTGATAAACAAAATCAGATTGTCTTGATTAATCCTGAAATTTTAGTTTCTGAAGGTGAAACGGGAATTGAAGAGGGATGCTTATCCATTCCAGGGTTCCGTGCTTTGGTTCCTCGTAAAGAAAAAGTGAAAGTGAGAGCGTTAGATCGTGATGGTAAAGAATTTACTTTAGATGCGGATGGTTTGCTTGCGATCTGTATTCAACACGAGATCGATCATCTTAATGGAATTTTATTTGTTGATTATCTTTCGCCACTTAAACGCCAACGTATTAAAGAAAAATTGGTGAAATATAAAAAACAAATTGCGAAACAATAAGCTTCTGATTCTTAATTAAAGTGCGGTTGATTTTAGCCGCACTTTTTCCTATCAATCACCATAACGTAGAACATTATGAAATCCCTTAATATTATTTTTGCTGGTACACCAGATTTTGCTGCACAGCATTTACAAGCCATTCTAAATTCTCAACATAACGTGATCTCTGTTTATACTCAACCAGATAAACCAGCTGGTCGTGGTAAAAAATTGCAAGCAAGCCCTGTTAAGCAACTTGCTGAGCAAAATAACATTCCCGTTTATCAACCTAAATCCTTACGTAAAGAAGAGGCGCAGTCTGAACTAAAAGCGTTAAATGCAGATGTAATGGTTGTTGTGGCTTATGGATTAATTTTACCGAAAGCTGTATTAGACGCCCCTCGTTTAGGTTGTTTGAATGTGCATGGTTCTATTCTTCCACGTTGGCGAGGAGCTGCACCCATTCAGCGCTCAATTTGGGCTGGTGATGCACAAACTGGCGTAACTATTATGCAAATGGATGAAGGTTTAGATACAGGTGATTTATTACACAAAGTCTATTGTGATATTTTACCGACTGAAACTTCAACAAGTCTTTATAACAAACTGGCAGAGCTTGCTCCATCGGAATTAATCGATGTTTTAGATAATCTTGAAAACGGTAAATTTATAGCCGAAAAACAAGATGACAGTCAAAGCAATTATGCAGAAAAACTTTCTAAAGAAGAGGCTCAATTGGATTGGTCGCTTCCAGCAATGCAACTTGAGCGTAATATCCGCGCCTTTAATCCTTGGCCGATTGCTTATTTTTCAACAGAAGATAAGGATAGCAATGCACAAACTTTAAAAGTGTATCAAGCGGAAGTATTGCCTCATCAAGATAAACCAGCGGGAACTATTTTAAGTGCGGATAAAAATGGCATTCAAATTGCGACTGTCGATGGCGTCTTAAACTTATTGCAATTACAACCTTCAGGTAAAAAGCCTATGTCTGCACAAGATTTATTAAATGGTCGTGCAGAATGGTTTACTATTGGTAAGGTGCTTGCATAATGAAAAAATTCTCTTCTAAAACTATCAAAGCAAAAAACTCAGTAAAAATGACCGCACTTTCGGCCAGAGCTATTGCAGCAAACTTAATTTTGCAAGTATTGGATGAGGGCAAATCCTTGTCAGCGTTAATCCCTGAAGTGCAACTTTCTGTAAAAGCTCAAGATTTGCCTTTACTACAAGAAATTTGTTTTGGCGTGTGTCGCGTATTGCCTCGCTTAGAGCAAATTATCAAACGTCTTGTGGATAAGCCGCTTAAAGGTAAAACTCGCATTGTTCATTGCCTGTTGCTTGTAGGGTTATACCAATTGCTTTACATGCGAGTGCCTGCTCATGCGGCAGTTGATGAAGTTGTGAACGCAACAAAATCATTAAAATCTGATAGTTTTAGAGGATTAGTGAATGCGGTTTTGCGTAGATTTTTACGTGAGCAAGATGAAATTTTGGCAATTATCGATAAAAATTGGCAAACGCTTCACCCTGAATGGTTCGTGAATAAATTAAAAAAAGCCTATCCGAATTGGCGTGAGATCATTGAGGCGAACAATCAGAAACCACCAATGTGGCTACGTGTGAATTCACAAAAAAACACCCTAGAAACTTACCGCACTTTACTTGAAGAACAAGGTATTTCTGCAAAAACAAGTCGCCATCCTAATGCGCTATGTTTAGATATACCGATTGCTGTGCAAAAATTACCGCACTTTGAAGAAGGTGCCGTAACAGTACAAGATTTGAGTGCACAATGGGCGGCAACGTTGCTTGAGCCAAAAAATGAGGAATGGATCCTCGATGCTTGCGCTGCACCGGGCGGTAAGACAACTCATATTTTGGAATTGGCACCTCAAGCTAATGTGATCGCATTAGATGTAGAAGCGCATCGCTTAAAACGAGTAGAAGAAAATCTTGCACGTTTAAATCAGCAAGCGATAGTGGTGTGTGGTGATGCGAGTAAACCTGACGAATGGTTAGCTGAAATTGGTAAAAGTGCGGTGAAATTTGACCGAATTTTACTTGATGCGCCTTGTTCTGCAACAGGAGTGATTCGCCGTCACCCCGATATAAAATGGTTACGTAAAGAAACCGATATCGCTCAGCTTGTTGAACTACAGAAGAAGATTCTGAGTGCACTTTGGGAAAAACTTAAGCCAAACGGTGTTTTGCTTTATGCTACTTGTTCTGTATTGCCAGAAGAAAATTGCGAACAAATCCAAGCATTTTTAAATGCTCACGCGGATGCGGAGTTATTGTCATTACCCTTTGGTGATGATAAAAGTGCGGTGGGTTTTCAATTCATTCCGCAACCAAATAGTGGTGATGGGTTCTATTATGCGAAGTTACGTAAATGTGCTTAGAGATAGAAATGTTTTCCAATATTGATGTCATTATTCCTTGCTATAATGCAGAACAAACGCTATCACGCGCATTGCAGTCCGTATTGTCTCAAACTTATTTGGGGAAAATTTGGTTGATTGATGACGGCTCTAAAGATAACACGTTAGTTTTGGCGCGAGAATGGGCAGAGCAGTATCCAGAAAAGATAGTTGTTGAGTCTATGCCGAAAAATAGTGGCGTGGCTAAAGCTCGCAATTGGGGAGCGTTGCAATCAAGTAATGAATTTATTGCTTTTTTAGACGCTGATGATGCTTATGAACAGGGCGCATTAGAAGTTGCGGCTGCGACTTTTCATTTTCAACCAGATACCTCAGTGGTACGTTTAGCATTAAAACCAATTGATTTGCCCGCGCGTTACGCTGAACATCCTAATTTTGAGTTTGCATGGCAATATATGCGGATGACTGGTGGAGGGAATACAGTATTTCGTCGCAATTTTTTCTTGGCATGTGGCGGATTTCCACAAGATAAATTATTTCGTCAATTAGGCGGTGAAGATGGCGCACTAGGTATTGCGACAACTAAGATAGCTAAGGTTGCAACGCTATTTAATAATGTTGGCGTACTTAATTATTGCAGAGATGGAATGCATGCAGAACGGCTATTGGACGCGATTTTATTCCAAAAAGCGCCACAGGAGATTACTGAAGAACAAATGGCGCAGGCTAATGGGGTGACAGATGAAATTTGTCGCCAAATTAACGCATTAAAGTGTGGTCTAAATTCATCTGAAATAGGCATTCGTCCTCTTGTATTAGAACGAACGGAGTAAACGATGAAAATTATTATTTTGGGCGCTGGTCAGGTAGGAACAACGCTTGCCGAGAATTTGGTTAGTGAAGATAACGATATCACACTCGTTGATAATGAGTCTCCACAGTTACAAGCCTTACAAGAAAAGCATGATTTGCGTGTGGTGCAAGGCTCGCCATCATCACCAAAAGTGCTTCGTGATGCAGGTGCGTCCGATGCAGATTTAATGGTTGCCGTAACAGCTTCGGATGAAATTAATATGGTAGCCTGCCAAATAGGCTATACATTATTTAATACACCAACGCGTATTGCCCGTATTCGTAATTCAGAATATTTGCGTGAAAAAGATAAGTTATTCAATGATGAGAATGTACCTATTGATCATTTGATTTCGCCTGAAAATCTTGTGACAGATGAAATTACACGCTTAATTGCTTATCCAGGGGCATTACAAGTTGCCCATTTTGCTAATAATCGTATTAGCATGGTTGTGGTAAGAGCTTATTATGGTGGTACTTTGGTTGGATATGCGCTTTCCGCATTTCGTGAACATATGCCACATATTGATTGTCGTATTATGTCTATTTTGCGTAACGGCAAACCGATTCGTCCGCAGGGTTCTACTATTGTTGAAGCTGGTGATGAAATTACTTTTATTTGTGCAACTGAGCATATAAAAGCTGTAATGAGTGAACTTCAACGCTTAGAAAAACCTTATAAACGAGTAATGATTGTTGGGGGCGGAAATGTTGCCGCTGGCGTTGCGAAATGTTTGGAAAATGTCTGTACTGTAAAATTAATTGAGCGTGATGAAGAACGTGCTAATTTGTTAGCTGAAAAACTTTCAAAAACCTTGGTTTTTTATGGTGATGCGTCTGATCAAAATTTATTGTTTGAAGAGCATATTGAAAATGTCGATGTGTTCCTTTCATTGAGTAGTGATGATGAGGCGAATATTATGTCCGCTTTATTGGCAAAACGTTTGGGTGCCAAGAAGGCAATGGTACTGATTCAACGAATTGCTTATATAAACCTGATTCAAGGTGGAAGTATTGATATTGTCGTTTCACCACAGCAAGCGACAATTTCTGCTTTACTTGGACATGTTCGTAAAGGGGATGTGAAAAATGTGGCTACATTACGACATGGTATTGCTGAAGCCATTGAAATTGTAGCGCATGGTGATGAAAGCACCTCCAATGTGGTCGGGCGTAAAATAGGTGAGTTGCGTTTGCCTATGGGGACAATTATTGGTGCTTTATTGCGTGAGAATGATGTAATTGTTGCTCGACGCCAAGTTGTGATTGAAGAAGACGATCATGTGGTGATTTATTTGAGTGATAAGAAGAATGTGCCTGAAATTGAAAAATTGTTCCAGCCAAGTGCATTCTTCATTTAACGATTTATTTACTTTTAAGAGCGACTCATTATAATAGGCGCTTTTTTATTCAATCTCTAAAGGAAAAATTATTATGAGTTTTATTAAAGAATTTCGCGAATTTGCAATGCGCGGTAATGTTGTAGATATGGCTGTCGGTGTGATTATCGGCGGTGCGTTTGGTAAGATCGTAAGTTCACTTGTTAGTGATATTTTTATGCCTGTGCTTGGCATTTTAACGGGTGGCATTGATTTCAAAGATATGAAATTTGTATTAGCTCAAGCACAAGGCGATGTTCCAGCTGTAACTTTAAACTACGGTGTGTTTATTCAGAATGTGATTGATTTCATTATTATTGCTTTTGCAATCTTTATGATGATTAAGGCACTTAATAAAGTGAGAAAACCAGAAGAGAAAAAAGCTGGCCCTACATCAGAAGATTTGCTCACAGAAATTCGTGATTTATTAAAGAATAAATAATGAGATTGAAAAATAAAGGTTGGTAAATATGCCAACCTTTTTTTATTGTTATTTTTTAGGCTATAATCGCCCCCTAAAATTTAAGGAATTAAAAATGGAAAAATATAATAAACTCCGTATTGAATGGGATTGCCGCCGAGGAATGTTGGAGTTGGATAAAATCATTATGCCTTTTTATTTGAAGCATTTTGATGAATTAACAAATGACAAAAAAGATATATTTATTCGTTTATTAGCAAGTACAGATCTGCAGCTGTTTTCTTGGTTTTTTAATCGTGGTCAATCATCAGATTCAGAAATTCAATCTATGGTGGAATATATCCAAAACGTACAAAAAATCACAACTAATTAAAATTATTAAGATACGTATGAACTTTTTTCACACACTTGTGTCTGAGATTGTAACAAGAGCTTGCTGTCTTGAATATTAAGGCGTGTTAGATATTGGCACAGGAGAAATATGGCTGAACAGCTAACAGATCAGGCTTTGGTAGAAAGAGTGCAGCAAGGGGATAAGAAAGCCTTCAATTTGTTGGTTTCTCGTTATCAGAATAAAGTGGCGGGGCTTTTGACTCGCTATGTATCACGTAACGATATTCCTGATGTGGTGCAAGAATCCTTTATAAAGGCTTATCGCTCAATTGAATCTTTTCGTGGCGAAAGTGCTTTCTATACATGGCTTTATCGAATTGCCGTCAATACGGCAAAAAATTATTTAACGGCTCAAGGGCGTCGTCCACCTAATGAAGATATTTTAGCTGAGGATGCTGAAAATTATGATGTGGGTACGCACTTGCGGGATGTAGATACACCCGAAAATGAAATGTTATCTAGTGAACTTGAACGAATTGTGTTTAGTACGATTCACAGTTTGCCAGAAGATTTAAAAACAGCAATCACCTTGCGAGAGTTAGAAGGTTTAAGCTATGAAGAGATTGCAGAAATTATGGATTGCCCTGTTGGTACTGTTCGTTCTCGTATTTTCCGCGCAAGGGAAATTATTGAGAATAAAATTCAGCCACTGATGCAACGCGAATAAAAATGTCGGAGTTTACTATGCAAAAAGAGCAACTTTCAGCCTATATGGATGGCGAACAAGTCGAGGCTGGCTTGACAGATGCTTTATTGAAAGACGAAGAATTACAAGAATCTTGGCAGGCATTCCATGCTGTACGAGCAGTGATGCGTAAAGAAAGTGATTTGTTTCTAGGGGCTGATTTTACCGCTAAAATGGCAGGTTTAATTGAATCTGAAGAAGTGAAGAAAGTCGATGTCATTGCTGTGTCTCAACCTGAACCAGAAGATGCACATAATTCTGCATTTATGCAAAAATTAAAAGCGTTCTTTGCGCCAATGACGCAAGTTGCGGTTGCTGCTGGTGTATGTTTAGTGGCGGTACTTGGTGTTCAATCTTTCAATAATAAAAACGATGCGTCTAATTTACCTGAGACTCCAGTATTGCAAACCTTGCCATTTAATAATGCGGTTCAAGAGGTGAGCTACAATGCGCCGAGTAAAGATACATTGACATCAGATCAGCTTGAACAAAAAAGTCGCCGTATTGGTGCGATGTTACAGAACTATGAATTACAACGTCGTATGCATGCCGATGCATTAAATGTAAGTAGTAATAGTCAGAAATAATACGATTAGTTCAGTTAGTTTATGTTAATTCACCACCTAATATGTTATTTAGCGTGGTGAATTTTTATCCTTTAAATTTATTTTTATGAAAAAAATCGCGTTAAAATTCACCGCACTTTCTCTTTCTTTGCTATTAAGTAGCATTGCTTCTGCTGAAGAGCTTTCTGCGAAGCAGTCTTTAGATAAAATGACACAAGCATTGGATAATCTCAATTATGAAATTGCTTTTGTTCAAACAACTCCATCAAATATGGATTCTTTTCGCTATCGTCATATTAAGAAAGATAATAAAACTTATGCGCAATTAGTGACGCTTGATGGTCGTCAACAAGAAATTATTCAACGTGATAATTTAGTCAGTTATTTTCAGCCAAATACTCAAGCATTTACGCTTAATAGTGGCAATATCGTCGATGCAATACCGGCCATTGTTCGCTCTGATTTTGATAAACTTTCTTCAGTTTATGATTTTATAAAAATAGGCAAAGATCGAGTGGCTGGGCGTTTTGCTGACACGATCCGTATCGTCCCTAAAGATGATTTCCGATATCAGTATTTAGTGTTTGTCGATGAAGAAAATGGTTTATTATTACGTAGCGATATGCTTGATAGTGAAGGTAAATTACTTGATCAGTTTAGAGTTGTAACGCTTTATATCGACGATAGACTAAGAGGATTAACGGAGTATATTAACAAAGTCTCAATGCCCCCTTTGTTGAAAGAAAGTAAAAATGAACAAAGTTCAGATATAACTTGGTCTGCTGGTTGGGTGCCACAAGGTTTTTCTTTAATTCGGTATACTCAAGAAACATTGGAAAATGAAGTGATAGATAGTGCGCTATATAGCGATGGTTTGTTCACTTTTACGCTATTTGTTTCTAACGCAGGCTCAAATGTTTTGCCGGAAAATACTTGGAAACAAGGGGCATATACAATTTATAGTGAAGTGCGTAGCGGAAAAGAAATTACGTTTATCGGGCAATTGCCCATAGCTGCAGCTAAGCGTATTGTACAAGAAGTTAAATTTTGATAAAAAGTGCGGTGATTTTTCACCGCACTTTTGTTTTTAAAGATTAGTGTAATTTTAATCTTGGTTTTAAATAACGATTAAGTTTATCAACCAAAATAATCAATCCAATTTTAATGCAACCATGCAAAGCGTGTTGATGCATTCTATATAAGGATACATAGGCAAATTGTGCAAATTTACCCTGAACGGTAAGTGGATTTTTTCCAAATTTATTCGAAATACTGCCTAATGCAGTAAAGCTCGAAAGAGAAACCAAGGTACCTTTATCATTATATTTAAATGCTTTTAATGGTTTTTGCTCAAAAAGTGCAAAGATATTTTTTGCACA
Organism: Haemophilus quentini; assembly: GCA_001752465.1. Classification (GTDB taxonomy): domain Bacteria; phylum Pseudomonadota; class Gammaproteobacteria; order Enterobacterales; family Pasteurellaceae; genus Haemophilus; species Haemophilus quentini. Next base: position 8,809 of record MDJB01000014.1, read on the forward strand.
AGCTTTTGCCATTTGGTGTGCGGCTTGAGCTCTTGGCGGGACTAATTTACCGTTTGGTTGCATTAATGCTGCACAGTCACCAATCGCGAAAATACTGTCATCCACCGTAGTTTGAAGGGTATCTTTTACCACTAATTGATTGATGCGGTTAAGCTCTAACCCATCAAATTGCTGTGTCACCGTTGAGGTACGAACACCCGCCGCCCACACAATAAGATCAGCTTTGATTTCTTCGCCATCTTTGGTGATAAGTGTATTTGGTTGGGCTTCCGTGATCATCGTATTTAATTTCACGTTCGCGCCCATTTCTTGCAATTCGTCTAATACAGCAGCAGATAAATCTTCTGGCAGAGCTGGCAGTAAGCGAGGCCCTGCTTCAACGAGTGTGACTTGTAAACAAGAGTTATCAATCTTGCCATAGCCGTAAGAAGATAAATCTTCCGTGGCATGATAAAGCTCCGCAGTTAATTCTACACCAGTTGCACCTCCGCCAATAATCGCAATATTGACTTTGCTTTCATCCACTAATTTCTGTTTAAATTCTTCTTCACCAATATCATCTAATGCGCGGTTTTCTGAAAATTTAAGGAATAATTCCAACATTCTTTGTTGGAAGCGAAGTGCTTGATCAGAGCTATCTAAGAAAATACAGTTATCGGCCACACCTTTTGTATTGAAATCATTCGATTTACTACCGATCGCAATCACTAAGTAATCATAAGGAATACGACGCGCAACCACGAGCATATCGCCTTCTTGCCCATAAACAGGAGCAAGTTCAACATATTTTTGCTCACGATTAATACGTGTGATTGAACCTTGCTCAAAGCTAAAATAGTGGTTTTTACCGTGTGCACGATAACTCAGAGAATCGGTGCCATCATCCATCACACCTGTGGCAATTTCATGTAATAAGGGTTTCCAGAAGTGGGTCGCATTGCGATCCACAAGCGTCACTTTAGCCTGTTTTTTGCGACCTAATTTATCGCCTAAAAATGTCGCTAACTCTATGCCGCCGGCGCCACCGCCAACGATCACGACGTTTTTCATAAAGTACTCCTAAAAGCAAAATTGTTAAAAATGTTAAACTAATGTAATGATAGCATAACAAATAAAAAGACGAAAAAATTTAATGGAAATGACCGCACTTTATTGATGGCAGCGATCGTAAAGCGGTTGTAACTGTTGAATGGTTTGGGTGATAAATGAAACTGGGTCGATTTGATGAAGTTCAGCTTTTTCAATGCTTTTTCCAATGCACCAAAAATCTTCATCTGAACGTAAGAGGAGATCTTTTTCAGAAATGTCCTTCACTTGGCGAAAATCATCATATTCGCTTTCATCTTCTCGCCAAATATCAAAATCAGCAAATTGTTTGAAATCAAATTGCTCAAACCACTGATTATATTGTTGCACATTAATTTGTGAGCGATCTGCACGATAGCAATGCCAATCTAAGCACACTCTTAATCGACGACGATTTAATAGTACGGAAAAGATTGCTGCAGAATTTTGATTAAACTCGTATTTAAAATAAGCGAAGAAATGCGCACGTACCTGCCAACCATTGGTCCAACTTTCAATATGCGGTTTCGCAAAAGGTGTGCCAAGCTGCTTTGCCACTTCTTGAATAATCGCTTTCCAGTTATCCCAATGTAATTTGTAATCCGCTTTAATCGCCAGAATATCTTCCGGGCAGAATTTTTTCATTTGGGCAAATTGGTAGAAAGGAATATTGAACAGTTCACAAGATTCAGCCGTAAGAGAGAGCATAGCATTTCCTTAAAAATCACTGTAATTTTTGACCGCACTTTGTGTGAAGCATTGTTTGTCTTCCCAGCGCAACATAGTCATTCGATTATTCCATACACAACCAGTATCTAGGGCATAAATACCTTGTGGAGTGGGCTCATCGACTAAACTTGCCCAATGCCCAAAGACAATGGAAATTTGTTTATAAAGTGGATTATCTAAATTAAACCAAGGCGTGAGTTCCGCTGGTGCATCTTTTAAAGGGGATTTACAAGCAAAATCAAAGCGATGATCTAAATAGCAAAAACGCATTCGAGTGAAAGCATTAATAATGTAACGATAACGCGCTAAGCCTTGTAAATCTGGCGACCAGCGAGTAGGCTGTTCAGAATACATATTTTCAATGAGATAATGAAAATCGCCGTGCTGTAAAATCTGTTCAACTTCAGCTGCACAAGATTTCGCAGTTTTCAAATCCCAATCAGGCGAAATACCAGCATGCGCCATCAGAAAGTTTAATTCTTCATTATGCACAAGTAATGGTTGATGGCGTAACCAATGAATCAGCTCATCAAAATCGGGTGCATTAAAAATAGCATCGACATGATCACGAGGTTTCACTTTTTTAATACCCAGTGCGGTCGCAATTAAGTGTAAATCGTGATTCCCTAGTACGGTTTGCGCTGCATTTCCAAAGGATTTAACAAAACGAAGACATTCAAGTGACTTATCCCCACGCGCGACAAGATCCCCCACAAGATAAAGTTTATCTTGCGTAGGATTGAAATCTACACGCTCTAATAAAAGCTGTAATTCATCATAACAGCCTTGTAAATCACCGACGAAATAGGTTGCCATTTTTGACCGCTCTTTTTACTCTTCTGAATCTAAGATTTCATCTTTATTAATATCAGCTGGAGGATTATCCGCTAACCAGTTTGCTAAACGTGCATAATCTGCGATAGCCAAATTTTCTGCACGTGCATTTAAATCAATACCAAGTACGGTCAGATTTTCAGGTGAAAATAGTGTTGAAAGTGCATTGCGCAGTGTTTTTCGACGTTGATTAAACGCTTGGGAGCAAACACGGTTCAACCAATATAAATCTTTTACAGGATGCGGCAATTCTTTATGCGGAATTAAACGCACAACAGCTGAATCCACTTTCGGTGCAGGTTTAAATGCAGAAGGTGGGACTTCAAGCACAGGCATCACTTGACAGAAGTATTGCGCCATAATAGTTAAACGACCGTAAGCTTTGCTATTTGGCCCAGCACATAAGCGTTTTACCACTTCTTTTTGTAACATGAAGTGCATGTCTTGAATCACATCATGATACTTAAACAAGTGGAACATCAATGGAGTAGAAATGTTGTAAGGCAAGTTACCAAATACACGCAATTTTTGCCCTTTTTCTGCCAAATTTTCTTTTGTATAAAGCGCACCAAAATCAAATTGCATGGCATCCGTTTCAATAACGGTGAGCTTTTGATGTAAAAATGGATGGTGACGTAAACGTTCTGCAAGGTCTCGGTCAAGCTCTACCACAGTCAGATGCTCGACAAGTTCACCAACAGGCTCTGTTAATGCGCCAAGTCCCGGACCAATTTCCACTAAGAATTGATTGGGTTGTGGGTAAATCGCCGCCACGATACCTTGAATCACGGAAGTATCATGTAAAAAGTTTTGCCCAAAGCGTTTACGCGCCGTATGGCCTAAGTGTTTTTTTGAATTCATAAGTATTATTTAATAAGAAAAGTGCGGTTATTATAGGGCTTGTTTTGGCTTTGTAAATCATTGTTAACTTATGCCAAGTTGAGTTTTTTGTGAACAATATTATTTTTTCTTTCGTAGAAAGCTAAAAACGGCTATAATCCGCCCGTTTTTCTTAACTTTTCCGCCTAAAGTGCGGATAAAAAATCGATTATTTTTAGAGGATACAATGGCGAAAGAAGATTGCATTGAGATGCAAGGCACAATTTTAGAGACTTTACCGAATACTATGTTCCGCGTGGAGTTGGAAAACGGTCACGTGGTTACTGCGCATATTTCTGGAAAAATGCGTAAAAACTATATCCGTATTTTGACTGGGGATAAGGTGACTGTAGAAATGACCCCTTATGATTTAAGTAAAGGTCGTATTATTTTCCGCAGTCGTTAATCACTGAAGATTTGAGATAGGCCGATATTATTACAATATCGGCCTTCTTTTTGGTCAAAAAGAACTCAAACGGGTTGCGGAACGTAAAAAAATCGGTATAATCCGCAACCCTTAGCCACATTGAATTTTTCGTTCCTTGCCTTTGCAGATTGGTGGCTGATCTACGTCAAAGGCTGATTAACCCGTAAGGAGCAGTAATGCGTCACTACGAAATCGTGTTTATGGTTCATCCGGACCAAAGCGAGCAAGTACCAGGTATGATCGAACGTTACACCGGTTCTGTAAAAGAAGCTGGTGGTCAAGTTCATCGCCTAGAAGATTGGGGTCGTCGCCAATTAGCGTACCCAATTAATAAATTACACAAAGCACACTACGTGCTTATGAATGTAGAAGCGCCTCAACAAGTCATCGACGAGCTAGAAACGACTTTCCGTTATAACGATGCTGTATTACGCAGTCTTGTTATCCATACTAAGCACGCCGTAACAGAAGCGTCCCCAATGAAAGCGGCTAAAGAAGAACGTAAACCTTTAGCTGAAGTTGAAAACAACGATTTTGAGGATGCTGAAGAGTAATTTGAAAATTGATAATCGTTTTTCGGTTATGGGAGTCGTTTCTCAGTTACCAAAGCGATTAAAAAGCCCTAGTGGAATTGAGCATTGCAAGTTTTTGTTAGAACATCGTTCTGATCAGATTGAAAGTGGTTTCACACGTCAAGCTTGGTTAAAGATGCCAGTTCAAATTAGTGGTAATCAATTGATAGAAAAAACTCAAAGCATTACGGTCGGTAGTAAAATTTTGGTGGTGGGATTTATTACATCACATAAAACCCAAAGTGGGTTATGCCAATTAGTTTTACATGCCGAGCAAATCGAATTTATAGATTAGGAGACTAGCCAAATGGCACGTTATTTCCGTCGTCGTAAGTTCTGCCGTTTCACAGCGGAAAATGTTGTTGAAATCGATTACAAAGATATCGCTACATTAAAGAACTATATTTCAGAAAGCGGCAAAATTGTACCTAGCCGTATTACCGGTACTCGTGCGAAGTACCAACGTCAATTAGCTCGTGCAATCAAACGCGCTCGCTATTTAGCGTTACTTCCATACACTGACAATCATCAGTAATTAAGGAGATACGGTAATGCAAGTAATTCTTTTAGATAAAATTGTTCACTTAGGTCAAGTGGGCGATCAAGTAAATGTTAAATCAGGTTTTGCACGTAACTTCTTAATCCCACAAGGTAAAGCAGTTATGGCAACTAAAGCTAACATTGAACACTTTGAAGCACGTCGTGCAGAATTAGAAGCGGCAGCAGCAGCAAATCTTGCAGCGGCTCAAGCTCGTGCAGCAGAAGTTACTGCATTAGGTTCTGTGACTATCGCATCTAAAGCAGGTGATGAAGGTCGTTTATTCGGCGCAATCACTACTCGTGATGTGGCAGAAGCAGTAACTGCAGCAGGCGTTAAAATTGTGAAAAGTGAAGTTCGTTTACCAAACGGTCCAATCCGTACTCTTGGTGACCACGATGTTCGTTTCCAACTTCACGGTGAAGTATTTGCAACATTAGATGTAATCGTTGTTGCAGAATAATTTGTCAGATAGGCAAAATAAAACCCAGTCTTAGATCGGGTTTTTTATTATTAGTTTAACGTAATAAAAAAGGAGCTATAGCTCCTTTTTATTTGTAACTTTTAGTCGTCAAGGAAACTTCTTAATGTTTCTGATCGGCTAGGATGACGTAATTTACGTAACGCTTTTGCTTCAATTTGACGAATACGTTCGCGTGTAACGTCGAATTGTTTACCCACTTCTTCAAGCGTATGGTCGGTATTCATATCGATACCAAAACGCATGCGCAATACTTTTGCTTCTCGTGGTGTTAGGCCTTCAAGAACTTCATGGGTTGCGACTCTTAAACTTTGTGCTGTTGCAGAATCTAAAGGAAGTTCTAAGGTTGAATCTTCAATAAAATCACCTAAATGTGAGTCATCGTCATCACCGATAGGCGCGTCCATAGAAATTGGCTCTTTTGCAATTTTTAATACTTTACGGATTTTATCTTCCGGCATTCCCATACGCTCAGCTAATTCTTCTGGTATTGCTTCTCGTCCCATTTCTTGTAATAACTGGCGAGAAATGCGGTTAAGTTTATTGATTGTTTCAATCATGTGTACTGGAATACGGATTGTACGAGCTTGATCCGCAATAGAGCGTGTAATGGCTTGTCGAATCCACCAAGTCGCATATGTAGAGAATTTATAACCACGGCGATACTCAAATTTATCTACCGCTTTCATTAAGCCGATATTCCCTTCTTGAATTAAGTCTAGGAATTGTAAACCGCGATTCGTGTATTTTTTCGCGATGGAAATTACTAAACGCAAGTTAGCTTCTACCATTTCTTTTTTTGCACGACGAGCTTTTTGTTCACCTCGGGCGACTGCATCACAAATATCGCGCATTTGGGTAATGGTAAGTTTCGTATTTTCTTCAATACCAGCTAAGTTACTTAATGCTTCTAGGATACGTTCTTCATATTTTGGTAAGCGTTTTGCCCATGGCTTACTGGATTTTAAGGCTTTTTGTACCCACTCAGTATTGCTGCCATTAGTAGTAATGAGTTTTTCAAAATCATCTTTTGGCATTCCTGCAATATCAACTAATATTTTTTGCAATTGACGTTCTTCGTAGCGTACACGTTTCATCATTTCTTTCATTGACAAAACGAGTAAATCGAATTGTTTTGGTACTAAGCGGAATTGTTTAAAGATTTCACCAAGCTGTGCGATTTGATTCTGGGCACGTTTTCCTGAGCGACCATGTTTTTCAATAACAGTAAGCGTTTTTGTGTGCTGATCTTTTAACTGTTGGAATTTTTCTCTCGCGACCTCTGGATCGATGCTATTATCAGATTCGCTTTCGTCTTCATCTTCATTGTTTTCAACATCCGCACTTTCTGATTTTTCTCCGTCTTCAGAAAAGCTTTCATCAATGACATTATGTTCTTCTATTTCGGCATTTGGATCGACAAAACCTGTAATTAAGTCAGCTAAACGGAAGTTTCCTTTTTCCACATCATCATAATTTTTTAGCAACCCATTTAAAGCTTCAGGATATGCGGCAATGGATGTTTGAACTTCATCAATTCCTTCTTCAATACGTTTTGCAATGCTGATTTCATCTTCACGAGTGAGAAGATCAACCGTCCCCATTTCGCGCATATACATACGGACAGGATCGGTTGTTCGACCGATTTCAGATTCTACATTTGAAAGAATTTGGGTTGCCTCTTCTACCGCATCTTCATCCGGAATGGTGTCATTCAACATCATCTCATCACTTTCAGGGGCTTCGTCCAAAACCGGAATCCCTGCATCATTTTGTAGCGTTTGTAGCAACTTATCGTAATATTCAGGGTCGATGACATCTTCTGGTAATAAATCATTAATTTCTGCATAGGTTAAATAACCTTGAGTGCGACCTAATTCCATCAGTTGTTCAATTTGTTCTGAATATTGTTCAGCTGTAGATTGTTGATTTTTTTCCATTTTTATATCCGTTTTGCTTGATGTGATAGTAGCAATATAATTCTTGTTACGAACTTAGAATTTTATCATTGTTATTGTGGATTAACTAACTGTTTTTTCTGCTGTTCTTTACCTGCCAAAAGGTGAACAAGCACTGTTTTTTCATCGTTAGTAAGGCCTTCTGCTCGTTCTTTAGCAATAAGCATTTCAATGTCTCGCTCAATGGCTTGAATATTTAAGCGACGATAATTTTGTGAAAATGCATTGATCATTTCTGTTTCGTCTAATAAATGATCCCAAGTTGCCAGTATTTCAAGGGGATTGCTGTAAGGCGTATCACGGAAGTGCTCTAAAATCTGTCCTGTCGTAATACCTTTTTGTTGGCGACAAAGTGCGGTCAATTTTTCCAGAATTTCAAAGCCAGCTTCTGCACGTAATGCTTGCACGCCACTTTCAGATATTCTTTTCACTAATTCAGGGTTTTGCAGAAGCAATGAAATGACCATTCGCATTGGTGTCTTCTTGATCTTATTATTAGCAACTTTTTGTTGTGTATTGGCGTGTTCTAATTGTTTTGGAATAAGATTTTCTAGCTGCGTTTGATCAAAAATTCCTAGCTTTTGAGCCAACATATTGCGCAGCGATAAGCGAAGCATTTCTCCTGGAATTTGGCGAATTAACGGTGCAGCCAGAGCAACTAATTTTCCGCGCCCTTCTTTGCTAGAAAAATCAACTTGTGGACTTAAGTGAGCAAACATAAACTCACTTAAAGATTGTGCACTTTCGATATATTCTTCAAATTTTTCTTTGCCATATTGGCGAATGTAGGTATCAGGATCTTCTCCATCAGGCAAGAAAATAAATTTGAGTTGTCTGCCATCTTCTAAATAAGGCAACGCATTTTCTAATGCTCGCCAAGCCGCATCACGGCCTGCGCGGTCACCATCGTAACAACAAACAACTTGCTCAGTCGAACGAAAAATAAGTTGAATTTGTTCTGATGTAGTGGATGTACCTAAAGAAGCGACCGCATAATCCACGCCAAATTGTGCTAATGCGACCACATCCATATAACCTTCAACAACAAGTAATTGTTTTGGTTTATCGTTGGCTTGTAAGGCTTCGTACAAACCATAAAGCTCGTTACCTTTATGATAAGTAATGGTTTCTGGCGAATTCAGATATTTCGGCTTTTCATCCGTTAATACTCGACCACCAAAAGCTACTGTGCGACCACGTTTATCGCGAATTGGAAACATAATGCGATTTCGGAATTTATCGTAAATATTGCCACGATCATTTCGAGAAAGCATACCTAGCTCAATGAGTTTTTGTTGTTCTTCACGATTAACACCAAATTTACGCAGTACCGTATCCATTGCATTCGGTACAAACCCAATTTGGAAACGCTCAATAATTTCAGTCGAAAGCCCACGTTGTTGTAAATATTCTTGCGCTTGCGTATTTAATGACAATTGGCTTTGATAAAACTTGGCAATCTCTTGCATTAATTCATAGAGATTTCGTTTGGTTTGATAATTAGCTTGAGGTTTCCCGCTGTTATTAGCGCGTTTTTCGTAAGGTACTTCAAGCCCTGCCATCGCTGCAAGTTCTTCAATAGCCTCTACAAATTCAAGTTTGTCATAATCCATTAAAAAGGAAATGGCATTACCGTGTGCGCCACAGCCGAAGCAATGGTAAAACTGTTTCTTTTGACTAACCGTGAAGGATGGTGTTTTTTCGTGATGGAAAGGACAGCAGGCTTGATAATCACGGCCGGCTTTTTTTAGTTTTACGCGCGTGTTAATCACATCGACAATATCGGACTTTGTCAGCAAATCATCAATAAAGGGGCGTGGAATAGAACCTTTCATTGTCGAGCCTCCGTGATTGTGGTGTGAAAGTGCGGTCGTTTTTGGCGTAGATTTTTGTTTGGCTTAAAGTAACAAAACCGTGAGTCCAAAGGATTCACGGTTTGTCTTAACTCGAGTCAGAAAATACTATAAATTAGTATAAACGGGTATTGCGCGCGTTTTCGCGAGCGTTGCGTTTTGCGTGACGTTTTGCAAGTGTTGCATTTTCACGTTTACGAATTGTAGTTGGTTTTTCGTAAAATTCGCGAGCGCGTACTTCAGCTAAGATTCCCGCTTTTTCGCAAGAGCGTTTGAAACGACGTAAAGCTACGTCAAATGATTCGTTTTCACGTACTTTAATTACAGGCATAAGCCAATCACCTCAATGAGTTTAATTTAATTGCAATTTAAAATTTTATTTTCACCAAAGCACCATTGTGCAAATGGTAAATTTAATAAAGGACGCAATTCTAATCTACTTTTAGGAAAAAAGTAAAGGAAAGAATGCCAATTCACCTTAATATTTGTGGTTTCAACTGGTTAAAACCGCTTAAACAGGGTAAAATCGCGCAACATTTTAGGTAATAAATTAAGAAAATCAATGAAAATCTTAGGCATTGAAACCTCCTGTGATGAAACGGGCGTGGCGATTTATGATGAAGAAAAAGGGTTAATTGCTAATCAACTTTATACTCAAATTGCCCTGCATGCAGATTATGGTGGTGTGGTTCCCGAATTAGCATCGCGCGATCATATTCGTAAAACAGCTCCTCTCATTAAAGCTGCGTTAGAAGAAGCTAAGTTAACGGCAAGTGATATTGATGGCGTGGCTTATACGAGTGGTCCAGGGCTTGTCGGCGCATTGCTCGTCGGCGCTACGATTGCGCGTTCTTTAGCTTATGCGTGGAATGTTCCTGCGATTGGTGTTCATCATATGGAAGGGCATTTACTTGCGCCGATGCTTGATGAAAACTCACCGTACTTTCCTTTTGTTGCTTTGTTGGTATCGGGTGGTCATACTCAATTGGTACGTGTAGATGGCGTAGGAAAATATGAAGTGATTGGTGAATCCATTGATGACGCTGCAGGTGAAGCCTTTGATAAAACAGCAAAATTACTTGGGTTAGATTATCCAGGTGGCGCGGCACTTTCTCGTTTAGCAGAAAAAGGCACACCAAATCGTTTCATATTTCCACGTCCAATGACAGATCGTGCGGGTCTTGATTTTAGCTTTTCAGGTTTAAAAACATTTGCCGCGAATACGATTAGTCAAGTGATTAAAAATGAAGGTGAACTGACAGAACAAACTAAATCGGATATTGCTTATGCTTTCCAAGATGCGGTGGTGGATACACTTGCCATTAAATGTAAGCGCGCATTAAAAGAAACTGGCTATAAACGTTTAGTGATTGCGGGAGGGGTGAGCGCAAATAAAAAACTCCGAGAAACGCTTGCGCACTTAATGCAAAATTTAGGCGGTGAAGTGTTTTATCCTCAACCTCAATTTTGTACAGATAATGGGGCGATGATTGCTTACACAGGTTTTTTACGTTTAAAACAAGGTCAGCATAGCGATCTGGCTATTGATGTTAAGCCTCGTTGGGTAATGACGGAATTACCGGTAATTTAGGAGAAAAAATGGCGAAACTCTACTTCTATTACTCCACAATGAACGCTGGAAAATCAACGACGTTGCTACAATCTTCCTATAACTATCGCGAGCGCGATATGAACACATTAGTTTATACGGCTGCGATTGATGATCGTTTTGGTGTGGGGAAAGTCACATCGCGTATTGGCATTTCGCAAGATGCCTTTTTATTTCGCTCGGAAACCAATTTGTTTGATGAAATCAATGAGCACTTAAAAAAAGAAAAAGTGCATTGCGTGCTGGTGGATGAAGCTCAATTTCTTAGCAAACAACAAGTTTACCAGTTGAGTAATGTCGTTGATAAACTCAAAATCCCTGTGCTTTGTTATGGCTTGCGTACAGATTTCCAAGCGGAACTTTTTGAAGGAAGTAAATATTTACTGGCTTGGGCGGATCAACTCGAAGAATTAAAAACAATTTGTTATTGTGGCCGCAAGGCTAACTTTGTTCTGCGCTTAAATGATCAAGGTGAGGTCATTAAAGAAGGTGCGCAAATTCAAATTGGGGGCAATGACTCTTACCTTTCTGTTTGCCGTTTACACTATAAAGAAAAGTGCGGTCAACTTTAAATTAGTTTTCAAACACAACACTAAGTTTTCAAACACAACACTATAAGGATAATTTTATGTTACAGAATAAAACATTTGGGAGTGCGCTGATTATTGCAGGCACAACCATTGGAGCAGGTATGCTTGCTATGCCGCTTACATCAGCGGGCATGGGTTTTGGTTACACCGTGTTATTGCTCGTGGGCTTGTGGGCTTTGTTGGTTTACAGTGGATTGTTGTTTGTAGAAGTGTATCAAACAGCGGATCAGTTAGATGACGGTGTGGCCACGCTAGCTGAAAAATATTTTGGCGTTCTGGGACGTATTTTAGCAACATTGAGTTTATTAATTTTACTTTATGCGCTTTCAGCCGCTTATATTACGGGGGGGGGATCTTTGCTTTCAGGCTTGCCAACTGCGTTTGGAATGGAAGCGATTTCGCTAAAAACTGCGATTGTTATTTTCACTGTTGTACTGGGTTCTTTTGTCGTTGTAGGAACGAAAGGCGTGGATGGTTTAACTCGCGTGTTATTTATTGGTAAGTTAGTCGCTTTTGCTTTTGTGCTATTTATGATGCTTCCAAAAGTGGCAACAGATAATTTAATGGCATTGCCTTTGGATTATGCTTTTGTGGTTTCTGCTGCTCCGATATTTTTCACCTCTTTCGGTTTCCACGTCATTATGGCGAGTGTAAATAGCTACTTAGGTGGAAGTGTAGAAAAATTCCGTCGTGCTATTTTGATTGGTACCGCGATTCCATTAGCTGCTTATCTTGTGTGGCAGTTAGCAACTCATGGTGTATTAAGTCAAAGTGAATTTATACGTATTTTACGAGCCGACCCAACGCTAAATGGCTTAGTGAATGCAACACGTGAAATTACAGGTTCTCATTTTATGGGGGAAGTGGTTCGCGTGTTCTCATCACTCGCTTTAATTACTTCATTCTTAGGCGTAATGCTTGGTGTGTTTGAAGGTTTAGGTGATTTATTCAAACGCTATCATTTGCCACATAATCGCTTTGTATTAACCATTGCCGCATTTTTACCGCCACTTGTATTTGCATTGTTTTATCCTGAAGGATTTATTACTGCATTAAGTTACGCCGGTTTGTTGTGTGCTTTCTATTGCTTAATTTTACCAATTGGCCTGGCATGGCGTACACGTATTGAAAATCCAACATTGCCATATCGTGTTGCTGGCGGTAATTTTGCTTTGGTGTTTGCGTTATTGATTGGCGTGATGATTATGGTCATTCCATTTTTAATTCAATGGGGATATTTACCAGCCGTAGCGGGATAATGTGAAGAAAAGTCACTCAATATAGTTCTTTTTATAGATAAAAGTGCGGTGAAAAATTTCAGTTTTTTGATAATAAAAATAAGCTCAAAATTAACCACACTCTTTTAGAAGATAATAAGTCATATTTCAGTTGCTTTAAAAATTACAATTTATCCGAATGATGAATCATCACAAAGCGTTCCCAAAGCTGTTCTTCAGTTTCTTGATGTTCAGGATCGGGCTTAATACAGTTAGTGATTGGGCAAACTTTTTGGCAGGTTGGCGTTTCGTAATGGCCGACACATTCCGTGCAAAGTACAGGATCGATCACATAAATCTCATCGCCAATAGAAATGGCTTCGTTCGGGCATTCTGGTAAGCACATATCGCAATTGGTACATTTGCTAGTGATGAGTAATGCCATTGTGATCCTTAATAGAAAATTGAAAGCGGCGAATTATAGCCGACAAAAACTTGATTGACAAAAACTAAACAAAATTTATGAAAAAATTCACTTCCTCCCTTTCTCTTATTGTCCTCGTTGTATTAGCAATTTGGCAGTATTTTACCGATTCAACTAAAGCTAAAAATCAATCATCTTCTCCCGTAATCGAACAGACTAAGCAAACACAAGTATCTGAGCCTAAATTTGAGACAAAACAGACGGATATTGAAAAAAGTGCGGTGAAAAATCCGAATGTTTTTGCCAATTATGATGTGATTATGCGTGATGATCCTATCGGGCAAAACGCAAAGGCGTCTGTCGATTATTATATGTTGGCATTATCTTGGTCTCCTGGGTTTTGTGATATTCAGCGTGAAAAATATGGTAATCAGCTACCTTCCTCCTCTCAATATCAATGTGGAAATAACCGCTCTTTAGGTTGGGTCGTTCATGGGCTGTGGCCTCAAAATGCAAATGCACTTTCAGTGACGGATCATCCACGTTTTTGCAAGGGTGATTTACTAGCCTTGCCAAAAGATTTATTAGCACAATATTTGGCTATCTCACCAGGTGAACAATTATTGCAAGGTGAATGGGAAAAACATGGTAGCTGTGCATTTGATTCTGCCCAGCAATATTTTGCTAAGGAGCAGGAATTATTTAGCTCATTAAAATTACCGAATCAAAATTTAAGCCGTAATGAACTTTTTCGTTGGATGAAACAACATAATCCACAATTAAAAAATGCTTATTTAGGAGCAAGCCGAAACGAATTATTCATTTGTTATGATAAAAAATGGCAGGTAATGAATTGCCAAAGCAAATAAGAATTTCTTTGATCTAAATCGTTACAACCTAGCGCGAAGTAGGTATAATACGAAAAGTTTTCAATTTTAATTTTAACTTAACAAGAGGATAGATTATGTCAGTAATCAAAATGACCGATTTAGATTTAGCCGGTAAACGTGTATTTATCCGTGCGGATCTTAATGTGCCAGTAAAAGATGGCAAAGTGACCTCAGATGCGCGTATTCGTGCGACCATTCCTACTTTAAAATTAGCCTTAGAAAAAGGCGCAAAAGTGATGGTAACTTCTCACTTAGGTCGTCCAACTGAAGGTGAATTCAAACCAGAAGATTCTTTACAACCAGTTGTTGATTACTTAAAAGACGCAGGTTTTAATGTTCGTTTAGAACAAGACTATTTAAATGGCGTAGATGTTAAAGAAGGCGAAATTGTTGTTTTAGAAAACGTACGCGTGAACAAAGGTGAGAAGAAAAACGATCCAGAATTAGGTAAAAAATATGCCGCACTTTGCGATGTATTTGTAATGGATGCGTTTGGTACCGCTCACCGTGCGCAAGCTTCAACTTATGGCGTTGCAGAATTTGCACCAATCGCTTGTGCAGGTCCATTATTAGCTGCTGAATTAGATGCATTAGGTAAAGCATTAAAAGAACCTGCTCGTCCAATGGTGGCTATTGTTGGTGGTTCTAAAGTTTCAACTAAATTAGAAGTATTAAATTCTCTTTCAAAAATCGCTGACCAAATTATTGTGGGCGGTGGTATTGCAAATACTTTCATTGCGGCAGCTGGCCACAATGTAGGTAAATCTTTACATGAAGCTGATTTAATTCCAGTTGCGAAAGAATTAGCTGCAAATACAGATATTCCTGTGCCAGTTGATGTACGTGTTGGTTTGGAGTTCACTGAAACTGCAGCTGCAACAGAAAAAGCAGTAAACGAAGTGAAAGATGAGGAATCTATCTTCGATATTGGTGATAAATCTGCAGAACAATTGGCAGAAATCATCAAAAATGCAAAAACCGTTTTATGGAATGGCCCAGTTGGTGTGTTCGAATTCCCTAATTTCCGTAAAGGGACCGAAATTATTTCTCACGCAATTGCAAACAGCGATGCATTCTCTATCGCAGGTGGTGGTGATACATTAGCGGCTATCGATTTATTCGGTATTGCAGACAAGATCTCTTACATTTCAACGGGTGGCGGTGCGTTCTTAGAATTCGTAGAAGGCAAAGTATTACCTGCAGTAGAAATTCTTGAAAAACGTGCGAAAAACTAACCGCACTTTTCCTATGTGACATATCGATGGCGAGCATTAAAATGTCGCCATCAATAAAAAAGTCAAAAAATTCTCAAATTGCGGGTTTGTCTCGCTAAACATAAAAAGGAAACACAAGTATGGCTAAATTATTAGATATCGTGAAACCTGGTGTAGTAACAGGTGAAGATGTGCAAAAAATCTTTGCTTATGCAAAAGAGCATAACTTTGCTATCCCTGCGGTAAATTGCGTAGGTTCTGACTCAGTTAATGCCGTGTTAGAAACTGCTGCACGCGTAAAAGCGCCAGTTATTATCCAATTTTCTAACGGTGGTGCGGCGTTTTATGCGGGTAAAGGTATTAAACCTGCAAGCGGTGCTCGTCCTGATGTACTTGGTGCGATCGCTGGTGCGAAACACGTTCATACTTTAGCTAAAGAATACGGTGTTCCTGTTATTCTTCACACTGACCACGCTGCAAAAAAATTACTTCCATGGATTGATGGTTTACTTGATGCTGGTGAAAAACACTTCGCAGAAACTGGCCGTCCATTATTCTCTTCTCACATGCTTGACCTTTCTGAAGAGCCAATGGAAGAAAATATGGCAATCTGCCGTGAATACCTCGCTCGTATGGATAAAATGGGGATGACCCTTGAAATTGAAATCGGTATTACCGGTGGTGAAGAAGATGGTGTAGATAATTCTGGTGTTGATGAGTCGCGTTTATATACTCAACCATCTGACGTACTTTATGTTTACGATCAATTAAATCCAGTAAGTCCTAACTTTACCGTTGCTGCTGCATTCGGTAACGTACATGGTGTTTACAAACCAGGTAACGTAAAATTAAAACCATCTATTTTAGGTGCATCACAAGAGTTCGTTGCGAAAGAACGTAATCTTCCTGCTAAACCAATTAACTTCGTTTTCCACGGTGGTTCTGGTTCTAGCCGCGAAGAAATCCGCGAAGCAATTAGCTACGGTGCAATCAAAATGAACATTGATACCGATACTCAATGGGCATCTTGGAATGGTATTTTGAACTTCTATAAAGCAAATGAAGCTTATCTTCAAGGTCAATTAGGTAACCCAGAAGGTCCAGATGCACCAAACAAAAAATACTATGATCCACGTGTTTGGTTACGTAAAATGGAAGAATCTATGTCTAAACGCTTAGAACAATCTTTCGAAGACTTAAATTGTGTTGATGTTTTATAATCCACAAAAATAACATAAAATACGACCGCACTTTCGAGTGCGGTTTTTTATTTTAGCGGAGAAATTATGGAAAAGATCTTAGTTATTCGTAATGATAAATTAGGCGATTTTATGCAAGCATGGCCCGCTTTTGCTATGTTGAAGTTATCGAATCCTTCTTTAAAATTAACCGCACTTGTTCCGAGTTATACTGCGCCTTTAGCGGAAGTTTGTCCGTTTATTGATAGTGTTATTATTGATAGCAAAAAAAATGATAAAACGGATTTCAATCGTCTTGTGCAGGAAATCAAAGCGCAGCAGTTTGATGGAATGATTAGTTTCTTTTCCAATACCCATAATGGAAAGCTCGCTTGGAAAAGCGGGATTAAATATCGCCTTGTGCCTGCGACTAAATGGGTTCAAATTCTCTATAATCACCGTTTAACACAACGCCGTTCTTGTTCTGAAAAATCGGAAGCAGAATACAATCAAGATTTAGTTCGAGCTTTTTTGCAAAAGCATAATATGCCAATTGTTGAACCTAAACCGCCTTATTTAACCTTTGAGAAAAGTGCGGTGGAAAATCAACGCATTTTCTTGCAAGAGAGTTTAGGGCTTTCCGCAAATAAAAAATGGATCTTTGTGCATAGCGGTTCTGGTGGTTCAGCTACGAATCTTTCTTTAGCGCAATATACAGATTTAATTAAAGGCTTATTGGCTGAGTTTGATTGCAATGTTGTGCTGACAGCAGGACCTGGCGAAAGTGAAAAAGCCCATGAATTGGCAAATTTGGTGAATGATTCACGTGTAGTCGTTTACGATAAGAATAAAGGTTTAGTGGATTTTGCTCATTCTTTGGCTTGTGCGGATTTATTTATTGCGGGATCTACTGGGCCATTGCATTTGAGTAGTGCTTTTAATATTCCGACAATCGGATTTTATCCAAATAGCCGTTCTTCTCAGCCGAGACGCTGGAAACCGATTAATGATGTCGATAAGCATCTTGCATTTTGCCCACCCGCAGGAAAAGAGACTCAAATGAATCTAGGGCTAATTTCTATTCAACAAGCATTACAAGAGATAATCCCTTTTGTTAATAAAATGTGTTATCCAAGTGGTAACATTTAAAATGCACCAATCAAATTAAAACTGGCGGACATTTTCTGTTCTGCCAGTAAAATCCTTTTCTCTCTACCATCTAAATTCTATATTTTTTATTTTAATGGTTAATCGTTTGCCTCAGGTTTTATTTCTGAAAATGTGATCTCGCTCACATTTTCAAAATTGTCTATTTTGTTACCATTGCGTACAATACAAAACCATTTTTAAAGGGGGACATTATGTTAGCTTCACTTCAAGATATTCTCGATACTGTAAAAGCCAATAATCTGACTTATCATCAAAAATTAATGACATTAGGCAATATTGCTGAGCGTTTATTTGATCCTCGTGATTTGCTTGGTTATACCGATGAAGAATGGGGCTTTTTACAGAATCAGATGATCTGTGATTTATGTGAAGGTTACGCGATTTATCGTCCTCGTTATATCCTGCCTGATTACAATGTGTATATCCAAAAAGGCTGCGAATTTTTAGAATTACCGCCACCAAAAGATCTAGATGAGGCACTTGATGGATTATTGATTCTTTACTCTCATGTGCCATCGATTACGACTTATCCTGTTTATGTTGGTCGTCTTGATGTATTGCTCGAACCTTTCATTACCGGTGAAGAAAAAGACTACATAAAAATTAAACGTTTCTTAAATCATATCGACAAAACTGTGCCTGATTCATTTTGTCATGCCAATGTTGGGCCTTATGATACGAAAGCAGGTCGCTTGATTTTACGCGCGGTGATTGAGCTTAACGCGCCAACACCGAATATGACCATTCGTTATGACAAATCTAAAACGAGTCGTGAGTTTGCTGAACTTGCAGCAAAAGCCTGTTTATTAGTTTCTAAGCCATCTTTTGCAAACGATGCTTACTATATTTCCGATCTAGGTGAAGAATATGGCGTAGCAAGTTGCTATAACGCACTTCCAGAATGTGGCGGTGCTTACACATTAACGCGTTTACGTCTAGGGACGATTGCTCGCGCGTGTAAAAGTGCAGATGAAATGGTAAACGAATTACTACCACATGTGGCGAAATGTGCTCTTTCAACCATGGATAAACGACATAAATTTGTAGTGGAAGAAAGTAATTTCTTTAACAGTTCATTCCTCGAAAAAGAAGGCTTTATCAAACGTACTAATTTTACGGGGATGTTTGCAATTGTGGGCTTGGCAGATGCAGCGAATCATTTATTGCAATGTGAGGGATTAAATGAAACCTTTGGTAAGAGTGCTCGTGGTGATGAAATTGCGACAGCAATTATGGATAAACTTAAAGAAATCACCGAGGCACATGAAGGGGTTTATGCTGAACGCACTGGCAATCGTTATTTATTACACGCGCAAGTTGGCGCAAGTAACCACGAAGAAGACAAACGTAACGCACCAGCTCATCGTATTCGTGTGGGCGAAGAGCCAACGTTACTTGCACATTTAAAACAGTCTGCACCGTTCCATAAATATTTCCCATCTGGTACAGGGGATTTATTCGCCTTTGATCAAACCTATGTGGATCACTGCGATGCGGTCGTAGATATTATTGATGGTGCATTCTCTTTGGGCTATCGCTACATTACCACCTATTTGAAAAATACGGATTTAATTCGCGTTACAGGTTATCTAGTGAAGAAAAGTGAAGTTGAAAAATACCGTAAAGGCGAAGTCGCATTACGCGATACAACCTGGTATGGTTCGGGTACGGATGAATGTGCCAACGTGTTTGATCGCCAATTACGCGATGAAAAAGATGTCACCGCTGAAAAATAATTGGAAAAATGATCGCACTATCTGAGATTTTTGTGCCGTTACATCGGATTATTCCTTTTTCAAATGTAGAGGGGCAAGGCAATCGTTCGAGTATTTTTCTGCAAGGTTGCAAGCTAAATTGCTTGTATTGCCATAATCCAGAAACTATTCCTCGTTATACGGAAAATGCGAAATTGGTTAGTTTGCAGTATTTGTATGAACAGGTTATGGAAGCGGTTCCATTTATTAGAGGTGTCACAATTTCAGGCGGTGAACCGACTATCCATCATAAAAAACTGGTGCCACTATTTGAGGCTTTACGTTCGCAAGGATTGACTTGTTATTTGGATAGTAGTGGCTTTTTTGAGTTTGATCGTATTCGTTCATTAATCGATGTCACTGATAAATTTTTATTCGATCTGAAAGGGGAGGGCGCTGGTTTACAAACGCTCTGTTTTGACCGACAAAATCAAGCGGGCATTGTACCACAGCAAGTAATACCAGAACGTTTACATATAAAGAACGATAAACTTGAGCGAAATTTACAAAATCTGACAGCCTTGTTGCCGTTAAATAAAGTGGAAGAAGTGCGGTTAGTTTTTTTAAATAATTTTTTTGATGCTGAATATTTGGTGGGCAAAGTTGCGTTACTTTTACTAAATTATCCTGATGTGGCATTAAAAATTATCCGTGTGCATAGTAAAGGAGCGCGCGATGAAACTGGGTTATCAACGCATATTCCAAGTGCGGAAGAAACTAATGCATTGGCTGCTTATGCGCGTCAATGTGGAATTAACAAGGTTTTGACTATTTTGTAGTCGTTTACAAAAAAGTGCGGTGAAAATTCGCCGACTTTTTGTGAGAAAACAAGTAGAATAAGCCGACTTTTTTATTAACTTAACCAATCTAGGGGAATCAAATGAGTGTGTTAAGCAGCATTTTGGGAATGGTCGTATTAATCGCTATTGCCGTGTTACTTTCCAATAATCGTAAAGCGATTAGTATCAGAACCGTGCTCGGGGCGTTAGCAATCCAAGTTGGATTTGCCGCCCTTATTTTATATGTGCCAGCAGGTAAACAAGCACTTGGTGCAACTGCTGATGCCGTATCAAATGTTATTGCTTACGGTAACGAAGGTATTAACTTTGTATTTGGTGGTTTAGCTGATCCAAGTAAACCTTCTGGTTTCATTTTTGCAGTGAAAGTATTACCAATTATTGTGTTCTTCTCTGGCTTAATCTCCGTGCTTTATTATCTTGGCATTATGCAAGTGGTGATTAAAGTATTAGGCAGTGCATTACAAAAAGCATTGGGTACTTCAAAAGCAGAATCCATGTCTGCTGCGGCTAATATTTTCGTTGGTCAAACTGAAGCACCATTGGTGGTTCGCCCTTACATTAAAAATATGACCCAATCTGAATTATTTGCCATCATGGTGGGTGGTACGGCGTCTATCGCGGGTTCAGTAATGGCTGGTTATGCTGGAATGGGCGTGCCATTGACATACTTAATCGCAGCGTCATTTATGGCGGCACCTGCTGGTTTATTATTTGCGAAATTAATGTTCCCACAAACAGAACAATTCTCTGATAAACAACCGGAAGACAATGATTCAGAAAAACCAACTAACGTACTTGAAGCAATGGCGGGTGGTGCGAGTGCAGGTATGCAAATTGCATTAAACGTGGGTGCAATGTTAATCGCATTCGTTGGTTTAATTGCATTAATTAACGGTATTTTAAGTGGCGTTGGTGGCTGGTTCGGCTATGGCGACGTAACTTTACAATCTATCTTTGGTTTAGTTTTCAAACCATTAGCATACTTAATCGGTGTAACTGACGGTACCGAAGCGGGTATCGCAGGACAAATGATCGGGATGAAATTAGCGGTTAACGAATTCGTAGGTTACCTTGAATTTGCAAAATACTTGCAACCAGATTCTGCGATTGTATTAACTGAAAAAACCAAAGCGATTATTACTTTCGCACTTTGTGGTTTTGCTAACTTCAGCTCAATTGCGATCTTAATCGGTGGTTTAGGTGGAATGGCGCCAAACCGTCGTAGTGATGTTGCGCGTTTAGGCTTAAAAGCGGTAATTGCAGGTACTTTAGCAAACTTAATGAGTGCAACGATTGCAGGCTTGTTCATCGGACTCGGTGCAGCAGCGCTTTAATTCTCGGATAAGTGCGGTGAAAAATGACCGCACTTTTTATTTTTACATTTGAAAAAAGGAAGGAAAATTATGACTCCACATATTAACGCTCCTGAAGGCGCATTTGCTGATGTTGTTTTAATGCCAGGCGATCCACTTCGTGCAAAATACATTGCAGAAACGTTTTTGCAAGATGCAGTAGAGATAACAAATGTTCGTAATATGCTTGGTTATACCGGTACTTACAAAGGTCGTAAGATTTCTATTATGGGCCACGGTATGGGGATTCCATCTTGCTCTATTTATGCGAAAGAATTAATCACTGAATACGGTGTGAAAAAAATTATCCGTGTAGGTTCTTGTGGTGCTGTTCGTATGGACGTAAAAGTGCGCGATGTAATTATCGGTTTAGGCGCATGTACTGATTCAAAAGTAAACCGTATTCGTTTCAACGATAACGACTTTGCAGCTATTGCTGACTTCGATATGGCACAAGCCGCTGTTCAAGCTGCAAAAGCAAAAGGAAAAGCAGTTCGTGTAGGTAATTTATTCTCTGCGGATTTATTCTATACACCTGATGTAGAAATGTTCGATGTAATGGAAAAATACGGCATTTTAGGTGTGGAAATGGAAGCGGCAGGAATTTATGGTGTGGCTGCAGAATATGGTGCTAAAGCATTAACGATTTGTACTGTTTCTGATCACATTCGTACACACGAACAAACCACAGCAGAAGAGCGTCAATTAACATTCAATGATATGATTGAAATTGCTTTGGATTCAGTATTAATTGGTGATGCACAATAATTTCTTATAGTGGATTTAATAAGCGCTTGAAAAACAACCGCACTTTTTATATAATACGTGCCCATTATGAGCCTTTCGAGGCTCATATTTTTGTGTGGTGCAATGAATGTTGCACTGAAAATTATCGGGGAGCTATTTAATAGCGTTATTACCCAATTAGAGGAAAACTAAAATGGCAAAAAAAGTCCAAGCCTACGTTAAGTTGCAAGTTGCAGCTGGTATGGCAAACCCATCACCACCAGTTGGTCCTGCATTAGGTCAACAAGGTGTGAACATCATGGAATTCTGTAAAGCATTCAACGCTCGTACTGAGAGTTTAGAAAAAGGTTTACCTATTCCAGTTGTTATCACTGTATATGCAGACCGTTCATTTACTTTCGTAACTAAAACTCCACCAGCAGCAGTATTATTGAAAAAAGCTGCAGGTATCAAATCTGGTTCTGGTAAACCGAACAAAGAGAAAGTGGGTAAAGTAACTTTAGATCAAGTTCGTCAAATCGCTGAAACTAAAGCAGCAGATATGACTGGCGCGTCTATCGAAACCAAAATGAAATCAATTGCTGGTACTGCTCGCTCTATGGGCTTAGTGGTGGAGGAATAATACGATGGCTAAATTGACTAAAAAAATGAAAGCAATCAAAGCTGGCGTAGATTCTACTAAAGCATACGAAATCAACGAAGCGATCGCGGTATTAAAACAATTCGCAACAGCTAAATTCGTTGAAAGTGTTGACGTTGCAGTAAACTTAGGTATCGATCCTCGTAAATCTGACCAAAACGTTCGTGGTGCAACTGTATTACCACACGGTACTGGTCGTGAAGTACGCGTAGCTGTGTTCACTCAAGGTGCTAACGCAGATGCAGCTAAAGCAGCAGGTGCTGATTTAGTAGGTATGGAAGATTTAGCAGAGCAAATCAAAAAAGGCGAAATGAACTTTGATGTTGTTATCGCTTCTCCTGATGCAATGCGTGTTGTTGGTCAATTAGGTCAAGTATTAGGCCCACGTGGTTTAATGCCAAACCCTAAAGTTGGTACTGTAACACCAAACGTTGCTGAAGCAGTTAAAAATGCTAAATCTGGTCAGATCCGTTATCGTAATGATAAAAACGGTATCATCCACACCACTATCGGTAAAGCAAACTTCTCTGAAGTTCAATTAAAAGAAAACCTTCAAGCATTATTGGCTGCTTTAAACAAAGCAAAACCGACTACTGCTAAAGGTATCTTCATCAAGAAAGTAAGCATCTCTAGCACTATGGGTGCAGGTGTTGCTGTTGATCAAACTTCTTTATAATTTAAAGAATTGATAGATTTTAAACCGCACTTTTTTAAAGTGCGGTTTTTTGTTTCATAAAATTTCTATATAAGTTTTAAACTTGACGAGAAAGCTGCATTCATTTAAAATTTACCGCCTTAAAATTAGCAAAGATTTAGATTGATTTTTAATTAATTTTGACCTTTTATTGTTTAATTTAACCGTGTTTTTGATAGAAAGCACATCCATACAATGACAAATTCACCGTTATTGTCGTTGTTTTGCTCAAATTGTCGTCCTATGTAATTTGAGTTGTCACCCCACTACAGAAGTAAGGTTCAGAGTGCGGTCATTTTAACGGTCATTCACGTCACAGTTAGTTTGTGGCTAGGTCACTGAACAGTTAGCAGAGGAAAACCAATGGGTTACTCCTATTCTGAAAAAAAACGAATTCGTAAAGATTTCGGTAAACGTCCGCAAGTTTTAAATGTTCCTTATTTATTAACCATTCAGTTGGATTCTTTTGATAAATTTATTCAAAAAGATCCTGAAGGTCAGCAAGGTTTAGAAGCGGCATTCCGTTCTGTATTCCCTATTGTAAGCAATAATGGCTATACAGAATTACAATATGTAGATTATCGTTTAGAAGAACCTGAATTTGATGTACGTGAGTGCCAAATTCGTGGCTCAACTTATGCAGCAGGCTTACGTGTAAAATTACGTTTAGTGAGCTACGATAAAGAATCTTCTTCACGCGCAGTTAAAGATATTAAAGAAAATGAAGTTTATATGGGTGAAATCCCATTAATGACTGATAACGGTACTTTCGTAATTAATGGTACCGAGCGTGTTATCGTTTCACAATTACACCGTAGTCCAGGCGTATTCTTCGATTCTGACAAAGGTAAGACCCATTCTTCAGGTAAAGTGCTTTATAACGCACGTATTATCCCTTACCGTGGTTCTTGGTTAGATTTTGAATTCGATCCAAAAGATAACTTATTTGCGCGTATTGACCGTCGTCGTAAATTACCAGCAACAATCATTCTTCGTGCATTAGGCTACACCACTGAAGAAATCTTAAACTTATTCTTTGATAAAATTACCTTTGAAATCGCTGGCGATAAATTGTTAATGACTTTAGTGCCAGAACGTTTACGTGGTGAAACGGCTTCTTTTGATATTGAAGCAAATGGCAAAGTTTATGTTGAACGTGGTCGTCGTATTACTGCACGCCATATCAAGGCATTAGAAAAAGATAAAATTTCACAAGTCGTTGTACCTTCTGAATATATTTTAGGTAAAGTTGCGTCGAAAGATTATGTTGATTTAGAGTCTGGTGAAATTATTTGCCCTGCAAACGGTGAGATTTCTTTAGAGACTCTTGCAAAATTAGCGCAAGCAGGTTACACCACGATCGAAACTTTATTTACTAATGATTTAGATTACGGTCCATATATTTCTGAAACGCTGCGTGTCGATCCAACTTATGATAAAACCAGTGCGCTTTACGAAATTTATCGTATGATGCGTCCGGGTGAACCACCAACACCAGAATCTTCAGAAGCATTATTCAATAATTTATTCTTCTCTGCAGAGCGTTATGATTTATCTGCTGTCGGTCGTATGAAATTCAATCGTTCTTTAGCGATCGCAGAAGGTGAAGGTTCAGGCACTTTAAGCAATGAAGATATTATTGCGGTAATGCGTAAATTGATCGACATCCGTAATGGTCGCGGCGAAGTGGATGATATTGACCACTTAGGTAACCGTCGTATCCGTAGCGTAGGTGAGATGGCGGAGAACCAATTCCGTATTGGTTTAGTGCGTGTAGAAAGAGCGGTGAAAGAACGCTTATCTTTAGGTGATTTAGATGCAATCACACCGCAAGACTTAATTAATCCAAAACCAATTTCTGCAGCGGTGAAAGAATTCTTTGGTTCTTCACAACTTTCGCAATTTATGGACCAAAATAACCCATTATCAGAAGTCACGCACAAACGTCGTATTTCTGCATTAGGTCCAGGCGGTTTAACGCGTGAGCGCGCAGGCTTTGAAGTGCGTGACGTACATAATACCCACTATGGTCGTTTATGTCCGATTGAAACCCCTGAAGGTCCAAACATCGGTTTAATCAACTCACTTTCTGCTTTTGCACGTACGAATGATTATGGTTTCTTAGAAACACCATATCGTAAAGTGGTTGATGGCCAAGTTACTGAAGAAATTGAATACCTATCTGCAATTGATGAAGCAAACTATATCATTGCACAGGCAAACTCAAATTTAGACGAAAATAACCGTTTTACTGATGCTTTTGTTACTGCACGTGGTGAACGTGGTGAATCAGGTTTATATAAACCTGAAGATATTCACTATATGGACGTTTCGACACAACAAGTGGTATCTGTTGCGGCTGCATTGATTCCATTCCTTGAGCATGACGATGCGAACCGTGCGTTGATGGGGGCGAACATGCAACGTCAAGCAGTTCCAACATTACGTGCTGACAAACCATTAGTTGGTACAGGTATGGAAAAACCAATCGCACTTGACTCAGGTGTTGCGGTTGTTGCAAAACGTGGTGGTACAGTTCAGTACGTCGATGCTTCTCGTATCGTTATTAAAGTAAATGAAGATGAAACCATTGCAGGTGAAGCTGGTATTGATATTTATAATTTAATTAAATATACCCGTTCTAACCAAAATACTTGTATTAACCAAATTCCTTGTGTGAATTTAGGCGATCCAATCAATCGTGGTGAAGTATTAGCAGACGGTCCTTCGACTGATTTAGGTGAGCTTGCATTAGGTCAAAATATTCGAGTGGCGTTCATGCCTTGGAACGGTTATAACTTCGAAGACTCAATGTTAGTTTCTGAACGTGTTGTTCAACAAGACCGTTTCACTACCATCCATATTCAAGAATTATCTTGTGTTGCACGTGATACCAAGTTAGGTGCAGAAGAAATCACTGCGGATATTCCAAACGTAGGTGAATCAGCGTTAAGCAAACTTGATGAATCTGGTATTGTTTATGTTGGTGCAGAGGTTAAAGGTGGTGATATCTTAGTAGGTAAAGTAACGCCTAAAGGTGAAACTCAATTAACCCCAGAAGAAAAACTTTTACGCGCAATCTTTGGTGAAAAAGCTTCTGATGTTAAAGATTCTTCATTGCGTGTGCCAAACGGTACATCAGGTACAGTTATTGATGTTCAAGTCTTTACTCGTGATGGCGTAGAAAAAGATAAACGTGCATTAGAAATCGAAGAAATGCAGCTTCGTGAAGCGAAAAAAGATTTAACTGAAGAGTTAGAGATTTTAGAAGCTGGATTATTTGCTCGTGTTCGTAATCTTCTTATTTCTAGTGGTGCTGATGCAGCGCAATTAGATAAAGTAGATCGCACTAAATGGTTAGAACAAACCATTGTAGATGAAGAAAAACAAAATCAATTAGAACAGCTTGCAGAGCAATACGAAGAACTTCGTAAAGAGTTTGAACATAAACTTGAAGTGAAACGTAAGAAAATCATCAAAGGTGATGATCTTGCACCGGGCGTGTTAAAAGTGGTTAAAGTTTACCTCGCGGTGAAACGTCAAATCCAACCAGGTGATAAAATGGCGGGGCGTCATGGTAACAAAGGTGTTATCTCGAAAATTAACCCAGTTGAAGATATGCCATACGATGAGAATGGCCAACCCGTTGAGATTGTATTGAACCCACTGGGCGTACCATCTCGTATGAACATCGGTCAGATCCTTGAAACCCACTTAGGTTTAGCTGCGAAAGGTATTGGTGATCAAATCAATGCAATGCTTAAACAAAAACAAGAAGTGGAAAAATTACGTGGTTATATTCAAAAAGCGTATGACTTAGGTAATGGCTCACAAAAAGTGGATTTAAGTACCTTCACTGATGAAGAAGTATTGCGTTTAGCTGAAAATCTACGTAAAGGTTTACCAGTTGCGACACCAGTATTTGATGGTGCAGCTGAAGCTGAAATCAAAGAGTTATTAAAACTTGGTGGATTACCAACTTCAGGTCAAATCACTTTATATGATGGCCGTACAGGCGAGAAATTCGAGCGTCCAGTAACAGTAGGTTATATGTACATGCTCAAATTGAACCACTTAGTTGATGACAAAATGCATGCTCGTTCAACTGGTTCTTATAGCCTTGTTACACAACAACCATTGGGTGGTAAAGCTCAATTCGGTGGTCAACGTTTCGGTGAGATGGAGGTATGGGCGCTTGAAGCATATGGTGCAGCTTATACCTTACAAGAAATGTTAACGGTGAAATCTGATGATGTGAATGGTCGTACGAAGATGTATAAAAATATCGTAAGTGGTAATCAACACATGGACCCAGGCACACCGGAATCTTTCAATGTAATTATGAAAGAAATCCGCTCACTTGGTTTAAATATCGAGTTAGACGAAGAGTAATCAGTAGGGGAGTGAAGAATTTATGATTCACTCGCCTTACGAAAAAAAATCGCCGAAGTGTGGTAGAAAAACATCGAAATTTTCAACCGCACTTTAAACCTTTAACTCCGACAGGAGAACATTTGTGAAAGACTTAGTTAAGTTTTTAAAAGCACAATCAAAAACCAGTGAAGATTTTGATGTGATTAAAATTGGGTTAGCTTCCCCAGATATGATCCGTTCTTGGTCATTTGGTGAAGTGAAGAAACCTGAAACCATTAACTACCGTACGTTCAAACCTGAACGTGATGGTCTTTTCTGTGCACGTATCTTCGGGCCTGTAAAAGATTACGAATGTTTATGTGGTAAATATAAACGTTTAAAACACCGTGGTGTGATTTGTGAAAAATGTGGTGTTGAAGTCACTCAAACTAAAGTTCGTCGTGAACGTATGGGGCACATTGAACTTGCATCACCAGTTGCACATATTTGGTTCTTAAAATCGTTACCATCTCGTATTGGTTTACTTTTAGATATGCCATTGCGTGATATCGAACGTGTACTTTACTTTGAAATGTACATCGTGACTGAACCAGGTATGACAGACTTAGAGCGCGGTCAATTATTAACTGAAGAACAATACCTTGATGCTGAAGATCGTTGGCAAGATGAATTCGAAGCAAAAATGGGTGCTGAAGCGATTCAAGATCTTTTAAAAGGTATGGATCTTGAAGTTGAATGTGAAAAATTACGTGAAGAATTACAAGAAACTAACTCTGAAACTAAACGTAAAAAAATCACTAAACGTTTAAAATTATTAGAAGCATTTATTCAATCTGGTAATAAACCAGAGTGGATGGTAATGACTGTATTACCAGTTCTTCCACCAGATTTACGTCCATTAGTACCACTTGATGGTGGTCGTTTTGCAACTTCAGATCTGAACGATTTATATCGTCGTGTAATCAACCGTAACAACCGTTTAAAACGTTTATTAGATTTAATTGCGCCAGATATTATTGTGCGCAACGAAAAACGCATGTTACAAGAATCTGTTGATGCATTATTAGATAATGGTCGCCGTGGTCGTGCAATTACGGGTTCTAACCGTCGTCCATTAAAATCATTAGCGGATATGATCAAAGGTAAACAAGGTCGTTTCCGTCAAAACTTATTAGGTAAACGTGTTGACTATTCAGGTCGTTCTGTAATTACTGTTGGTCCATACTTGCACTTACACCAATGTGGTTTACCAAAGAAAATGGCATTGGAATTATTCCGTCCGTTTATCTACGCTAAATTAGAAAGCCGTGGTTATGCAACGACAATCAAAGCGGCTAAGAAAATGGTTGAGCGTGAAGATGCGATCGTTTGGGATATTCTTGCAGAAGTTATTCGTGAACACCCAATTCTATTGAACCGTGCGCCAACACTTCACCGTTTGGGTATCCAAGCGTTTGAACCGATCTTAATCGAAGGTAAAGCGATTCAATTACACCCACTCGTTTGTGCGGCGTTCAACGCGGACTTCGATGGTGACCAAATGGCGGTACACGTTCCATTAACGCTTGAAGCTCAATTAGAAGCTCGTGCGTTGATGATGTCAACCAACAACGTGCTTTCACCAGCAAACGGTGATCCGATTATCGTTCCATCACAAGACGTGGTATTAGGTCTTTACTATATGACCCGCGAAAAAGTGAACGGTAAAGGCGAAGGCATGT
The DNA here is from genome assembly GCA_001752465.1 of Haemophilus quentini. Taxonomy (GTDB): domain Bacteria; phylum Pseudomonadota; class Gammaproteobacteria; order Enterobacterales; family Pasteurellaceae; genus Haemophilus; species Haemophilus quentini. The sequence continues at coordinate 38,519 of MDJB01000014.1, forward strand.
TATTGCAAGATCCTCGCGAAGCTGAAAAAGCATATCGTACAGGTGAAGCAGAATTACATTCTCGCGTGAAAGTACGTATTACTGAATATGTGAAGAATGAAGCTGGCGAATTTGATGCGAAAACCACGCTGACTGGTACAACTATCGGTCGTGCAATTTTATGGATGATCGCGCCGAAAGGCATGCCTTATTCATTGTTCAACCAAACATTAGGTAAAAAAGCTATTTCTAAACTGATTAACGAAGCATATCGTCGTTTAGGTTTAAAAGAAGCGGTAATGTTTGCTGACCAAATTATGTATACCGGTTTTGCTTATGCGGCACGTTCTGGTTCATCAGTTGGTATTGATGATATGGAAATTCCAGCGAAGAAATACGAAATTATTTCTGCAGCGGAAGAAGAAGTGGCAGAGATCCAAGAACAATTCCAATCAGGTCTTGTGACTGCAGGCGAACGCTATAATAAAGTAATCGATATTTGGGCTGCAGCGAATGAACGCGTAGCGAAAGCGATGATGGAAAACTTATCTCAAGAAGAAGTCATCAACCGCGAAGGTAATCCTGAAAAACAAGCATCTTTTAACAGTATCTTTATGATGGCTGATTCTGGTGCGCGTGGTTCTGCAGCTCAGATTCGTCAGTTAGCGGGTATGCGTGGTTTGATGGCACGTCCAGATGGCTCGATCATCGAAACTCCAATTACAGCAAACTTCCGTGAAGGTTTGAACGTATTACAGTACTTTATTTCAACCCACGGTGCACGTAAAGGTTTGGCGGATACTGCATTAAAAACAGCGAACTCAGGTTACTTAACTCGTCGTTTAGTTGATGTAGCACAAGACTTAGTGATCGTAGAAGATGACTGTGGTACGCACGAAGGCTTAGTCATGACCCCATTAATCGAAGGTGGTGATGAAAAAGTTCCACTTCGTGAATTAGTGTTAGGTCGTGTAGCTGCAGAAGATATTTTAAAACCAGGTACAGAAGAAGTATTAATTCCTCGTAACACGTTATTAGATGAAAAACTCTGTGATGTGTTGGATGCAAACTCTGTAGACAGCGTAAAAGTACGTTCTGTTGTAACTTGTGATACTGATTTTGGTGTATGTGCGAAATGTTATGGTCGTGATCTTGCTCGTGGTCATTTAATTAACCAAGGTGAAGCAGTGGGTGTTATTGCTGCTCAATCTATCGGTGAGCCTGGTACACAGTTAACCATGCGTACGTTCCATATCGGTGGTGCGGCATCTGCGGCAGCGAAAGAATCTAGTGTACAAGTTAAAAACACTGGTACATTACACTTAATGAATGCAAAATTCGTTACTAATGATGAAGGTAAATTAGTATTAACGTCTCGTAATACTGAATTAACTATTACCGATGCATTTGGTCGAACTAAAGAACACTATAAAGTGCCTTACGGTGCGGTGTTAAGCAAAGGTGACGGTCAAGAGGTAACAGCAGGCGAAACTATCGCAAATTGGGATCCACATACAATGCCAGTTGTTTCTGAAGTATCTGGTTTTGTGAAATTCGTTGATATTATTGATGGTTTAACTGTAACGCGTCAAACTGATGAATTAACAGGTTTATCATCAATCGTGGTTCAAGATGTGGGGGAACGTGCTACTGCGGGTAAAGATTTACGTCCAACCATTAAATTGGTTGATGCAAATGGCAACGATATTTTCTTACCTGAAACTGATGTTCTTGCACAGTACTTCTTACCTGGTAAAGCAATCGTAAGTTTAGACGATGGCGCAGCAGTAAAAGTGGGTGAACCATTAGCACGTATTCCGCAAGAATCTGTGGGTACTAAAGATATTACCGGTGGTCTACCACGCGTTGCAGATTTATTTGAAGCACGTAAACCAAAAGAGCCTGCTATCTTGGCTGAAATTTCTGGTATCGTGTCTTTCGGTAAAGAAACCAAAGGTAAACGCCGTTTATTAATTACTCCTGCGGAAGGCGAAATTTACGAAGAAATGATTCCAAAATGGCGTCAGCTCAACGTATTTGAAGGTGAGATGGTACAACGTGGCGACGTAATTTCTGATGGTGCTGAAACACCACATGATATTTTACGTTTACGTGGCGTGCGCGCAGTAACTGAATACATTGTGAACGAAGTACAAGATGTTTACCGCTTACAAGGGGTAAAAATCAACGATAAACATATCGAAGTTATCGTTCGTCAAATGTTACGTAAAGCGGTAATTACTAAAGCTTACGACTCAGAATTCCTTGAAGGGGAACAAGTAGAAGTTGCTCGTGTGAAAATCGTTAACCGTCAACGTGAAGCAGAAGGCAAACCACCAGTTGAGTTTGAACGCGAATTATTGGGTATCACCAAAGCATCTCTTGCGACTGAATCCTTCATCTCTGCCGCATCGTTCCAAGAAACTACTCGTGTTCTTACCGAAGCAGCAGTGGCAGGTAAACGTGATGAATTACGTGGCTTGAAAGAGAACGTAATCGTGGGTCGATTAATCCCTGCGGGTACAGGTTTTGCGTATCATCAAAATCGTCACAAACATCGCTTAGTTGATGATGTCGTAGCGAAATTATCTGAAGAAGATGAAGCTGCTATCGCTGATGAATTTGTTATGACTGCAGATGATGCAAGTGCAAACTTAGCTGAAATGCTTAACATGGTAGATGATGCAGAATAATTAATTTCCTATATAAGAAAACCCGAATGAAAGTTCGGGTTTTTTATTATAGCCAGCCAAAAGTCTGGCTATAAAAACCATACGCTATGCGTATGGAGCCAAATAGCTTAAGCGATGAACAGAAAAAATCCTCGCTATATAATGAACAAGGCTGACAACCAAAATTCAACATATAGGAGGATTATCATGG
>MDJB01000015.1 GCA_001752465.1 Haemophilus quentini
TTAAGCTATTTGGCTCCATACGCATAGCGTATGGTTTTTATAGCCAGACTTTTGGCTGGCTATAACAAAAAATCCCCATCGCAATAATGGGGATTTTTCTATTTATTACTGATGGATTTCACCGCACTTTATTCATCCATATATCCTAAACTACGCAGTGCACGTTCATCATCTGCCCAACCTGACTTCACTTTCACCCAAAGTTCAAGATGGACTTTGTTATCAAATAAACGTTCCATATCAGCGCGCGCTTCTATACCAATAGTTTTAATTTTTTGACCGCCCGCACCAATTACCATTTTTTTCTGACCTTCACGTTCAACGAGAATTAAGCCATTTATTTCATAAGTGCCACGTTCATTCACTTTGAACTGTTCGATTTCAACAGTAACAGAATAAGGCAATTCTTCCCCCGTAAAACGCATTAATTTTTCACGGATTATTTCCGAGGCCATAAAACGTTGCGAACGGTCTGTGACATAATCTTCTGGAAAATGATGGACACCTTCGCGTAAAGATTGGCGTACAATTTTCTCTAATTCATGAACATTATTACCACGCTGTGCAGAAATTGGCACAATGTGAGCAAAATTAAATTTACTGCTAAATTCCGTAATAAACGGTAACAAATCATCTTTATTTTTGATGTTATCTACTTTATTAATAGCTAACACAACCGGTGCCTTTGCATTGCGTAATTTGTTTAGCACCATCTCATCATCTGCATTCCAGTGTGTGCCATCTACGACAAAAATAATTAAATCAACATCGCCTATAGCACTACTTGCTGCTCGGTTCATTAAACGGTTAATAGCACGCTTCTCTTCAATATGAAGTCCCGGAGTATCCACATAGATTTCTTGATACGCCCCTTCAGTTTTAATTCCCACAATGCGGTGACGCGTGGTTTGTGCTTTACGCGATGTAATTGAAATTTTTTGTCCTAAAATTTTATTTAAGAGCGTTGATTTACCCACATTTGGGCGACCTACGATAGCAATAAAGCCGCAATAGGTTTTGTCGAATTGTTCGGTCATTTAATGTCCAGTTCTTTTAAAATTTGTTCTGCTGCCGCTTGTTCTGCTTTACGACGGCTAGCTCCTTTTGCCACAAAAGTGCGGTCAATTTTATCCGCACTTTTCACTTTGCATTCAACAGTGAAAATTTGGCAATGGGCTTCCCCTTGAATATTGACTACTTCATAAGTTGGCAATGGCAGATGTTTACCCTGTAAATATTCTTGTAAACGAGTTTTCGCATCTTTTTGGTTATCACCTGGTTTAATTTCAGCCAATAATTGTTGATACCAATTTCGAATCACTTGGGTTGTCACAGCCAATCCTTGATCCAAAGACATTGCGCCAATAATCGCTTCTACACAATCGGCAAGAATAGATTCGCGGCGAAAACCACCGCTCTTTAGCTCGCCAGAACCAAGAGACATATAATCTCCCAATTCAAATTGACGCGCTAAAATCGCTAAAGTGGGCTCTCTCACCAAAGTAGCTCGCATACGGCTCAGTTCACCTTCATTACAACGTGGAAACTGATGATAAAGCGCCTCAGCGATAGTAAAATTAAGAATAGAATCGCCTAGAAATTCTAGGCGTTCATTATGTTGAGTCACCGCACTTCGATGCGTAAGTGCCTGCTTTAAAAGCGCAATATCATTAAAACGATAACCGATTTTACGCTCAAGTCGATCTAAATGATTCATCTTATTTTATTGCTGTAAAGAAACGATCAAAGCGGAAACCGGTTGGCCATTCATTCGCTTCTTTTTCTAAGCTCATCCAAATATAAGTGGCTTTACCCACAATATTTTTTTCAGGCACAAAGCCCCAGAAACGGCTATCATCGCTGTGATCGCGGTGATCCCCCATCACAAAATACTGCCCTTCTGGCACAAGCCATTCTGCAGTTTGCATACCTTCTTGTGGGAAAAACTCAGGACCTGAATAACGACGATATTCACTAATTAATACATTGTGTGTCACATCACCTTTTTCAGTCAATTCTAATTCATTAGGAAAGGCTGGATTTGTTGGATTCTGGGTATATTCAAACACCTTGGTTTCGCAATCAATTTCACAAGGTTTACCTTCTTTTCCATATACCACTTTTAACGTTTTTTGTTCCGCATCAAAAATGACGCGGTCTCCGCCCTTTCCAACAATACGTTTAATATAATCAACACCAGACATATTATCTTTTGAACTTAACGCAAGATTTTCTGCAAAAGCAGCTCGAGTTGCACCTAGACCCGTACGAATTAAAGCTTGTTCAGGAGCCTTGAATACAATGACATCCCCACGTTGAGGTTTATTTCCAGCAATAATTGTATTTTGGAAAATAGGATCTTTGATGCCATAAGTATATTTGTTTACGATTAAAAAATCGCCCACTCGTAGGGTTGACTCCATTGAGCCAGAAGGAATTTGAAATGGTTCAAATAAAAAAGAACGCACTAAGAATACGACAGAAAGTACTGGAAAAAGAGATGATAAAAATTCAGAAGCCTCAGAAACCGGTTCAATTTTTGCTTTTTCTTCATCTGTTAATGCCTGACCTGAACGCTGTTCAGCACGTGCGATTTTACGATTCCGTTTTGGCGTTACCACAAAATAATGGTAGCACCATAAGACCCCTGAAAGTGCGGTCAAAATTAGCAGTACAATACTGAATGTGTTTGGTAATTGGAAATAATCCAATAATTTCCATACTCCAAAACCAACAGCTAGTAAAATTACAAAAAATAAATTTGACATAATTTCCCTTATTTATCTTTTCCTACATGTAAAATTGCTAAAAACGCTTCTTGTGGTACTTCTACATTACCTAAAGATTTCATACGTTTTTTACCTTCTTTCTGTTTCTGTAAGAGTTTTTTCTTACGGCTCACGTCTCCACCATAACATTTTGCTAATACGTTCTTACGTAATTGTTTTACCGTAGAACGAGCAATAATGTGGTTTCCAATTGCCGCTTGAATAGCAATATCAAATTGCTGACGAGGAATTAACTCACGCATTTTTTCAACCAATTCACGCCCACGATATTGTGAATTATCTTTATGAACGATTAAAGCCAAAGCATCTACTCGTTCGCTGTTAATCATAATATCCACGCGAACCATATCTGCAGCTTGGAAACGTTTGAAACCGTAATCTAATGAGGCATAACCACGGGATGTTGATTTTAAACGGTCAAAGAAGTCTAGAACAACTTCGCCCATTGGAATTTCATAAGTCAGCGCAATCTGATTACCGTGATATACCATATTAGTTTGCACGCCACGTTTTTCCACACAAAGAGTAATGACGTTACCTAAATATTCTTGCGGCACCAACATATTACATTCTGCAATCGGCTCGCGGATTTCAGCAATATTATTAAGCGGAGGCAATTTCGATGGACTATCGACGTAAACCACATCACCATTCGTTAATTGCACTTCGTAAATTACCGTTGGCGCAGTAGTGATAAGATCTAAATCATACTCACGTTCTAAACGCTCTTGAATGATTTCCATGTGTAAAAGTCCAAGGAAACCACAGCGGAAACCAAAGCCAAGTGCGGTAGAATTTTCTGGCTCATAGAAAAGTGAGGCATCATTTAAACTTAATTTGCCGAGAGCATCGCGAAATGCTTCATAATCATCAGAACTTACAGGGAAAAGTCCAGCATAAACCTGCGGTTTTACTTTTTTAAAGCCTGGTAAAACTTCAGTTGCAGGATTATGTTGAAGCGTTAAAGTATCCCCAACTGGCGCTCCTAAAATATCTTTAATCGCACAAACTACCCAACCAACTTCACCGCATTCTAAAACGGCAGTATCTTCTTGTTTTGGCGTGAAAATCCCTAAACGGTCTACATTGTAAGTTTGTCCTGTAGACATCACTTTAATTTTATCGCCTTTACGTAAGACCCCGTTTTTAATGCGAACTAAAGATACCACGCCCAAATAGTTATCGAACCAAGAATCAATAATCAATGCTTGTAATGGCGCATTAGGATCACCTTCTGGTGCAGGAATCTTTGCCACGATGTCTTCTAATACATCTTCGATACCTACACCTGTTTTAGCAGAGCATCGAACCGCTTCCATCGCATCAATTCCTACTATATCTTCAATTTCTTCTGCTACGCGTTCAGGATCTGCTGCAGGTAAATCGATTTTGTTTAAAATCGGCACCACTTCTAAATCCATTTCGATTGCAGTATAACAGTTTGCCAGAGTTTGGGCTTCTACCCCTTGACCAGCATCGACTACCAACAACGCCCCTTCACAAGCAGCAAGAGAGCGAGACACTTCATAGGAAAAGTCCACGTGTCCCGGTGTATCGATAAAGTTTAATTGATAAGTTTCGCCATCTTTGGCTTTATAATTTAAAGTAACACTTTGTGCTTTGATGGTAATTCCACGTTCACGCTCAAGATCCATAGAATCTAGCACTTGCGCTTCCATTTCGCGATCCGAAAGGCCACCACAAGTTTGAATCAAACGGTCAGAAAGCGTCGATTTACCGTGGTCAATATGGGCAATAATAGAAAAGTTGCGAATATTCTTCATAAAAGATAGTTTTTCTCAAAAAAATCAATAAATTTAACTGGCGGATTGTACCTGAAAAGCATAGAAATCGCTAGGGATGAAAGGGAAAAGTGCGGTCAAATTTTAGATAAAACAAAACCCCGAATTAATTCGGGGTTTCTTTTTTCATTCAAGCTGAAATTATAGGCTTTCAGTGAAAGTACGAGTGATAACGTCGCGTTGTTGTTCTGGCGTTAAAGAGTTGAAACGTACTGCGTAACCAGAAACACGGATAGTTAATTGTGGATATTTATCTGGGTTATTTACCGCATCTTCTAAAGTTTCACGACGTAATACATTTACGTTTAAGTGTTGACCACCTTCAACTTTAACAGTTGGCGCTACGTTTACTGGTAATTCACGGTATTCGATTTGACCTAATTCGCTCACTGCAACAACTTGGTCTTCAGCGAATTCGCCTTTTGCACATAAGCAACGCGCTTCATTTTTTTCGCTGTCTAATAACCAGAATGAATTAAGCAAATTATCATTTGCCGCTTGAGTAATTTGAATACCTTTAATCATAATAGCCTCCTAATTGGCATTGGAATAATCATAAAAACTGTGCAAATTTTATCAAATAATTTGAAGATTTCAAATTATTTTGGATTTTTTGATAAAGAACAGGTTATCTTTTTAAGATAATTTTACAAATCTGATCTAAATTAAACTTTATTTATCTACATATCGATTTATCCAAAATTATTTAACATTAATTTAACCTTTTAATTTTTTTATTGCCTTAATCTTTTTGTTTATAATAAGAGCAAACTTATTAATAGGATCAAAATAATGAAAACCTGGACAGATGTTATAGGAAAAGAAAAAGAACAACCTTACTTTCAACACGCACTACAACAGGTTCATCTTGCAAGAGCAATCGGAAAAACGATTTATCCACCACAAGAAGATGTATTTAATGCATTCAAATATACCGCTTTTGAAGATGTAAAAGTGGTGATTTTAGGTCAGGATCCTTATCATGGACCAAGCCAAGCTCATGGATTGGCTTTTTCAGTAAAACCTGAAGTAGCCATTCCCCCTTCCCTATTAAATATGTATAAAGAGCTTACACAAGATATTTCTGGATTCCACATGCCATCTCATGGTTATTTAGTCAAATGGGCAGAACAAGGAGTATTGCTGCTCAACACAGTGCTTACCGTAGAACGTGGTATGGCACATTCACATGCTAATTTCGGCTGGGAAACGTTTACTGATCGTGTTATTGCAGCGCTTAATGAACATCGTGAAAAACTCGTGTTTTTACTTTGGGGCAGTCACGCACAAAAAAAAGGGCAAATTATTGACCGCACTCGTCACCTTGTTTTAACGGCGCCACATCCTTCCCCACTTTCAGCACATCGAGGTTTCTTTGGCTGTCATCATTTTTCCAAAACAAATTCATATTTGGAAAGCCACGGAATAAAACCGATAGATTGGCAAATCTAAACCATATACCCTAAAAAATAACCGCACTTTAATTTCTCAAAGTGCGGTTAAATATTTCAAGATTTCAATTAGCCGTGGTAACGCCCTACACCTAATTCATCTTCTTTACGTGTGCGATTCATCACTTCTTGTGGAGATTGCGCAATACGTAATCCCATTTCATCTTCAGTACGCACCACTTCACCACGTAGAGAATTGGTATAAACATCAGTGATTTTCACATCCACAAATTTACCAATCATTTCAGGAGAACCCTGGAAATTGACAATACGATTCGTTTCAGTACGTCCCGTTAATTCCATAATGTCTTTCTTCGATGGCCCTTCAACTAACACGCGCTGCTCTGTGCCAAGCATACGACGGCTAAATTGTGCAGCTTGTTGATTAATACGCTCTTGTAACAAATAAAGGCGCTGTTTCTTTTCATCTTCCGTCACATCATCTGGCATATCTGCAGCTGGCGTACCTGGTCGAGCAGAATACACAAAACTGAAGCTCATATCAAAGTTCACTTGTGCAATCAAATTCATAGTTTGCTCAAAATCTTCCGCTGTTTCACCTGGGAAACCAACAATAAAGTCTGAGCTGATTTGAATATCTGGGCGCACAGCACGAAGTTTACGAATAATAGATTTATATTCTAATGCTGTATGACCACGTTTCATCATCGTTAATACACGGTCAGAACCTGCTTGAACTGGGAGATGCAAGAAACTCACCAATTCAGGCGTATCACGATATACATCAATAATATCATCTGTAAATTCTATTGGATGACTGGTTGTAAAACGTAAACGGTCAATACCATCGATAGAGGCTACGAGACGAAGCAACTCAGCAAAGCTACAAATTTGACCATCATGTGTCGGACCACGATAAGCATTCACGTTTTGACCAAGCAAATTAACCTCACGCACACCTTGATCTGCAAGCTGCGCAATTTCAAATAAGACATCATCCACAGGACGGCTGACTTCTTCACCCCGTGTATAAGGTACAACACAGAAAGTACAGTATTTATTACAGCCTTCCATAATCGAAACAAATGCCGTTGGACCTTCTGCTCGAGGTTCAGGTAAGCGGTCAAATTTCTCAATTTCAGGGAAACTTACATCTACAACTGAGCTCTTACCTCCACGAATTTGGTTAATCATTTCAGGCAGGCGATGCAAAGTTTGCGGACCAAAAATAATATCTACATAAGGCGCACGATGACGAATATGTTCCCCTTCTTGAGAAGCTACACAGCCGCCCACGCCAATCACTAAATTTGGATTATGTTTCTTTAATTCTTTCCAACGCCCAAGTTGGTGGAACACTTTTTCTTGTGCTTTTTCACGAATAGAACAGGTATTCAATAATAATACGTCTGCTTCTTCAGGAATTTCGGTAAGTTCTAGCCCATGAGTACTTAATAAAAGATCGGCCATTTTAGATGAATCGTATTCATTCATCTGGCAGCCCCAAGTTTTAATATGTAATTTTTGAATCATTTTCTACAATATCGTCAGGTGTTATAAATAATTAGTCGAATAAAGCGGTGGGCTATTTTACAGGCTTGCAATAATTCTGGCTAGTAAATATTCGGTGAAAGACACTAAACAGGATATTTTGATAAGCTAGAAAGGCTTGTAAATCATTAAAAAATAAGATATTCATAAATATACTCAAGATATAATGCAGTATGAGGTAAATATTAGTTCATAAAATTAAAGGAAATACTAGCTTATCACGATTACAACGATGTATATATTCAAGGTAAACCAAAAGGATTAAATAGAGCTCACTTTTTAGGAAAGCGCAAGCATATATTTATAATCAACTACTTTGTCTACTACACCGTCAAAATAGCAGTTAAATTAAAAAAAGATCAGCCTATAACCAGCCTAAACTCATTAATAATTTCCACCATGCCATACCGATAGTTAGATGGATAATTAAACTACCAAAAGCAATGATCGCGCCAGTAATCCACCAAGATTTTATATCATTATAACCTGCACCGAATGCAATTGGACCTGGTCCGCCTCCGTAGTGAGTTACTGAACCACCATAAGAATTAGCAAAGACTAAGCCTAGAGCAAGCAATTCAGTAGGAGCACCTGCTACATGTCCGACCGTTGCAAATACGGGTACCATTGCAGCTACATATGCACCGCCTGATGCAAATAAATAACGTACAGAGACACTTAAGGTAAGAATCACTATTAACGCCATCATACCATGTCCCTCAAACTGAAGTATGGTACTTAGGGTTTTTGCTAACCATTTGAAGAAGCCAGCTTTTTCAAGCAAGCCAGACATACCGATGATACCACCATACCATACTAGGGTATTCCATGCGCCTTTGCTTTTTAGGATATCGTCCCAGGTGACTATACTTAATACAATACAAAGCACCATTACAATGATTGCAACAATGGTAGCATTGATATGAAGTGAATTAGAGAAAATCCAGCCGAATAATGCAATTACGAATAACACGCTGAGTGCTTTTTCACGAAAAGACATTGGACCTAATTCTTCTAAGCCTTTTTTCGCAACGGCTTTATTATCCACTTTTTTCAATTCTGGTGGAGATACCCAATAACAAATTAATGGAATTAAGAATAAGCAGAGTAAGCCAGGTACGGATGCAGCTAAGAACCATTTAATCCAAGTGGTTTCAAAACCAAGAATTGGTGCCATTAATGAAAGAGCTAAGGCATTAGGCGCCATTGCGGTTAAGAAAATATAAGAGGTAGTTTTAACCACCATATATACGTTCATCATCAAATAACGCCCTGCTTTTTTCGGGCTTTTTTCTGGATCTGAACCAAGAGCAACCACTACGCTATTAATGATTGGAAAGATAATCCCACCTGAACGTGCGGTGTTAGAGGGCGTTGCTGGCGAGAGTAAAAGATCTAAGAACATGGTAACATAGCCTAAGCGTAGGGTTGTGCTACCCATTGCGCCGATCATATGATAGGCGATACGTTTACCTAGACCTGTGATTACAAATGCTGAACTCAAAGTGAATGCGGTAAAAATAAGCCATGTTGTGCCAGATTTATAACCATCCAATATATTGCCGACTTTAACCAATTCTTTAGCCCCTTCAGTATTACCGATGATAACACCAGAAACCGCAATTGCAGCCAATAAGATAACGGGCTCGCCATAAGGTTTAAGCACAAGCCCAACGATAGTGGCGATATAAACACCAAGTAATCGCCAAGCAATCAAAGAAAGCCCATCAGGAGCAGGTAGTAAGAAAGTGATCAATGGGATAGCCATTAAAATCACCAGTTTTGTATTTTTGGATAATGCCATATTAATTACCTCTAAATGATAAAAAGAAAATTGTTAGTGCTAATAAATCAGCACTACCGCCCGAACTTAAATTACGTTCAATGCAGGCGGTATCAAATTTCATTAATGCTTGTGTCAGCGCTGCTTTATCTGTCACAAGATGTTGATCTGTAAGCAGATCCCGTGCTGTTTGCTGTATGAAATGCAATCCTGCTAAACCACCTCGATGAACCACGTTAGTGTCGGAGTTAATTGCCATTAAATTCAACAACAAAATCAGTAAACGATGTTCCCATTCTAACTGATGGTACTCATCAAATTGTGGCAACAACGTTTGAATGAGATTAAAACCATTTTCTGCTTCGCCACGGACACCTGTTAAGCCATATTTTTGGAATAAACGCACTCCAGCCGTACTAGGCAAGTGTTCAGGATAATTTTTGAGTTCATCCGTTAAACCTTGAGTAAATTGTGCAATAAGTGAGCAGATTAATTTAACATCAAAATCTACCGCACTTTGAGCCAAACTTTTTTGTGCCAATAATCGTCCAATTGCCGTACACACTAAACCAAAAGAAAAAATAGCACCTTTGTGGGTGTTTACGCCATCAGTAACTTTAAACATTGCTTTTTCCGCCAATAAACCTAAAGGACGAATTTCAGCGAGAATTTGATTTTCAGACAAATGCGCGGTCATCATGCCTTTGAGAACAAACTGCGTAAAAAAAGGTTTTAAACTAATCGCACTTTGCTCAAAAGTATGCAGGTTCATATCTTTGTGCGAACCGTTATTGATGGCATCCACTAAACCAGGTTTTGGCGATAAGCGAGCCTCTTGTATTAATGCCAGATAAACTTGTTCACCAATATGTTCTGCGAAATCATGATTTTGTGCAAGAGATTGAATTTTATCCACAATCTCATCAATCTCGTGCTTGCGGGTTCTGGCACAGATTTTTGCATTTTCCCCGCACACTAAACAAGTTCTTGGAGAAAGATCAAAATCTGTACGACTCAGTAGATTGCCTTTAGCATTAAACACATCTAAATCCCACAAACGAGCAAGAGGAATGCTTTCTTCCAATTCAATCATCAGCACTTTTAGCGTACGAGCATCTATCGGTAATACAAAATAGGCTTCATGCCCCGTTTCTAACGGACGGATTATTTCTTTTACTGCTGTAATGTTTAACTGAGTAAAAAGTGCGGTCAGATTTTCTAGAGCTTTTCTAAAAACATAATCCAACAAAGCATTTTTTTTTACTCCACCCACAGCAGTTAAAGTGATGCAAAGTAAGGTTTGTCCATATTGTGTTATAAGCTGTTGTTGTAAAATTGCACGTTCCTCTCGAGCATTAAGTAATGCTTCAAGTGAAATTTCTGAACCCTCTGTAGAGAATGTCGTAAAAAAATGCTGCAAAATTTGACCGCTCTTTTGTATAAAAATAAATTTTCTTAACGCTTTCCATTTATAGGGTGTTGGCGAAAGCTGAAAGAGCTAATTGAGTCTCTTTCAACTCTTTGGGCTCCTTTCCTGATAATCATGGGAAGACAAGAGTTAATTTTGGCTATTGAAAGTAGATCGCTTGTAATGCTGATTCTAGTCTTTAACTTGATACACCGTATCAATCACCGAACCATCACGATAACGAACAACAGCCACAGGTTTATTAGTAAACTCAATTTCTTTTGGTTTACCTGTAATGCTGTAAGCGCGCTCACAAAGCTGTTCAATGGTAAACAAAGGAATATCTGCTTTATTTAAAGCGTCTATCAAATCTGGACGTTTAGGATTTACTGCTACACCATGATCGGTAACGAGAATATCGACGTTTTCACCAGGTGTTACACAGGTAATCACGTTTTCCACCACGGTTGGAATACGACCACGAACTAATGGTGCCACAATGATTGCTATTTGTGCAGAAGCTGCGGTATCGCAATGACCACCAGATGCACCGCGAATCACACCGTCAGAGCCAGTCAATACATTCACGTTAAATTTAGTGTCGATTTCTAGAGCAGAAAGAATAACCATATCTAAACGTCCAACAGATGCGCCTTTGGAACTGTAATTCGCATATTGGTTAGCGGAGACTTCAATATGATTTGGGTTACGGGAAAGTGATTCAGCTGCAACAGAATCAAAGCTTTGTACATCTAATAATTTTTTAATAAGACCAGCTTCATGTAATGCCACCATACTTGCGGTAATACCGCCAAGTGCGAAATCGGCAGTGATATTTTCACGACGCATTTTTTCTTCTAGGAAGCGTGTAACAGCTAATGCTGCCCCCCCAGAACCAGTTTGTAATGAGAAGCAATCCTTAAAATAACCACTGGCAAAAATTACTTCTGCACATTTACGCGCGATGAGTAATTCGCGTGGATTGGTAGTCATTCGGGTTGCGCCACCGCCAATTTTTTTCGGGTCACCGACGGCTTCAACTTGCACGATTAAATCTACTTGATCTTGAGCAATGCCGATTGGGTGGTGCGGGTATTCAGCAAATTCCTCTGTGAGCAACACAACTTTGTCTGCGTATTCAGCATCGACACGCGCATAGCCTAGAGAGCCGCATTTACTTTTTCCAGTAAATCCATTGGAATTACCGAATGTGTCACAGCAAGGTACGCCTAAAAAAGCAACGTCAATTTTTAATTCGCCAGATTTTACTAAGTGAACACGTCCACCATGAGAATGAATATTTACAGGTTCATTTAATAAACCGCGAGAGATTTGCTCTGCAAGTTCACCGCGTAAACCAGAAGAATAGATTTTGGTGACCACGCCATTTTTGATATGTTCGACAATCGGGAAGTGGCTATCAATTAAGGATGAAGATGCAAGGGTCAGATTTTTGAAACCCATTTCGGCAATTTTATTCATCACCATATTCACCACGAAATCTCCGCCCCGAAAAGCATGATGAAATGAAACAGTCATACCATCTTTTAAGCCCGAGCGTTTAATTGCTTCTTCTAAAGAAGTACAAAGTTTACGATCTTTCTCAGTGCACGCAAGGGATTCAGATTTAAGCTCAGCTTGATAAACTGGGCGACTAGCATGATATTTTTCAATACGTTGTTCTCTTGTTGTCATCTTTTTATCTCACTTACTCTTCACGAACACCTGATTTCGCACGTTCCAATACCAATTTTGCGCGATCAATAATCGGTGCATCAATCATTTTACCGTTTAACGAAACAACACCAGCCCCTTGTCGTTCAGCTTCTGCTGCCGCTTCAATAATGCGTTTTGCCTGCTCCACGTCTTTTTGTGTCGGTGCAAATAAGTTGTGTAACAATTCAATTTGGCGTGGGTTGATTAAGGATTTACCGTCAAAACCAAGCTGTTTAATTAACGCAGCCTCTTTTAAGAAGCCTTCTTCATTGTTCGCGTTAGAATATACGGTATCAAAGGCCTGAATGCCAGCCGCACGTGCCGCTTGTAAAATAGAACAACGAGCAAAAAGCAGTTCAATCCCCTCTGGTGAACGCTCGGTTTTTAAGTTACGTACGTAATCCTCAGCACCCAATGCGATACCAATTAAACGTTTAGAAGCGAAAGCTATTTGGTTGGCTTGAGTGATACCTAATGGTGATTCGATGGCTGCTAGCATTTTAGTCGAACCTGCTTCTCGACCGCAAGCTTTCTCAATCTCAGTAATGGCGTGATCCATATCCAACACATCTTGCGCGCTTTCAGTTTTTGGCATACGTACCACATCCACACCCGCACGCACTACCGCATTCAAATCCAATAAACCAAATTCAGAATCTAGCGGATTAACACGAACTACGGTCTCAATTTCTTTATAAAGCGGATGCTGAAGTGCGTGAGCGACTAATAAACGAGCAGAATCTTTTTCTTTGAGAGCAACCGCATCTTCTAAGTCAAACATAATGGAATCTGGTTTATAAATAAAGCTATTACTTAACATGGCGGCATTTGAGCCTGGCACAAATAACATACTTCTTCTTAATTTCATAACACAGCCTCCCAGTTAATCATTTCATCAGTTGCACGCATTGCAGCAGCTTTTACTCGAGCTTGTAACACGCAATCTAACGCCCCTTTGTCTTCTACAATGACTTGTGCTGCTGTAATACCAAGTTTTGCTAATACTTCACGAACTGTCGCTTCAATTTGTTCACCAAATTGTTTTGCTACTGAGCTATTGATTTCAATATCGAGTGAATCAAAAGGTTGAACGCGTACTTGAACATCACTGGATTCCAGTGTCCCTGCAACAGCTACTTTTGTTATTTTCATAGATTTTCCTTCCGTATATTGATGAATAAAAATGTATTTAAAAACGACCGCACTTTTGTAAATAATTTAACGTAGTCATAGGCACAAACTCTGCGAGTTGAGCCCAATTTTTTTCAGCCAAATGCTTTCGTACTGTAGAAGCAGAAATAATCTGGTTGCTTGCTGTTTTTCTAGGTATCTCGATAACATTTATTTTTACTGCATTCATTTCGACATCCCTTAACCAATAATGCATTTGGCGATTATATTCGGCAGTGACGGGACAATTTAGCTCAGTACCAACAAAGCGATGTGTTATGCCCAAAGCTTGAGCAATATGTAAACGGAATAACTTCAGATCAACCTCAACATAACTTTCATCTGTAATTAATTGATCTTTTAGGAAATAATTTGGAAATGTTGCACGAGAAATAATATAGTCAGAGCCAGAATGAAGAGTGATATTGGGTAAATCGAAAATACCTTGTTTAACCATTTCAAATCGTTCAGCGTAAGAAAATTGCGATGCGTCTTCACCAACAATAAATAAATGCAGATGATCACATTGTTGTAATGCTTGCTCAATTAAATAACGATGACCTAAGGTAAATGGATTCGCATTCATTACAATCGAGCCAATTCGATTACCATCCACACGCATTTTCTCCCATAATGAGCATTGTTTTTGTAAACGCGTAGCACTATTTTCTAACAATACTACATAAGGATTGGCATCAGAGATGATATAAAAACCGCAAGATTTGAACAACGTTGCATATTCGGGTTTTGTATAAATAAAAAGGTGTGGGCGTTTTAGCGTGTAAGCTAAATCAACCAATTCAGTAATTAATTGCAGGGCAACACCGCTACCACGCAAAGACTCATCAATCGCAACACATTTTATGATATTGCCTGCTAAACCTCCACAGACAACGATTTGTTCGTTATCATTATAGCCAACAACAAAATACTCGATTTGTTCATCTAATTTAAGCGCATTTTGATGTAAAAATGTCTGAATGAGAGAAAGTTTTTTTTGTTCAGTAGAAATTCGCTCAAATTGCATCGACTCTCCAAAAAAGAAGAAAACATAACATCACTACCAAGTTAGTAGTATAGAGTTATTATAAGCGATGAGCAAATTACGATATAAGATAAGCTCATATTTTCCCCAACTTTATAATCTAATATTATCTTCACACTGCATTATACATTGAATAATTTATAGATATTTCCTTTTTTTTCAAAAACTTACATGGTACTCGATCATATAAGTTAAAAATACTATTTTCTTGATATCCTTTTCCTTACAATTGCGGAAATGATGATATGCTTAATAGTTGATTAATGAATAGGCAATATTGGCGGTTACTCTGAGTTGTAAAAATAAACCGCACTTTTGTAAGAAGCAAAAAGTGCGGTTTAATTCAGCGTAGTTTTAAATTATTTCACTAATCCGCCACTGGCTTGTAAATCAGCATGATAAGAAGAGCGAACAAATGGCCCACAAGCTGCATGTTCAAAGCCCATTTTATTAGCTTTATCACGAAATATATCAAACTCGGTAGGCGGAACATAACGCGCAACAGGCAAATGGTGACGGCTAGGTTGGAGATATTGTCCTAATGTCAGCATCGTTACACCATTATCTCGTAAATCTTGCATTACTTGCAAAATTTCCTCGTTAGTTTCTCCTAATCCCACCATTAAACCAGATTTGGTTGGGATATTTGGGAACATTTCTTTAAATTCACGCAATAATTTAAGTGACCATTCGTAATCTGCCCCTGGACGAATCTCTTTATATAGGCGCGGTACGTTTTCTAAATTATGGTTAAAAACATCTGGCGGATTATCTTTTAATTTTTCCAATGCCTGTGTAATGCGACCACGGAAATCAGGCACTAAAATTTCAATCTTAATATTAGGATTAAGCTCGCGCACAGCTTTTACACATTCTGCAAAATGACCCGCGCCACGATCAGGCAAATCATCGCGATCCACCGATGTAATCACTACATATTTAAGTTTCATATCTTGGATAGTTTCAGCCAATTTTTGTGGCTCTTCAGGATCGGGCGGTAATGGTTTCCCATGCGCAACATCACAGAACGGACAACGGCGAGTACAAATTGCGCCTAAAATCATAAAAGTTGCTGTTCCATGATTAAAACATTCGTGTAAATTTGGACAAGATGCTTCTTCACACACGGAATGCAAACCATGACGACGCATTCCATTTTTGATGCTTTCAATTTTAAGTGAATTTGCTGGAAGTTTAATTTTCATCCATTCGGGCTTTTTCAATAGCTCTTGGTTTGGATCAATATTTTTTACTGGAATAATCGACGTTTTTGCCGCATCGCGATATTTTACACCGCGTTCCATTTTGAAAGGCGTTGACATAAGCGTTCCTAAATAAAAATGCCCAAACCGGGCATTTTTGATCATTAAATATTACAAATTTGTTACATTATAGCCTAAAAGCTCAGCAAAGTGTTTAATTAATTTTGGTGAAACCTTATCGCAATTAGCCTCATCTTGATTAACAAAATCCGCTAATTGACACATTTCAAGACCAGCATAGCCACACGGGTTAATATAATGAAATGGATTCAGATCCATATTGATATTCAATGCTAATCCGTGAAAAGAGCAACCACGACGAATACGCAGTCCAAGCGAACAAATCTTTTTTCCATCCACATACACGCCTGGTGCATCAGGTTTTGGATAACTTTCAATACCATATTCAGCTAAAGTTTTTACCACCGTTTGTTCAAGTGCGGTAACTAATTGACGTACATTTAAATTCTCATGACGCTTAATATCAATGAGCACATACATCACTTGCTGACCGGGTGCATGATAGGTTATTTGCCCACCACGATCGGACTGCACTACAGGTATTTCACTACGTTGTAAAAGATGCTCTGGTTTACCTGCTTGCCCTTGGGTAAATACAGGAGGATGTTGCACCAACCAAATTTCGTCTTGCGTTTCCTCGGTTCGACTATCTGTAAAATTCTGCATTTTATGCCAAATGTCTTGATAATCTTGCAACCCTAACTGATGAACGATAAGGGAATTATTCATACTAGATAACCATTTTCACGCCTTCAACTTTAGCCAGTTCTTTATAAAGTGTTTCTACCTGCTCAAAGTTTTCAGCAATAATGTCGATTGATACCGAATTATAAGTGCCTTTACTACTGCGTTTTTCCTTAGGAATATAATCGCCTTTAATATATTTTTGAACCACTTGTATAAGATCTTGTACTAACCCTTCTCGATTAATCCCAGCAACTTTAAAGGTCATTTTTGCTGGAAATTCCATTAATTCTTTAAGTTTTGCGTAATCATTTTCCGTTGTCATATTATTTCTCAGTAATAAAAATTATGCGTGGATGGCAAACTACCCGCATAGTACGTAATCTCTTAATTAAAAAAGTGCGGTAATTTCTCAGATATTTTATGCAAACAAGCCTTTTACAGTGAGCACCAGCCAATCCCAAGCTTTTCCAAAAATACCGGCTTCGCCAACTTCATCCATTACTTGTAAGTTTACCGCTGCAATATCCTTGCCTTCTAATTGATAAACGACTTTCCCTACAATTTGTCCTTTTGCTAAAGGTGCTTGTAAGTTTTTACCTTCTAACTCATAGCGCACTTTAAGCTCATTTTGTTTACCTTTCGGAATAGTGATAAAGCGGTCTTGTAGCGTTCCCAATTTCACGCTACCTTTATCACCATAATAAACAGGTTGCTCTGAAATGACTTTACCTGCTTCTAAAGTTTTAAAGGTTTCAAAATTAGCAAAACCCCATTGTAAAAGTTTTTTACTTTCTACTTCACGACCTTTATAAGTTGGAACCCCCATTACCACTGAAATCAAACGCATATTGTTTGGTGCCGTGGCAGAAGCAACTAAGTTATATCCTGCTTGACTGGTATGACCCGTTTTCATCCCATCAACATTGATAGTTTTATCCCACAGTAAGCCATTACGGTTAGGTTGTTTAATCTTGTTAAATGTGAAATCTTTTTCTGAGTAAATTTTATATTCTTCAGGTAAATCACGAATAATATGCGCACCAATAATTGCCATATCATGCGCGGAAGAATATTGATTTGGATCGTCCAAACCATGTGGCGTAGTGAAATTAGTGTTTTTCAAACCAAATTTTTGAACATATTTATTCATTGTTTCTACAAAGTTCGGTACATTGCCAGAAATATGTTCGGCTAAAGCCACTGTTGCATCATTTCCAGAAACAACAATCACGCCTCGATTCAAATCTGCTACAGATACTTGTGTATTTAAATCTAAAAACATTTTTGATGAGTCAGGGAAATTACGCCCCCACGCACTCTCGCCAATAGTCACCATATCAGTATTATGGATTTTGCCTTGTTTTAATGCGACGCCAACCACATAACTTGTCATCATTTTAGTCAGTGATGCAGGATATTGACGTTGATCTGGGTTAAGTGCGGTTAAAATTGCGCCTGAATTATAATCCATCAGTACATACGTTTGAGCCGTAATTTGTGGAGGCATTACAGCAAACTGAATATCTTCAGCAGATACGGAAAAAGTGCTAAGTGCCACAAATCCAGATAAAAATGCGATTTTTGTTGTTCTTTTCAACATAAGATCTTCCTACAATTAATTTTTATACGTATAAACAATTAATGGCTTATTATTTGCCATTTTTTGTAATTTAGTTCTCACTTGTGCCATTTTTGTTTTGTCATCAAAAGGCCCAATATGAATTTCATATTTATTTCCCGAGCGATTTACTTTAGCCTGAATATTCGCTAACGCAAGTTGCGTAATTAACTTATTTGCTTGGCTACGAGAGGTTAGTTCAAGCATTTTCAAACGATAAAATTCAGTTCCTTTTAGATCATTTATTGACTTAGATGCGTTATCAAAAAGCGTGTTAGATTTTAATACTAAACGATCGGCAGCTTCCTGAGTTTTTGCTTGTTTAGCCAGTGTTTTTGTGGCTGCACCTGATAAATTTCCATTTTTAGCAACGTGCAACGCCTCAATCCTTACCTGTCCAGTGCCGTGGGAAATTAAGCCAATTTCTTTTGCTGCAGCGTGCGAAAGATCAATTAAACGTTTATCACTAAAAGGCCCACGATCATTAATACGAACGATAACTTTACGATTATTATTCAGATTTGTGACCAAAGCATAAGAATTCATTGGTAATGTTTTATGTGCTGCAGTAAATTGTGTAGCACGATAAATATCACCATTTGCCGTCTTGCGACCATTAAACTTAGAATGGTAGTAACTCGCCACTCCTTCTTTTATATAAAATTTGGCATCATCTCCACTTTTAGTCGTATAGGTTTTCCCTTTCACCGAATAAGTAATTGGTGTTGGCATTTTAGTCGTAATAGACAGATTATCACCTCGAATGCCATACATTTTTTGTGTATTCGCTTGCACTGGAAGATTAATGCTTACCATAAACAGCGAAAGTGCGGTCAAATTTAACCAAGTTTTTAATTTCATAAGTATTGACGCTTTTCATTTAACCTCTCTTTAAGAAAGAAAAAAATGAAATTAGTTCCTTTTCATAAATTGACTTTTGTGCGTATGAATAGACATCAGTAAACCAAAGCTCGCCATAATAGCAACATAAGATGTACCACCATAGCTAAATAAAGGTAATGGCACACCCACAACAGGCAAAATACCGCTCACCATTCCAATATTAACAAATACATAGACAAAGAAAATTAATGTTGTTGCGCCAGCAAGAATACGCCCAAAAGAAGTTTGAGCATTTACAGCAATCATTAAACCACGCACAATAATAAATAAGTAAATCGCTATTAAAATCAAGAAACCAATCATTCCATGCTCTTCACCCATTACCGCAAAAATAAAATCTGTATGAGGTTCGGGCAAAAATTCTAATTGTGATTGAGTCCCCTGCATCCAGCCTTTTCCGTTTAATCCACCAGAACCAATCGCAATTTTTGATTGCAAAATATGATAGCCTGCACCGAGAGGATCTTTTTCTGGATCTAATAATGTAAGTACACGAGTACGTTGATAATCATGCATTAGATATAACCACATGATCGGAATAAACCCAGCCAGACCAATCACTGCAGCTAAAATAAGCCACCAACTCATTCCAGCTAAAAACACGACAAATAAACCTGACGCACTTACCAAAATTGATGTGCCTAAATCAGGTTGTATAGCTACAAGTAAAGTCGGAATCATAATCATTACAATCGCAATAAATGTTTCACTTAATTTAGGTGGAAGTGGTCGATTACCTAAATACACAGCGACCATTAATGGCACCGCAAGCTTTACAATTTCAGAGGGTTGAAAACGAATAAATCCCAGATCAAGCCAACGCTGCGCACCTTTACTTGTCGTGCCAATAGCATCTACTAAGATCAACAACACAAAACCAATTAAATAAAGATAAGGTGCGATGCGTTGGTAAAATCTTGGTGGAAATTGAGCCATTAACAGCATAACAATAAATCCAAGTAAAACCTGAATAATTCGGTTATTAAACATCATTTCACTGGCACCTGATGCACTATATAACACCAGCATACCATAAGCCGTTATTGCAAGAAGTCCGATAAACAGCCAAAAATCAATATGCAAACGTTGCCAAACACGCAACCAAAAAGGGATTTTATCTTCCATTTATTTGTTCGCTCTCTTGTGACAAATCTTTTTTTTGCTGAATAGGTACATTATATTTTTCAACTTGTGGTAAACGCTGATTTAAATAGTAATCCATCACTTTACGCGCTAACGGTGCGGCATTACTTGAACCACCACCTGCATTTTCTAAAATCACTGTCACAACCAATCTAGGGTTTTCATAAGGCGCATATGCGGTAAACCATGCGTGATCATGTAATTCTTTTTTCAATCCCACCGCATTGTATTTTTCATTTTCTTTTAAACTAAACACTTGAGCAGTACCAGATTTTCCTGCAACACGATAATTGGCATCTGCAAAGGCTTTTCGCCCAGTTCCATTTGCAGCATTAACAACATTGTACATACCGCGTTTCGCTGCCTCCCAAGCCGTCACTTTAGGTGTACTAATATCAGGATAAATTAACGGATCTTCATAAGGCTCTAGAACTGCCCCCTCAATTGCTTTCATCAAATGCGGCGTATTTACTTTGCCATTATTGACCAATATCGTCGTTGCTTTTGCTACTTGTAGTGGTGTTGCCGTCCAATAACCTTGACCAATCCCAACCGAAATCGTATCGCCTTGTACCCAAGGGCGTTTATAGCGTTTTTGTTTCCATTCTCGAGTTGGCATATTGGCAGCCGTTTCTTCTTGAATTTCAATCCCCGTTGGCATACCAAAACCAAAATCCTTCATCCAATTAGAAAGGCGATCAATACCCATATTATAAGCCACTTGATAAAAATAAGTATCAGAGGATTCAGTAATCGCTTTATTCAAATCCGTATCTCCGTGGCCTGTTTTTTTCCAATCACGAAAACGTTTTGTGGAGTTAGGTAATACCCAATATCCCGGATCAAAAATCGTTGTGTTTGGTGTAATCACATTTTCAGTTTGTGCGGCTACTGCAATAAAAGGTTTGACTGTTGAAGCGGGCGGATACGCACCTTGTGTCGCACGACTATAAAGTGGATGAGCAAGATCATTTAATAAACGTTTATAATCTTCGGAGGAAATACCATCAACAAACAAATTATTGTCATAACTTGGCGTAGACACCATAGCCAGCACACCGCTATCTTTCGGATCCAATACAACAATCGCACCTTTTTGCCCAGCCAAAAGATCTGTGATGTAACGCTGCAATTCTAAATCAATAGTAAGATAAATACTTTTTCCTGCAACTGAAGGTTGTTCACGTAACTTACGAATAACTTTACCACGGTTGTTAATTTCTACTTCTTCAAAACCTGTGGTTCCGTGTAACTTATCTTCGTAATAACGTTCAATCCCCAATTTGCCCATATCATTACTACCAGAATAATTAGCAAATTTTTCATCTTTTTTCAAACGTTCAACGTCTTTATCATTGATTTTTCCCACATAGCCTAAAATATGCGTCATAATCTCGCCATATAAGTAATAGCGTTTAAAATAAGGACGTACATCTAAACTCGGATATTGATAGCCACTCACTGCAAAACGTGCGATTTGTTCTTCTGTTAAATTAGGTTTCAATAAAATAGGCGTGTAACGCGTTCCGCGGCGACGTTCTTTTTTAAAATTTTCAATATCGTTATCCGTCAAGCCCACAATGTAGCGTAATTCATCTAAAGTGCGGTCTAAATTTTCAGTTTTTTCTGGCACAATGTATAAACCAAAAAAAGTAAGATTTTCGGCTAATAATTTCCCGTAACGATCATAGATTAATCCACGCGTTGGAGGTAAAGGTAATAATTTAATTCGGTTACCATTAGAACGCGTTTGGTAAGTATCAAAATTAACAATCTGTAGCTGATAAATATTGGTGAATAACGCGCCTGTTAGTAACAAAATCCCCAAAAAAGCCACTAAAGTTCGGCGTGCAAAAAGGTTACGCTCCGCTTTTTTATCGCGGAACGGTTCATGAGTTGGCGTATTGAAGAATCTTTTTAAATTCATCTGACTAAAAATGAGGATTTACTATTCTCGATGATAAGGATGATTAGTAGTTAGCGACCATGCACGATACAAACTTTCAGCAACCACAACACGAACAAGTGGGTGAGGTAATGTCAAGGGCGAAAGCGACCAACTTTGCTCTGCGGCAGCTTTACATTCAGGCGAAAGCCCCTCAGGTCCACCGATCAACAAACATACATCACGACCATCGTTTTTCCACACTTCTAGTTGCTCGGCTAACTGTGGTGTGGTCCAAGGTTTACCTGGAATGTCTAACGTCACGACTTTACCTTTTCCACAGGTAGCTAACATCGCTTTACCTTCTTGTTCTAAAATACGTTTAATATCAGCATTTTTTCCACGCTTGCCTGCTGGGATTTCAATCAGTTCAAAAGGCATATCTTTTGGAAAACGGCGTTGATATTCCTCAAAACCCGTTGTAACCCAAGAAGGCATTTTTGTTCCGACAGCAATTAACGTGAGTTTCACAAGTCATCCTTATCTAAAAAGTGCGGTTATTTTTCACCGCACTTTACCAATATTTACGCCCAAAGTTTCTCTAATTGATACATTTCACGCGCGTCACGTTGCATGATATGTACGATTGCTTGACCAAGATCCACCACAATCCAATCCGCAGTATTTTTACCTTCTTCACCAAAAGTTTCAAAACCAGCTTTTTTACATTCTGTAATTAAATTATCCGCCATTGCAGAAACTTGGCGGCTCGACGTCCCCGTGCAAATAATCATATTATCTGTAATTGATGATTTTCCACGCACATCAAAATGTACAATATCTGTTCCCTTTAACCCATCTAAGGTTTCCATCAAAAATTCAACTAATGCCATTTTGTTCTCGCTTCGCAATAAAAGTGCGAGATTCTATCATTGAATACCCTCTCGCGCAAAATCCATACAAAAAATAAGCGCGAAATTAACCGCGCTTTTGTTTGTATAAATTGAACTTATTTTGGCTATGCCGCCCACAATAACACTGCCAATAACTGCGGCGACATTATCCGCAAGAACATCACTAATGGATACACAGTGGCATAAGAAAGTGCCGCCGCACCGTTATCTTCTTTAATTTCATTAGCAAATGCTAAAGCTGGAGGATCTGTCATTGAACCGGCAAGTAAACCACAGATTGTAAGGTAATTCAGTTTGCCATATAAACGAGCTAAAATACTGGTAATCATTAATGGAATAAAGGTGATAAAAATACCGTATCCCATCCATTCAAGACCTGAGCCATTCAACAAGGTATCAAAGAAACTTCCGCCTGATTTTAAACCTACCACGGCCAAAAAAAGAACAATCCCTATTTCACGCAATGCCAAGTTAGCACTAGGTGGCATAAACCAGTAAAGTTTACCAATCGTACCAATTCTCGCTAAGATCAACGCAACCACTAATGGTCCACCAGCAAGCCCTAATTTTAACGCAACTGGGAAACCTGGAATATAAAATGGAATCGAGCCGACAAGCACACCTAAACCAATACCGATAAACACTGGTAACATTTGCACTTGAAGTAATTTCTGTTGTGCATTGCCAATGACTGAAATGGCTTGATTTAGTACATCACTGCGTCCAACCATATGTAGCACATCGCCAAATTGCAATGTGGTATTTCCCGTTGGAACTAGCTCAATACCTGCACGATTTAAACGTGAAATCACCACGCCATATTTTTGATGAATCCCCAAAGTGCGGATCTTTTTACCTAAAACTTTTTCGTTCGTCACTACAACTCGCTCGGAACGAATTTCGCCACTATAGGCAACGGTTGGTGCATCAACTTCGTGCCCGATAATCAAACGCATTTTGGCAAGCGAATTATCATCCCCAACTAGTTGTAAAATATCGTTGGTACGAATCTCAGTACTTGCCTTTGGAACGATTTCCATATCATCGCGTTTTAAACGTGAACATACGACTTCTTCATCACTAAATCCTGGAATTTGAATTAACGTAAGACCATCTAGATTTTGGTTAGTCACTTTTAAAGAAATATTATGTAAACTTTCTTTATCTTGACTGCTCTCAGCATTAAAACGAGCGGCTTCATCGTCCACTTTAACTTTAAAAAACAAGCGGATTAACCACATTGCAAGCAAAATACCACAAATTCCGAATGGATAAGCCATCGCATAAGACATCCCCATAGTCACAGTGGTTTGAGGCACCCCTAATTCTGCCAGAATTTGCTGCCCTGCCCCCAACGCAGGCGTATTGGTGACAGCACCAGAATAAATACCTAGGGCAATATCAAGCGGAACATCTGTAATTTTATGTACAAGAACCACCGCAACAGAACCCAGTAAAACAATCAAAATAGCAAAGGCATTTAGCTTTAAACCAGATTTTCGTAAAGAAGAAAAAAAGCCCGGCCCAACCTGAATACCAATAGTGTAAACAAATAAAATCAAACCAAATTCTTGCACAAAATGCAACGTATGTGCATCCAGTTGCAAGCCATATTGATTGGTGAAATGAGCCACAATGATGCCACCAAACAGCACACCACCGATGCCAAGCCCAACCCCACGGATCTTCCAATGCCCGATCCATAGACCGATTACGGCAACAAGGGCAAGAAGACTAATCGTGATTGCAATATCACTCATATTGACCCCTTAAAAATGAAATTTAACTCCTTCGGATTATATCCAAGTTATTTTTTGAAAACCTTAACCAAACTCAAAAAATGATACGTTCGTCACATTTTTTCTTGCGAAATTGAGCATAGGCTCTACAATACCGAAAATTTTTGACCCTTTTACAAAAAAGTGCGGTTATTTTTCACCGCACTTTTATCTCGGATGGAATATTTATGGATTACGGCCAAGAAGCCATTACTTCTCTTATTTGGATTTTACAAACGCTCGCGATTACCTCAATCGTCTTTAATTTTGGCATTTTTCTTTTAGTCCGCTTTACCCAATGGGGAAAACAATTTTGGATGTTTGCAGGCGGTTATCTTTCACCTAAACGTAGCATAAAACCTATCCTATTCTTTCTACTTATTGTTGCGATGACATTACTCAGCGTACGTATCAGCCTTGTACATTCTGAGTGGTACAAAAATATGTACACATCATTGCAAGAATTTAATGAACATGTATTTTGGCAACAAATGGGCTTGTTCTGCGTCATTGCCGCAAGTTCTGTTTCAGCAGCATTAGTAAGCTATTATTTAGAGCAACGTTTCGTCATCAACTGGATTGAGTGGCTTAACGAACAGCTTGTTGATAAATGGATGGCACATCGAGCCTATTACAAAACACAGTATTTATCAGAAAATCTAGATAACCCCGATCAACGTATTCAACAAGATGTTCAATCTTATGTAAAAACCACGCTTTCTTTAAGCACCGGAGTGATTGATGCGGTCACCTCTATAATCTCTTACACGATTTTGTTATGGGGATTAGCCGGTCCAATGATGGTACTTGGCGTGGAAATTCCACATATGATGGTGTTCTTAGTGTTTGGCTATGTCATTTTCACTACCCTCATTGCATTTTGGCTCGGTCGTCCATTAATATCGTTGAATTTTATTAATGAACGCTTAAACGCAAACTACCGTTATTCTTTAATTCGCATAAAAGAATATGCCGAAAGCATTGCTTTTTATGCAGGCGAAAAAGTCGAAAAAAATCAGCTTTATCAACAATTCAACGCTGTCATTCATAATATGTGGATCATTGTGTTTAGAACACTAAAATTTTCAGGATTTAACTTAGTTGTAAGCCAAGTTTCTATTGTTTTTCCATTATTAATTCAAGTTGGACGTTACTTTGAAAAGCAAATAAAACTGGGTGATCTAATGCAAACCTTACAAGTATTCGGTCAGTTACACGCAAATCTTTCATTCTTCCGCAATACTTACGATAGTTTTGCAGGGTATAAAGCGACGCTCGATCGTTTAACCAGTTTCAGCTATGCCATTGAAATGGTGAATCATAAATCACAAATACAAATCCACAATCATTCTACAGATGTGATTTTCAAAAACTTAAGTGTTAAAAATCCATTAGGTCACACACTGATAGAAAATCTCAACATTACGCTACCGCCAGGAACAAGTTTACTCATTCAAGGAAAATCGGGGGCAGGGAAAACGACACTTTTACGAACAATCGCTGGACTTTGGAGCTACGCAGAAGGCGAAGTAAGTAGCCCAACAAACAGTCAACTTTTCTTATCGCAAAAACCCTATGTGCCACAAGGAAATTTGATGTCGGCATTAACTTATCCCAATAAGCCCGACAATATTTCACATACTCAAGCGGTAGAAATATTAAACAAAGTGCAACTGGGACATTTGGCTGAACAATTAGAAAAAGAACAAGACTGGACGTGTATTCTTTCTCTTGGAGAGCAACAACGTTTGGCATTTGCTCGTTTGATTCTACACAAACCTGCCGTAGCCTTCTTAGATGAAGCCACAGCAAGTATGGATGAAGGTTTAGAATTTGCGATGTATCAACTATTAAAACAAGAGCTACCAAAAACCACGCTAATCAGTGTTGGCCACCGTTCAACGTTGAAATCTTTACATCAGCAACAACTGACGCTGCAAGATAAAGGTCAGTGGCAACTAATATAAAAAACACGAAAAACAACTGTAATTTCAACACATTTTTTGGTACATTTAGCAAAGTTTTTTGCGTGCTTGGCTGTGAAATAATTTCACTTTTTCAGCCAAACAAAATTAACTCTGATTTTAGAATGGAATAATTATGTTATTTAAAAAAATTCGTGGACTTTTCTCAAACGATCTTTCTATCGACTTGGGTACAGCCAATACATTAATTTATGTCAAAGGACAAGGTATTGTCTTAGATGAACCTTCTGTTGTCGCAATTCGCCAAGATCGTGTTGGCACATTAAAAAGTATTGCGGCAGTAGGTAAAGAAGCAAAATTAATGCTTGGGCGTACACCGAAAAGCATCGCTGCCATTCGCCCAATGAAAGATGGTGTTATCGCAGACTTCTTTGTTACAGAAAAAATGTTGCAATACTTTATCAAACAAGTTCACAGCGGTAATTTTATGCGTCCAAGCCCTCGTGTACTGGTATGTGTTCCTGCTGGTGCAACACAAGTGGAACGTCGTGCAATCAAAGAATCCGCAATCGGTGCTGGTGCGCGTGAAGTATATTTAATTGAAGAACCAATGGCAGCCGCAATCGGCGCTAAATTACCTGTTTCTACTGCAGTTGGTTCTATGGTAATTGATATCGGTGGTGGTACAACTGAAGTCGCTGTTATTTCCTTAAACGGTATCGTATATTCTTCTTCAGTTCGTATTGGTGGTGACCGTTTTGATGAAGCAATTATTTCTTATGTTCGTCGCACTTTTGGTTCTATTATCGGCGAACCAACAGCAGAACGTATCAAACAAGAAATCGGTACAGCCTATATTCAAGAAGGTGATGAAATTAAAGAAATGGAAGTGCATGGTCATAACCTTGCTGAAGGGGCACCTCGTTCATTCACCTTAACCTCACGTGATGTTTTAGAAGCTATCCAACAGCCATTAAATGGTATTGTTGCGGCTGTTCGAACTGCACTCGAAGAATGTCAACCAGAGCACGCTGCTGATATTTTTGAACGAGGTATGGTGTTAACTGGTGGTGGTGCACTATTGCGTAATATTGATACGCTTCTCTCTAAAGAGTCTGGCGTTCCAGTAATTATCGCAGAAGATCCATTAACCTGTGTTGCTCGCGGTGGCGGTGAGGCATTAGAAATGATCGATATGCACGGTGGCGACATTTTTAGTGACGAAATTTAATTTAGAACAAAAATAAAAAGTGCGGTTAAAATGACCGCACTTTTCCTTTTAATCTTTTTATCTCAACGTAGGACGCTTAATGAAGCCTATTTTCGGTAAAGCCCCCCCGCTTGGCATTCGATTATTATTAGCTATAGCAGCTTCCCTTTCTTTAATCTTAGCTGATGGTCAAACTAATTCAATGACTAAAGCTCGCAGTGCCATGGAAACTGCAGTGGGTGGTCTCTATTATCTTGCCAATAGCCCTCGTACAGTATTAGATGGGGTATCAGATAATTTAGTAGATACCAGTAAATTACAAATCGAAAATAAAGTGTTACGCGAACAATTACGTGAAAAAAATGCAGATTTACTTTTACTAGATCAACTCAAAGTTGAGAATCAGCGTTTACGTTTATTGTTAAACTCCCCTTTACGCACAGATGAATACAAAAAGATTGCAGAAATTTTAACTGCAGAAACAGATATTTATCGTCAACAAATTGTTATTAACCAAGGGGAAAAAGACGGTGCATATGTAGGCCAGCCTGTAATTGATGAAAAAGGCGTTATTGGTCAAATTATTTCTGTGGGGGAGAACACGAGCCGAGTATTACTCTTAACTGATGTCACCCATTCTATTCCAGTACAAGTTCTACGTAACGATGTTCGCGTCATTGCAAGTGGAACTGGGCATACTGATGAGCTAACTCTTGATAATGTACCTCGTTCTGTGGATATCGAAAAAGGCGACTTACTTGTAACGTCTGGTCTTGGTGGCCGTTTCCTTGAAGGCTATCCAGTAGCGGTTGTACAAAGCGTGTCACGCGATGGTTCAAATTACTTTGCAACGGTTAAAGCTAAACCTCTCGCCGCCCTTGAACGCTTACGCTATGTATTGCTGCTTTGGCCGAGCAATTTAGATATGTCTAAAGTAAAATCGATGTCTCCAGAAGAAGTGCGTAATTTAGTGCAAAAACGTTTAGAAAGCCAAGCAAATGAAGCTGATTACAAGGTAAAAAAAGCCCCATTAACAGACGATAATCTTCAAGAAAATAAGGATAAATCAACGGTTGAACCTGAAATTCCAACTGATGCACCACAAAATGAAGAAGCTGTACCGTCCGAACAACAAGAACATAGGGAAGAAGATTAATGCAAACTCGCTTTATTTTACAATGGCTCACTATTTTGAGTTTCTTTGTGGTGGCATTAGTGCTAGAACTCGCACCCTGGCCACTTGGTTTTCAGGCATTTAAGCCTGCTTGGTTAGTTCTCGTTTTACTTTACTGGGTTCTGGCTATTCCAAATAAAGTCAGTATTGGATGGGCATTTTTATTAGGTCTGGTATGGGATTTAATCCTAGGCTCTACATTGGGTATTCATGCCCTAGTCCTTTCTATGACAATTTATTTTGTGGCAAAAAACTATCTGGTACTCAGAAATTTATCGCTTTGGTTTCAAAGTCTTTTAGTGATTGCGTTTGTGTTTATTGTCAGATTAGCTATTTTCTTAGTCGAATTCTCCCTGCATACCGCATTTTTTAACTGGCAAGAAATCTTTGGGGCTTTAGCGTCGGGAATACTATGGCCATGGGTATTTTTATTAATGCGTAAAATGCGCCGAAAAGTTAAATTACATTAAAAAAGAGAGATAAATATCTCTCTTTTTATGACTTGTGAATGTGCAAACACCTAATTCAACTGCTTGTTCGCATCCATTAAAGAATCACATTCCCAGCCAATATACTCTCCCGCAAATTGTCCAGCCAGTTTTTCAAACCGTTCTACTTGTTCAAAAATTTCACCATTATCTAATGAAATTTCTTGCTCTAATTTCACCAAGAAATAAGGTTCATCATCTTCATTAAACTGAATAGCTTGTGCGGAATATTGTAATGTCGTGAAAGAATAATCCCCTAAACTAAGTTCATCCATGAAAGGAAACATTTTCTCTTCTTCATCAAAATGAAAACTATGCTCCACCAGATAGGTATCACTTAAATCACGACTTTTATTTTTCAGTAAATCAAGTAACTCTTCCGTTGCATTTAATTTAATCTCTAATGGAGAAGCAAGCAAAAAGTCAAAATAAGTATCCCAACTTAAATCCTTTTGTACATTAATATCTTTAACAAAATCAATTTGTTGTAAGGTTTCTACTACAAGATTTTCATGCTCACAATAAAAATGCATTTTCGCTTGGGAATT
Source organism: Haemophilus quentini (assembly GCA_001752465.1). Lineage (GTDB taxonomy): Bacteria > Pseudomonadota > Gammaproteobacteria > Enterobacterales > Pasteurellaceae > Haemophilus > Haemophilus quentini. Next base: position 30,233 of record MDJB01000015.1, read on the forward strand.
ACAAATAAAATGTCCCGCAAAAAATACATTCGGAAGTGCGGTTAATTGCGCCAGAATTTTAAATACACGATTAATTAACTTATCGTATTCAACTTCTGAGGGCAAACCGCTTTTATCATCTGCCTTATAAGCGATAGTGAATTGCACTATTTTATCGAGCTCTTTACCGTGATATTTTTCAACATCTTCAATATTTGCGGTAAACACGGCAGGCATACCGTTCACGGTAGAACGATAATTCTGCCAATTTGCCATATCCATTTCGCTTTCCTATTTAAATTCAGCCCAAATCGGTGCGTGATCAGAAGGTTTTTCCATTGCTCGAATATCTAGTGCAATGCCCACATCGACACAGCGTTCAGCCAATTTTTGACTTACTAAAATATGATCAATTCGTAAACCTCGATTATCATCAAAACCTTTAGAACGGTAATCAAACCACGAGAATTTATCATTTGCTGTCGGGTTCAGTTTACGGAAACTATCTTCTAATCCGTAATCGTACAAACGTTGATACCACGCTCGTTCTTCAGGTAAGAAAGAACATTTACCTGTGCGTAACCAACGTTTACGATTTTCATCTCCGATACCAATATCTAAATCACTTGGGCTAATATTCATATCGCCCATAATTAAAATAGGATTCGATTTGTCGTGTTCTTTTTCTAAATACTGTTGAAGATCTGCATAAAATTTCTCTTTAGCTGGAAATTTTGTCTCGTGCGCACGACTTTCCCCTTGAGGGAAATAGCCATTAATTACAGTTAGCAAACCAAAATCAGTTTCGAGATTAGCCATAATAATGCGTTTTTGCGCATCTTCATTGTCTGTTGGAAAACCACGACGAACCGCTTTAGGCTCTTGTTTTGTCAATAATGCTACGCCATAGTAACCTTTCTGACCGTGATGAAATACGTGATAACCTAAGTTTTCTGTAATTTCATAAGGAAAAGCCTCGTCAGCAACTTTAATTTCTTGCAAGCCGATTACATCTGGCTGATATCTTTCAATAATAGCTTCAAGTTGATGTGGTCGAGCACGTAAACCATTTATATTAAAAGAGATAAATTTCATTTTTGTTCCTATTAAAGAGTAAAATTGTCTTTATTATACAGAGATTTCTATTTTGATAAAAACGGCTTTGCCAGATAAGCCTTAATTTGTGCAAACACACTGGATTTAATCCAAAATTGACCTTGAGAGGGTAAACAAGTTACCGAAATAAAATCATTCAAATAATCAAATTCCAATTGGACAGCATGCAAATAAGTGCGGTCAATTTTTTCAGTATTTTTACCATAAAGTTCATCGCCTAAAATCGGACTACCTAAACTTTTCATCGCAACGCGTAATTGATGAGTTTTCCCCGTTTTTGGTTTTAAAATAAATAAACGTAAATTAGGCTCACAGCTTACACTTTCAAAACGCGTAATTGCGGGATTGTCTTTTGTTTGGCAAAGTTTCCATGCGCCATCTCGGGATTTCTTCATATCCCCGATAATCAAACCTTGTTTCTTTTTAGGCTTTTGGTTACTTAATGCCAGATACGTTTTATGAATTTTATGTTCAGAAAAAAGTCGTGAAAATTCAGCCGCACTTTCAGTATTCAGTGCCAAAATTAATAGACCCGACGTCACTTTATCCAAGCGATGAACCAACCATACTTGAGGTATATTCAGTTGTTTTGCAACAAGTTCTGTTAAGCCTTGTTCTTCTTGATCTTTATGAACACTAATACCTTCAGGCTTATTGATAATAATAAAATCGCTATGTTGATAAACAACCTCAATTTTCATCAGACTTGCTCCTTTTTGTAAATTTTATTTTTACCGAGAACAATATCTTTCACCGAGCTAAGTAATTCCTGTTGAATATGTGAAAGCTTTGGTTTTTCATTTAATTGAAATGCTAATGGGCGACAAAGCTCCATTGCTTTCACGCCTAATCTAGCAGTGATCAATCCCACACCGATTCCTTGAGCTATACGCGCAGAAAGCTTTGCTGTTATATCTTGAGAAAGCCAATCCATTCCAATATCTTGTGCCACTTCGGTTACCCCAGCAAAAGCGATATTGACCAATACCATTCTTAACAATCGAATGCGTGAAAAATACCCAAATTCAATCCCATAAATGTCAGCAATCCTATTCATTAATCGAAGATTTCTCCACGCAATAAAAAACATATCAACTACAGCAAGTGGACTAATCGCGACAATCACAGCTGATTCAGCAGCCATTTTACTAATCAATTTTTTAGCTTGTGCATCAAAAGTAGACAAAACATTACGACTGAATAAATGAGTAATTTCTTGCGCAGAATAAGCTTCATTTAATTGGTGTTGCCATTGAATTACCGCTGGAGAATCATTTTCCAAACGTAGAGATTTTGCAATATCTAAGCAAAGAACTTTACTTTTTTCTGCGTTATGAACAGAAAAAACATCGCCATTTTTTACTGCACTTTCTAACCAAATCTGCTGACTTTGTTGTTGCAATTGCTCACGTTTTTTTAAACGAACTAAACGTTGCCACTCGCCAATAATCTCTTTAATCCCCAATAAAATGACAATTAAACTAACTAAAGCAAAAGCAAGATAAATCCATTGATGTTGTTGATAGCTATCCCAAATCCACTGGATGGATTGCGCAAATGTCGCCGCACCAAATAAAAGTGCGGTAAATTTTAATACCGTTTTTCCAAAACCTGATTTTGGTTTCAATGCCTGCTCAAGTTGAGCATCAAGTAATTCCCCTTCCAAGGGTTCATCCAGCTTTGTTTCTACATGATGAAACTCTTGCTTAGGCTGATATTGTTCTTCCTCAACGTTGACTGCATGTTCAAAAATTTGTTTTTCCATTGCCTATTCCAAAAAATAACCCCACTGAAAAGTGGGGTTACAATGTCAAAATTCAATCATTATTCATCGCTTGAGAAGATAGAAAGTAATCTTAATAAACTCAAGAATAAATTGTAGATTGAAACATAAATATTAACGGTTGCGCGAATGTAATTCGTTTCACCACCATGGATGATATTACTCGTTTCATACAAAATAGTCATTGTAGAGAACACAACAAATAATGCACTAATTGCGACTGATAATGCAGGAATTTGGAAGAAGAAACTTGCCACCATACCAAGCAATAGCACAATAAATAATGCGAACATTGCGCTTGATAAGAATGACATATCTTTTTTCGTAGTTAACACATAGGCTGAACATGCGAAGAACACAATTGCAGTTCCTGCGAATGCAAGCATAATCAAATCTTCCATTCCACGTGCCACATACATATTTAAAATTGGCCCGATGGTGTATCCCATAAATCCTGTGAAAGCAAAGGCCGCCAAAATACCAGCAGGACGATCAGCTAATTTATTTGTTAAGAAAAGTAAGCCATAAAAACCCACTAATAACACAATAATATTTGGATATGGCAAGTTTAGACTCATTGAAATAAACGCAACAACCGCTGAAAATGCCATTGTTAATCCCGATAAAAAATACGTGTTACGCAACACTTTATGTGTGCTGAGTAGCGATTCCTGCTGAGCATCCACAATAAGACGTGATTGCATAAAAGCTCCTTGTAAAATAAGTAAAAAGTCTCCTGTAAAGTAAGGGGTAGAGTTAAAAAAGTCAATGGTATTGATAGAATTAATTTCATCAAAATGAATAAATTATCATCACCTAAACTTAAATCATGAGATTTCTGTTTACATCAATAAAATATTCATTATACTACGGACATCAATCACGGAGGAATGGTCGAGTGGTTGAAGGCACCGGTCTTGAAAACCGGCGAGGGTTTACGCCCTCCTAGGGTTCGAATCCCTATTCCTCCGCCATCAGAATTAAAAAAATCCCTAAGTCGAAAGGCTTAGGAATTTTTACTTTGTATTACATTATTTAATCAATCCATTCACTAGTGAAATAACAGCCTGAATATCGCTATCAGACAACTTTCCTTCTTTCACAAATTTTACTTTTCCCGTTTTATCTAACACGATAATTGCGCTATCTTTAGAATTTAATCCCCAAGCATTTTTCACCGCACTTTTATCATCTAATACAACCTGGCTATGTGGATTTTGCTGTTTTCCTTTTTGTGCACCATTTTTTACAAACATACCTGTACCAACAATCGCATCATCTGCATTAATAATGGTCGTTGTTTGGTATTTTGCAGGATTAAAATGAGATGCTTTTATCGCATCGATCATTGGCTGATTTTTCTCTTTTGCTGCAGTTCTACCAGCCAAATGATGAACTACACGCACTTTACCTGCTAACCCAGCAGAACCCCAAGGTTGAAACGCAGTATCTTTTCCAGAAAGTACAATTTCACCATACTCATTCACTTTGACCGATGGTAAAGATTGGTCTAATTGCAAATTGTGCGCCCAAGTTGAACTACTAAACATTACGCCACAAACTAAGGCAAGAATTTGTTTTTTCATACATTTTCCTCAAAAATTCATCAAAAACTTTCACGCTTTGGAGAAAGACATCTTTTTTGCTATACTCGCGCGCCTATTATATGTAATCAAGAAGGAAAACCCAATGGATCAAATGCCTAATTGCCCAAAATGTCAAAGTGAATACGTTTACCACGATTCAATTAATTTTGTTTGCCCTGATTGCGGTAATGAATGGGATAATAATGAAATTCAAGAATCCGATGAAGATCAACTCATCGTAAAAGACAGCAATGGGAATTTGCTTGTAGATGGCGATGATGTACTTTTGATTAAAGATTTAAAATTAAAAGGTTCATCAGAAGTATTGAAAAAAGGTAAAAAATTCAAAAACATCCGCTTAGTAAATGGCGATCATAACGTCGATTGCGGCAAAATCATGTTGAAATCTGAGTTTTTGAAAAAAGCTTAATCAAACAAAAATGCGGTCTAAATTGATCTGCCCCAAGAAAGTTAGACTGTTATTTAAAGAATTGTTTTCGATATTATATTAGACTCAGTCCTTTTAATTTTAGTTGACGTCGATGATTATAGTAATCCAAATAATCCTTGGCGGCATCAACTATCTCTTCTCTACTGTAAATTCCAAGCCATAAAAACATTCTGTTTTTAATCGCCCAAAGAAACTTTCCATCGCGGCATTGTCCAAGAAGCAACTCCCTTTTCTCGACCTACTTTTGAATGATGCCATGTTCAGCCAAGATTCGACGATAAATCGCCATTTAATACTGCCAGCCTTGAGCTGAATGTAAAATGACACCACAAGCTTTGTTTAATTCTTTGGCGTTTGGATAATTTCCGTTGTTCGATTTCGTCCTAAAATCAGAGTATTCTCACCCCCTTTAAATAAGCTATCTTCGCTTCCAGCTGTAAAATTATCAAACATAAGCAGTCTTCTTCCGTTTTAGAAGAAGGTATTTTGGCATATTTATTTCATAGATGGTCGTCCTAATAGGTTACAAGGAATCAGCCTATTTATGCCATTTTTTCAATGCATTTCAACTAGGTTCTAACTGATGTGTCTGAGGGAATATTATAAAAACTAGCCGCTTCTCTGATACTCATTTTTCAATTCAGAATAGATTGGAGAACCTGTAATTTAAATTCGATTGTGTAGTGTTTATACCTATAATAAAATCTGTACCTCAATTGTTGGTTTGTTTAATCCAACTCTTGGGGTGCAGATAATTTCTTATCTCTTAACTTAAGTTGATACTACATTTCTATATTTGGAAACAACATTTTAATGACATTCTTAGTCAATCTTCTTGATTTACCTTGATAAGGGAAAATATGCATCATCATCATTGGATTAAAATTAGTTTCAATCACTCCGCAGGAATTTAAGGATGGTTCAGCTTGTTTTGTTAAATCAGGAATAATTAAATCGACCCCGCAAACTTTAGCCCCCATCGCACGAGCAACCCCTACAGCAATCTGTTTATAACTCTCATGCATTTTATCAGTCATATCAATAGAATCATCACCTGTACTAATATTAGAATTAGCACGTAACTGCACAATTTGACCAGCCTGAGGTACACTATCAGGTATTAATCCTTGTTCTTTTAACTGTAATAATTCTATGTCACCTAAAGCGATCTTTTTGAGAGGTGAACGAGAACCATCTCCCCGTAAAGGATCTGCATTTTTTATCTCGACCAATTCACGCACCGTATTCTTTCCATCACCAATAACATTTGCAGGTACACACAATAACAATCCGCACGTAAAACGTGCGGTTTT
>MDJB01000016.1 GCA_001752465.1 Haemophilus quentini
TAGCCCGCTAAGGTTGTGGCTGGGGATTGTTTAGCGCTAGCAGCTTCTTTTGCTTCCTCCGCTTTATCATAAGCAGTTTTAACGGCTGCTGAACTCGCAAACGTTATATTACTTTCATCATCAACAGCAGAGTTTGGGGTTGGCTTGTTTTTGAGTGAGTTATAATCAACAGGTAATTTATACTCTGTAGCCATGGGCACCCATTGAGTGCCATTATATTCTTCAAAAATTTTTGCCGATGGATTCCAGCGTTTTGCTTTTAGTGGGATATTAGTGTGCTCCCCATCCAAAAATGATAAAGCCGCACTAATGGCGGCTCTAATTTCGGTTGGGAATTGCGTATACTCGCTATCGACAGTTGGTTTGTTTAAATCTGCCATTTTTGCTCCTTTACACTCCTTTTACAACCCAGCCAACTTTACCGCTTACACGATTCCCATTTTTATCAAATAAAAATACGTAAAAGCCTTTAGGTTTTGGCTCATCCTTAAAGTCAGATGTTGCAAAAAGTGGTTGTTTAGATTGTGGTGTTAAAACTGGGACCGATGCATCGATAAACTCCGTTGCAAAGTTTACCCATGTGCCTTTTATATCTGACGCATTTGCCTGCACGGTTCCTCCGTCAGTTTTTTGTTTTTGATCGAGTTTTAGATTAAGTGACTCTATTACGACAGGTTTCTGTGCATTGCTCACTGTAATTCTAAACTTAACGTACCTAAAGTTGGTTTCATAAACGGATTGTTGGTCGTGTTCGCGCCAATTATCTTTAGCGTTTTCTTTTACTGCTATATGATAGTTAATATCATAACTGCCAGAGCTTATCACCTTAGGGGTAAGAGTAATTTTGGATGATGCTAATACCGTGCCGTAATCCATTTCCTCCTCATAATATCCGCTCTCGCCTGTTGGCTGGAGGTACAACGGGAAACCTCTATTAATTTGAGATTTTGGAGTAGCGAGATTATTGGATCTAAAATGCTCTGCCCATGTATCTCGTCTGACTGGTAGATATAACTTGCCATCTATTTTATCCGACCCATTTTTAATTCCATCATACGAGCTGTTGTAGTCGTATTTAAGGATATAATCTGGCGGTTGCGCAACATTGGATAGCGTATATTGCGGCTCACTTCTGTTACCTGCACTATCAACACCAATAATCCAGTATTTATATAACCCTCCTACAGTTTCAAACTGTGGAAACGCTAACCCATCAATATTTGTGATAAACTCTGAATTTTCTATTGTTTCCCCTTTCCGCAACTCATAATAGACAATCGGCAAGGTAGCCTTGGCACTTTGCCAACGCAACATGACGTAGTTATCGATAACTTGTTGAGATATAGAGACAGGTGTCGGTCGATGGACAATTAGCTGCGCTTGAGCGGATTCACTCCGATTTCCGCCTAAGTCAATTGCAGTAACGGTAAATTTTTTATTGCCGTTAAAATCAGCCTTAAATTTAAATGATGTACTTTTAACTAAAGCCAGCACGTCATCATCTTTTTTAACCTCGTAGAGCTCAGTCGAAAAAGAGTTGTTTTTTGTCTCACCCCAAGTCATCAAAACTTCATCGCCGACAATTTCTGCAACTAAGTTTTCTACTTGTCCACCTGAAATATTAAACGTTACTGCAGTGGGCGATTCAGAGCGAACATCGGATGAATCCACCGCGCTTAGCCAATACTTATGCTCACCAGCGTGAATAAAACCAAGATTAAATTCGTTTGCCTTGATTTTCCCAACTGGTTTAGAACTTTCATAGGTGTCGCCTTTTTTAATCTCGTAATACTCTAAATCTATATCGGGCGATAAATCCCAAATTAAAAAAGCTCCTTCTTGAGCAATAGCCTTATGTCTTAAATTAGAAACATTATGCGGAGGACGTAATCTCCCTATTGGCTCATAGTTTTGGATTGGATTATCGGACCATACACCTAATACATTGCTTGTTTTGATGCGGATTTGATATAACACACCATCTTTTACGTTGGGAATATCAACTGATGTTAAGGTTGTTGGATCCATCTGTTTCCAGTTACCATTTCCCTCTCGATATTCGATTTGGTATCGAGATGTGAGCGATGTAGCAGGCTCATAACTTACAACAATTTTGGTTTGGATACTCCCACCAAGTCCACGATAAATCTCATCGGTAATCACTACATTTTTAATGCCAGTATCTAGCGTATTGTTTGTTGTGTCATATTCAATGAGTTCATTTCCATTTTCGATATGCTCAAACTTAGAGGGGTTGTAATCAGATGCACTGATTGTGTAGGATCCATTTTCACCTTCAACAATTGAGATGACTCGGTAAAGCTCGGGTTTTATGTCTGCACTAGCAATAATCCATGTGCTATTTTCTGTGACCGATGTAAAGCCTGGATTTACCTCAATCTCAGTGAGTTTTCCACGTTGTGTAATTGCTCTTTGTTCTAACTCCCCTTTTTCATTCACAATGCTAATCGTTGATTCTTTTATGATTTCAACTTCTGCATCGAGGATGATTCGGTTTGTTGTTGAGCCGTCTTTAACTCTCCCACCGCGTCTCTCTCCTGAACGATGTACATCAGATACTTGTATCACCTCGCCAGGTACAGGAATAGCACCATCTTGCCCACAAGAAAACGTAATAACTTCGCTTTCGTGCTGCTCAGTATAAAGTAGCCACTTCCCTAGTCGTCTCGCTTGCCCTCTCGATGTGCAGCCAAATGCCACAACTTCCGTTTGGGATATGTACCCCATCTTAACAATCGCCTCCGAGTCCTCGATGTACTCTACAGATTGTTTAAAGTACTTTTTCGGGTCGTTCCACGTCACTAATACAACATTGTGACGAGTTTTAATATTCGAGCCTGAGCGGCTGAATTTACCGCCGATAACATTGGTATTATTAAACTGATAAATAGGCTCTTTGGGTGAGTCTTGGACGAGCATTTGAGTACCGCTACTCCAATAACTCATTGCTCTAAATACCGATGTTAAATCCCGTAGCAACTTAAAGGCTTCTTGTTTGGTTTGGATATAAACATTACAAGTAAATCGAGGTTCACGGCCACCAAAACCATCAGGGACTAATTCATCACAGTATTTTGCTATTTGGTACATCGACCATTTATCTAGCATATCCTCTTTGATGTATTCCCCTGCCCCATATTCCTCGTTAGTGAGTAAATCAAAATAAATCCAAACAGGGTTATTTGAGTATTTGACAATAAATGTGCCGTCCCAATCACCGCTATATTCTCGAGTTTCTGGATTGTAGTTTGAGGGCACTTTTAGTTTGATGCCACGACAATGATATCCACGAGATGGGATTGAGCTAAATTGCTCAGCGTCTATTTGCACGCCGACATATGCCACACCAGGATAAGTTAATTTTTCCTCAAAAACCGTTGTGATTTTCGAAAAAATGGTTTTGTTTTGTAAAACCTGGCTATCTGAATCATCAGTTAACCGCGTCACTTTTATATTCCAGGGAGCTTCGCCTGTTAATCTAAAGCTATGTTCGCGATTATATGATGATGTGGTTTTACCCTCGATAACGATATTACCTGCATCTATCCACTGACTACCGTTAGCTTGATATTCGACTTTTAGCTCAACCTTTGTACCGTTAATATCTCCATTGTTTTTATTTTGATGGCTTAATCCAGGTACAGTAATGGTTACTCTAACAATATCTGCTTCTGGTGCAATAATAGAGCGGGTGATAGGTTTGTCTTTTTTTACTTCGGTATTAACATCTGTTGTCACTTCATTGGTTTGGCAAATTTCTGACGGTGCTTGTCTCACACTTCCAGGTCGCCACTCAATAGCAACATTATTAAAATTGAATTTGCCTTTTTCATCTTGCAACTGTACATCACCAAAGTAGACTGAGTTTAGTCCATTTACCGGTCCTTCAATTTCTCCACAAGAAATAACATCAATAAATTTTGCATAGGAACAAGATTTGAGCGAATCTGGCGCTTCAACTGGTGATCTGCCACCTCCACCACCTTTCCCACCGCCTTTTCTTCCGATTATCTGCATTTATCACTCCGAAACTCGTTTAAATTTAAGTTTTACTCTAGTCTCATTGTTTGATGTAGAGTTTGTTCTGATAGGAATTTCTTTATCGGTAAGACCTGCCGATACAACAGCAGATCCAACTATTAATTCCCCATATAATAATGGAATAGGTTGTCCCTGCTCTGTGGTATTGACCGCACCATTAAATAAATAAGAGGGTTTATTCTCTGGTCGCTCTTGTGGTCCATTTGTCTTTGGTATCGGTACTAATAATTGACTTATTCCACCAAGCACAAGCGAGGCCCCGATCAAAAGAGGAACGGTCGCAGCCTTGGCTAGAAAACCTGCGCCACCCAAAGTTCCCCACCCTAAAGGGTTCCAAAATGCAAGACCAATCATCGCAGCCCCCGCTATGAGCTGAAATAATCCCCCTCGTTTAGATCCCCTAATGACAGGAATAAGGTGAAATTCGGCTTGAGGTCCATACCGCATTTGAAATTCATCAGATGATGTTGTCAGCTCTTCTCGCTGCACCAAGAACCGATAAACTATTCCGTGTTTTTCAGATTCTAAGAGAAACTCTTTAAATCCTCTTTTTAAAACACATAAGGCTCGGATGGCTTCCGCTGGTGTTTTTACTGCCAGCTTATGGACTTTACCAAAGCGTTTGCCTAACTCACCTTTAAGGCGTATTTTCCTTATGTCGCATGATGTGCGTTGTTCGTTCGCGGTAGAATTGTCCATATACATCCTTACTTGATAGTCGTCCGTATAAGTGATGGCCAATTAAACCATCACCAAGATAAACACCAGCATGATTAGGTACATTTGCGTTAATTTGCATCACAATCATGTCGCCTATTTTTAAGTCTTTGACTGGATAAAATCCCGCGTCCTCAAAGTTATCAACATAGAGATTGCCACCATTATCCCACCAGCCATCTGTGCGATTGTAGTTTGGGAGATTAATACCCAGTTCTTGGCGATACCAATCACGCACAAATCCGTAGCAGTCGGTCATGCCATGGATAAACTTACGCCCATACAAATCAGGCACCTCTGTAAGTGCAGGCATAAAATGTGTAGATACCTCATCGCCCTCTAGTCCAATAATGCACCATTCCAATCCACTCATTTTATGTGCGTCTTGATCTGCAATGCTTGGTAAACAGCTCTCGTCTGGATGGGAATGAACAACGGTTCTAATTTCCCCCACTCCTTCCGCTCTGGCATAATCTTCTATGCCAATTAAAAATTCATCTTCTGTTTCTGCTGCTAAATTGGTACAGGCGACATACTGCAATTTGCCATTTTTAAGCACAAAAAAACCGCAACTTTCGTGCGGATAACTTTGTTTGGCGTGTGCTATTGCATCATCAATATGTTTCATTTTAAATCCTCATATATGCCGCACTAGGGAAACCACCAAAAGGCAATTCAGAGTGCTCACCAAAATGTGCTTTACAGTCAGCAAGTGTTTTAGCGCAAGTTGCTTTATCACCTGTATATCCGCAAAACTGCCCCTTATATTTATGAGTGCAATATTGAGCCACAATCTGCCGACGAGGTAATTTTACCCCTTCTAAATCAGTGGCAGGTAATAGCTCGAAACTAACGGTTAAATGGTCTTCCGATGTTTTTTGCGATATATAAAATATATCATCGGGTAAATGTGCGTTTGGGTCGGCAGTCAAATTTCCATTTTCAAAATTTACCGCATCAAGATAGATTATTTTCGTTCGTTTGCGAGTAAGTTGAGCGCCCTCAATGCCTTTTAATTTTGCCAAGACTAATGTAATCGCCCCTCCTAAGTTGGAAAATGTAATCCTTGGTCTAACAGGATTTAACCCATCAACTGCAAATCCCTCAGCTTTGACTGGATAAGGTGTATATTCCAGCCCTTGCCACACAATAGCTTGACCTAATGGACTTAATCCATCGTGGAAACGATAAACAATATCGCCAAATTTAGTGAGATCGAGTTCAAATAATTCTATCCAACCATGAGAGGCGTATTGTTGCAGTTGTCCGTAAATACTCATTTTTACCCCGATAAAAAACCGCACAGTCTGTTCAGAAAGTGCGGTTATAAGTTCACGAAAAGATCTAACTGTTTAATTTGTAAAAGCTCACGCTCAAGGGCTTGCTTTTCTGATTTGCATTGCTGCAATAATTTTCCCCGTTCACCAGCTCGTTGCGTATATTCGGCTTTCTTTTGTTGCCACAATGCCAACTTGTTTTTGACTTCATCACGGCGAGCAATACCCTCTGTCCAGTAATCCCATAAAGCTAAGAAACATTCTTCTTGGTAATTTTCCAAGCGTTCTTTTAAATCGGCACGCACTTTGTTTGGGTTAATGCTAAACAACCAGCCGTTTAATTTTTTAATTGGCATACAAAGCATTTCGTATTTTTTGCCGTCTTTACCAGTTGTGGTCATATGGTAACAACTGAATTTTTGACTGTGGTCAGTTAGTTTTTTGTATTGTGGTTTCCACGCCAAACCAATTCCCTCCACAATCTCACGCATTGCCACATAAGCCACGCCGTTGTTATCCACTAAAGTAACTTCTTTACCTAAAAATTCTGCAGTTAATGTTTGCATATCTTCTCCTGCTTTCTCCACAAAAAGGGGCCTGTAAGAAGCAGTGAGTGGAGAAAGGAAGCACCGCTTGTCACGTGTACATCGCTATCTTACAGGCAATAAAAAACCCGCCAATTCAAGCGGGTTGTAAAATTTCAATAAAAAAGCCGAACTGCATTGCTACAATCCAGCTATTGTTAGAAATAGTAATGCAAATTTAGGGTTAAGTCAATTTATAATCACTTTTGATAAGACTGTTCAACTTGGCAAATATACCCATCGCAATCTTGATTTAAGTCTAAATGATAGGTGGCCCATAACAACGCCACCACAAGTAAAATTCTGAACATAGTTTGTCCTTTTTTGTAAATTTTGGGTGTAGCAATCCGCCGCACGGATTTCTTTTGGAAAAGTGCGGTCGGATTTTTCGTTGTTTTATAGGATGTCTAGCTGAAATCCTGTTGCTTTAGGGTTATAGGCTCGAAGATATTTTAAGACACGCCAGTTATTGCCTTTCTCGTACTCAAATTGCTCTGTAATGCGTGTCAATACGTTATGGACCTGACGGAGAGTGCTGCGATATTCGTAAGCAATGTCATGAACTGGTGCGGCATAGTGCGAGCCAATTTGTTTTAATGCTGGGTGAAGCACTTGGCAAAGTTCCATGCCACGCAATAAAGCGAACCACGCCCACACAAGCTGTTGTAGGTCATGCTCTGTAAATTCACGGATGAATAGCTCATCTTTTTTCTGTTCAGTGATAAGCTCACCCTCAAGCACAATTCTATGCACATATTCCACCGCTTGCGGTAACTGCTCTAATGTTAAATCTTCGATTGATTCCACATTAAAGCGTTGGTGGATTAAATGGTAAGCGTCAGAATAAATTAATCCCTTTTTGCTCACGAGCATATTCACAGCATTGCGTAAGCCTGTGCGATCATCTACCGTGGTTTTACGCTCTGCTTTACCATTAAACCAATAATCATGTAACGCTTGATAACACTCTTTTTTGTATTTGATTAATGTGTCACGGATTTCTGGTTTACAACGATTAATATCAATACCAAATAACCAACCGTTTAAATATTCGATTGGTAAGCAGATCATTTGATAATTCTTACTATCGCTTCCAGTCATATTCATGATGAATATAACTGAATTTAGCACATCGTCACGTCTAATTCGATTGTATTGCGATTCCCATTGAATGCCGATATTTTCACAAATTGGCTTCATAGCAACATAGTGATTGCCATTTTGTTCAACTGTAATTAATGATTGATTGTTGAATGAAATTGTTTGGGTTGAGATTTGATTAGCCATTTCTGACTCCTTTTGGATATTTACGATGTTTACCCATAATAGGGCGCCGAGTGGTTCGTAAACCGCCAAAAGTCGACCGGGATTATTCCCCTTTCGGGTGTTGTATTCTCCGCCCACTCGGCATAGATAAGATGTGGTTATGCGCAATGAATGTTTAATGGCAATAAACAAACAAGGTTGATAAATTTCACGCATAAAAAAAACCGCTATGCTGTCGGGTGCGGACTTCCGCTTTTGGTAAAGGTTACGAGCCTTGAAAAACATACTAATAAAAAAGCCCCTTTGTAGTCAAGGGGCTTTATAGTTAAAGAGAAATAAATTTTGCTATTATTTTTTACAAAAATCCCTATTGTACTGATCTATATTATTAATAATGTGAATTACTTTTCCGTTTTTAATCAAAATGCCGTCAGTTTCATACCCAACATATGCGCCATATGAATTTTTACCATTTACAGTAACACATGACATATAACCAAATTTATGATCGCCAAAATCATTTACCCATGACTTTTCTGGCGTACTGATTTCTTTATATTTCAGGCTGTCTGGATCTTTTGCAACTGTTTCATAATACTCTTTTACTATGCGTTCATAATTGGTCGGATATTGACCGTAGTCAGCATTTTTAATTTGTTCTTGTGTCAGTTGAGCACAACCGGCAAGAATTGCGCCTAGCCCTGCAATTAATAATAATTTTTTCATTAATATTCTCCACATAACGGGTATGGGGAATATTATATTTTGAAAAAATTAAAAAACATTGAACAAGATCACAAAATGGAAAATTCGCCTAAAATTAGGCGAACATTCCACCTGGTCGCATATTTTGTTGCATTATTGTTCCTGCCTCTTTTCGAGCAATGGCTTGCACTAATTCCACAGTAATTTCTAAGCCGCCACTGGTCTCTTTGGTTTCCACATTGGCGTTTGTTGGCTCACCGTTGTTGATGATATTTACCTTCACGCCCCGATTATTCGCATTCATTGGTGTGCTTGGTGCGTATCCACCCACTGAACCGCCGTTTGCGTAGCCCTGTGGTTTAGCCTTGCGTTGATAGTTGAGCTGATCCAGGTAATTCACACCCAAACGGCTTACTGCTTCTTTGGTAAAGACATATTCGCCTTTGTGAACAATACCAGCTGGCGTATATTTTCCTCCTTGGCCAGTAAATCCCCCTTCATCAAATCCAACGAGTCCACCAGTATATTTTGAGTCAAGCCCGAAAAATTTGCCAATAGATGTTCCTCCAAATGCTGCCTTGAGTGATGCAAAAATCATCATCTTTACAATCATTGATGTGATATCTTTAATCACTGATTGCGCAAAGCCTCGGAAATTTCCTTTGCCTGTTAATATGAAATCAGTTACGGCATCCGACATTCCATTAAACGCATTTAACGTGATTTGAGATACGTTGCCCATTACATCTTCCGCTGTGTTTTGGAATTTTTGGAAACCATCTCTAAATCCAGCCGCTGGATCGCTTTTTAGTTCTGCGGTTTGTTTAGCTTGTTCTTCTTTTAAGCGTTTAATTTCATCAATTGTCTGCTCAAGTAAGGCAATATTTTCTTGCGTCATGCCTTTGCGCAATCTTGCCGTTTCAAGCTCTAGTTGATGATTAAAACGTAACTGATCTACCGCTTCACTTGTTTGACCAATAAGCGTCAATTCAAATTGTCGAGCCTCAATCTGCTCTTTGTAATTGTCACCTAAATCGCGGATTGCAACTTGTTGCTGCCCACTGTCAATTTCACTGGCAAGGCGTTTTAGATTAGCAAGCCCTTCTGCACCAAAGTGCGCATATTTTTCACCATTGGCAGCAATATCGTTTGTGAGTTTTTTTAACTCTTGATATTGGCTAATTCCACCATCTTGTAGATTGGCTTTTATGTCCGCTAGGCGTTGTTGGAGTTGGGTCACTTGATCAGTGTACTGTTTGACATAATCAACTTTATTCCCTCTCCCCTTTGCCCCGCTAGATCTATTCTCTCTAGCTAACGCATTGGCTTGATATTCTTTTTCGATTGCATCAAGTTCAGGCTTACTATATTTGCCTTGCTCAGAAAGCCGTTTAATATATTTTTCTGTTTCTCCCGCTGCTCTTTCTTGTGGCGTTTTTGCATTAGCAATTTTTCGATCAAGGCGAAGATCGTCAATAACCTTTTGAGCATCTGCGCCAATACCTGCAGTTTCTTCTTTTACGCCAATTACACCGCTAAGTAGCAATCTTGCCTTTTGCGCCGCCTGAGCTAATGCATCAGCCATCCCTAAGATTTTACCATTGGCGTCTGGTAACAAATCTTTAAAGTCTTCTGTTGAAAGTTTTAACTCAACAAATTTGTCTTTATTAAATTGCAATTCAGGGTAGAGCTTTTCTACGCTCTCTTTCAAACGTTGAACTGACTCCTCTGCACCAATAGATTTTAAATCTCGCTCTGACTTCGCTAACTGCTGATTAGCTGAATCTATTTCGCCTTTCTTGATTTTTAAATCTTCAAGAAGTTGATTATAGCGTTTCAGTGCATATTGATTTTGCCAAAGGTTCCCCTCATCCATACTTTTAGTTTGAATCGATAATGCGCGCTCCATTCTTGATTTTTCTTCAATCAAAGACTGTATGTAATTCTTCTGCTCTGCCATAGAACGCTTCAATTTTGCGCTCATTGCTTCTAGCTGATTTGCGGTCAATTTTTGTAATGCATCACTTGTCACATCAAGACTTTTCGCATAATCAAGATTTTCCTGTTTGGCTTGCTCTGCATTTTGTTTCCAGGTATAAAATGCCCCCGCTCCCAAAGTAAGCGCAGTAGTGACCAGTCCAATAGGTCCACCTAATAGACTTAAAACACCACTTGATGCTCGCCCAGCCAAAGATAGTTTTTGTTTAGCAAGCGCCGCCCTTTCTGTTGCCTCTCTCTCTGCGTTCATTAATACTGTAAGTTGAGAGGCTTGGGCAGCCATTTGACCACGTAGCGCCATTCTTGTTTGTTCTGATTGAGCTAAACTTAATTGGGCGCGTAAAGACTGCATTTGTATTTGTGCTAGTCTTAATTCAGCCGTAGCTTGAACAGATGTAGCCTGTGCAACCTCTAAAGCCACAAGAGCCTCTTGCCGTTTAGTTAATACAGACTTAATCCCTGCTACAGAGGCTTTACCTAATTGTCCTAACAGAACCGAACCAATCACCACCGAAAGATAGTCAATATTTTTGGCTAAAAATGAGACAGATGCAGCCATCCCATCAAAGATACCACTGCGATTACCGACATCATCAACAAATTTAAGTGTTTGGTTTTTCAATTGAGTCATTGCCTGACCAAAAGTCAAAGGCATTTTTTCAAAATCTGCTGAAATTTTCTCAGTTGCGCCTGTAATAGCTTCAAATAACAATTGAGAGGTGATTTTACCTTCAGAAGCAAGTTGTTTCACTTCTGAACGGGTTTTCCCCATATATTGCGCAACAACATCTAAAATAATGGGTGCGCTTTCAGCAATAGTACGGAACTCGTCACCTTGTAACCGACCTGAACCTAATGCTTGTGAAAGCTGGAAAAGTGCACTCGCCTGCTCTTGTGCGCCCACTCCACCTACTGCCATCGCTTTATTTAACGTTTCAGTAAAAGTTAGAATCCGCTCTTGGCTATAACCATAATCTTTCAATGCTCGAGCAGAACGAGCGTAAATTGTGGTTGTCGCCTCTAAATCAGCACGAGTACGTTGTGAAATAGAGAAAAGCTGGCTTTGAACAGCTTTATATTCTTCAAATGAATTCGTGACAAATTTCACCTGGGCAGCAAGGGTTTTCATTTTGTCGGACATTTGAATAAATTGCCCAAGGCCTTGAATTCCCAATCCAGCTGTCATTAAGACTTTTAATTTACCCATTACACCTAAAAGAGATTGCACTGAGCGCTCAGTAGATTTTGCGTTATCCGTCACCGAACGAATATCACGATTAACTTTATCAACCCCTATAGAACGTAACTCTATGCCTAATTGTGCGAAATTTGCCATAATTTACCTCTATGCAACAACTTCCTTAAAGGTTGCTGTTAGCGTGCTATATCCTGTTTTTTTGGTTTCATCCCATTCACCACAGGTAAACAATCCTTTTTTATCTCCGTAAGGTTGCCATGAAAAGGCTGTCACCCCACAACATTCATCAAGGAACATGTCTATTGCCTTGATCTTTTCTTCTGAACCACTAAAGACTACATCGTAGGTTCTTAGGTTATTATTAATGCCATCTGATTGTCGCTGTTCATAACCGTCACCAAATCGAATTGTATTTACATTCGGCTTTTTTTTCCGCTTCATATTCCAATCGGCTTGCCAAGTAAATTCTTTCATATTCATTCCTTAGTTAAGGATTCAAGCCTAACCTTGAGCTATTCAGCTTGAATATTCAACCACAATATATCAAGTCGTTTAATCACCTCAACCTCCCATCTTGCCAATGAAGTATTAGCCAATTGAGACCATGCCAATATTTCACTAAAAGTAATAGGATTAGCGGACATTCCGCACTGACGGGAGGAGGATACGGCATAAAAATACTCAAGCAAATAACCCACCGCGATATTGGGCGGAGGGTTATTTAGCTCTTCGGGCGTTATACCTAATTGCTGCTCAATAACTTGAAGATGCTCGCGTTGTGTCGCTTTGGAATTGTCTGGTCGTTTATCAAGACGAAATTCTGCCTGAGCAAACTCGTAGAGATGTTCGATCAGGCCTTCAAGAAATTTCCCAAGTCTTCTGACTGTTCAATAATTTGTTCAGCTAACCAAGGACACTGGGTAAGCAGCATTTTCACATTGGCGGGGGTAAACTCAAGAGTGGTTCCTTCCCATTCTAAATTCTCCCAGCTAGCTACGCGCACAATGGCGTTTTCAAGAGCTTCCGATTTCAATTCAGAGAGTTCTTTAAATTGTGGTTTGCGGGTGCGCTGGTTTTCAAATTCTTGCTTTTGTAATTTGCGTAAGACGTTAGATTGGAAACGCTGTACAACATCACTTTGCGAGGCATAAACATCAATCATTGCTCCAGTTCCTTCCCCAGTAATCGGGTGAGTGACTTCAAAGCGATAAGTATTTTCAGAGGCTTTAACAGTATTTAATTTAGAAAAGTCCATTGTGTTTTCCTTATGAATTGGATTGAAATAAAAAAACCGAAAGTGATGAACTTTCGGGGTTTGTTTTCTATAAAGTATGACTAAATTTCACCGCACTTTAGGCTAATGAATCTTGAACGATGAGTGTTGTTGGTTTCTTTAATACATCATCAATTGTACTTTCCGCATCATAAATCGCGGGGAAAGCATCAAAGTTTAGGGTTTGAATAAGGTTTTTCGCACCGTCATCAATTTCAATAGAAGTCGCTTTCACGCCTGGTAAGATGAATGTTAAATAATCTCCGTTGTCGACTGATTCGGCATCCATTCTTAAAGCAAGAGAAAGATTCGCGCCGCTACGCACAGCGTCAATCATGGTTTTATCTTGGAAATACATCGTAAACGATCCGCTAATTGCCACTGTGCCAATAAACACGTCAGGTGCGTATTTCGCGCCCAGTACCGCCTCACTAGATGCATTCAAATCGATGTCCATCTTCAAACCAGTAACCAACGCCGCTTTGGTTTTATTGACCATCAGCTGCCCATTTACGCCTGCAACCTTAGCTGATTGAGTCACTTCCTGCGCACCAGTAAAATATGCGGTTTGACTCTCCTCGCCTTTTTGTCCTAAAAAGGTAACCGCAATCGATGCTATCCCATTCGGTTGAATATCTAGGCTAATTTTAGATACTCGACAACCTGTATAAATGCGACTTAATCCAATATCTGCGAAGGTGTCTTCAAGCGTAAAGGAATCAGTTGTATGGCCAGTTTCAGGAATTACGAGTAATTTACCTTGTTTTTCACCTGCCCCAGTGCTAGTTTTCTTTAATACAGGCGATTTCGCTTCTGTCCATGTTCCTCGCAATGCGGCTGCAAAAAAATCAGACCATTGACCTGCAGACAATTCACCTTTCAAATCGCCCTCCACTTTTTCAAATCCAACAATGGATGGAGAGCGTTGCATATTTTCTCGAATTTCCTCACTTGAGAATGAATCAAATGTTGAGTTCAGTGAGCTTTCTGTGCGAGGCATAACTTTACCAATACCTTTTGCAGCACGTACTCCAAATGTTGTTTCTTTTGCAAACGTAACCTTACGTTTTACACCTTGTGCATTTGCCATATAACCTCCTAGAGTTCATAAGCGGTAAAATTGATTGTAACTGGCAACGCCAGTTTATTATCGTTTAAAAAAATACCGCCAATAAGTGGCGGTTTATGTATGATGATTTGAACGTTATCCTTAATAAAGGACTGACCGTAAAAATGCCGTCGAATAGCTGTCGCACGCTCCTCAATGGCTTTTGTGCCTAATCCTGCCTCATAAAATAACGTTAATTGCAAAAAACCCAATTCTTCAGCATGTGGCCGATCAGAGATTGCACCTGTATCGCTAGATGAAATAGTTAAGTGGAGCGTTTGATATGGTAGTTTGGGCGTATTTAAAACGCCTTCCCATGCGGTATTAAATTGTCCTAATTGGTTTAAGTGTGTTTGTAATACAGACCGAATAATTTGTTTCATCTAAAATCACCACTTACTTTTCTTTAATAACGCTTCCATTTCTTGCACAGTAATCCTCACCATGCCTTTTGGAGCCTGAATCGAAAAGCCATTGTTTGTTTTACGCCCTCCTGGTTTAGGGTATAAACCATATTCCAGTGTCAAGGCATAAGGCTTATCCGTCGCAATGTAAAGCGTATTACCAAATTTTGCATTGTTAATCACTTCATTAGAACCATTAAATACAGATGGCGCTTCTCCCACCGAGACTGTCCAACTCCGACGTAACTGCCCGCTATCGACAGGCGTTTTAGATTGCACTTTTTTAAATGTATCCAATGCGATTTTCCGTACCAACATATCTGCACGTTGCATCGTTCGTTCTCTAAAAGCATCAATTTCAGCTACAAATTTACCCATTTACTAACCTTGCCTGAAGCTTGTAATAAATCGTCATACCAGATGGTTTTAATGGCTGACAATTCACAATTTGCCAACGCTCTCCATTAACAAGGAGTACACTTAAAAGCAGCTCCTCTCTCGAAAGAGGAGATGATAGGCTTAACGTAATAGACACATCTCCTTGTTGAACTAAGCTTGCCTCACCTTTTAAAACACCAGAACTTTGGAATTGAGGAAAGTCATAGGCCAATTGGTTAAATATACAAACACCCAATAAGCGACGCTTGCGTCGAGTTGCCTCACCTGTTTCAACGTTGTAATCACTGGTAATGTTTTGTTCAATACTACATGGCACCCCAAATTCGGTTAACAAGGTCTTTGCAGTATCAGCCAACTCATCATAAAATCCCATTCTTACCCCCGTTCAAGCAATACTCTACGCATAGCGCCTTTCTCTCGAACAAACTCTCTCAATAACTGAGCCACATAACTAAATCGCTGATTCTCTACACCGTTTGCAGCTGAAGGATAAGAATACGTTACAGAAAGTTCACCAACTTTCACTGCACTTTTAAGTGCGGCTGGATTTTGAGTTAAATTTTCTTCCAAAGCTAATTCGCAGACTGCATTTTTTACTTTTACTGGCACGTCTGTATCCCCATTACGTGGGAAGGCTCGTAATTGATGTTTATCAGATGGCTTTCCTAAATAGATATAGCCACTATCAATATAATCCGATGCATTGACTAGTCGGCGAGCCTTTTCTGTTGCACTTAGTGCCCCCCATATTTCTGCACTCATTCTGAGATTATGATATGCATCAGCTTCTTCTACAGAAACATAAGCGCTCATTTTTTCTCCTTATTTAGAAGAATCTTCAATTTTGTTTTGGTACAATTTCGCACAGTTATTTTCTTTTGCAATTAATATGCAAGGGAAATAAGAACCCCCGAGTAATTCGTTACTTGGGGGTGCTTTTTTAGCGATATGGCTACTTGGTTTTAACCAATACGCCCGCGGTGTCTTTCAATGAAGTTGCGGTTTTACGCCAGTTGGCTGATGCCCCTAACTTGGTGTCGTCGGGGGATTTACCGCCTGCAGTCATATCCCATTCATAACCGAGAATACCTAAGTTATAAGTCCATTCTGCTTGATAAACTGCTGCGATATTTTCACCGCCTAATTTCGGTTGCATTTCGCTATTGAAATCGTTGTTACCGCTTACCACGATCGCCCCTTCTTGCAAGCCTAGAGTGTTATAGGCTGAAGCGGTACTATCAACTAACGCAGGGCTATCCGTGACCACAAACAAGCGACCAAATGGATCGCGCATCACACTCACGTTGTCGTAAGTAAACAAACGTTCTGCGTTAGTTAAGGCATTGTCGTACAAGGTGTGTAAGGTGGTTGAATGAACAATCCACGCTTTTAATGCGCTGGAGCGGTCGCCAAATAATGCTGCCGCTTTGTTGAGCGTGCGGAAATTCGGGGCGTTTTTCTTGTCGTCTAACACTGCAGTAGTTTGCCCGCCAATCGCAGCAACGGCACCTAGAATTGCCGTGTTCAACATATCCGCTAAGCGCGCTTTTGCTAATTGCTGACCAATTTCAATGGCTGCCAATTCTGGGTTTTGCAATACCCAACGATATTGTTGCGGTTCATACTCAATCGGGTGCGTACCTGCAGCCACTTTTACTGCTACATTGAGTAATTGCTCTAGGCGTTTCGCTTGCACTGTACCACTGCCATAAGCATTACGACGACGCACTAAGCCTTGAATCGCTTTAAAGCTCGCACGAATATCAAAATCACCTTGTGTTGGCGCATTTTGCAATGTAATCACTCCGCCTGAAGCTTGATTGAATTTTCCAATATCCTGATCGACGGTTTCAGTTAACGCTAAATGCGTTTGTTTGTTGAAGACTTGTAAGTCAAAAGCCATAATAAGCTCCTATGTTATGGTGCGATTGCACCGTAAATAAAAAAGGTGCAATCTCTTGCACCCGATTATGAATGTTGTTGCATATACGCAATTTTTTCTGCGTCGGTTTTACATTCGGCTAAGGATTTAGGGGCATTGCTACCGCCTGTTCCCGCGCCAATACCTGAACCTGATGTACCTGATGGTTTTAAAATCGCATCTTTATTTGGATACGCACCGACTAACGCCTCTAATGCTTCCTCAAAATCGGCTTTTTCACCTGGGCGTGAGCGGCTGTAAATTTCATTGCCATCGGCGAACTTCGCCACCACTTTACCTTCATCTGAAATACTGAAATGCTTACCAAAGAAGGCTTGCACCACATCAGAAGGTAAATTTAAATGTTCTGCGGCATATTTAGAGCGAGCAAACGAACCACCAATTAGTTCTGCGTGCAATTGCGATTGCAGTTTTTCAGCTTGAGATTTGGATTCTGCCAGTTGTTCATCAAAGGTTTTACGCATTTCTGCTTTCACCTTTTCCACTTCGCCCGCATCAATCAACTTCTTATCATCGAGATTTTTCACCGTTTCCAAGGCTTTGATTGCTGCTTTCGGATCGTCAATCCCCGAAAATGCCGAGAGTTTTGCTTCCGCCTGCTCTTTGGCTTCACGGTGTTTTTTCGCCTCACTGTTAAGCTCTGCAATTTTGGCTGTGGCTTTTGTGGCATCAAACGGAATTTCCTTCCCGTCTTCGTGAACATACACAGGCATCCCGTTTTCAACAGCCACGTGCCCATTTTCATCAAGTTTTAATTTCATATTGGATTTCCTTCCAGTTAGTTAAGGTTGTGCCTTTTCCAAGGCGTAAAAAAACCGCATTAAGTGCGGTGAATTTGGGGTAATAAAAAACCCTGAACGCTATAAATGTTCAGGGTTTATTTATTCGTTAACAAATTTTCATCAATCATTAGATTCAAGTTAATTTGGATTTTATCTTCAAGTGATTTCATTTTCTGTTTAATATTCGGCTTTTTGCCCTTCCAACGATTTAAGCCTTTTCCGCAATAGCTTGCAAATTCTTCTTCCATTCGTTTATTCAGGCAAAGTCGCTGATATTCTTCCAAAAGTTGATAGCTTGATTTATTGGCTTGAGTAATGAGGTAGTCAAAGGCTTCAATAAATGCCACTTTCAACGCATCAGCTTTTCGTCCGTTAAAGCCCATGACAAGGAACATAAAGCCGTTTTTCGTGACTTCGTACATTGGTTTTTCACGATTCCATTTATCTTTATATGAGGTGAGCGAAAAATTTCGCCCACCAAATTCCTTAGGAACATTAAGATCACGCACTGCTTTCAATACATCTTTATGCGGTTTATTAAACACGCGTGCGATGGTTAATGTATCAGTAATAATTTTGTTACCTTTAACTTGGACAAATTGATTAAAGTTTTCAATTTTTTGTAAGTTCATCATTTTTCCCTTATTTTAGATATAAAAAAACCGCCTACATTGCTGTAAGCGGTTCAATATAATGTTTTATTAACTACGTCTAATGGCTTCAATCGCTTCTTCCACCGTTAAATTGTAATTATCAGTTACTCTACGGTAGAAATGAATAGCATTGGGATTTTCTCGAAGTGCTTTTATTTTACGAGCCTTTTCTTCTTCGGTCGGTTTGTAATTTTCAAGTTTCTTTTGAAACTCTTTTGCCTCTTTCAAAGAAGTTTTCATATCTTCCATCCATTCTTCAAAAGGCATTTGAAAAACCTCTTTCGCAATCCGTTTTTGCTCCTCTAAAGGTAAATCAAGCACTGACATTTATAATTCCCTCGCTTCAATTACGGTAACATTACCATTCATATAGCGATCTTTTATAAAGAACTTAGTTCTATCTTTAAATAAAACTTCTCGTTCATCAGGATAATATCCTTAAACATTTATCTAGAAACCTTTTTTAAAAGTAAATAATCACTTAAAATTTCTTTTGTTTGGTTTAATATCTTCAACTGTTCGTTTTGAGGTATTTCATCATCTATATATTCAAATAAATCTTCAAGTTTTCCTAAAAATTTGGAATCTTCCTTTGAAAGATTATCTGCTTGCTTATCTTCGATTTCAAAAATCCAATCAATAAATAAAGAAGTTATGATAAAAAACGTATGTTGAGAAGCATCAGTAAACATTTCTTGATAAAAGAAATTTTTATGCTCTAAGATAGTTTCAGGTAACAAAACATACAATGCTTCACGTTCAGTGTCTGTATTCGCTAAAAGAAATTTATTTAATACATCAAGAAAATTATTCATAAGGTTTCCAATTATCTAAATTAGGAGTTGTTTTTCTTTCAAAGGTGATTATTTGGTCATCTATATTTGACTGAATAATAGCAACTTTTCTTTCTTGATTAAACCGAACATACCGACCATTACGTTTATCAATGTAATTAATCGGTGTATTTTTCACAATTTGAATTGCTTCAACGACTGTTAATTTTGCTTTAACTAATCGTTCTCCTAAACGCCCTAAACCATGATGATCAATGATAATCCCTTCGTTAGCAAAATCATAGTAGATTTTTTCTGTTTTGGCTTTGAATTCCTCACTCCAATGAGCGCGCCTAATCACCCTAATTGCCTTTGGGATTTCTGCTTGGTCTTGCAAATCTAGCAACGTTAGAGGTCTACCACTCTGATCTAACATATCCGAGAACGTAATCACGCCACGTTCCCATAAATCCGCTTTACCTTTGCCTAGAACCTGCTCTTTCTCTTCAGCCGTTTTATTGTTGAGCCAACTCTCATAGTTAATCCGCTCATCTATCTGTCCATTCATTGAAGCACGGGTGCTAGTTGGCATTTCGTCCATTCCTTGCACGCCTAATTCCTCCCAGCTTTTCGTGACAAGCTGAAGAATGCTACGACAACGAGGGTGCAATGGTGGTCGTTTATAGGGAATGTTATGCCCGATTGGCTTTTTGTCCAAATCCCATCGTTTACCATCTCGCACTTGGCAAACTGTGGAAGTCCGCATATCCAACGTAGAAAGGTGCTCTTCACCTGAGAGAATATCTAAATTTGCATCGCGAAGTTCTTCGTGAGCAGTGTCTGCCACTTTTGCCACCGCCGTAATCACTAATGTTTCCGCATTGCGACGGCTAATGTTCATCAATTCTCGCACTTCTGTTGCCAGCTGTCCGTTTTGCTTTCCTTCTGCTACACCAGAACGGATAATTCCTTCAAACTTAAAGGCTAAATCCGCACGTTGCTTATTCCACCATGCCTCAAGTGGTTGCCCTTCAATCACGGCGACATTTTTAATCGCCTTAATCCGCTCTTTCGATACCGCATTAAACAAATCAAAACCGACTTCACCATTGTACAGTTGATTAATTTTACTTGCCTCAAGCCATAAAAAACCGCTTAACTCGTCTTGCGTGTAAGCGGTTGTTTCTTGATACGTTTTTGCGATTTCTGATTTCAATTCGGTGAGCAGTTTATCTAGTTTTTTAGCGGGTAAGGCTTCGACACCGATAGCACTGATGCGGTTAATCAGCGATTTTTGCAATGCATTTAACCGCTTGTACACCTGTTGTCGCAAGTGAGCATCATAGCGAAAATGCAAGATTTTGCGGTCAGTTAAAGCGTGGGCAATGCGTTGTCTAAGCGTTTGTTTCTGATGTTTCTTCGAGGTCAAAATACATTCCCTCCGATTGCAAGCGTTCTTGCTCTGTGCCCCATTCTAAGCCGTCGGCTAATAAGCCACGACGTTTGGCCTCGTCAAAGGTGGATTGATTCGAAATCACGCCAGCATTACGCAACTGAATCACACTTGCCATTGAAGCAGAAGGGTCGAGATCGTTTTCAATGTTGCCAGAAATCTGTACATTACCCACTTGCTCTTTAGCAATGCCAAGCCAATGTCCTGTATATTCCAAAGCTAAATCAATAGCATCTTCAAAGCGGTTTGCCAGTAAACGTAACTGGGAAATTTCTTTGCCTGCTTCATCACGGGCTTGGCTGTCAGTCATTGCTAAGGCGGTTTTAGTGAGCAACTTCGCCCCTGCGGTTTTCATTTGCTCTTCTAAATCTTTCAGGCTTTCAATACCTGAAGCAATTGCATGTCCTGAATGTTCGACAAATTGCATTGAGCTATCAACAGGTAAATGAATCGCGCTACCACCAATAGCAAGCTGTTTCACTTCATCATTGGAATAAATCGCTAACAACGGTACGCGAGTAATGTTAGTGATATTGTCCTGATCCGATTGAGACTGCCAGTGTTTTACATTCAAATACGCCAACTCCATTAAAGGCGGCTCAATGGCATTGGTGAGTTCGTTACGCTTTGTGATAAATGGCACGACAGGCACAAAATCAAGAGGTCGATTTTGGGCAGTGAGGAGCAATTCCGATTCAAGACGAAACTCGCCTTCCGCTTCGCTAAATTTCCGCACTTTACCGATTTCGTACACATAAACGCGTTTCACGGTTTTCACGCCAAATTCGCCATCCTCAACCTGTTCATTTACAACATAGCGGAATTGAGTAATCGCTTGTTTACCATTTACTCGTGCGGTTTTAATGCCCAGTACTTGATGCGGTTTAATATGTACCCAATAAGGTCGAGCATTCAATGACTTTTCTTCTGCTCGACTTTTTACAGCATCAACACGAGTAAAATCAATCAGAGCGAACGAGCAACCATAAGCCAATGCAGAATAAAACCACCGAGAGGCAAATACATCTAAATTATTGCCTGCTAAATCCACATCATCAAAAAGGGCTTGCACCGTTTCTGTTACATTAGCCACATCAATGGGATTAAAGAACACACGCCCTGTCATTTGGGAAAGCGTTTCCGACAAGGCGGGGTAAAGGGTCGAACGCTCAAGGCGTTTGCGGTAACTATCGGGCTCTTCCATTTCCATTTGGAAAAGGTAGGTTTGTGCGGCTTTTCGCATTGTTGCCGTGCCACCAAGTAAATCATCAATGATTTTGGATTTCTTATTTAATTCCACCATTTCAGCGGTGGGAAGATGAACTGACATAGTGAATCCTTAATAGAGTTTGAGGCTGGTTTGTTTAAAATCGCCTCGTTTCTTAATCAAAGGCGTTAAGGCATACCGCAATGCATCAATGTAATGGTTATTTGCATCGATAATCTGTGGTAACACATCACCTGACAAACGGTCTATTTTGTAGCTGTATAAGCGAAATTCATTGAGCGTCTCTTTGCAACGCGGGTGAATGTACACCTTGTTGTAAGACTTGATATGCTCAATACCATCTTCAACCGAGCCTTGCCATTTTTTCACGCCTTCAATTTGCGGCACACCGTGTCGTCTAAGGTAACTAATCGACTCTGGTCGAGCTGAATCAGCCCGCACTTTATGTTGAGCAAATTCAGGAATACGTTGTGTGATAAATTCTGCCGTTTCGTCCAACTCTAACCGCACTTTGCCCGCTTCATATTCAATATATAAATCATTGTTGAACACCCAGCATTTCACCGCAGCAGTCGGGTCGTTCGCAAAACCAAAGTCTAATCCGTAATACGGACCGTTGAAATCAGATTGCGGTGTAAACATCAGTTCTTTGAACTTATCGCGGAATATCTGTGCTTCAGATTGTTCGAGATAATCACCTTGCCAAATCCAACGATAAGTAGCATCATCGAGACGTTGTTTGTCCGCCAGACGTGTTTGCTCAAGCTCAGCAGGAAACCACGGATTGTCGTGGTAGTTCATTTCCACAATCTTACTGTTTTCAGGCTTATGCTGTCGAAATCGCTCATCAGTTGCCGAACCTCGTTTTTCAGGGTTCCACGTTACCCAAATTTCAGATTGATGCTCACGCACCGTTGGCTCTAATTTCTGCCACGCCATTTCGCTGACGGTTTCCGCTTCTTCTACCCACGCCAGCAAAATACGGGCTTTGGATTTAATGCTATCAAGGTTATGCCTTAATCCTGCAAAAACGTAAGAAATCCGACCGCTTCTGGTTTTAATAAATTTCTCACCAATAATAAAATGTGGCAACAGCCATTCTGTTGAGCGAATCGCCTGTTTTACCTCTTCAAGTGAAGATTCCTCCAATGAGTTCATAAACTCACGGGCGCATAAAATCACACCGCTATCGCCTGCCATATCTCGCTTATACGCCCAAACAGCCGTCATTAAAGCAAAGGTGCGTGTTTTGGCAGAGCCACGTCCACCATAAGCACCGCGATAACGGCATTCACCTTTGAATACATCAATCAATTTGGCAGGAATAGAAAGCTGCACTTTACTCACTGCTTACCCCGACAAGTTCGATAATAGTTGGCTGTAATGGTTTGCCTCCTGAAGTAATATCGACACCGTCTTTGAAGATACCCAAATGTTTACCAAGTAACTCCAACGCTTTATTTGCCGCAGAAGGTTCATACACAAACTGTGCTACATCATTGCCCACCACTTCACCATTTTCGCTTTTGCTTGGAATGGTGATAACCGTTGCTTTCTTGCCCATTGAAATATCTACATTTTCAATTAAGCGACGAATCACTTCGTCTTGGGTGATTTGTGTGCGGGTTGTGCGCTTGTTTTGGGCTTCCGCTATAGCTTCTTGTATGACAGGTTTTGAAAGGTTTTCAGTTGCGATTTGGCGAGCAGTTTCTTTACTATACCCAGCTCTAATTGCTGCTTGCGTTGCATTTAAGTCAATTAAGTATTCTTCGACAAATCGTTTCTGTTTATCTGTCATCTTTGATTTAACCACGACGTTTGACGTGGTTTTACCTTTCACGTCTCGCTTCATGTAAAACCTTTTATTTTCTATTTTGCTATAAATAATGTAATATATATGCTACAAATAAATAAGGTGAGTACTGCTCACCTTATAAATTATTAAACTATATTCTCAATATGAGATTATTTAACATTAACCACTTCAACCACATCTAACGAGCTAACGTCATCAGCGTAAAAACTACCGTCGGCATTATGCCAGTGTGTGAATGGTGGTTCTTCCGTATGCGTACGCTCAACCAGCAACCACTTACCAAACTGTGTTTCATACACCACATCGCATAGTTGACCATTACGCAGCTTAACTACATCACCTTTATTCAATTCCATCTTTACCACCTAAAGTAATAGGCTTACCCACATATATAGGGTAAGCGGGATTATAATACGGGTCATCTCTATACTTAATACTAAGCATAAAAAAGCAAATCTCATCAGCAATATTTAAAACCCACTGAGGGATAAAATTCGCAGTCTGAATTATTGGCGCTTCGCTATCTATATTGCCAATATAAATAGGGATACCCCACAACTTGCCGTAGTGAGTGTATCCCTCGTTTAACAATTTCTTTTTTGATTTAGGTAGTAACATGTTATTTGCTCAATTCTTCTTTCTGCCATTCGCGGATTTTGTCAATCCGATGTAGGCACATATCACGCTCACGCTTTAGGATTACCGCATACTGTGTCACATCGCCATAAGTACGACCATTAAAAGAAGTTTTGTCTAAGTGAGCTATATAAGCCACGGGTAACACAGGGCAATGTACAACTTGCGGGTTACTTGCGCAGGAAGTTAATAAGACTGTTAGGAGCAGCGGTATTAAATACACTACTTTGCTTTTCAGCTTTCGGGATAGAATTAAGGACTTCATTTTGTTCCTCTCTTGATGCGTTTTCAGCTTTAGAAAGCTCTAACGTGATACGTTGATTCTCAGCAATATCAGCTTTTAATTGGATGATTGATTCTGATTGCTGCTGAATGGTCTGAGCTTGTTGCTTTGTGGTTATGTTCAACTCATCTATAACACTTGATTGGTAACGCAATACACCAAACAAAACCACTACAACAGTCCCTAACGCTATGTAAATGTACTTAGTCATTATCAGTTACCATTAATGTGCGATAGAGCTTGCAACGCTCATCAATGCCGTTTAGCCCACCATTAATTCTTCGCGTGACTTTCTCTACAGAATTAAGTTCAGCCAATTCACAGCATTGCCAATACCAAATAGCAGTTTTAACAGATAAATCTAAATTGCTTGCCACATCTTCTGGCTCAATGTCTCTACCTAACCATTTTCTAAATGCGGCATAATTATCCTTACCTGTAATCTGAATCAGTCCACGACCACGATACTTCCAGCCATCTCCACTTTTCTCATCGCCATTACCTAAACGATTAGCATAAACACGATTAGCAATAAGTTCAGGCTTACGCTCATATTTCTTCGCTGCAAGTGAGTCTGGGAAATATTTACGAAAAGTTTTAGAAAGCCCAAGCCAAGAATAATTTAGATTTTCTTTAAATTTTGTAAATCCGCCACTTTCGTGTCCACATTGCGCTAGAAACATCGCTTACTGCATCTTAGTTACACAACCTGCTTTTTCTATCTGTGCTGAAATAGCTTGATAAACACCTTTAACTGCGTGCGGAAAAATTTTATTGAATGTCACTTCGGAAATCATCATTGTCATCTTTTTCAATTCTCCGATTAATGAATTTAAATAAGAATTCGCGAATTTTCTCAGTACCAATAAAACCAATCATCGTGCCAAGAAATGAGGAATATTCGCTATGCCCAAAAATATGAGTGCAGATAGGCACTGCTACGCCAGCAATAGATGCACACATAGCCGCATCAATTAAAACATAACGAATAGCTGGCTTTTTACGCATAAACCCAAATCTTAAAAGAGAAATAAATAACGCCCAAAAAGCACTCTGTGCTGAGCTAGAACTAAGATTTGTTTGCAACCAAGACCATATTAACGCCCACACATCAGGCTCTTTAATTGGCATATATTTTCTCCCACCTGTTTTTTAGGCAATAAAAAAAGCCCACGTATTAACGTGAGCTTGTGATAGATGGCCTTACCCCGTGCGATTTCTCGCGCAATAAAGTCTAACAAGGTAAGGAGCTATTACTGTAAACAAAAAGCCCCGACCGTTTCCGATCAGGGCTGTAAAATTCTTTCTTGCGTTTGCTATGCGCTAAAACCGTAACCTACCGAATATAGTACACTTTCACTTGCAAGTAATCAAGTGTTTTTATAAAAAAGTAGAGGAAAATTTGGAGAATGTAAAGCATGAAAATTATATTTTATTGTGA
This sequence comes from Haemophilus quentini, assembly GCA_001752465.1. Classification (GTDB taxonomy): domain Bacteria; phylum Pseudomonadota; class Gammaproteobacteria; order Enterobacterales; family Pasteurellaceae; genus Haemophilus; species Haemophilus quentini. Next base: position 25,999 of record MDJB01000016.1, read on the forward strand.
ACTGTACTTGACACCCTATGGGAATTATCTAAAATAACGTCAAAGCAATCGATAAGGATTAACAATGACAATCCAAATCAAAACTACTCTTACATTTGATTCGTGGCTAAGTAAACTAAAAAACTTACGTGCCAAAGCAAAAATAAACGCTCGAATTAAACGCTTACAGTTCGGCAATTTTGGTGACATCAAAAGCGTGAATGATGGGATTTTTGAATTACGGATTGATGAAGGTCAAGGTTATCGAATTTATCTTAAAAACCAGAATGGCGTATTAGTGATTTTACTTTGTGGCGGAGATAAATCCACACAAGAAAAAGATATTAAACAAGCAAAACTTCTCACACAGGAGCTAGGATTATGACTGAACAATTAAAAGACTTTGATGTGGCAGAACACCTCACTTCTGAAGAAGAAATTCAACTTTACCTTAATGAAATTCTACAAGAAGACAATATTGAGCTTATCTTATCCGCCCTTGGCGACATAGCTCGTGCGCGTAACATGAGCCAAATCGCTCGTGATGCAGGGATAAGCCGAGAAGGTCTCTATAAAGCCTTATCTGGCACTGGTAATCCTACTTTTGCTACTGTAATGAAAGTAATGAAAGCCCTAAATTTACAATTCCAAGTGCAACAATCTCGATTCGCCTAAAAGAAATGCGGTCAAAATCGACCGCACTTCCCTACCCCAAAAACATAAATTTAATCTTCGCCCCAGTAAATGCACCTTTTAGGAATCTTACACCCCTAGCACGCTCACGATACATATGCGCAGGGGAAATATGAAGTGCGGTACAAATATCTCGCTCTTTCGCTTGTTGAACGTATAGTGCCATTAAGATTTGGTATTGCAGCAAACTATCCTCGTGAAGATTCATTATCTGCTCCTCAATTTTCAAGCATTCGTCATCCGTTAAGAATCGAATGTGAGCCTTGCGCACGGTAGGTAAAACAGGAATAGAAATTGTGGTGCTTGGGTATTCTGTGCCAATTCTGTCTCTACCCCAGCAATTACCCCACTTTTCCAACACTCTCTCAACGCTATACGACATTCTACTCTCCTTCCAGCTCTTTAATTTTTGCCTTGTAATACTTAATAATCGCCTTGCAATCTTCAATGGTGTATTTCTTTTGCTCGTGGTCTTGGCGTTCTAACCAAGCCACCTTATCCGCACCGATTTTATTGACGAGATTTATTCGATATTCGATGATGTTTCCGCTCTTATGGTCATTACAGGGTGCGCATTGTTTATGTACGTTGAGCTCGCAAAATCTTAATTCAGGGCATGCTCCCACACTCCGATAATGCCCAGCGTGATATTGTCCTTGATGATACCGACCGCAACTGATACAAGGCTGGTCTTTATCCCTTAAACGGATAAATTTATTAAATACTGATTGCGCCTCTTTTAGCCATTCTGAACGACTTTTTAATTTAGCCTTACGTTCCCTTTGCTTTTTCTTTTCTGCTCGTTCTTGTGCTTTTTGCACATTATCTCGTGCTAATTTAATCGCACATTCAGGCGAGCACACTTTCTGTGTTGAGCTAAAGGTTTTTATAAACGCTTTGCCGCAGACCTTGCATTTATACTCTTTCGCCATTAGCCAAACACCATATTAAAAATCACCCAAACCGCTACAATCCAAAGTACAATTTTTAACTCTAAAATCTCGTCATCGTTTAATTTCATTTTCATCCTTTACTTGTGTGTATACTTGTGTATAATTTATCGTGATTAAGACGACAAGGAGGAAGCATGCGATCCAGCGACTTAATCAAGGAACTTAAAAGTGCAGGTTGTACTTTTGTCAGGCACGGTAAAGGCGATCATCAAATCTGGCAATCGCCCATCACAGGGAAGACGTTCCCCGTACCGCATCCAAAACAACACGTACCCATCGGCACATTAAGATCCATCAAAAAATCGGCAGGGCTTCTATAGCTCTGCCGAGCTAACCCACAAGGAGCGACTATGTTATTCACTATCGGCATTGAAACCCCAACAAACGAAAATGAAGCCTACGGCATTACGGTGCCAGCATTATTTACTGAAGAATATTCCTGCTTTAGTGCCGCTGATACCCTTGAGGAAATCCCAACGCAGGTGACTGATGCCATTCATTCCATCTTAGAAATGATGTTTGAAGACGGAATAGACATCAACGCGCTTCAAGACAAAGGCTATCGTCACTACCAAACGCAAGAAGATTTCAACTATTGCGATACTTGGCTGTTGCTTGATGTAGATATTTCCGCATATCAAGGCAAACGCCACCGTATTAATATCAGCTTGCCTGAATACCTTATCAAACGCATTGATAGCCGTGTGGCAAGCAACCCAATCTACAAAGACCGCAGCCACTTTTTAGCGATTGCCTCACAAAAAGAGCTACGGCAATAATTACCCAAAAAACGCATACAACTGATTTAACGTATTTTCATCGGTTGTATCGTTAAAAATATGCTTGATTGCGGCACTAATTAACGCCTTGTAACAGCTTTCAAACTCCGCTTGCTCCATGTTTCCATAACTCAAGGATTGCGCCTCAATCCGCAAATCACCTTTAATGTTGTATGTAGATTCGTAAAACCCCGCCAATACCGTTAGATGCTTGCGAAAGGTGTCAAATTGCTTGCGTTCATCAAAATGTTCCCATTCTGTTTTATCTGCAGCCCAATGGTTAAAACAGAACTTAAAAAAAGCGAATACCTTACGATGAAAAGCGGGATTACGTGTACGGATGATTTCAATTTCATACTGCTCGCCATTTTTTAATGATTTCAATTCTTCTGATTCCAGCTCATCAAGTGGTGCAAGCACACCGCCTTGTAACTTAATCACCTGAATTTTTAATCGCCCTTCAGTTCGTTTCCCGTGCGCCTTTTTAATATCATCAACACTACAAGCCATTAACCTATTTCTCCATGCGGATATACCCACCAACCTTTTTCATCATTGGAATAATCATTCCCGATACTCCACACCACGTGCCCACGCATACGCATCTTCATAGGTTTTAAAGCGTTTTCGCACGCGAGAAATCTGCACCATTTCACCATTAACACGTTGCAGCACCCGCACATCTCCACGAAAGCAATCGTGCCGTTTATGTTTAATACCGTGGCGAAAGCCTTTTGTTGATCCGTCGTGATACGCGCTACGGTGAATATAAAAATCTTTCATCATTTGCCCCAGCCAAATAAAAATCGATTTGATTTTTTCTCTTCCTGAATCAATGCACAGACTTCATCGCAGAATTTTTCAAATTCTTCACGTGGCCAGCCTTCTAAATCAAATACCAAACGGCTAAATTGAACTTGAGTTCTCACTTGCTCTTTTAATTGAGCTTGCGACATCAACTCTAATTTCATTGGATCGATTTTTTCTTTCGGTGGTTCGGGTGGCGATATCGTGTCCCATTTATCAGAATCAATTAGCCATTCATCAGCGTTAATTATTTTATTCGTGGCACAGTCATACAACTCACGGTATGTCTTGTTGTTCGACTTAGTTTTATCAACCACCAAGAAAAGCACCGAAATAGGCGTATCTTCAAAAGCGTTTTGAATCAAATTCAACTCGACTAATTGATTCCCAATAACTTCACGGAGTGTTTTTTCGGTGTTTCGATAGGCAATACCTGGAAACATAATGAAAAACCCAAAACGATACGCATTGGCTAATCCTTTCAGCATAAAAACATCATCAAGCACACCTGATTTTTTCCACGGAAAATCCGCTTGAATAGCCGCTTTTTCTTCTTCGGCAAGTTCTTTAAATTTAAGTGAGAATGGTGGATTCATCACTACACAATCACTTTTTGGCTCACTTTGATATAAGAAAAAACTCGTGTTATGAATCTCAGCATCTGGATAATTATTGGCTAATGCTGCGCATGATTCCGATTGAATTTCTACTGCAATAAACTTACTTGGTTGAATGAATTGCTCAAGCTGTCCACTGCCTGCTGCACCATCAAAAACACTTGGATTTTTACCTAAGTATTTCTCGACTTTCCCAGCCAAATATCGGCGTAAAGATTCACCTGTGATGTACTCAGCAAACTTATTCGCTTTCTTGCGATTATTATGTTCTTCAAAACTCATTTTTTATACTCCACACCTAAATCTTCTAACCCAAAATAACCGCAAGATTTTGTTCGATTTACTGCGCTGTATTTACTTACCTGCGGAAACGGTATCGGCTCAATTAAGTTACCGTTACAGCGAAAACGATCGTCATCCCATTCGCTACTCGATATAAAATAATCTGGCGTATAAAAATCCTCTAATTCCGCACCGCACTTCGGGCATTTGTAGCTTGTCATTGCAACGCCCCTTTCATCGTTGCCATCAAGCTATCGCGCGCCTTATCAGCTTTCGCTTTATCGTAAAAACTTGGTTTTACTGGAATCATCTTTGGAATATCCTCAAAAGGAAAATTCGACCGCACTTTTTCTGCCGCTTCTGTGAGTAATTTCGGAATAGCTTTCAACGTGTCCTCTTCCGATTTTTTCTTGCACTTTTCGTACAGATTTTTAAGCAACCAAAATTCCACTTTTGAACGATATTGAAATTCATTCCGATTGAATCGGGCATAGCCTAAGAAAGTGTTATAACGTTGGTATAATTCCGCTTCGTTCGGTAAACCCAGTGCGTGATAGTCGTAGGCTTTGCACCAATAAACAAACAACCCTACGCTAGGTAAAAATTTATCAAGCGATTTTTCCGCTTCACAAATCCCGTTCTCCAACTGAGGTCTCGTAATTTTTTCTCGTGCCAACACACGCAACCAAGTTTTTTTAGCAGAGAGATAATCCGCTTCGGTTTCAAAGGCTGCACGCCAACCAGGAAAAATTGATTTAAGCTCGTTAAAGAGCCAGTTAATCGTCTCTTCCGCACGCTGTGCTCGTTCTCGCGGGAGCGTGTTAATTTGGTTTTCTGTTATGGAATTTGCCATTGCGTACCGTCCACTGTGAAATTCATTCCTGCAGACCAGCCTGTCTGCGTATCGTCAAATTTGGGTTTGTTGGGGTGTGATTGCCCTAAGTGCGGTAAATTTGGTCGCAGTTTCTCATCACGCCAATCCCACGATGCGTTAAATCCCTGCCAGTTGCGTTCGATGCAAATTTCCACCGCTTCACAAATCGAAATCCCAGCCTTGTCCGCCTGTTTTTGCAGACGGTTTAGCTGTGTTTGATTAATTACGCCCTTTTTGGCTTTGCGGTGTGCGATAAAATCTTTCGCCAGTTGTTCTGTTATGCCAAACCGCTCAAGCAAAATTTCGGATTCGCTTTTTTGCGTAGTTTTTTTAGGTTCATTGACTGGTTCTAAAGAGTGACTGGTTCTGGGTGAAATATTTTCACTACCCCCTGGTGCAAAATTTTCACTACCTAGTGAAATATTTTCACTACCCAGTGCAAAATTTTCACTACCTTGTTCAAGGTGTAAAAAGTATAAATTTGAGATGGAACCATCTTTATTTTTACGTTCTTTTTTGCTTACTAATCCCATTTTGATTAAATATTCAATGTGATTGATTGCACTACGTCGGGTCATCTCGCATTTATCGGCAATGTATTGATAACTTGGGAAACAAATTCCATCATCATTGGCATTATCAGCGAGTTTTAAAAGCACAAGTTTTCTAGCAGGATTACCAACTTTACAATTCATTGCTTGAACCATTAATCGCATACTCATAGCATCAACTCCGAAGCATAACGTGACGCAATAAATTCAATGCCTTTGCTTGTTACACGTGTCTGTGTGTAATTGTGACCGTGTTCAGCGGTGCCTGTTTTAACCGTAAAAAGATCTTTGGTGTGCGCCGATTGATAAGGCAAAAGCACGCCCGATTGACGATACAAATATTTATCTTCCACCAAGCGATTGACTAATGCGCGCTCAGGCATTTTTAAAATCTTCGCCGTCTCACGAAATGATTTACTCGTCCCTACTTCCACATAGTGATCAACAAAAGCGACTTTAGGCGCATTACGCTCTTTTTCTGCTTGTAACTGAGCGGCTAACATCAACGCCTCAGAAAAAGATTGCGGAATAAGTGCGGTTGGTTTTTGGTTTAACTCACCTTTCACCGCCTTATCAAAAGTTTCATAAACTTTTACTTCAAATTCAGGGCTAATCCAGGCTGCATATTTGTAAACGATTTTCTCGTTTGCATAGCAACCTTGATTCATTCCGCCGTTGATGATTTCTAAAGCAGAATGCATATTTGCATTGTGGCTATCCAATACTTGAACAAAGTCTTTTGTGCCTTTTAATCGTAAGAATTGACTCGGTGCATGAATCGGATTTCCACCACTTGCACGATGTAAATCATTTAAGCAAAACCGCCCTTGTTCATCTTGGCGAATTTGTGTATCATAAAGCTGTATTTGATTTTGCATAAAATCTCCATAGTTGAACCACGGTTGCCGCCGTGGTTTTTTATTGCCGTTTATTTAGCGAGATCACGCACTCGATTGAGTGTTGTGTTGTTGCTAAATGCTTGTTTAATAATTTGCGGATCGTGTCTTCTTCATCGCTTGTGATTTCACCGTCTGCCAGCGCTTTTTCTAACGCCTCAAACAACAATCCACGCGCGGACAGTTCACGCAGTTGCAAGGTTGAGATTTCTACCGAGTCCAATTCGCTCGCTACTGGTGCCGGTACAAAATGGCCACCAGCACTTCGGCAAAGCTCCTCGATAAAATCAGTACAGCCATACTCAAGCTGCAATGCGATCAATTCTTCGTTTTTAAAACGTTGACCTTTTGTGTGATACAAGCGGTTATTCAGCTCAGCCTCTGAAAATCCGAGAAACCCTGCAACCGCACTTTTGCCGCCAGGTATCTTCTCAATCATTTCCATAATGACTTTCTTCATTGCCATAATTTTTGCCTTGTTTTTATGGTTTTCTTTTTTCGTGGAAGATTTAGACTTTTTTCAAGTCTTTTGAATAAAGATCCGAATCGACTTTTAACTTACCCTTAGTTAAGTATTGCAATTTATATGCATTTTTTTCAGGGATTACCTTTCCCCATTGGGAAATAGCGGCTGGACTAATATTCAAAACTCTGGCAAGTTTTCTAGAGTTGCCAAAGAATTTAATAACATCATCTTTAAACATAAGATTCCTTAAATGTAATTTAAGATTACTTTAAATCTTATCATTAAAGGAATTTTAATGCAATAAAGGTTAAGATTGCTTAATAAACAAGGAGTAATTAATGAACAATGAAACAATTGGAGAGCGCATTAAGCGTAGAAGAACAGAGTTAAAACTGACACAAAAAGAGTTAGCTAATGCAATTAAAGGTGTCTCAAATGTGGCAATATCCCAATGGGAATCAGATACCACAAAGCCAAATTCTGAAAATATCTTAGACTTATCAACCGTATTGCAATGTGATATTAGCTGGTTATTGCGTGGTAATGGGCAGTCAAATGTATTACCAGCAAGCATTGGTGGAAGTAAAATCCCCTTAATTAGCTATGTTCAAGCAGGAAAATGGTCTGGAATATCATATCTTAAAGAAAGTTGTGGTGATTTTAATTATGTCTTTACAGATCTTGATGTTTCTGAAAATGCTTTTGCGCTTTCTATAATTGGGGATTCTATGGAGCCTGAATTTAAAGAGGAAGATGTCATTATTATTGATCCACAGGTGCAACCTGTTGCAGGAGAATTTGTCGTTGCAGTTAATGGAGATTATGAAGCAACCTTTAAAAAATATCGCCCCCTAGAAATAGATGAATATGGTCGAACTCAATTTGAATTAATTCCTTTAAATTCAGATTACCCTAAAATGTCTAGCTTAAAGCAACAAATATCAATTATAGGAACGATGGTGGAGCATCGAATTTACAGAAGAAAGAGATAAGTTATGGGTAAGGGGATGATTGAAAAAATGAAAACATTGAGTTTAACTTCTAATAGACAAAGAAAAGATTCAACGATAAAAGTTATAAAGAAACGAAAAATTCCTAAAATATTATTGAATGAAATAAATGAATATGCCCCACCAATTCAAGAAGAAATAATAATCCCTAAAGAGATAAAAGATAAAACGCTCACTAAGATAAAAAGAATATATATAAAATCATTTCGCGGGCTAAAGGAAATTGACTTATCTATTGCGGATAACATTACATTAATCGCTGGCAGAAATGGAACTTGTAAATCCACAATACTAGGGATTATTGCACAATGTTTTTCTTTTAATAAAGATTACTCTCAAGTAGATGATCAAGGAAAATTCTTAAATATTCCCTATAAAACATTAACAGGGAAAAAGTTTATATCCTATGCAACGGAACATTTTAGATTATCTGAAAAGTATGATCTTACAGGCACAATGGATATTAACATTGAAGTCTATGATGCAATTAATCAGCTTTATCTAGATAAATTACAGTTACGCCTAACTCAAGAGACGAATAAAAATGGGCAGCTGGTCCCACGTTCTAGACTTAGAAATAACCAAGATACTGACAGAGCGGTAACTCACCCAGTAATTTATCTTGGATTGAAAAGAATGTTTCCTATTTCAGAAAGAAAATATGAAGAAAAAGAAAATGAAAAATTTATTCAGGACAACATCAAAGATTTTTTGAAAGATAATAACAATATACTTGCCAAAAGATCTTCTCAAGTAACTACAACCTTGGGTATAGTAAATTCTATTGTCGCTCATTCTGACAGTTATGATCATCAATCGGTATCAGTGGGAGAAGATAACATTGGCCAGATATTGCAAGCAATTTACTCGTTTAAGAAATTAAAACAGGACATGGGAGATAATTATAAAGGGGGGATTATTTTAATTGATGAACTAGATTCAGCTCTTTTCTGCGCGGTACAAATTAGACTACTTAACTTACTAGAAAAGTACTCGAAAGAACTGCAATTACAGGTAATTATTACATCTCATTCCATTGAGATAATGGAGCGACTTTACAAATCAAGTAAAAGGAAAGAGCAAGAAAATAATTTCAAGGTTCATTATCTAACAAATGCGTATGGAAGAATAAAACTGCTTTCAGATATAGATAAAATGAAAGCGGATATAAAAGACTGCATTCCAGATGAATATCTTTCATCGCCAAAAGGCATAAATGTTTATACCGAAGATCAAGAGGCAAGAGATTTTTTACATAAATTATGTAATGATAGTACCATTAAAAAACAACTTAATATACTTGACGAAATATATATAGGATGTAAAAACTACAAACAATTTATCAAATATAATATTCCAGAGTTTACGAAAAAATCACTTATTATTCTTGATGGAGATAATCGCACAGATGAAGATCTCATCAACAATACAAATGTAGTATGCTTGCCAACAGAACTCCCCCCCGATCAGTTACTATTCGAGTACTTACTAAATAAAGATGAAGAAGATTCGTTTTGGGAAATGAATGAAATACCCAAATCAACGATCATCTCATTGCAGACTTCATTAGATATCACAATGAGATTAGATATTGATACAGGGGAAAAATTTGATTTAGTTCAAGTCATTAATGAATATAGAGAATCCGATGTAGTAAAAGAAAAGCCTCCGCTTAGAAAGCTATTTAAGAAATGGTATCAATCTCCAGAAATCCAGCATCTTATCAAAAATAAGTCACTATACGAAAACTGGCTGCAAAATAATCCACAATATGTGACATCCTTTCTGAATTCTCTCCAAACCGCACTTCAATACACTCAAAAATACGCATAAATCAAAGCCACAAAGTGGCTTTTTGTCCATGTAATTAAGTTCACTTAAATGAAATAATAAAAAATCTTAAATTTTTGTTGCTTATTAGTTTAAGATAACTTAAAATCAATGTCATCAAAACGAGATACACAATCTCGATGCTCTTTAAAAATTGTGATGAAAAAAGCCCCTTTCGGAGCTTTATGGTTAAGTGAGGATTTCAACCTGAGTTGATTGATTTGTAGATTTAACCAAATCAATAGCGTGTAAGCAATCAGTGTAGTTTTTATAGCCTTCCCCGCTATCTGCAATGATTTTACCGTTATCCGCTTTTAGACGCCATCGCCATTCAATGCGAGAGTCCACATAAGTTTCAAATTTCATAAGGGGTTCCTCAATGAAAAAGTATTTATTCCATTATTACTTCCAAGGCGCCAAATGGGCATGCGATGTTTACGCAAATAACCCGGAAGAAGCCAAAGAAAAAATAAAGGCAATGTCCCAAGCAATATATGACGGCGAATTAAAATGTGAAATACAAATTCCAGAAAATCCGCTTTCAAAAATAGCAAGGTTGATTGCAATAATAACTAAAAATATTCGTTAAGTAAGTGACTATCATCACAATTTTAGACAATTTGGATAAAAAAACACACTCGTGAAATGCCATTTGTGAAAATCGCCAGTTGCAGATTAAAAGCCCTGCACCAATGAGTGTGAGATATTGCGGTAATGACAAACGAAGCCAGTCGGTGGGAAAAGCTAAACGCAATATCACATTTCAAAACACATTTGCTAGTACAGAGACACAACGGCATGTGAAACCGTTGCGAATGATAGATGAAGTGTGTTTTGAAATGGCAAAACCACTACAACACTTATTTAAATAGGAGAAATAAAAATGGCAAAAACAAACGTACACGAGTTTCTTGAAGAGCTTGACGCTGGGATCTTTGAAAATAAACTCGCCACAGCTCTTTCAGAGGTTGCATTAGGTGTTTTAAATAATGACAAGCAAGGCACAGTGAAGGTTGAGTTTACATTAAAGAGAATGGATAGCGATAATCCATCTGTTCAAATTCAACACAAGCT